>NZ_MPZM01000024.1 GCF_002936955.1 Oceanisphaera arctica | reverse complement strand
GTTGCTGGGCGCGGCCTGCGTCATCGTCGGCGACATGATCCCGGACCGTCTGGCCCAGGCCCGCAGCTTCGGTTGCGAGACCATCGATCTGCGTGAAGAAGGGTCGATGGAAGACAAGATTGAACAGATACTGGGCGAGCGTGAAGTCGATGCCTTCGTCGACTGTGTCGGCTTTGAAGCGCACGGTTGCGGCTGTGACCATGGCAAGGAGCAACCGGCTACCGTGCTGAACTCGGCCATGGCCCTGACCCGTGCCGGCGGCCAGATTGGTATTCCCGGCTTGTATGTCACCGAAGATCCGGGTGCCGTGGACGAGGCCGCCAGACAGGGTGCCCTGAGCATGCGATTCGGCCTGGGCTGGGCCAAGTCCCATTCGTTTCACACAGGTCAGTGCCCGGTAATGAAATATCACAGGCCACTGATGCAGGCGATTCTGTTCGACAAGGTGAAGATCGCCGATGCGGTGAACGTGCAGGTCATCAGCCTGGATCAGGCCGCTCAGGGGTATGCCGAATTTGACGGCGGAGTAGCGAAGAAATTTGTGATCGACCCCCATGGAATGGTTCCGGCGTAAAGGATAGGGTTGACCGGTGCATGCCTTCCATCTTGCGGTGGAGGGCATGTTTTGCATCCGGCCAGGAGCGGCCGACAAGACAGTACTGTTCATGGCGGTTGATACAGACAAGCCGGCATGACCGTTTTTACAAGGTTGATGATATGGATGAGACTCAAGCAGGCGTTCTTGACAGTATCGAAGAGCTTGAAACCATCGAACAAATAGTGACTTCGATAAAACACAAACCCGGCGCGCTGTTGCCCATCCTGCATCGTATCCAGGACCAGTTCGGCTATATACCCGATGCCGCCATCCCGGTGATGGCCACTCATTTACGTTGCACCGCGGCCGATGTGCACGGTGTGATCAGTTTCTATCATTATTTCCGCAGCCAGAAACCGGGCCGGCATGTCATCGAGGTCTGCCGGGCCGAGGCCTGTCAGGCCCAGGGCAGTCGCGAGTTTGAACGCCATGTGCGGGAAAAGCTGGGCATCGACTTCGACCAGACCACCCCGAACCAGGACATCAGTCTGAAGGCGGTCTATTGCCTGGGCAACTGCGCCACCGGTCCCTCCATTAGAGTGGGGGACAAGATCAAGGGGCGCATGAGCCCGGCCAAGTTCGATCGGCTGGTGGATGAGCTGACCACCTTCAAACTGGAGCTGAAATAATGACGCTGCGAGTTTATGTTCCCTATGAAACCACGGCCCTGTCGCTGGGCGCCGACGAGGTAGCGACCCTGATCCGGCGCGAGGCTGAACGGCGTGGCCTGGATATCGAGCTGGTCCGTAACGGCTCCCGAGGCCTGTTCTGGCTGGAGCCGCTGGTGGAGATAGCCACCGATGAAGGGCGCTATGCCTTCGGTCCGGTCGAGCTGGACGACGTCGCCTCCCTGTTCGACGCCGGCTTCGAGCGCGGTGCCGTCGAGCACCCACGGGCCCTGGGCCTGACCGAAGAAATTCCCTATCTGAAAAAGCAGCAGCGGGTCACCTTCTCCCGTATCGGCATCACGGACCCGGTGTCGCTGAACGACTATCGCGCGCTGGATGGCTTCAAGGGTCTGGACAAGGCGATAACCCGTTCCAGCCAGCAGCTGGTCGACAGCGTGAAAGCCTCCGGTCTGCGCGGCCGGGGCGGGGCGGCGTTTCCCACCGGTATCAAGTGGCAGACGGTGCTGGACACCCCGGCCGAGCAGAAATACATCGTCTGTAATGCGGACGAGGGCGACTCGGGCACCTTTGCCGACCGTATGGTGATGGAATGCGACCCCTACATGCTGATCGAGGGCATGATCATCGGCGGCCTGGCGGTGGGCGCCACCCAGGGTTACATCTACCTGCGGGAAGAATACCCGCTGGCCCATGAGCTGTTGAACCAGGCGATCGAGCGGGCCTATGCCGCCGGTATTCTGGGCGCCGATGTTGTCGGCAGTGGCCGCCGCTTCGAGCTGGAAGTGCGGCTCGGCGCCGGCGCCTACATCTGCGGTGAAGAAACCTCGCTGCTGGAAAGCCTGGAAGGCAAGCGCGGCATGGTTCGCGCCAAGCCACCGTTGCCGGCCATTGTCGGTCTGTTCGGTCAGCCCACAGTGGTCAACAACGTGCTGACCTTCGCTGCCATTCCCGCCATTCTCAGCGAGGGTGCCGACTATTATGCCAATTACGGCTATGAACGCTCCAAGGGCACCTTGCCGTTCCAGCTGGCCGGTAACCTCAAACAGGGCGGCCTGGTGGAGCTGGCGTTTGGCCAGAGCCTGCGTGACCTGATTTATGAATTCGGCGGCGGCACCCGCAGCGGCCGACCGGTACGTGCGGTGCAGGTGGGCGGCCCCCTGGGTGCCTATCTGGCACCGGAGCAGTTCGATGTGCTGCTGGATTACGAGTCCTTCACCAAAATCGGTGCCGTGCTCGGTCACGGCGGCGTGGTGGTGTTCGACGAAACGGTCAACATGGCCGAACAGGCCCGGTTCTCGATGGCGTTCTGTGTCGAGGAGTCCTGCGGCAAGTGTACTCCCTGCCGGATAGGCTCGGTGCGCGGCGTCGAGGTGATCGACAGGATCATCGCCAACGACAACAGGGCCGCCAATATCGAATTGCTGGAAGACCTGTGCGACACCATGATCCAGGGCTCTCTGTGTGCCATGGGCGGTATGACGCCGTTCCCGGTAAAGAGCGCACTCCAGTATTTTCCCGAAGATTTCAACGACTCGAAGGGGGCGTAAAAGATGGTTGAACATTTTTATCCCGAGAAGGATTACGGGACGCCGGCCCGGCTGTCGGAAAACCTGATCACCCTGAACATAGACGGTGTCGAGGTCACTGTGCCCGAAGGCACTTCCGTGATGCACGCGGCGGCCAGAGCCGACATCAATATTCCCAAGCTGTGCGCCACCGACAACATGGAAGCCTTTGGCTCCTGTCGGCTGTGCACGGTAGAAATAGAAGGGCGGCGTGGTTATCCCGCCTCCTGCACCACGCCGGTCGAGCCGGGCATGGTGGTACGCAGCCAGACCCAGGCGCTGGCCAAACTGCGCCGCAACGTGATGGAGCTGTATATCTCCGATCATCCCCTCGACTGCCTGACCTGCCCGGCCAACGGTGACTGCGAACTGCAGGACATGGCGGGCGCCGTGGGCCTGCGCGAGGTGCGCTACGGCTTCGACGGCGAGAACCACCTGGAGGCGGTCAAGGACGAGAGCAACCCCTATTTCAGCTTCGACCCCAGCAAGTGCATCGCCTGCTCCCGTTGTGTGCGGGCCTGTGGCGAGGTGCAGGGCACCTTCGCCCTGACCATCGAAGGCCGGGGCTTCGACTCCAAGGTCTCCACCGGCAAGAACACCAATTTCGTTGAATCGGACTGTGTGTCCTGCGGCGCCTGCGTGCAGGCTTGCCCGACTTCGACCCTGATGGAAAAGTCGGTGATCGATCATGGCCAGCCCGAGCACAGTGTGATCACCACCTGTGCCTACTGTGGTGTGGGCTGCTCGTTCAAGGCGGAGATGAAAGGCACTCAGGTGATCCGTATGACCCCCTGGAAGGGCGGCAGTGCCAACCATGGTCATTCCTGCGTCAAGGGTCGCTTCGCCTTCGGTTATGCCACCCACAAGGACCGGCTGACCAAGCCGATGATCCGGGCGTCCATCGACGAGCCCTGGAACGAGGTCAGCTGGGAGGAGGCGATCGACTTTGCCGCCCGCCGGCTGCGCGAGGTGCAGGACAAGCATGGCCGCAAGAGTGTGGGCGGTATTACCTCGTCCCGCTGTACCAACGAAGAAACCTACCTGGTGCAGAAGCTGATCCGCGCGGCGCTGGGCAACAACAACACCGACACCTGTGCCCGGGTCTGCCACAGCCCTACAGGCTATGGCCTCAAGATGACCCTGGGCGAGTCGGCGGGCACCCAGGACTTCGACTCCGTGATGGAAGCCGACTGCATCATGGTGATCGGCGCCAACCCGACCGATGCCCACCCGGTGTTCGGCTCCATGATGCGCAAACGTCTGCGCGAAGGCGCCAGCCTGATCGTGGCCGACCCCCGTGAGATTGATTTGCTGGACACGCCTCATGCGGGGGAGGGCATTCACCTGCCGATCCGCCCGGGAACCAACGTGGCCCTGATCAATGCCCTGGCTCATGTGGTGGTTACCGAAGGGCTGGAAGACGAAGCCTTCGTAGCCGAGCGCTGTGATCCGGAAGATTACCGCGCCTGGCGCGCCTTTGTTGCCGAAGATCGTCATGCTCCCGAGCAGATGGCGGACGTGATTGGCGTGCCGGCCGAGACCCTTCGCCGGGCCGCGCGCCAGTATGCCACCGCCGGCAACGGCGCCATCTATTATGGCCTGGGTGTCACCGAGCACAGCCAGGGCTCGACCATGGTAATGGGCATCGCCAACCTGGCCATGGCCACCGGCAACATCGGCCGGCCCGGAGTCGGGGTCAACCCGTTGCGGGGCCAGAACAACGTGCAGGGCTCCTGCGATATGGGCTCTTTCCCCCACGAGCTGCCCGGCTATCAGCCGGTCAACAACGATCAGATCCGCAACCGGTTCGAGGCAGCCTGGGGCGTCAGCCTGGACGCCGAGCCCGGGCTGCGTATTCCGCACATGTTCGATGCCGCCATCAACGGTGAATTCAAGGCCATGTATGTGCAGGGGGAGGACATCGCCCAGTCGGATCCCAACACCCATCATGTGGAGGCGGCGCTGCGCTCGCTGGAGCTGCTTATCGTACAGGATCTCTTCCTCAACGAGACTGCCAAGTTCGCCCATGTGATCCTGCCGGGCTCCACCTTCCTGGAGAAGAACGGCACCTTCACCAACGCCGAGCGCCGCATCAACCGGGTGCGCAAGGTGATGCCGCCGCTGGCGGGCAAGGAAGACTGGGAAGTCACCATGGAGCTGGCCAATGCCCTCGGCTACCCCATGCATTACGATCATCCTTCCGAGATCATGGATGAAATCGCCAGCCTGACGCCTTCGTTCACCAACGTCAGCTTCGACAAGCTGGAAGAGCTGGGCAGCATACAGTGGCCCTGTAACGACGAGCATCCCGACGGCATGCCCATCATGCACGGCGACAGCTTCCCCATCGGCCTGGGGCGCATGGTGGTGACCGAATTCATTCCCACCACAGAGAAGGTGTCGGAAAGCTATCCGTTGCTGCTGACCACGGGGCGTATCCTCAGTCAGTACAACGTGGGCGCCCAGACCCGGCGCACCGACAACAACGTCTGGCACAGCGAGGACGTGCTGGAAATCCACCCGCATGACGCCCAGTTGCGGCAGATAGCGGACGGCCAGCCGGTGACCATCGCCAGCCGCACCGGCAATACGGTGCTGAAGGCCAGGTTGAGCAAGCGCATGCAGCCGGGGGTGGTGTATACCACTTTCCACTTCCCGCACAGCGGTGCCAACGTGATCACCACCGACAATTCCGACTGGGCCACCAACTGCCCGGAATACAAGGTAACGGCGGTGCAGGTCAGCGGCACCAGTGACCAGATCCTCTCGGACTGGCAGCGCAGTTTCGAAGCCTTCACCGAAAAGCAGCTGACCTACGCGGGGCAGGGGCAGTCTGAGTAGGGAGAATGAAACAAAAACGCCGGCGAAAGCCGGCGTTTTTTATGATGAACCATTCTGAAAGCAGTAACATTAATACGTGATATCGATGCCGTGACGTATGTATGCAGGCACCTTAATAATATCTTCGGGGCTTGAGACAGAAAATGAAGGCCCGGCATCAGGCTGCTCGCTTTTGACGACGGCGGTCAGCTCATCAAAACTGACCCCAAAAATGCGCGCTGCCTTCATCAATCCATTGATGAACTGTTTCTTCTCCTGCTTTTCCTGAATATCCTCAGAGGGGATTTGACAATATTCCTGAAACTCGACGCTCAGGTAACCCAGAAATTCGGTCTTTTGCATATAAAACTCCATTGTAAGCTGTGTTATATCAATCACATTGAAAACACCGGGCCGCTGGCATGCCGACCCATACTGTCCGTCAGAAAGAATGCCTGGCCCGAAAGTGGTGTTCATGGGGAGCCATGTCGTTGCCGATGGCGTTGAGAATGGTGCCGGAGATCTGGCCGCTGTCGGCGTCAAAGGTGCTGCACAGCGAGAGGGTGCGGCGAATGTCCACCTGCCGGCCCAGATATTCCAGCACCACCCGGGTGCAGCTGGGAATGCGCTCGCCGCTGGCGGAGGCGCCCAGACGCAGGCCGCTAATCCGGCCCACGCGGCTTTTAAAGGTGGGGATCAATATGGTCTGGGTGATCTGGTTGCCGGTGAGCGATTCATAATCCACCAGAAAAATGCGGTCCGACAGCAGGTGGGCCATGCCCAGATACTTGCTGTGATATACCCGTTCTCCCGGAGCCTGCTGCAGGCGTTCGGTGCGCTGGTAATACACCCCGTTGCCCCGGCGTTCCAGGCACAGCAGGTTGCGCAATATCTTGCCCGGAAAGGCCATGGAATAGTGATATTCAAAGTAATAGCCCAGATACTTTTCCAGCCCCTGGGAGTTGGCCTGCAGCAGGTTCATGTGCTCGGTTTCAGGGTATGCCTCTTCTGCTATCTGCGGCTTGGGCCGCACCTGGATCAGCAGCTCGAATTGGCTGTGGGGCATCAGTATTTCATGCTCTTCCACCCCGAAGAAGTCACACAGCCGGCGCAGGCAGTGGGCAGAGGGCTTGTAGCGGCCGCTCAGGTAGCGGTTGAACTGGGGGCGGTTGATCTTGAGCCGGCGACATACCTCGGCTACCGACTTGTAGTAGCTGCAGAGCAGACGCAGGTTTTTGGCAAAGTCTTGGTGCATAAAGGCTCCATGAAACTGGGGGTCAGTATACCGAACGTTGTTTTGCTGCAACAGGGTGCAACAGTCGCTTTATGATGTAGTTAGTGCGCCAGTCAGCATCAGGTTGAGACAGTGCGTCAAATTTTAAGTACGCGCGTGAATTGCTGTAATAGGGCTCTGAACAGCACAACTCCCACAGAGCAGGTAACCAATGCAAACACGTATCGAAAAGGATTTACTGGGTGAACAGCCGGTGCCGGAGCAGGCCTGGTACGGCATTCAAACCCAGCGGGCGCAGCAGAACTTCACCATTACCGGCGTGCCCATCAGCCACTTTCCCGAGCTGATCAACGCCCTGGCCATGGTCAAGGCCGCCGCCGCGCGGGCCAACCGGGATTTGGGCCAGCTGGAGCCCCACAAGGCCGAAGCCATCAATGCCTCCTGCGCCGACATCATGAACGGTGCCCTGCACGATCAGTTTGTGGTGGACCTTATTCAGGGCGGGGCGGGCACCTCCACCAACATGAATGCCAACGAAGTCATCGCCAACCTGGCGCTGACCAAGCTGGGCCATGCCCGTGGCGAATACAAGCAGCTGCACCCCAACAACGACGTGAACCGCTCCCAGTCCACCAACGACGCCTATCCCACGGCGGCCCGGCTGGCCATTGTGTTTGCCGCCCAGCCCCTCAAGCAGGCCATTGCGGGGCTGCAGCAGAGCCTGGCGGCCAAGGCCGGGGAGTTTGCCCACATTCTCAAAATGGGCCGCACCCAGCTGCAGGACGCCGTGCCCATGACACTGGGTCAGGAGTTCGAGGCCTTTGCCGTCAACCTGGGGGAAGAAGAGGCCCGCATCGACGACGCCTGCCGGCTGCTATGCGAGGTGAACCTGGGCGGTACCGCCATTGGCACCGGCATTAACGCCCATCCCGACTACGCGGCGCTGGCGGTAAACCATCTGGCCGAAGTGTCCGGTCAGCCGGTGAGCCTGGCCCACAACCTGGTGGAAGCCACCTCCGACATGGGCGCCTTTGTGACCTTCTCCAGCGTGCTCAAGCGGCTGGCGGTGAAGCTGTCCAAGCTCAGCAACGATCTGCGTCTGCTGTCCAGCGGCCCGCGCACCGGCCTTGGCGAAATTCAGCTGCCCGCCATGCAGCCCGGCTCGTCCATCATGCCCGGCAAGGTGAACCCGGTGATCCCCGAGGCGATGAACCAGACTGCCTTTCAGGTCATTGGTGCCGATATGGCGGTTACCCTGGCGGCCGAAGCCGGCCAGCTGCAGCTGAACGCCATGGAGCCGCTGATCATCTATAACCTGCTCAACTCCAGCCGTATGCTGGGCGAGGCCATTCGCATGCTGGATACCCGCTGTGTGCGCGGCATCATGGCCAACGAGGCCCAGTGTGCCGCCCACCTGCACAACAGCATCGGCATCATCACCGCCCTGGTGCCCCATATCGGTTACGACAATGCCAGCCGCATCGCCAATCAGGCACTGATGAGCGGTGCCACCGTGGCCGAGCTGGTGCGCCAGGAGCAATTGCTCAGTGAAGAGCAGCTGGCGGCGGTGCTCAGCCCGGCATCCATGGTGGCGCCCTGCGTCGCCTGATGGTGTAAGCGATGCCCTGGCTGTTATACCAATCGGGTTCATCATGTGTTCAGGTCGTCATCCTGACGAAAGTCAGGATCTCGCGACAGGCAGATACCGGGTTAAGCCCGGTATGACAGTGAGTAAAACACGGCATTGTTATCAGACGTTGAGCACTTTTTGCCATCACCATGGCGGCGGTATTATTACGCCGCCACAGCCACAGCCACCGCCATTTGCCGATTGTGGTGCCACTGCACGCAGGCGGCTGCCAGGGCTTTGGTGGCGTCCATGCCAAGGCTCGCATGGGCCGAGCCAATGGTATCCAGCGCAAAGGGAATTTCGGTGCAGCCCAGAATCACCCGATCCACGCCCAGCTCCAGCATCTCGGCCATGCAGTCGTCCAGTAAACGGGCGCCCTGCTCAACGGAGCCGGACTTGACCAGATAGATGCCCTCCATCACCCGGCGCTGCAGCGTCGCTTCTGGGATGGTGAGGCGAATGCCAGACTCCGCCAGCTCCCTGGCATAAAAGCCGGCCTTCAGAGTGCCGTCGGTGGCCAGCAGGCCAACGGAGGTGACCTTTTCCTGTGCCAGCGCCTCGGCGCAGGCCCGGGCAATATGCAAAATGGGCACGCTGCTCGCCTTAGCCAGTGGCTCATACCAGTAATGAGCCGTGTTGCAGGGAATGGCAATGCAGCCGGCGCCGCCGCTGATCAGGGTGTTCAGCCCCTGCAGCAGGGCCTTGAGAGGGGACTCCTTGTTCTCCAGCAGGCAGGCGGTGCGATCGGGGATCTGGGGCACCGAGTGCACCAGCAGCGGCAGATGATCCTGATCCCGGGTGGCCGGGGTCTGGTTGATGATTTTGGTCACGAAGTCAACGGTGGCCAGCGGGCCCATGCCGCCGAGTATGCCGATAAGGGAACTCATAAGAATGTCTCCAGGCTGTTTTTTGCAGCCTAAAACAACCGGTCACGGCACCGATAATGCCGTTTGAGTACCCGCTATGCCCAGCCTGCATAACAGATGAAGAGGGTGCGTTATATCAATGAGATGGAGCAGTTATGCCGGTTCGTTATACCCGATACGGAGTTGGCATGGCGCAATATTGCCCAGAGAAACGATGCCGAATGATATAATGCGGCCCAAACCGGTCAGCAGATGACCGCGAGCAACGGATGGTTGAGCCAAGGGCGGGTGCATGAACATAGAAACAAAATGGCTGGAAGACTTTCTCTCCCTGGCTCATACCCAGAGCTTTTCCCGCTCCGCCCGGGAGCGGCACATGACTCAGCCTGCCTTCAGCCGGCGCATTCGGGCACTGGAAGCTGCCCTGGGCTGCGAGCTGGTAGACAGAACCAGTATGCCGGTGCAGCTCACCGATGAAGGGCGGCTGTTTCGCATTACCGCGCGCAACCTGGTCACTCAGCTGGCCGACAGCATCAGCCACCTGCGATCCATGAAGCAGCGCGGCGCCCACACCATCGACTTTGCCGTGTCTCACACCCTGTCGCTGTCCTTGTTTCCCGCTTTTCTGCAGTCGTTTCGTCAGGAGCTGGACGGGATCGGCACCCGTCAGTTGGTGGCCAATGTGGATGACAGCGTGCAGGCCCTGAAAAACGGTATTTGTGACTTTTTGCTGGCCTTTGAAGATTCCAGTCTGGCTTCGGAGCAGTTTCATCGCTTTGAGTTGCAAACAGAGCAACTGGTGCCGGTGTGCCGGGCAGACGAAGAAGGGCAGCCCATTTTCAACCTGGACTCACCCGACGGGGCCACCCTGCCTTATCTGGGCTACCCGGGGGAAATTTTCCTCGGCCGCTGCGTGGAGCGGCTGTTGCGCAGCCGACCGCGCACGGTCACACTGCGCCAGTCGTTTGAATCCCCCCTGGCCGACAGTCTGAAGGTGATGGCCATGCAGGGCATGGGCATTGCCTGGGTGCCGAGCTTTGCCATTCAGGAAGAACTGCGTCAGGGCTTTCTGGTGATTTGCGGCGGCGGCAGCTGGCGGCTGCCCCTCAATGTGTGCCTCTATCGCTGCAGCCGGCCCCTGTCCGACACCGCCGAAGCTTTCTGGCGGGTATGTGAGCAGAATTACGGCCGGTCGGAGCCGGAACAGTGAACCTGTTTATGGGGCCAGGCCTGCTGTCTGTTGCTCTGCTGTGGCTGCTGGCCCTGAGCGGCGCCATGGCGGCGGAGCCGCGCAATGACGGCATTATTCGCGTGGGCGGAGATCATGACTACCCTCCCTATGAGTTTCTCAATGAGGACGGCGAGGCTGACGGTTACAACGTGGAGCTGACCCGCGCCATAGCGGAAGTGATGGGCATGCAGGTCGACATTCGCCTGGGCGACTGGAACCGCATGCGCCAGGCCCTGGCCGATGGCGATCTGGATGCCCTGCAGGGCATGGTGTTTTCCAGCGAGCGGGCCGACAAATACGGGTTTTCGCCTTCCCACGCCATTGTGCACCAGTCCATTTTTGCCCGAAAAGGCGAGGGCGAGGCCCGGGAGCTGGCCG
This sequence comes from Oceanisphaera arctica, assembly GCF_002936955.1. Taxonomy (GTDB): domain Bacteria; phylum Pseudomonadota; class Gammaproteobacteria; order Enterobacterales; family Aeromonadaceae; genus Oceanimonas; species Oceanimonas arctica. The sequence continues at coordinate 35,984 of NZ_MPZM01000024.1, read as the reverse complement.
ACCTGCGTGACAAGGAGGTGATTGTGCAACGGGGCGGCATTATGCACGACCACCTGTTGCACAACGACGTGGGCGCCAGGCTTGTGCTGGTGGATACCCATGCCATCGGGCTGCGTTTGCTGGCGTCGGGCAAGCACGACTATGCCTTGGTCGCCAACCTGCCGGGGCTGTATCTGGGCCGTGAGTTGGAGCTGTCCAACATAGTGCCGGTGGGTCAGCCCTTTCGACCCCAGCGCTATGGCTATGCGGTAGCCAAAGGCAACGAGGCACTGCTGGCGGGGTTCAGCGAAGGGCTGGCCATTCTCAAGAACACCGGCCGCCATCAGCAAATCTACGACAAGTGGCTGGGCCCGCTGGAGCAGGGCGGCTGGCCCTGGAAGAAAATCGGGCTGGCCGCCGCCCTGGTGTCGGCGGTGCTGCTGGTGGTGCTGGGCGGCATCGTGGTCTGGAACCGCATGCTGGCCCGTGAAGTGGCCCGGCGCAGTGAGGAGTTGGAACTGCAGCATCAGCAACTGATACAGGCCGACAAGATGTCTTCCCTGGGCATACTGGTGTCGGGGGTGGCCCACGAGATCAACAACCCCAGCAGCTTGCTGCTGCTGAATTTGCCGGTGCTGAAAGACGCCTTCGAGGATCTGGAAGAGCAATTGGAGACTCAATATCAGGAGCAGGGCGATTTTTACCTGGCCGGGTTGCCCTACAGCCGCATGCGCGAAGAGCTTCCCGCCATGCTGGACGACATGCAGGCCAGTGCCGGCCGCATTCGGCGCATTGTGGATGATCTGCGGGATTTTGCCCGCCAGGGGCCGGCCGAGCTGACCGAAGTTGTGGATCTCAACCAGCTGGTGGCCACCGTGATCCGTCTGGTCGACAATACCATTCGCAAGTCCAGCCAGCGGGTGGAGGTGCACTGCGAACCGGGGCTGCCCCGTTTCAGGGGTAATGCCCAGCGCATTGAGCAGGTGGTGATCAATCTTGTCGTCAATGCCTGTCAGGCCCTCACCAGCCCGGAGCAGGGCATATTCATTCGCACCGGGCATAGGGCCCAGAGCAACGAGCTGTACCTTGAAATTACCGATCAGGGCGAGGGCATCGAGCCCCACAACCTGTCCCGGCTGAAAGATCCGTTTTTTACCACCAAGCGCGAGCAGGGCGGCATAGGGCTGGGTTTGTCCGTGTCTGCCGGCATAGTGCAGGAGCATGGCGGCCGGCTGGAGTATGAGTCCGAGCCGGGCAGGGGAACCCGCGCCACCCTGACGCTTCCCGTGATCAAAGGAACCCCATAGTGATCAAGAGCAATTTCTATCCCGGTTTCGGCGTTCTGCTGGTGGATGATGAAGTCCCTTTTCTGCGCAGCCTCAGCATCGCTCTGGAGCGCCGGGGCGGTATTAATCATATTTACCGTTGTGAAGACAGCCGGGAGGTGATGGACATCATTGCCCGGGAGCCCATTGGTCTGGTGCTGCTGGACCTGACGATGCCCCATCTGTCGGGTGAAACTCTGCTGCAACGAATAGTAGAGGAATACCCCGAGATCGCCGTGATCATCGTCAGCGGCCTGAACCAGCTGGAAACGGCGGTGAACTGTATTCGTCTCGGGGCCTATGACTATTTCGTCAAGACCACGGAAGAAGACCGTCTGATCGGGGGCATTCGCCGGGCCATTGCCAGTCAGGAAATGCGACTGGAAAACCAGGAAATACGCCGGCGATTTCTTACCGATACCCTGGAGCGGCCCGAGGTGTTTGCCGGCATCATTACCCGGGACAAGGGCATGCGCTCGGTGTTTCAGTACCTGGAGGCAATTTCGACCAGCAGCCAGTCGGTGTTGATCTGTGGTGAGAGCGGGGTGGGCAAGGAGCTGATTGCCCATGCCATTCATACCCTGAGCAACCGCAACGGGCCCGTGGTCAGTGTGAACGTGGCAGGGCTGGACGACAATGTCTTTGCCGATACCCTGTTCGGCCATCACAAGGGTGCCTTTACCGGCGCCGACCGGGCGAGGGCCGGCATGATTGAGCAGGCGGCGGGCGGCACCTTGTTTCTGGACGAGATCGGTGATTTGAGCCAGAGCTCCCAGGTCAAGCTGCTACGGCTGCTCCAGGAAGGAGAGTATTACCCCCTCGGCAGTGACAGGCCCAAGCGCATTCGCGCCAGGGTGGTGGTGGCCACGCATCAGGACCTGGCCCGCAAGCAGCAGGAAGGCACTTTCCGCAAGGATCTCTACTACCGGCTGCGCACGCACCAGGTGGAGATTCCGCCGCTGCGCCAGCGCAAGGAAGACATTCCCCTGTTGCTGGAGCACTTTCTGGCCGAGGCGGCGGCGGAGCTGGGCAAAACGGTGCCCACCCTGCCCAGGGAGCTGCCGGTGCTGCTGGCCAATTATGCATTTCCCGGTAACGTGCGGGAGCTGCGGGCGCTGGCGTTTGACGCCATGAGCCGGCACAAGTCGAGAATGCTGTCGATGGAGGTGTTCCGTCAGGCCCTGGGCCAGCAGGATACGCCGCCGGTACAGGAAGGCGAGGTCGAGCCCGATCCCTTCAGCCAGATGCCGACCCTGCCCAGGCTGAATGAGGTGGGGGATCTGCTGGTGGCCGAAGCCATGCGCCGCGCCCTGGGTAACCAGTCACTCGCCGCCCGCCTGCTGGGCATTTCCCAGCCGGCGCTGAGCAAGAGGCTGAAAAAAGCCGCTGCCGACGACGCCTGAAACCCCTATAACCCGGGCGATAGGTTATAACCCGGGTTGAACCACCTATCTTTTTGATCAAACAGCACTTTATTACTTTATTGCGATCCCTTCCATAACCCTGGTTATACCCCTTCCGTTTTATTGCGTCTGCCGGGTTTTATTAAAAATTAATTAAAAAACAGTTACTTGATTGTTTTTTTAACCTGGCACGGCCCTTGCTTTTATGTTCCCAGGGATTGGCGAGTGAACGCCAGATACCGATGGTCCGGGCCGCGCCGAGTATGGCCGTGTCCGGCTGCATACCTCGACATCAGTAACAAGGAACAGATGATGGAACAGATGGAACAGACAGTAGTAGAGCAGGGCCGTACCGGCTTTTGGAGCGGGCTGGCGCTCTGGAAAAAGATTCTGGTGGGCATGGTTCTGGGCGTGATCACGGGCAGCGTGATGGGTCCGGACGCCGAGCTGTTAAAGCCGATTGGCACGCTCTTTATCAATGCGATCAAGATGCTGATCGTGCCGCTGGTATTCTGCTCTCTGGTGGTGGGCGTGACCTCCATGCAGGATACCCGAAAGATGGGGCGCATTGGCCTCAAGTCGGTGGTGCTCTATCTGGGCACCACGGCGGTGGCCATCAGCATTGGCCTGGCGCTGGCGCTGCTGTTCACTCCGGGTGCCGGCATGAACATGACCATCACCGATCCGGTGGCGGCGAAAGAAGCACCGTCCATGGTAGACACCCTGCTGGCGCTGATCCCGCAAAACCCCATTGGCGCCATGGCCGCGGGCAACATACTGCAGATTATCGTGTTTGCCCTGGGGCTCGGTATTGCCCTGACCTTGTGTGGCGAGAAGGCGCAGCCGGCCATTCGTCTGTTTGAAAGCCTGGCCGAGGGCATGTACAAGCTGACCGAGCTTATCATGAAGCTGGCTCCCTACGGCGTGTTCGGCCTCATGGCCTGGGTGGCGGGCAAATATGGCCTGGAGGTATTGCTGCCGCTGATCAAGGTGATTGCTCTGGTGTACGTGGGCTCGCTGATTCATGTGCTGGTGGTTTACAGCGGCATGATCGGCATGCTGGGTCGTCTCAATCCGGTTTGCTACCTGAAGGGGCTGATCAATCCGGCCGCCGTGGCCTACACCACCACCAGTAGCTCCGGCACCCTGCCGGCCACCATCAAGGCGGCCCGCGAGGAAATGGGCGTGTCTAAGGGCGTGTCCAGCTTTGTGCTGCCGCTGGGAGCGACCATCAACATGGACGGCACCGCCCTCTATCAGGGCATCTGTGCCGTGTTTGTGGCCCAGGCCTTTGGCGTTGATCTGGCTGCATCCGACTATATCCTGATCATCATGACCGCTACTCTGGGCTCAATTGGTACTGCCGGTGTGCCCGGTGCCGGCCTGATTATGCTGTCTTTGGTACTGACCACGGTGGGCCTGCCCCTGGAAGGTCTGGCCATTGTGGCCGGTATCGACCGTATCCTCGACATGGCCCGAACCAGCGTGAACGTGTGCGGTGATCTCATGGTCTCCGTACTGATCGGCAAGAGCGAAAACGAGCTGGACGAAACCGTTTATAACCGCGTCGTGCCGGCGGCCGACGCGCGCCGGGCTTAACCGGTTGCACACGGGGATGGCGGCAGACGCCGTCCCCATCCTATCCCCATCCTATCCCCATCCTATCCCCATTCCCTTATCGTACTCACCCTGGCCATCAGGCTGTAGTCACCCCCCCCTGTCGCGAACAGACATGACGAAGGTCGCAATGAGCACGTTTCGATTCTTTCCTGCTTCTACAGTTAGGTATTGATTGATCGTTCAATCAATTAACGATGGAGGCCAACAAGGAACAAGTGGATGGTTACCATGCCTGCGGGCATGTATTGATTGATGGAACCAACAAAAGAGGATTTTCCATGGAAATGGTGTTATCGGTTGCAATTATTTTTACCCTGCTGGCGTCGGCGGTGATACTGCTGCGCTACGGGAATCGTCGCTGCAAGGGCGATATGCCCACCTCCTTATTTACCTTTATCGCAATTCTGTTTACCTCCGGCCTGGACGTGGGCCTGATCATGTTTCCGCTGACCGAATTTCCGGTGTATGCCAGTGAAGCCGAATACGGCTTCGCCAATCCGCTGGCCATCGAGTTCGGTTTCTGGGGCTTTCTGGTGTGGGGCTTTTACTTCCTGACTACCTTTTACTTCGTGCTGATCGAGCCCAGGGTCCGGCTGTTCGAGCTGCCGCTGGTCAAGCTGATCAACAACCTGGTGATTATTGGTACCTGTGCCTTCACCGGCTTCCTGTTTCTCAGTTATCTGCCCAGCTACATCGAAGGCATAACGCCGGCCATGACCTACGGTCTGGTGGCGCTGGTGGTACTGGCGGCGGTGTGGTCGAGCTCGGACGTGCGTTATGTGAAAGTGCTGAGTGTGGCCTCGACCTGGCTGTTTATCGCCCTGATTGCCGCCATGTGGATGAATACCGGAGCGGGTGTACAGGGGCTGGGTAATACCGTGGCCGGTATCGGCGAGTACTTTACCAATATCCATCAGTTTGTGACGCCCATCAGCGATTACCATGCCTTTTATCTGTTCTGGTGGTTTTCCTGGAGCATCATGATCGGTCAGTTCGTGGCCCGGTTCTCTGGCGGACTCAAGGCCTGGCAGCTCTGTGTTTCCATGCTGGTGGTGCCCTCCATTCCCATCGCCATCTGGTTCTCCGTGCTGTATCTGCACTTCGAACAGGCTCTGGCCATCGGCGGCCTGCTGAACCTGGCGATGGTGGTGGTGGGCGTTATCTTCGTGATCAACTCCCTGGACTCGCTGATCCGTCTGTATACCACCAACCTGCGTATCGAGGCGGAAAAGCTGGGACCGGTGCGTTATGTGGCCTTTAACTGGACCCTGATGTTCGGCCTGGTGCTGTTGTTCCAGTTCACGCCGCTGAAGATAGAGTGGATAGGGCTGGTGGTGATTGGTCTCTATGCCCTGATCACCATGCTGCTCTGGCGCCGCCGCCGTCAGCTGGGTAACCTGGATCAGACGTCTTCTTCATTGAGCACCGCCGCTGATAAGGCTTAATAGCCACACTTCTCGCTATATTCCCATCTGAAGCAGGCCGCCGAATGGCGGCCTTTATCTTGCAGTAAAGCTACCTGGATTTTCTATCGTCAGTCCTGCGAGCTCTCTATGGTCGTTCCCGCGAAGGTGAACCCAGAACATGTGGCACTAAACCGTCAGACCGAGCGTCGTTTGCAGGGCGCACTGGACCTGGACCCCCGCCTTCGCGAGGGTGACGGCATCTTATACCAATCCCAGTAATGATTTGGTCATATTGAGGCCCCAGACCAGAGGCAACAGAGCCGCCTCCCTCGACACGCTACAGGGAATGACACTCACGATGTCCGCCAGCTGCGAACATTCACCGGATGTTCGGTCAGGCTGAAATCATTCGTCACGGCGAGACAAGCTCGCCCCCTCTAAGCTCGGACATGCCATCTGACCGCCAGGGATGGTGGGAATGCCGAAACGGCAGGAGCATTTTTCGGCCATGGCATGTCACGGTCGTGGGAGCCTTCTCTGTTGCCTCTTCTGGAATACCGAGTTGTCCGCAGACAGGCCAACAGGCGACTCTGTAGCATCAAGGAGGACAAAGGGATCTGCTCCACCGACCATCACATGACAGGGATGTCATGTGCTGAGCGTCACATGGATGTGCTTGAAGCGGGTCGGTGGAGCAGACCCTTTGTCCGACATTGATACAGAAATTAAATAGACCATTTGTTTAATGTGACCGGTATTAACCAGGGTATCGAGCCTGTAACCCACCGATCAGGGCCCATAAAAAAGCTGGCCTGGGCATACCGCCCAGGCCAGCAAAGTGGACCGACCTTCATTCACTCACATTCAAACTCAAATTCAACAACTCAAGATGCCCGCCTGAGGTCAGAACGCCACTTCCACATTGCCCTGGGGCACGCTGCAGCAGCTCAGTACATAACCGTCGGCGATGTCTTCATCCGTGATGCCGCCATTGTGGTCCATGGTGACTTCGCCTTTCACCACCTGCACCTTGCAGGTGCCGCAGATACCCATGCCGCAGGCCTTGGGAATGTGCAGGCCCACCTGGGCCGCGGCGCTGTGCAGCGTTTCGCCCGGCATTATCTCTACCTGCAGATCGCTGTCCTGGAAAGACACCGTCAGCCGGTCTTCGGTACGCTCCAGCTCTTCGGCGAGCTCGACCGCATCGCGGGCCTGCTCTTCGACATCTTCGGCCACGTCCACCGGAGTCGCGCCGAAGCTTTCCTCGTGGTAGTGCTCCATCGGGAAACCGCTGTTCTGGAGCAGGGTACGCACCGCCCGCATATAGGGGTTGGGGCCACAGCAGAAGATTTCCCGCTCCATGAAGTCCGGGGCAATCAGGGCTAGCATGGAACCGTTCAGGTAGCCTTTGAAGCCACTCCAGGTTTCGCCGATGTCGGTGCGCTCGCAGATCAGGCTGAGGTGGATATTGTTCAGCCGCGAGTCCATGTGCTGCAGCTCCCGGTAGAACACCAGATCCTTGGGCGTGCGGGCACTGTGCACGAAGTGGATGTCCACGTCGGCATTGGTGTCGAACCACCAGCGGGCCATGGACATCACCGGTGTGATACCGACGCCACCGGAGAGCAGCAGCACCTTGTCATTGGGGAAGTCGATACAGTTGAAGTTGCCGACCGGACCATGCACCGCCAGGGCGTCCCCTTCGTTCAGGTTGTCGTGCAGCCAGTTGGACACCTCGCCGCCGGGTACCCGCTTGACGGTAATGGAGAAGCTGTAGGGCACGGAAGGAGAAGAGGCGATGGTGTAGCTGCGCATCACCGTTTGTCCTTCTATTTCCAGCTCCAGGGTAACGAACTGCCCGGGCTTGAAGAAGAACAGCAGGGGGCTTTCTGCGGTAAAGCAGAAGGTCCTGACGTCCCAGGTTTCCTGTATGACCCGGACGCACCGTACCGGATGGCGCCCGTTGCTCCATGTCTGGGTATTGATGGGTGAGATAAAATCCTGATTCATCGCTGTTCTCCGTCTGGGCTTCGCCTGATTATCCTTATGCCCGCATTTTTGTGCACTTTGGCCGTTGCCGATTGTCCAGAAACGACATGCAGATACCTGCCAGCCCCGTTTTTGTTTATGAGCAGGCGGATATTGGGCGGAGCAGGGGCAGGGAGGTCGGAAATCATCTGTAGCCGGGTCGTTTTCAGACAACCACAAGATGATGACCTTGGTGAGAATGGGGCTAACGGTGGGGTTCCCGCTTTGGTGGCAGGGACACACGGCTCAATATCAACAGCAAAGGAAGCAGCAAACATGGAGCAAATCAACACCGCATTGTTAGGCACAGCCCCCGGCCTGGGTGATGCAGTGCAGATGTTGCAGCAGCGTCGTCCCGGCTATTCACTCCCCCAGGCGTTTTATAACAGCCCCGACGTCTTTGCCGCCGACATGGAGCAGATCTATTGCAAGGAATGGCTTTTTGTCGGCCTGACCTGCGAGATCCCCACAGTGGGTAATTTCATGACTCTGGAGGTGGGTGAAAACCCCATTACCATAGTGCGCAACAAGCAGGGGGTTCAGGCGTTTCATAACGTCTGCCGCCACCGGGGTTCGCGCCTCTGTACTCATAAAAAAGGCAAGGTGGCCAAGCTGGTCTGCCCTTACCACCAGTGGACCTACGAACTGGACGGCAACCTTATCTATGCCGGCAATGACATGGGAGAGAGCTTCAACAAGGCCGACTTTCCGCTGAAGCAGGTGCATACCAGGACCGCCGGCGGTTATATCTTCATCAGCCTGGCCGACAACCCGCCCGAGATAGATGACTTTCTGGCGGAGCTGGAGCGTTACCTCGAACCCTACGATCTGGAAAACGCCAAGGTGGCGGTGCAGTCCGAAATCGTCGAGGATGCCAACTGGAAGCTGGTGATCGAGAATAATCGCGAGTGTTACCACTGCAACGGCTCTCATCCCGAGTTGCTCAATACCCTGCTGGAATTTGACGACACCACGGATCCCCGGGCCACCGACAGCTTCAAGGCTCATGTGGCGCGTATGGGAGAGCAGTGGGATGCGGAGAACATTCCCCATCACCATGTGTCGTTCGGCCTGCGCAACCGCATGGTGCGGATGCCGCTGGCCGAAGGCAAGGTGGCCATGACCATAGACGGCAGCCATGCCTGCGAGAAGACCCTGGGTCGGGTCAAAAACCGGGAGCTGGGCTCACTGCGCATCCTGCATCTGCCCAATTCCTGGAACCATGGTCAGAGCGATCACCTGGTTACCTTCCAGGTGGTGCCCATGGGCCCGCAGAAGACCAAGGTGATCACCAAGTGGGTGGTGCACAAGGATGCGGTGGAAGGCGTTGACTACGACGTGGAAAAACTGCGCCGGGTATGGGATGCCACCAATGCCCAGGACAGAACCCTGGCCGAAGAAAACCAGCGGGGCATTAATTCAGTGGCCTACGAACCGGGTCCTTATTCGCCCACCTATGAATTCGGAGTGGTGAACTTCATCGACTGGTATTCCGATACCTTTATCGACCACGCCACCGGTCAGACCCTGTCCGTCGAGTTGCCCGAATAAGGCTGACTCAAAGGGGGAGCCATCGGCTCCCCCTTGTCATTTCATGCTGGCGTCCAGCATAGCCTGTACCTCGGGATGCAACAGTTCCCTCTTGGCCAGCAGCGATGCCAGCCGTTCCTGCCATAACTCCTGCTCCGGACCTGACAGCGCCTCACTCAGCTGGTGACTGCACTCCACCAGTGACAGCTGCTTTGCCCCCTCAAGTCCCCATGCCTGCAGCTGGGCGCGAAAATCGTCCTGATCGATAAGCTCGGTAATCATCATGGTGCTGTCCTCCTCGGTTCATCAACGCTACAGCCTATGCAGTCGGTTTCCGCCCGGCAATAGCCCGCTGCCTGTCATGTCGTAATCAGGCAAGCTATTTGGGTCATGACGCAATTAAACCTGGTTTCGCCGGTTTTTTGTCGCTATCGGGACCATGAGATATTCACGAGCCTGTAGCATGGGCATAGCACCGCAACCAACGCAGCAGCCGAGACGGATGGTCTTCCGGAGAGTCTGTCCTGCTTGCTTGCGACCAGTACCGCTTTACCGTTTGCGAACTGCAAAAGGATTTGTACACCGTCTGCGTGTGCTCGCGCGCATTCGACTAATGCTGCACAACAAATGCCGCACAACAAAGGGAAGGTAACCAAGTGAAGACGATCGGACTCAATTTGAAAACCCTGCTGGCTTCCGCCATCACAGTCGCCTGCCTGGCCAGCACCAGTGCCCAGGCTCTTACCCTGAAACTGGCCACCGACTCCGGTACTCAAGGCTCGCCGGCCGGAGAAGCCCTGAAAAAATGGGGAGAGCTGATCGAGCAGAAATCCGGCGGCGAGATCGAAACCCGCATCTATTATCAGAACGAACTGGGTGGCCAGCAGGAGGTATTCGACCTGCATGTGGCCGGCGACGTAGACGTGATGCTGAACTGGCCGATGACCTCCTACGACAAGCGTATTGGCGTGATCTACACCCCCTACATGACCCTGTCCTGGAAGGAAGCGCTTGAGGCCTACAGCCCGGGTGGCTGGGTCAACAACTTGCTCGGTGGTGTTTATCAGGATATCGGCCTGAAGTTCTTCGGACCCTGGCCGGAAGGGTTCAACGGTGTGGGAACGCGTGGCAAGTATGCGCTGAATATCGCCGACGCGGACGGCCTCAAGGTGCGTACCATGACCGTATATCCGGCACCCCAGACAATGCAGGCGCTGGGCTACCAGACCGCTGCCATCGACTGGGGCGAAGTCTACACAGCGCTGCAGACCGGCGTTGTTGATGGTGAGGCCGGCAACGTGATTTACTGGGATTACGAGTACTTTCGTGATTCCCTCGACTATTACGTGCAGACCAAACACTTTTTCATGACCGGCATCTTGTCGATGAACCAGGAAGTCTGGGAAGACATGACCGAAGCGCAGCAGCAGGTCGTCAGCGAAGCGGCGATCGAAATCATGAACGAGCAGTTCAAGGCCGCTAAGGAACAGGATGAGTACTACATCAAAAAGGCTCAGGAGGCCGGCATCAAGTATTTCGAGCCCAGCGACGAGCAGCTCCGCGAATTTGCCCAAGCCGCCCGTGAGCAGGTCTGGCCAAAGATGGACAAGGAAGTCGGTTCCGAGATCATGGACACCATTCGCAATAACGCCTCTCCGCTCTAACCGGACAGGCACACCGTTTCAATATGATCGGCCCGCGTTGCGGGTCGATTTGCTCAGAGGTGGAAAAAGATGATCGGCAGACTGTTTTACGCGCTGGATCGCCGTATCGGGTGGTTGCTGGAAGCGGCCGCCTTCATGTCCAGTATGCTGGTGGTCGGGCTCATGCTGTTCCTGGTACTGGCGCGTTATGTATTTGGCTGGTCCGTTGTCGGACTGCTGGAGCTGATCATGCTGTTTGGAATGTGGCTCTACATGCTCGGTGCGCTGATCGCCAGCCGTCATAACGAGCACCTCGTCGTGGATTTCGTCGAGCTGCAAATTTCGGATCATCGCCTCAAGCTGATGCACAAGGCGCTGGTTTCGCTGATCACCTTCGTGATCTGTCTGTTCTTTGTCGTACTGGCTTACCGAATGCTGGCCTGGGGGATGCGCCGTCCGCAGTCGACTCCCGGCATAGATATACCGCTCTGGCTGCCGCAGGCATCGATCATGCTGGCTGCCATAGGTTGCAGCTGTTATTCGCTGCGCGATTTGTTTTGTTCCGTAACCGGTATTCTGCACTCCGGAACCCGGCAGCTGAAAGAGGAACACTGAAATGGAAGGTTTTATTGCTATCGGGCTGCTGCTACTTATGATGATCATCGGCGTGCCCGTGGCCTGGTCGTTTGCCGGCGTACTGGCGTATCTGGTGTACATTTTTGACGTCAACCTGAATACGCTGATGTTGCAGGGCTACCGCTCGGTGGACTCGGTAATTCTGATCGCGCTGCCCCTGTTCGTGCTCACCGGTTATCTGATGCAAAGCGGCGGTATCGCCCGTCGCCTGGTCGACTTCATCGAGGTGATGATCGGCAAGCGCCGTGGCGGTATGGGTGCTTCGATGATCATGGCCTCGGGCATCTTCGGTGCCATCGCCGGGACGGCCACCGCCGCCGTAGCTTCTATTGGCACCATCATGATCGAGCCGTTGGAAAAACGCGGCTACCCGCGCAGCTATTCAGCGGCGTTGCTCGGGATCTCGTCGCTGCTCGGTATCCTGATCCCGCCGTCGATCACCATGATTTTGTTTGCGGTGGTCACGCGCCAGTCGGTCGCTGCCTGCTTCGCCGCCTCGATAGGGCCTGCCATCCTGTTGATTCTGGGGTTGATCGCTGCCAACCGTTTCGGCGTCGGGCGCTTCTTCAATGAGCTGAGCAGTGCGGCCGGGGACGGTCTCGAACCACTGCCGGGTAAGGGCAGGGCGGCGATCAAGGCGTTTCCGGCCCTGTCGCTACCGATCATCATTCTCGGTGGCATTTACGGCGGCGTCTTCACGCCAACCGAAGCGGCGGCCGTGGCCGCGTTTTCGGCGATGCTGATTGGTTTTTTTATCTACCGAGATCTGAATCTTAAGAGTTTCGCCCGCAGTGTGGTGGCGGCGGCGGAAACGACCGGCACCGTGATCCTGATCTTGCTGTTCAGTTTCATGATCGGCCGTATCCTGGCGTCGGAGCGGATTCCGCAGGACCTGACCATGCTGGTCAGCACCTTGATCGAGAATCCCCTGCTGATCCTGATTGCCGTGAATTTGTTTCTGATCCTTGCCGGCATGATAATGGACGACGTTTCGGTCACGGTGGTGGTGGCACCGTTGTTCCTGCCATTGATGGTTGATACAGGCATTCATCCGGTGCATTTCGCCTCGATCGTGGCCTGCTCGGTGGTGATAGGTGCGAACAGCCCCCCGGTGGCGCCGATCCTCTACATGGCATGCCGCATCGGTAAGGTGTCGATTCACAAAACGGTCAAGCCCGCGCTGGCGCTGATGGCGTTCGTCGCCCTGCCGGTGATGATAATCACGACCTTTGTGCCGGAAGTATCGCTGTTCCTGCCGCGGCTGCTTGGTTTCGTCTGAGAGAATAAAGGGCGAAGTCGTAACTATTGGGGCGCCTTCGGGCGCCCCTTTTTATGCTGGCAATGCGATTGCGGGTATATTGTTCAGCACCTCAGTTGCGGTAAATCCCGGTATCCTTCCAGCGCCTCGGGATTGGCCAGTGCATCCAGGTTTTTAACCTGCTGCCCCTCGACGGTGCTGCGAATCGCCAGCTCCACCAGTTTTCCGGTCCGGGTGCGGGGGATATCCGTCATCTGGATAATCTTGCTCGGCACATGGCGTGGTGTGGTATTGCTGCGAATGGTCTGGCGGATCTCCTGTTCCAGTGCCGCATCCAGACTGTATCCGGGTTTGAGCACCACAAACAGAACCACCCGCACATCATCCTGCCAGCGCTGACCGATGGCGACGGCTTCCTGCACCGCCTCGACCTTTTCGACCTGACGGTAAATCTCGGCGGTACCGATCCGCACCCCACCCGGATTGAGCACCGCATCGGAGCGGCCGTGAATGACCACGCCGCCGCCGGGAGTCAGCTCGGCATAGTCGCCATGGGCCCAGACATTGTCGAAGGTGCTGAAATAGGCATCCTGGTACTTGTGGCCATCGCTGTCGTTCCAGAAGCCGATCGGCATGACCGGAAAGGGCTGGCGACAAACCAGTTCGCCCTTGCCGTTTACCACCGGCCGGCCATCGTCCCAGATCTCGACCGCCATCCCGAGCCCTCGGCACTGCAGCTCACCGGCATGCACCGGCAAAATCGGGCAGCCCAGGGCAAAGCACGACAGTATGTCGGTACCGCCCGAGATCGACGACAGACAGAGATCGCGTTTGACCTCCCGGTAAACATATTCGAAGCTCTCGTGGGTGAGGGCCGATCCGGTGGACAGTAGGGTTCTGAGTGCATCCAGCCGATGGTTCTGGCCCGGTCGGACGCCGGCCTTTTCCTGGGCGGCGATATATTTGGCGCTGGTGCCGAAGACGGTGACCTTTTCCTGCTCCACTATATCCCACAGCACCTCTGCCGTGGGTGCGAAGGGGGAGCCGTCGAACAGCACCAGGGTGGCACCGGTGGCCAGGCCACTGAGCATCCAGTTCCACATCATCCAGCCACAGGTGGTGTAATAGAACAGGGTGTCCTCACGCCCAAGGTCGGTATGCAGTTGATGTTCCTTGAGGTGCTGCAACAGGGTGCCACCAACGCCATGGACGATACACTTGGGCACCCCGGTGGTACCGGAGGAATAGAGGATACAGAGCGGACTGTCGAAGGCCACCTGGGTAAATTCGATGTTGATCGCCGCCAGGTCGATAAAGTCATCAAGCAGCACGGCGTCGGGCACCGGGCTCAGATCAGGCGCAGCATCGAGGTAGGGCATGACCACCAGCTGGCAGGGTGCCGACAGGTGCGGCAGCACCTGCGCCAGACGCTCCAGCGAGTTGAAGCTCTTGCCGTTGTAGAGGTAGCCGTCGGTGGTGAACAGCACCCTGGGAGTGGTCTGACCGAAGCGGTCGATGATGCCCTGGAGACCAAAGTCGGGAGAGCAGGCCGTCCAGACGGCGCCAAGGCTGGCGGTGGCCAGCATGGCAACGGCGGTATCGATAACGTTGGGCACAAAGCCGGCTACCCGATCGCCTGCAACCACACCTTCGCGGCTCAAGCCTGCCGCTACCTGCGCCACCCGCCGGTGCAGTTCGGCATAACTAAGGCTGTCGCGCCGGCCGGCCTCGTTACAAAACACCAGCGCCGGCCGGTTGTCATGAAAGCGCAGCAGGTTTTCGGCGTAGTTCAGCCGTGCCTCGGGAAACCAGCGCGCGCCGGGCATCCGGTCGCCATCAACCAGTACCTGCTTGCCCCGGGTGCTTGCCTGCACCCCGGCAAAATCCCAGACCAGCGACCAGAACGCCTCCGGTTGATCGACTGACCAGCGGTAGAGCGCATCGTAGCTGACGAAATTTACACCGGCTCGCTCGCCGGCCTGTTGCATGAATCGGTGCAGCTGGCTGCGTTCAACTCGCTCCGCATCAGGTTGCCACAGTACTCTGTTCATCGTCATCTTCCCCGTCCTGTCCTTGTGGGATTGCGCCCGTGGTACCGTTCACGCGATGCCGTAGCTCTGCCGATTGTTCACATCGGCAACAGTGTGTAATGCCGGTATTTATTAGGTTTGTTTTTCTTGGGTATTTTTTGGTTTTGTTTATGAATTATCGTGCTCCGGCAAGCCCCCGGATTTCAGTGAAATACCAGGCTGTTCTGTGGATTCGGATCTGACATTCAGCTGCGCGGACGTGTCAGGGCGATGCTGCGTCCGGCCAGTGCCGGCCAGTCGGCGCTATCCTGGCGCTGCTGCAGGGCCTCGACCCGCGCTGCGGTATCGGGCAGCATGGGCGCGGCGCGGTGGGCTGCCATGTCCATGTGCAGCAGCAGGGTTTCCATCGCCGCCAGCTCGGTGCCGTTGTCGCCGTGGCGCATGGTGAAAAAGACTCTCAGCTTTTTGGCATCACTTTCGAGCAGGTGCGCCTCCACCTGCAAGGGTTCGCCCAGACTCACTTCCCGCAGATAGTGCACCATGCTCTGCATCGTATATATGGATACTTGGTATTCGGTGCGAAATGCTTCATCCATACCGATCTGCAGCATAAATTCGTCGATGGCCCGGCTGAACACCAGCACATAGCAGGCGTCGTTCATATGGCCGTTGTAATCGATCCATTCGGGCAGGACTGGCCCGTCAAATACCTTGAGTTCAGTTGTCATTTTCAGTCTCTTGTGAGGATTGCACCAGGGTACCTTTTGGACAATACTACCCCGCATTTCCTGAACAACTTGCCTGAATCCGCCTATTATTAGCCCCTCAAAGCAACAGATGGTGGAGGAGGGCACATCGCCGATTGCAGACCGATACCTGAAAACAACCGTACACCCAAGGACCGAGTGAACTCATGTTTGGAGATCGTCCCCACAGCTACCCTCAGCACATTGGTTTTTTGCTGGTGCCCGGCTTTTCGCTGTTCGGCCTGACGGCCATGCTGGATCCGTTGCGTCATGCCAATCACGGCAGCAACCGTGAACTGTACCGCTGGCAACTGATCTCGGAGCAGGGCGGGGCGGTGCGCAGCAGCGACGACCTGGACATCATGAGCGACACCGGCATCCATGACCTTGCCGTTTGCGATACCCTGATTATCTGTTCCGGTTACGATCCCCATGCCCGGATTACCCCCGGGCTGTTGGGGTTTATCCGCAAGCAGGCCAGCCACGGCGCCGATATTGGCTGCCAGGACACCGGCGCCTATATTGCTGCAGCCGCCGGCATACTGGATGGCTACCGCGCAACCCTGCACTGGGAAAACCTGGACAGCACCGCCGAGGCATTTCCCCGGGTCAATTTGGTACAGGAACTGCTAGTGGTGGACAGGGGCCGCTTCTCGTGTCCCGGCGCCCTGTCGGGTCTCGACATGATGCTTTATCTGATCAATACCCAGCACGGCAATGGCCTGGCGACCATGGTGTCGGATGGACTGATCTACACCCACAAGCGCGCCCACAGCGACCCTCAGCGCACTTCGCTGCAGAAGCGCCTGGACAGCCGCAACCCCCGTCTGGTAGAGGCCGTACAGCTGATGGAGCGCAACCTCGAGGAGCCACTGCGCATCAGCGAAATTGCAGCCCAACTGCAGCTATCCGAGCGGGAGATTGAGCGTCTGTTCCGTCACTACCTGCAGCAGACCCCCAGCGCCTACTATCGCAACCTGCGCCTGGATCAGGCTCGCTGGATGCTGCAGCAAACCAGCCAGAGTGTGACCGACATCTCCATCGCCTGCGGCTTTGCTTCCCTGTCCCACTTTACCCGCAGCTACCAGCAGCGCTTTGACAAGAATCCCAGCCGCGAACGCTGAGCCGGTGTCACCATTATTCCCATCTGCTTAATCATCTGATTGCCAATGCAGCCGCCGTTTCAGCCGGAAGGCCCGGCGACGTCGGGCAAGTTAAATGCGGAGGATACGCGGAGCATGATCTTGGCCCCCGGCCTGCTGACGCAAACAGATATCTCGTATCCATTTACGACAATGCGCAGGATTGTTCGTTTTTGGTCAATACATAGTCGGATTTAGGCAGAGTTAGAGTTCTCAAACGAGTAACGTAATCGTTACTCTATGGTGTGCCATCACATCATTACTTCCGGGCGGTCATTCGGCAAAACCCTGAAAATAGCGAGCAAGACGAAACTTCCAGTATGGCCGACCGCCCAGTACAGGAGATGTCAGTATGGATATTGCTACCTTCGAACAGCGGTTCCAAAGCGGCCTGGACGCCATGAACGACATGTCGCTTCCCGCGGCCCGCCGTCACTATGACGCCCTCTGCTCGTCCTTCGCCCCATCGCGCCCCGCCGGCATGGCACTGAGCGACGTCCGCATCGAGGACGTGCCGGTTCGCCGTTACCGGCCCGCACGCTGCCGGCCGGGCAAGGTTCTCTATGTGCACGGCGGCGGTTTCAGCCTGGGTTCGCTGGACAGTCACCAGGGCATTGCCGAGGGCCTGGCTCAGGCGCTGGAAAGAGAGGTTATCAGCATCGACTACCGGTTGATGCCGGAAGCGCGCTATGCCTGTGCCATGGACGATTGCCGCAGGGTGTTCGAGACCCTGGCCCCCGTGGCGCTGGTGGGTGACAGCGCCGGTGCCCGACTGATCCTCGATGTTGTGGCCAATGCCATAAAGGTCCCTGTGTTGGGATTGATCTACCCCTTGGTGGGCGTCCCGACACCGTCAACGCTCGGACCCGATGCTCCGCTGCTCAGCCGTGATGAGGTACTGGCGGCCTGGCCACTGATCGAACAGGACGCCCCCGCCGGCGATGGCCTTTATCCTCCCGCCGAATGCGTGGAGGTGCTGGCGGTTGAACGGGATCCTCTGACTATTCCCCTGGAACATGCGGTCACCGCCTGGCGAAAAGGCGGCGCCGACGTGGGTTATCACCTGGCTGCCAACATGTTGCACGGCTGTTTGCATGCCCGCGAGTCGCTGCCCGACATGGCGGAGGCCTGGCAGCGGTTTTGCGGGGCCCTTGGGGATCGGCTGGGCTGACCGACCCTTGCCGTTTTTCAGATTCATTGCCAACCGGAGCATCTTATTATCCAGCAAGGAGACCCGAACAACGACGAGCATTTTCTGGTTCATAACAGCAATTACGACAACACAAGGGATATATTCATGAAACGGAACTTCAGTACCACCATCGCCACCATAGTGATGATCATCGCCCTCATCGGCTTCGCCGCCCTGGCACCCGGGCCCTTCCAGGCCCTGCTCAATACCATCAAGCTCAACGTCATCGGCAATCTCGGCTTCATCTTTACCTATCCCGTCTTCCTTGTGTCGGTCGGGTTTGTGATCCTGATGCTGACGCCGCTCGGACGCCTGCGTTTCGGTGAGGGTTCCCCTGAATTTTCGACTTTGAGCTGGCTGGGAATGCTGTTCTCCACCGGCATGGGTATCGGCCTGGTTACATGGGGTGTGCTGGAACCGCGTTATCACGTCGAAGCGGGGAACAGCAGCGATCAGGCTCTGCTTTACGCTTTCAATCACTGGGGCTTGCTGGCCTGGGCCGGGTATCTGGCCATCGGCGTCATATTCGCTCATGCCATGTATAACCTGAATATCGCCAAGCCCGCCGAGAGCCTGTTAGGCGGCGGCTTTCTCAGCAAGCTTAATCTGGTGAGCCTGGTAGTCTCGACGGTCATAGGCCTGTCGTTTACCTTTTCCTACGCCGCCGAGCCACTGCAGAAGAGCCTGATGCAATTCCTGGGGCTCGACGTCAGTCCTACTCTGATCATCGTCGTGCTGACCGGTTTCGCTATCGCCTCCAGTGCCTCCGGCCTGAATCGCGGCATCAAGTGGCTGAGCAACTACAATACCTTGCTCGCCATAGTCCTCATGGTCAGCGTCTTCCTGTTGACCAACCCGGGCGAAATCCTGTCGACATTCGGCCGACTGTTGCCCGAATACCTGCTGAGCTACCCGGCCATGGCCACCGACATCGGTCTGGGCGACCCGGAACGCAAGGCCTGGCTCGCCGACTGGCTCTACGCCTTCGAAGCGTCCTGGTACGGCTGGTTTATCTTCACCGGGGTGTTTATCGCCCGTATCTCCAAGGGGCGAACCCTGCGTCAGCTGGTAATAGGGGTGATGCTGGTGCCGAGCCTGTTCTCCTGTCTGTGGTTTACCGTCTTCGGATTGGGCGGGCTCG
Source organism: Oceanisphaera arctica (assembly GCF_002936955.1). Taxonomy (GTDB): domain Bacteria; phylum Pseudomonadota; class Gammaproteobacteria; order Enterobacterales; family Aeromonadaceae; genus Oceanimonas; species Oceanimonas arctica. Next base: position 16,905 of record NZ_MPZM01000024.1, on the reverse strand, counting down.
AAACGGGCGCCGAGGACGTCTTTACACTGATGGCCAGCCTCGATGAGTATGGTGTCCTCTCGGCCATACTGGCGCTCAACATTCTGCTGTTCTTCGTTACCAGCGCGGACTCCGCCGGGCTGGTCTGCGAAATGCTCACGGTAGAGCGTTCCCGCGCTTTCTGGATCGTTGCCATGGCCTCCCTGGCCATCGTCATCAACTGGCTGGATGGCGACACATTCAAGGTCATTCTGACACTCATCTCGGTGGCGGCGATTCCGGTTGCCTTCGGTATTTTCGCCGTCGGTACCGCCTTCTTTCTGCGCCTCAGAGGCGACAAGCCTGCACGGCAACTTGGCGAGACGATCACCGACTAAGCCCGAGACCACTTCCCGGAGCCGGTGCTGCTGAAGGCAGCTCCGGCTCATCTGGCGCAATCAGATACCTCATGCCCATTCGCGACATTTGTCCAAAATGTTCGTATTTTGTAAAAAATAAATCGCATGCAGGCAAAAAATATCCCCTGACATGCGTAACTTTAATGGCACGCCGGACGCACCGGGCAGCCTTGCTACTGCCCCCGGCCCGACAACAAAACACACCAGGAGTCAGAATCGCCATGAATCAGGACGTCATCATCACTTGCGCCATTACCGGCGCCGCCGATACCGCCAACCGCAGCCCTTACGTGCCGGTTACCCCGAAAGAGATTGCCGATGCCGCCATCGAGGCCTGGAACGCCGGTGCCGCCATCGCCCACATGCATGTGCGCGATCCCGAAACCAAGCAGTGCTCCCGCCGGCTGGATCTGTACGCCGAAGTCTGCGAGCGCCTGCGGGCCGCCGACTGCGACGTGATCATCAACCTGACCGCCGGCATGGGTGGCGATCTTTATATCGGCCCCGAAGAAAACCCCACCGCCTTCTGCCCGGAAACCGACCTGGTCGGTGGCCTCGAACGGCTGGTGCATATCGAAGAGCTGAAACCCGAGATCTGCACCCTGGACTGTGGTTCGGTCAATTTCGGCGACAGCAACCTGGTGTACATCTCGACCCCGGACATGCTGCGCAAGGCGGCGGCCCGCATCCAGCAGCTGGACGTCACCGTCGAACTGGAAATCTTCGATACCGGCAACCTCTGGTTCGCGCTGCAGATGATGAAAGAAGGGCTGCTGGACGACAATGCCATGTTCCAGATCTGTCAGGGCATTCCCTGGGGCACCCCGCCGGAGCTGAGCCTGCTCAAGGGCATGGTCGACATGCTGCCGGCCAACACCAACTGGACCGCCTTTGCTCTGGGCCGCAACCAGTTGCCCTGGGCGGCACAGTCAGCCCTGCTCGGCGGCCATGTCCGCGTCGGTCTGGAAGACAACCTGTATCTGGGCAAGGGCCAGTTCGCCACCAACGGCCAACTGGTTGAGCGTGCCGTCAATATCGTCGAAAACATGGGCTCGCGTATTCTCAGCCCCAGCGAGGCCCGCCAGAAACTGCGCCTGCGCGGCACCCAGTAACGCCTGTTGCAACGACACAACACCCAACCCTATTCGGAGCAAATACCATGAATCGTCCTTTACCAACTGAAGTCACCAAGGCCGGCGTGCTCGGCACCGGCGTTATCGGCGGCGCCTGGGCGCTGCATTTTCTGAGAATGGGCATGGACGTCGTCGCCTATGACCCGGGCCCCAATGCGCGTGAAAAACTGCTGGCGATGGTGGAGCATATCTGGCCGACCATGGAAAAACTGGGCCTGCGCGAGGGCGCCAGCCCGCAGCGGCTGCGCTTTGCCGACAGCCTGGAAGAGCTGGTCAACAGCGTCGAAGTGATTCAGGAAAGCACGCCGGAAAACCTCAACGCCAAGCGCGGCCTGTTCGCGGAACTCGACAGGCTCGCCCCGCCTGAAGTGGTGATTATTTCCAGCACCTCGGGTTTTGCCATGACCGAGATGGCCGTCGAGGTGCAGCAGCAGGCCGATCGTTTTGTGGTCGGCCATCCGTTCAATCCGCCCTACCTGGTGCCCTTCTGCGAAGTTTGTGGCGGCGAGCGCACCAGCCAGGAAGTGGTTGACTGGACGGCCGCCTTCTATGAGGCGATCGAGAAGCAGGTCGCCAAGATGGACAAGGAGCTGCCGGGCTTTATCGGCAACCGTCTGCAGGAAGCCCTGTGGCGCGAGGCGCTGCACATGGTGGCCAACAATGAATGCTCGGTCGAAGATATCGACAAGGCCATCGCCTATGGTCCGGGTCTGCGCTGGGCCATCATGGGTCACTGCCTGACCTATCACCTGGGCGGCGGTCAGGGCGGCATGGCGCACTTGCTGGATCACTTCGAGGAATCCTTGAAAGAACCATGGACCCGTTTGGATGCGCCCGAGCTGACACAGCAGCTCAAAGACGATATGGTAGCCGGCTGCCTGAGCCAGGCCAATGGTGCCTCGATCAACGAACTGATCCAGGAACGGGATGACTGCCTGATCCGCATCATGCAGACGCTCAAGGAATACCGCGACGAAAAGGGTATCCGCCGCTAAAACACCCGCAATGGGGCAGGAATCAGGCCCCATTGTTACTTATCCCCAACGTTAAGGAGGCTGTTGATCCATCGAGCAATACAAGGACCCGTATTATGGCTTATCGGAGACAAACAGAATGTCTATAGAACAACAAAATTCAGACAGTGGCAGTCAGGTTTTCAAGACTGATGTCCTGGCCCGCAAGGGCCTGTTCAAGGGTATGCACAAGGGAATGACGGTGGCCTCGGCCGCGCTGGTTCTCGCCTTCGTGCTCTTCACCGGCTTCAATACCGAACTGGCCAGCAGTATCTTCGGAACTGCCCGCAGCTGGATCGAAACCACCTTTGGCTGGTACTACCTGGTGACGGTGGTTTTCCTGATCGCCACCTGCTTCTACATCGTCTTCAGCCGCCATGGCAGCATTCGCCTGGGCGATGACGACAGCCGACCCGAGTTCAGCAACTTTGCCTGGTTCTCGATGCTGTTTTCTGCCGGTATCGGCATCGGTATCCTGTTTTTCGGCGTCGCCGAGCCCATCTTCTACCTCGATAACAGCGGCGCCTTCGGCTATCCCAACAACCCCTACGCCGATATGGCCGGCGCCACCGCCCTCGGCCACGACCGGGCCGTCGATGCCATGCGTGTCACCTTTTTTCACTGGGGTTTCCATGGCTGGGCGGTCTACGTCATCGTCGGCCTGTCGCTGGCCTATTTCGCCTATCGCATGAAACTGCCGCTGGCGTTGCGCTCGGCCCTTTATCCCTTTATTGGTGATCGAATTTATGGCCCCATCGGGCATGTGGTGGATATGCTCGGCGTTCTGGGCTGCGTGTTCGGCGTCGCCACCTCCCTGGGTCTCGGCGTCAGCCAGATGTCGGTGGGCCTGGAGCGGCTGATCGGCGTCGACCCGGGCATCAACACTCAGCTGGTGCTGATCGCTGGAATTTCGGTGATTTCCATCCTGTCGGCGGTCTCGGGCGTTCAGCGCGGCATCAAGGTAATCTCCGAGTGGAACATCATTATCTCGGTGCTGGTCATCGGCTTCTTCCTGTTTGCCGGCCCGACGGCCTGGCTGCTGAGCCTGTTTGCCGAGTCATTGGGCGACTACCTGGTCAACTTCGTGCAGATGGGACTCTGGTTCCCCGAAGAGGAAGGCCCGGCCAGCTGGCAGAATGGCTGGACCGTATTCTACTGGGGCTGGTGGCTGGCTTGGGCACCCTTTGTCGGCCTGTTCATCGCCCGTATTTCAAAGGGCCGCACTCTGCGTGAATTCGTGCTCGGTGTGCTGCTGGTACCTACCCTGGTGATCTTTGTCTGGCTGGGTATCTTCGGCGGCACCGCGCTCTGGCAGGAACTGAACGCCGCGGGTGGCCCCGGTAACGCCGGGCTGATCGATCTGGTCAATGCCTGGAATCTGCCGGCCGCGTTGTTCGCCAGCTCCGATGGCATCGCCGGCACAGGTACCCTGGGCTGGATTCTCTCGGCGCTGATGGTGTTCCTGCTGATGAGCTGGTTCGTCACCTCGTCGGACTCCAGCACCCTGGTGCTGACCACCATACTGTCGCTGGGTAATGACGAGCCGCCGAAGTTGTTCCGGGTATTATGGGGCATAGTGATCGGCCTGGTCGCCGCCGTGCTGCTGCTGGCAGGGGGCCTCAGCGCCCTGCAAACGGCGCTGATGGCCGCGGCCTTGCCCCTGAGTCTGGTTATTCTGGCCATGACCTTCGGGGTACTGAAATCCCTGTGGCAGGAGTCGGGCCAGATTGCTGCCCGGAGCCCTGCGGCCAGAGCCGCGGAGCCCCAGAAGGACTGACGCCGCCAACCGGGCCTGCGCTGTACTCACTGCACGCAGCGCAGGCCCGTATCAGGAATTCATATGCAAGCATCCATACCAACCGGGACGGCGGCGATAAGCCCCGCGCCCGTCCCGCCCATACTCCATCCCGATGACGACGGCGTTATCACCGTCTCTTTTCTGCTGTTGCCTGAATACGCCATGGTGTCGCTGCTGTCGGCCATAGAGCCATTACGCATCGCCAACCGGCTGGCTGGCCGGGAGCTGTATCGCTGGCAGTGCCTGAGCGAGAACGGCCAGGCGGTGGTGGCCAGCAATCAGATGGCACTGCAACAGCATCTGGACATGCACGCCGTCGACACACCGCGTAACCTGTTCGTCAATGCCAGCTTTCACCCCGAACGCCATCAGAGCCGCGAGCTCATCGACTGGCTGCGCCGTCTGAACCGGCGCGACAGCCTGCTGGGGGCGCTGGATACCGGCTGCTACCTGCTGGCCCGGGCCGGTTTGCTGAAAGGGCATAGCATTACCCTGCACTGGGAAGCCGTACCGGCGTTTCAGGAAACCTACCCCGATATCCTGATCAGCCCGGAACTGTTCGAAATCGGCCGCAACCGCATCACCTGCGCCGGCGGCACCGCCGCAACGGACATGATGCTGCACCTGATCCAGCAGCAATCGGGCACCGCGCTGGCGCTGCAGATTTGCGATCAGTGCATCAAGAACGGCATACGCCCGCCCTCGGACCGGCAACGCATCGGTCTGCCGCGACAGCTCAATATCCATCATCCCCGCCTGATCCGGGTGCTGGCGCTGATGGAACAGCACCTCGAAACACCACTAACCCCGGCAGAGCTGGCCAGCAGCGCCTTTATTTCGCTGCGCCAGCTGGAGCGTCTGTGTCGGCGTTATCTCGCTGCATCGCCATCGGCCTACTACCTGAAGTTGCGTCTCGAACGGGCCCGGCAGTTGCTGCAGGAGACGGATCTGAGTGTCTGCGAGGTCGGCAGTGCCTGCGGTTTTATCTCGGCATCCGGTTTTTGTCGTAGCTACCGGCGTCATTTCGACATGACGCCCGGTGAGCAGCGGCGCCGTGGCGCAGCCTGATCCCCAAACCTGTATGGGGGAGATTACAGAGTACGTTCCAGTACCCGGATACGGGACAGCAGCTCGTCACGATCCACATAGCAGCCCTGCAGATGACGATGGCCCTGCTGCAGATCAAACGCCTGACGGGCATGCAGCACGCGGCGGTTGTCGAACACCAGCAGGTCGCCGGGCAACAGACGATATTCAAACTGGAAACGGGGCTCTCGGGTCAGGCTGATAAAGGTGCGGTAGGCGCGATAGTGCCGTACTACCTGATCGGCCGGCACATCCAGCGGGCCACGCAAAAAGTTGGCAAAACGCACCTCGACTACGGTGCCCTGGCCGTCGAGCACCAGGGCCGGCCCGCGAAAACGGTAATCGCTGTTGCGGTCCTTGTTGTAGAAGTCCATCGGCAGGCTGCTGAGGGCCTTGAAGTCATCGGGATATTCTTCGCGCATGTGCTGGGCAATGCGAAAGCCGTCCACCAGGATCGACTCGCCTCCGGTGGCGTCATTGTTCAGACAATGCAAAAACTGTAATCCCGGCTGCAGCTCCCGCGTGGGCAGATCGGTATGCAGCGGCAGACGCAGGTTGGTGTAGGCGGCGGTATTGGCGTCGGGCTTGGAGCGCACATCGAACAGGGTGCCGAAATTGGTTTCCCGGATAAAGGAGATGCGGGCGGCAACCTGCTGCAGAGTACCGGGGGTGGTATCCGTGTTCTGTAGCAGGGAGATGCCCGCATCACGCAACTGGCGCAGCCAGCTCAACAGCACGTCATCGTCCTGCATCATGGTGGTGTAATCATAGGTGGGCAGGCTGGTTTCGATCGTGGCCCGATCCCAGATATCGGGTTGCCACTGCCGTGCCTCCCGGGCCTGCTCGCTGTAGCAGTGGCTGCGCAACCAGCCGGGGTGGAAGCGACTGACGTGGCCATCGTCATCCCACTGAATATGCAGATATCCCCCGTCCAGCTGCGCCTCCACAGGCCGGATGGACAGCGGCACATCACAGATCTCGAACATCTGCTCCCGGGTCAGGGTCGATACGCAGCTCGGGCAGGGGCAATTGTCCCGCAGCCACAAATAATGAAACTCGCTCTCGTGGCCATCGTCCCAGGTCAGGCGCAGAGAGTCCGGGCCCGTTTCGATACGGAGCGGAAGGTGGTTTACCGGATAGTTGCTGTAGCCGGCGGTTTCTAAAGTGGCACTGTTGTCCGTCATGTTGGGTTCTCCTACCTCGTTACCGCTGTTCACGCGACAGCATTGGCAACGATATTAAGGCGAAACCCCCGCATCTTGATGTGGCCAGATCGACAAGCTATAGGCGTCAGGCGACCACCGGAACACAGTATATTCGGCTCCAGTGGGATATTTTTCTGACCCCTGTAGGGGGCTCGGCCTTGCCGCAACCGATTTCCGGCACGGGTGTCGCTTTCGGAACAGCCAGTGGCTGGCAGGGCGCACAGACATAACCGGATGTCGTATCGGGGAAACTGTACCGGGGGTTTAGCTGTTGTTATAGAGGCCGGCTTTTGCCCATAACGACAGCCAGCTAGCGTTATGGGCAAAGGTTGTACCGGAAAGCGTCGGGTCTTCAGGATCTTAGGCCCGCGCTGCCGCTAGATGTTTATCAACCCGACGGAGACCTTGTCCTATGTTAGCCAAAGATGGACTTTTGAAAGGAATGAGCCCGGCGGCGACGATCAGTTCCATGATTATCGTTACCTTGTTTGTAATGGGAGGCGCCTTGTACCCAGATGCGGCTGCCAAATTGTTTGACGGCATATCGGGATATCTCATCAACAATTTCAAATGGTATTACATTGCCATTCTGTCGTTGATGCTGGTGTTCTGTGTAGTACTGGCCTTCAGTCGGTTTGGCAGTTTGCGCCTGGGAGCCGATGATTCTCGCCCGGAATACAGCCTGTTCTCCTGGTTTGCCATGCTGTTCAGCGCCGGCATGGGCATCGGCCTGGTGTTCTGGGCGATTGCCGAACCCATCTATCATTTTCAGAGTAATCCCTTCATTACCGAAGGCATGACGCCGGAAGCGGCCGAAGTGGCCATGCGGCTGACCTTCTTTCACTGGGGCCTGCATCCCTGGGCCATCTATGTGGTGGTGGGGTTGTCCCTGGCCTATTTTTCCTACCGAAAGCAGCTGCCGCTGACCATCCGCTCGGCGCTTTATCCGCTGATTGGCAAGCGCATGTATGGCTGGGCGGGGCACACAGTGGATACCCTGGCGGTGTTCGGCACCATCTTCGGGGTGGCGACGTCCCTCGGCTTCGGGGTTTCCCAGATCAATACCGGCCTGAATCACCTGTTCGGCATGGAAATCAGCACCAGCAGCCAGTTGATTTTGATCGCGGTGATCTCGCTGATTGCCACCCTGTCGGTGCTGTCCGGTCTCGGCCGGGGCGTGAAATGGCTGTCGGTTGCCAACATGTGGTTGAGCGCCGTCATACTGCTGTTCCTGTTGTGCTACGGCCCCACCCGTTACCTGTTGCTGAGCTATGTGCAGGGTCTCGGTGATTACCTGACCCATGTGGTCGCACTCAGCACCTGGACCGATGCTACCAAGGACAGTCAGTGGCAGTCCTGGTGGACGGTATTCTATTGGGCCTGGTGGATGTCCTGGTCGCCCTTCGTCGGTATGTTTATCGCCCGCATCTCCAAGGGCCGTACCATTCGTGAGTTTATCTGTGGTGTGCTGCTGGTGCCGACCCTGCTGGGCCTGCTCTGGCTGACCCTGTTCGGTGGTACTGCCCTGTATCTTGAGCTGACCCATACGGTCACCAATGCTGCCGGAGAAGCGGTCGCGGCCGTCGGCCAGGCCGGTATCGTGACGGCGGTGGCTGAAGACGTCACCTCGTCGCTGTATGTGACTCTGGAACTGCTGGATAGCGGCACCATGGGCACCCTGGCTTCAGTGTTGGCAACCCTGCTGGTGGCGCTCTACTTCATTACCTCGGCCGACTCCGGCACCCTGGTGGTGACCACTATACTGTCGCTGGGCAACGAACATCCGCCGCGCAGTCAGCGGGTGTTGTGGAGCATGGCGGTGGCGGCGGTGGCGGCCATATTGATGCTGGCTGGTGGCCTCAAGGCAGTGCAGACCGCGGCCATTATTGCGGCTTTCCCCTTCTCGTTCGTTATCCTGATCATGATGTGGGGTCTGTACCGTGCCCTGCACCAGGAGGTGCCCGTCACCCAGCCGGTGACGGTCGACGCGCCGGTGCCCGCCGAACACACGGTAAAGGTGCCACCGGTATCCTGACCGTCACCTTTGGTCGTAACTTTTACCGTAACTTTTGAGCGAAATAAATGGGGGGCGAAAGCCTCCTTTATTATTTTTGTACGTTTTTCGGGGTAACTCTGCCCCGGTTTGGTGCGGTATCGGCCGTTCGACCGAGCATTCTCGCAACAAGTAACGATTTTTCACCGAAAACCCTCGCCAAACACCTGTTTGACGAGGGTTTTTTTATCTTTTTCGGGCGTGGAAAAATGGCGCGTATCTTGCTGTGTCTTACTGATGAATATAAGGGAACTGGTTGTGTCTTCATGCTCTTGCGGGGGCAGGGCGGCGACAACCGAGTCTTTGAGTGCGGTCAAAATGACGGAATTATCATAGCTCCGTCACAAGTTATCACTGAACGCCTGAAAATTACCTATGATCGGGTTTGCGAAATCCCGCCTATGGTATATGTTTCGCAAATGTGATTATTTGTAATGTAAATGCTCGAACCTCGTTATCGAGACGCCATCGTATCAACAGGGATCCCGACAGCGGTTGTACAGGGACCAGGAGCAAGCGAAATGAGCCAAACACAACGTGTCGGTTTCCTACTGATAGACAATTTCACCATGATTTCCCTGGCGTCAGCCATCGAGCCCCTGCGTATGGCCAATCAGTTGTCGGGTCAGTCCCTCTATGAATGGGTGATGCTGTCCGAAACCGGATCTCCGGTGCGGGCCAGCGACCACATGCTGGTCACCCCGGATCACAGCATTCAGGATTGTGGTCACCTGGACATGATGATCCTCTGCGGTGGAGTAGGGGTGGTCAATGCCCGCAGCCGGGCCTTGCGTATTTGGTTGCAGCAGCTGGCCAGGCGTCGGATCAAGCTGGGTGCCGTTTGTACTGGCAGCTATCTGCTGGCCGATGCCGGCGTGTTGAGCGGTTATCGTTGTACCCTGCACTGGGAATACATGGCCTCGTTCAAGGAAGCCTTCCCCCAGCTGGAAACCAGCAGCGCCCTCTATTGCATCGACCGGGACAGGCTGACCTGCAGCGGCGGCACAGTGCCGATGGACATGATGCTGCACCTGATCGAAAAAGAACATTCCAGCGCCCTGAGCACCGCCATTTGCGACATGTTTCTGTGTGAACGTATTCGCGAGGGGCAGGAAGAGCAGCGGGTGCCGCTGCGCCATATGGTGGGCACGGCCCAGCCCAAGCTGGCCGAGGTGGTGGCCCTGATGGAAGCCAACCTGGAAGAGCCGATCACCCTGGACGAACTGGCCTGTTATGTGGGTCTGTCCCGGCGCCAGGTCGAGCGGCTGTTTCAGCGCCATGTGCAATGCTCGCCTTCCCGCTATTACCTCAACCTTCGGCTGAAGCGGGCCCGGCAACTGTTGCGCCAGACTTCGTTGTCGATCATCGACATCGCCACCGCCTGCGGCTTTGTGTCGACGCCTCATTTCAGCAAATGTTACCGGGAGAATTTCGGGGTGCCACCGCGAGATGACCGCTGTAGTCGTTCAAGTCCCAAGCCGATGGCCGCCTCTCCGATATTGTCGGAGCTGGTGATGAACATTCAGCTGGATATGGCGCGGGGCGAGCCCACCTTTGCCTCTGTGACCTTGTAACCTCAGGACTGCATTGCCCCTAATCCAACAAGCCCCGCGATGCGGGGCTTTTTACTTTCCGGAGTTTGTCGTCGGGCGTGACGTTTTTGGCTATGTGCTCGTCGCTTTTAGCCAGTGTGCCCAGAGAGCCCCGGGCTAGACTGCCCTTGAATCCGGTGGCCACCATGCCACCAGCCACATTTATTCAAGGAAGGTCTGGCTATGCAACATGCAGCTGAACTACATAATCAAGCGGTCGTCATCGACGGTCTGATCATCGCCAACTGGGGGCGGGAACTGTTTGAAGACATGCGTCGTGGCGGACTCACCGCCGCCAACTGCACCGTGTCGGTATGGGAAGGGTTTCAGGGCACGGTCGACAACATTGCCGCCTTCAACCGCTACTACCAGGAGCATGCCGACCTGATCCGTCCGGTGCGCACCACCGCCGACATCCTCAAAGCCAAGGAAGAAGGCCGCACCGGCGTGATCCTCGGTTTCCAGAATGCCCATGCCTTTGAAGATCAGCTGGGTTATGTGGAAATCTTCAAGCAGCTGGGTGTGGGCATAGTGCAGATGGCCTACAACACCCAGAATCTGGTGGGCACCGGCTGTTACGAGCGCGACGGCGGCCTGTCCGGCTTTGGCCGTGAGGTGGTGGCCGAAATGAACCGGGTCGGCATCATGTGCGATCTCTCTCATGTGGGTGCCCAGACTTCCAAGGAAGTGATCCTCGAATCCAAGAAGCCGGTGTGCTATTCCCACTGCCTGCCGGCCGGCCTGAAAGACCATCCGCGCAACAAGTCTGACGAAGAGCTGCGCTTCATCGCCGATCACGGCGGTTTTGTCGGCGTGACCATGTTCGCGCCCTTCCTCAAGAACGGCATCAACTCCACCATCGACGATTATGTCGAGGCCATCGCCTATGTGATGGAGCTGGTAGGCGAAGACGCCATCGGCATAGGGACCGACTTTACCCAGGGCCATGATCAGAACTTCTTCGAGTGGCTGACCCACGACAAGGGCTATGCCCGTCGTCTGACCCGTTTCGGCGACATCATCAACCCCGAGGGTATCCGTACCATAGGTGAATTCCCCAACCTGACCGAGGCCTTGCTGCGTCACGGCTTCTCACCGCGTCAGGTGGAAAAGGTAATGGGCGGCAACTGGATGCGCGTACTGAAAGACGTCTGGGGCGAATAAGCCATAACCGGTAAGTTAAAGGAGAATCACAATGTCAGTACATGCACCCGAAATGCCAATTGAAGTGAACAATGAAACCGGTATCTGGACCACAGATGCGCTGCCCATGCTGTATGTGCCACGTCACTTCTTCGTCAACAACCATATGGCGATTGAAGAAGAGCTGGGTCCGGAGCGTTATGCCGAGATCCTCTATAAGGCCGGCTACAAGTCTGCCTGGCACTGGTGCGAGAAAGAAGCCGAGTGTCATGGCCTCAATGGTGACGCCGTGTTCGAACACTATATGAAGCGCCTGTCTCAGCGTGGCTGGGGGCTGTTCACCATCGAAAATCTGGATATCGCCGCCGGTACCGCCAGGGTACGGCTGGATCACTCCGCCTTCGTCTATCAGTACGGCAAGGTAGACCGCATGGTGGATTACATGTTTACCGGCTGGTTTGCCGGCGCGGTGGACCAGATTGCCGAAAGCCAGGGCCTGTCGGTGCGCACCGTCGCACGCCAGACCCAGAGCGGTGCCCAGACCGGCTGTGATTATGGCCTGTTCGAGGTCAGCCCGCTTTAAGATGCGCCGCCTGCGCTTGGCGGTAGAAGGTGCGGCACGCCGACACGCCGTGAACCCCTCCATGGGGGCTCCACTGCGCCATCCCTGGCGCAGAGGGTCGGCTTAGCCATCACCTTCCACCGCCTGCGTGGTCATCGCGACGCGACAGGATAGTAGTTATCGGCGGGCCGGTTGCCGGCCGCCAGACAAGTCAGCAGAGGGATCTACGATGGGACAGTTCGACGCCTTGCTTCAACCCATGAATATCAACAAGCTCACCATTCGTAACCGGGTGGTGAGTACGGCCCATGCCGAGGTGCATGCCACCGACGGCGGCATGACCACAGAACGTTACGTCAAATATTACGAAGAAAAGGCCAAGGGCGGCCTGGGTCTGGCCATCTGCGGCGGCTCCAGCGTGGTGTCCATCGACAGCCCCCAGGAATGGTGGAGTTCGGTCAACCTGACAACCGATAGCATCATCCCCTATTTCAAGAATTTGTCTGAAGCCATGCACAAGCATGGCGCCAAGATCATGATTCAGATCACCCACATGGGCCGTCGTTCCCGCTGGGACGGTTATAACTGGAGCACCCTGCTGTCGCCTTCCGGCATCCGCGAGCCGGTGCACCGTGCCACCTGCAAGACCATAGAGCCGGAAGATATTCAGCGTATCATCGGCGATTACGCCCAGGCCGCCCGTCGCGCCAAAGAAGGCGGACTGGACGGCGTGGAAATTTCTGCCGTGCACCAGCACCTGATCGATCAGTTCTGGAGCCCGCGGGTCAACAAGCGGTCCGACGAGTGGGGTGGCAGTTTCGAAAATCGCATGCGCTTCGGCCTGGAAGTGCTCAAGGCGGTGCGTGCCGAGGTGGGTCGCGACTTTGCCGTGGGTATGCGTATCTGTGGTGACGAGTTTCACCCGGACGGCCTCAGCCACGACGACATGAAGCAGATTGCCAAGTATTACGACGACACCGGCCTGCTCGACTTCTTCGGCGTGATCGGCTCCGGCTGTGACACTCACAACACCCTGGCCAACGTTATCCCCAACATGAGCTACCCGCCAGAGCCCTTCCTGCACCTGGCGGCGGGCATCAAGGAAGTGGTGACGGTACCGGTGATCCACGCCCAGAACATCAAGGACCCCACCCAGGCCCAGCGTATTATCGAAGGCGGCTATGTCGACTTCGTGGGCATGACCCGGGCATACATGGCCGACCCGCACCTGATCGCCAAGGTCAAGCTGGGCCAGGTCGATCAAATTCGCCAGTGCGTGGGCGCCAACTACTGTATCGACCGTCAGTACCAGGGGCTGGATGTACTCTGCATCCAGAACGCGGCGATGTCGCGAGAGTCCACCATGCCGCATATCATAGAGCCCACCACCGGCCCCAAACGCAAGGTGGTGGTGGTGGGGGGCGGACCTGCCGGCATGGAAGCGGCCCGGGTCTGTGCCGAGCGTGGCCATGAGGTGGTGTTGTTCGAGAAGGCGCCCGAGCTGGGCGGACAGATCACCCTGGCGGCGAAAGCCCCCCAGCGTGATCAGATTGCCGGCATCACCCGCTGGTTTGCTCTGGAACTGGCACGCCTGAAGGTGGATGTGCGTCTGAATACCGCGGCCGACATGCCGGCCATGATGGCGGAAAATCCGGATGTGGTGATTCTGGCGGTGGGTGGTACCCCCTTCATCGACCAGTACCCGGAGTGGGGCGCAGAAGAGGGCCTGGTGGTCAGCAGCTGGGATATTCTGTCGGGCAAGGTAGAGCCGGGCAAGAATGTGCTGGTGTACGACACCATCTGCGAATTCAGCGGCATGTCGGCGGCCGACTACCTGGCCGCCAAGGGCAGCCTGGTGGAAATGCTCACCGACGACATCAAGCCGGGTGCGGCCATCGGCGGTACCACTTTCCCCACCTATTACCGTTCGCTGTACGAGCGCGAGGTGGTTATGTCGTCCGACATGGCGCTGCATAAGGTGTACCGGGAAGGAGACAAGCTGGTGGCGGTACTCGAAAACGAGTACACCGGCCAGAAGGAAGAGCGGGTGGTGGATCAGGTCGTGGTGGAGAACGGTGTTCGCCCCGACGAGCGGCTCTACTACGAGCTGAAGGCCGACTCCGTCAACAAGGGCCAGATCGATCTGGAGGCCCTGTATGCGGCCAAGCCTCAGCCTGCTCTGTCTCACGACGGCCAGGGATACCTGCTGTTCCGTATCGGTGACTGCGTGTCTCAGCGCAACACCCATGCCGCCATCTATGACGCCCTGCGCCTGTGCAAGGACTTCTGATCTGAAAGGTGCCGGAGCCTGCTCCGGCACCATGAGGTAAGCCCCTATGTTTGAGCCTGTGATCCCCTATCTGTTATTGCTCGCCTTCGCTCTGGCCGTGGCCGGGGCGGTTCGGCGAGTCCGCCTGTGGCGCCAGGGACAGCCGAGCCCGGTCTCGTTCTGGCAGGGACTGGCCGCCATGCCGAGGCGTTATCTGGTTGACCTGCACCATGTGGTCGCCCGTGACAAATACATGTCCAACACCCACGTGGCCACCGGCGGCGGCTTTGTGCTGGCGCTGGTACTGGTGGTGCTGGTGCATGGTGTTGGTTTGAAGACCGCCTGGCTGACCTGGCCCCTGCTGGGTGCCAGCCTGCTGATGATGACAGGCGCGATTTTTGTGTGGCTGCGCCGTCGCAAGCCGGCCGCCGAGCTGCCTAATTCCCGTCTTTCCAGAGGCCCCTGGCAGCGTCTGCCCAAGAGCCTGATGGCCTTTTCCATCGGCTTCTTTCTGGCTACTCTGCCGGCCACCGGCATCTTGCCCGAAGGCACCGGCAGCGGTCTGCTGGCCCTGCTGTTACTGGCCGTCTGTGTCTGGGGTCTGGGCGAGATGGTGTTCGGCATGACCTGGGGCGGCCCCATGAAGCACGCCTTCGCCGGTGCCCTGCATCTGGCATTTCATCGTCGTCCGGCCCGCTTCAATGGTGGCCGCGACACCGGTCTCAAGGCGCTGGATCTGAATGCCGACAAGCTGGGTGTGGAAAAGGTCACCGACTTCAAGTGGAACCAATTGCTGAGCTTCGACGCCTGCGTGCAGTGCGGTCGCTGCGAAAGCAAGTGTCCCGCCTTTGCCGCCGGCCAGCCGTTGAATCCCAAGAAACTGATCCAGGACATGGTGATAAGCCTGGCCGCTCAGGAGGAAGTGAACTACCACGGCAGCCCCCACCCGGGCCAGGAGCAGGCCGTCCGTACCGGCTGCCCCGACAAGCCGCTGGTGGAAAGCATCCTCGACAGCCAGACCCTGTGGTCCTGTACCACCTGCCGGGCCTGTGTGGAAGAGTGCCCCATGATGATCGAGCACGTGGATGCGGTGGTGGACATGCGCCGTTACCTGACTCTGGAACGCGGTGAAACCCCGGGCAAGGGCCAGGAAGTATTGGAAAACCTGATTGCCACCGACAACCCGGGCGGCCTGTCTCCGGCCAGCCGTAGCCACTGGGCGGCGGACTTGTCGATTCCCCTGCTCAGGCAGACCCGGGAAACCGATATCCTGTTCTGGGTCGGTGACGGTGCCTTCGACATGCGCAACCAGCGTACCCTGCGTGCCCTGGTCAAGTTGCTCAAGGCGGCGAATGTGAACTTTGCCTTCCTCGGTGACGAGGAGCTGGACTCCGGTGATCTGGCCCGCCGTCTGGGCGATGAAGCCACCTTCCAGCGACTGGCGAAAACCAATATCAAGACGCTGGGCAAGTACCGGTTCAACCGTATCGTCACCGCCGATCCCCATGCCCTGCAGTGTCTGGGTACCGAATATGCGGAGCTGGGCGGAGAGTATGCTGTGGTGCACCACACCGAGCTGCTGGCGGAGCTGCACCAGCAGGGGCAGTTGGCGTTCAGTGCCAACGGCAATGCGCGCATGACCTATCATGATCCCTGCTATCTGGGCCGCTACAACGGCGTGTATGACGCGCCCCGTTACCTGATCGATCAGCTCGGGTACGAGCGCACCGAGATGGAACGCAGCGGCTTCCGTTCCCGCTGTTGCGGCGGCGGCGGCGGTGCACCGATCACCGATATTCCGGGCGAACGTCGTATTGCCGATATGCGTATGGATGACGCCAGGGCGGTGAACGCCGACTTGATGGCGGTGGCCTGCCCGCAATGCACCCATATGATGGAAGGGGTGGTAGAGCCGCGGCCCGAGGTGAAGGATATTGCCGAGCTGCTGCTGGAGGCGCTGATCGTGCCTACATCGTCATCGTCTCAAGCAGTGCAGCAACAGCCAAAGGAGGAAGCTGCTCATGTCTGAACTGAATCGTCGTGATCCGCGCCTGGCCTGGATACTGCGCAACCGGCTTCATCCTCGTCATGATGAGCTGAATGGCCAGCCGACCCGAGGCCCGACCGGCCTGCTGCGCAAGAACCCGCGTCCCCAGTGGCAGTATGGTCCCAGTGGCCTGCGCCGGCTGGATCGTCTGAACATGGGCGGAGCGGCCGGGGTGACCCAGCTGTCTTCCAAAAAGCGCAACGAGCAGCCGGTGTTGCCGCTGCACCAGGTGGTGGAGCCCCAGGCCTATATTGCGGTCTGGCTGCAGACCAGCGGCGGTCGCCTGACCAGCCACTGCAAGGACGTGCTGGGCCAGGCCCAGCAACTGGCGGTGGCCCGGGAGCAGTCGACCGCGGTGCTGGGTGTGCTCTGTGGCGAGTTGAAGGAAAGCGTGGAAGGCGCCGGCATCGATCGACTGCTGCAGATACAGGGGCCCGAGTACGACGGTTATCAGCCCGAGGCCTGGAGCCAGCTGTGCACTCAGGTTGAAACGGCGCTGAAGCCGTTGTACTGGCTGCTGCCCGACAGCGGCGAGTCCGCCGAGCTGGGCCGCCGCCTGGGCGTCGCCCTGGGCGAGCGTCCGGCGACCGGCGTATGGAAGCTGGAAGCAGACACCCTGCTGGCGAG
>NZ_MPZM01000023.1 GCF_002936955.1 Oceanisphaera arctica | reverse complement strand
TACGTCATCGACGAAAACAACGCGGCGGTGCAGGCCCTGCGCACCAGCGGTCAGACCCTGACCGAGACCTTCAGCTATACCGTCACCGATGCCGGTGAGCTGAGCGACAGTGCGACCCTGACCATCACCCTCCAGGGTCAGAACGATAACCCGGTGGCGCTGACTACCAATATCAATGAGCAATGGAATTTTGGTAAAGACTACCAGCGTGATATTTCAGTGCTCTTTACCGATATAGACAGTGCAGCGAACGGTGAGGACCTTGATTTTGTCATCAAGGGCTTGCCCAAGGGGCTGAGTTATAACCCGGAGACCGGGATCATTACCGGCAAGCCGACCGAAGCCGGTAAGTTCAGGGTTACCCTGACTGCGCTGGACCAGGCTGGAGCACAAGTGTCCCGTGAATACCTGCTGGAAGTGTTGGCCCCACCGAAGGAAACCCCGGTAACGCCACCGGTCAAAAACACCGATGTGCCGCCACCCAAGGTGGATAACACTCCGGTGACCAACACCTTGTCGTCCCTGCCGCAAGGGCTGGTCAACAAGGATGGAAGCCAGGACGACAGTGCCGGAGTCGGCTTTGTGACGCCCAAAACATCAACAGACACCGTCTTGCTGTCGGAGTCTGGCGCTCTGGTAGTACAAACCACCGGAACCGATGGTAATACCACGGTCAGGGCATCGGTTGATGTCAATGTGAGTGATAATGGCGAAGTGGTCTTCAGCAAGGCACAGCGGCAAGCTTTTGACTCGATAGCAATGAAAGTGTCCAGCATTATTCCTACAGCAAGGGATCAGTTGTCCATTGCCATTGCCGACAGCAAAGCCGAGCAGGGACAGAGCTACAGTGGCTCTCTGGCCGACGGTTCTGTTCTGCCTAACTGGGTCATTATTGACCCGAACACCGGCAACGTCACTATAAACTCCCCCGGGCAGGTAAAAGATCTGACGCTCAGGATCCAGGCGGTGGGTAGCGATGGCCAGATACGTATCCTGGAGATCAAGCTGGACATTGAAGAGCTGCTGCGCAACAAAGCTTCAGACAGCCCGGAGCAGCCATCGACAGAATTGCCGGTGACCGGCTTTGTGCCGCTGGCCGAGCAGCTGGCTACCGAAGTAGATGCGATGGAAGCTTATGGCAACCGGTTGTTGAATATGCTGACCACGGTTTAAGGAGCAAATGTGAACCAACATGTTGCAGCTTTATTGGGGCTGGAACAACAATTGCGCAAGGCAAGCAGCCTTGCGCAGCTGTTTTATACCATCGTCAATCAAACCCATCATTGTGTTCCCTATACCCAGAGCGTGTTGATACTGGGGGAAGAGTTGAGTCATCTGCAGGTGGTGGCGGCGTCGGATATTCCAACGGTGGACTACACCTCACCGTTTGTTGCCTGGACTGAACGTCTTGCCGGTCATCTTTCGCAACGCGAGGACGCCCGGCAGCTGTCGGCGTTTGATATAGGCCTGGTGCCCGAGGCGTTACGGCTCGACTGGCAGGACATGGCCCCAGAGCAGCTGCTCTGGGCACCGCTGCGAGCGGTGGCCGAGGAAGGGCGCATACTCGGTGTCTTGCTGCTGTTTCGCTCCGAGCCCTGGACCGAACAGGAACGAGGCGTCATGGAGCACCTGTCCGGCACCATAGGGCATGCCTTGTTTGCACTGCAGCGTCGGCTGCCGTTCAAAAACGCTCTGCAGCGTATGCGTCAGAGAAAAACCTGGCTGTTGCTGGCTATCCTGCTGCTGGCCGTGATGTGGGCGCCGGTGCGGCTCAGCACCCTGGCTCCGGTTGAAGTCATCGCCCGGGATCCATTGGTGATCAGTGCGCCGCTCAATGGCGCCGTCAAACAACTGAACGTCATGCCTAATCAGGGTGTTAAACGCGGTGAGCCATTGGTGCAGTTTGAAGATAGCGAACTTGCCAATGAGTACGAGATAGCCCAGCAGGCGTTACTGGTGGCCCGGGCCGAGCTGAAAACCGTCCAGCAAAGCGGTTTTATGGATCCATCCCAGAAAGCACGTCTGGCCGAGCTGGAGTCGCGGGTAAGATTGCGGCAGGCAGAGCTGAACTATGCCCGTTCCCGGTTGGCAAAGACCACACTGACCGCACCGGGGGCCGGCATTGCGGTGTTGGGCGATCCGAACGAGTGGAAAGGGCGACCGGTCAACATCGGCGAGCGCATCTTGCTGCTGGCCGACCCCAAGGCGGTAGAGCTTGAAATCATGCTGGCGGTAAAAGACTCGATTACCTTGCAGCTGGGTGCCGAGATCAAGGTGTTCTTTGATAATGATCCTCTGTCTGCCTGGTCGGCACACCTCCAGCATGCGAGCTACGAGCCGCAACGCACTCCCGATGATCTGATGGCGTATCGTTTGATTGCCCGGCTTGATGGCCTGAAGAACGACACGACTCTGCCCAGAATAGGAACTAGGGGTACGGCAAAAGTCTACGGCAACAAGGTAAGTCTGTTCTTCTATTTGTTCCGTCGCCCCATTACCAGTACGCGCCAATGGCTGGGTTGGTAGTGACATGACCATCGGTGCTGTATTGCCTCCATTGCGTCAAAACCTGCGATTGTTACCCGGAGCCCCCGATGAGGATGGCGCTCCGCGCTGGCTGCTGTTTGACGCGGTGCGTAACAAGTATTTTGCGTTGTCGGCCGAGGCGCTTTATTTGATCCGTCACTGGCAGGCGGGAGCCTCGGCAGAAGGGTTCTTGTTGGAGTTGAACAATCAGGGCCATGATTATCGCCCCGAAGAGTTGGCGGCATTTATCGACTTTGTGGTGTCGAATAACTTGATCGAGTCCCGCACCGTCGAGGCCTCACAACATGTTTATCAGCAGTATGCTGACCAGCTGCTGGGATTCTGGCGTTGGTTGATCCATCACTATCTGTTTATTCGTATCCCACTGTTCCGCCCGGATCCCTGGCTGAACCGTTGGACGCCTCGGCTGAATTGGTTGTTTGCGCCTGTCACCCATTATCTGCTGTTGTCACTCGGGGGACTCGGACTGGTGCTGGTGGTGCGCCAGTGGGACAGCTTCTGGTCTACCTTTCTGCACTTTTTCAGCCTGGAGGGGTTGGTTTTTTATGGGTTGACCCTGGCGGTAGTGAAAAGCGCTCACGAGCTGGGCCATGCCTTTGCCGCCAAACGTCAGGGCTGCCGGGTCGCCTCCATGGGCGTAGCCCTGCTGGTGATGTTTCCGGTGCTCTATACCGATACCACCGATGCCTGGCGGCTGAGATCCAGAGCCGCCCGGCTGCGTATTGTGACCGCCGGGGTGCGTACCGAGCTGTATCTGGCCCTGCTGGCGACCTTTCTGTGGAATCTGTTACCCGATGGTCCCTTGCGCAGCGCTGCCTTCTTTGTTGCCACCACCAGTTGGGTTACCTCGGTACTGGTCAATATCAGTCCCTTTCTGCGCTTCGACGGCTACTATGCCTTTTCCGACTGGCTGGGAATAGAAAATCTGCAGCAGCGGGCCTTCGCCTTTGGGCGCTGGCGGCTGCGTCATTTGCTGCTGGGATTGAAGGATCCCCTGCCCGAGCCGCAACCCCGGGGCAGAACCCGATTGATGGTGGCTTATGCCTGGGCGACCTGGCTGTATCGCTTCTTTCTGTTTCTGGGCATCGCCCTGCTGGTTTATCACCTGTTCTTCAAGGTGCTGGGTATATTGCTGTTTGTGGTGGAAGTGCTCTGGTTCATTGTGTTGCCAATCTGGAGGGAAGTGAGCGTGTGGTGGAAGCGTCGAAGTGAATGCAGCATGGGAACTGGCCGCCTGCTGTTCTGGGCACTGGCGGCGGGTGTGCTGATGCTGAGCTTGTTGCCTCTGCATGTGGGAGTGGCGGTACCGGCGGTGCTGAAGGCCCAGTCCGAACAGAGTCTGTTTGTATCCGAGCCGGCTGTCATCATGGAGATGGCGGTGAAACAGGGTGATGCAGTTGAAGCCGGTCAGTTGCTGGTGCGGCTGGAGTCGGAGCCGTTGAACTTCGAGTTGCAACAGGTGGAAGAAGAGCTGCAACTGGTTCGGCTGTTGCTGGATCGCAGCGGCAGCTCGGTACAGGAAAAGGCCGTTCGCGCCATTACCGAACAACAACATCAGCGGTTGCTGGAACGAAGAGCCGGATTGCAGGCTCGGCAAGAACGGCTGCAACTGCGTGCCCCTTTTACCGGCAGGGTTACACAAATTGAATCATTGCACCCCGGTGTTTGGGTGGGTACCGAGATGCCATTGCTGTCGCTGGTTGAGCCGACCCGGTTCCATGTAGAAGGATATATCGGGGAGCAATATCTCGATCTGGTCCGGGCGGGTAGTCAGGGGGTCTTTATTGCCGACCGGCCGGGGATGGAGGCTCTGCCGGTGAAAATCCGTGACGTGGATATCGGCGCCGTCTTTGCATTGCCTTATGGTGAGTTGAGCTCGGAATATGGCGGCCCCATTGCGGTGCGACGCGTCGTCGAAGATCGTCTGGTGCCGGAAGAAGGCCACTACCGGGTATCGATGACGCTGAATGATATCAGCCCTATAAGCCGCATTGATGCCCGCTTGCCCGGTGTGGTCAGGGTGGAGGGAGAATCGCGCAGCTGGTTGTGGTACCAGTTACGCAGGGTGCTGGCGATTTTGATCCGGGAAAGTGGTTTCTGAATCAAGACAACTCTTCTTGGCCTGGACAACAAGGCCCACACCACGGGACAGAAACAGAAAGGGGAAAGACAGATCACCGACTTTCCCCTCACTCCTTCACTTTATTCAGCTTCTCGCTTTCTGCCTCAGGTTTTCTTTCGCATTCAGCTTTTTCTGGCGCCATTTGTATTGCCGCCGGCCTTGGGTTATCCCCAGAGCCGCGCTGACCAATAGCCAGATCAGTAACGGTGTGCTGCCGAAGCGGGCATAGGGCGTGAGTCCGGTCATGCCGGTGACCTCGGTGCGCAGTACGCCGGCTTCGAACTGGGGCAGGCTGGCGGTGATCTGGCCCTTTTCATCGGTGACCAGAGTGACGCCATTATTGGTGGCGCGGATCAGCGGTCGGCCCAGCTCCAGGGCGCGCATGCGGGCAATCTGCTGATGCTGCCAGGGGCCGATGGACTGACCGAACCAGGTGTCGTTGGACAGGGTCAGCAGATAATCGGTATCGGGCTTCATGTTATCCCGCACCAGCCCCGGAAAGGCCACTTCATAACAGATGGCCACGCTGAGGTGACGGCCACCGGCATTCAGATCCGGCTGGTCGGTTGCACCGCGAGAGAAGGACGACATAGGCAGATTGAAGAAGGGCGCCAGTGGTCGCAGCAGGCTTCCGAAGGGCACGAATTCACCTATCGGCACCAGCTGCTGTTTGTAATAGCGATTACTGTGCTCGGACTGGTAGGGAATGGCGTTGCGGCCCAGGGTGATAACGGCGTTATAAACCTCGTCGGTATCGGGGCGGGATACGGTGCCGGTGATCAGGCTCTGGTTGCGCTCGCGCATCAGCAGATCCACCTGCTCCAGCCAGGGCGCCAGATGTTGCTCGGAAGCCGGCAGCGCGGACTCGGGCCAGATCACCACATCCGCATCCCGCTCGGGCAGGGTCAGTCCCAGATAACGCTCCAGACTCAGCTCCAGCTGACCCGGAATCCACTTCAGCGATTGTTCTATATTGCCCTGCACCAGGGCGAAGCGGCTGCTCTGGGTAGGCGTGACCCATTGTACAAAGCCGGCGCCGAAGGCGGCGCCCCATAACAGCAGCGCGGCCAGACCCGGCCACCAGACGAACCGATTGCGCAGCAACAACCACAACGCCGCCGCCGAAAAGCTCAGCAGCCAGCTGATGCCCTGCACCCCCAGCACCGGTGCCAGCCCGGCGAGGGGGCCGTCCAGCTGGCTGTAACCGAACCACAGCCAGGGAAAACCGGTCAGTACCCAGCCACGCAGCCAGTCGGCCATTACCAGTAACGCCGGCAGCACCAGCAGGGCTCGCCAGCGGGGAGAGGGCACCAGCCGTTGTGCCAGCCAGACGGCGGCGGCGGTATAGAAGCTGAGGTAGGCGGCCAGCAAGGCCACCAGCACAAAGGCGACGGCCAGGGGAATGCCGCCGAAAATGGTCATGCTGTTGTGAATCCACCACAAACCCGGCAGATAGAAACCCATGGCCCAGATAAAGCCGCGTTTGGCGGCCATGACGGGGCCAAGATTCTGGGTAACGGCATAAAGACCGAACAGCGACACCAGCGCCAGTGGCCAGTAGTCGAAGGGGCTGAAGGCTAAAACGCCGAGGGCCCCGCTAAGCAGGGCCCCGAGAACAGGTAGATAATGGCGCACTGTTATATGGCTTCCGAAGTCGAGGTTTCCTGATTGTTCGGTATCTTAACCTGTAACTGCAGCAAACGTCGACGGTCGGCGTGGGCGACCTTGAACACGAAGCCGTTGAGTTCGAGCTGTTCGCCCTTGGCGGGCAGATGACCGAAGGCGTGCATCACCAGGCCACCTACGGTGTCGGCTTCATCGTCGCTGAAGTCGGTATGAAAGAACTCGTTGAAGTCTTCGATGTCGGTCAGTGCCGCCACCGCATAGACGCGCGACGTGATCTGACGGATTTCGGCGCTTTCTTCCGCGTCGTATTCGTCTTCGATGTCGCCGACGATCAGCTCCAGAATATCCTCTATGGTCACCAGGCCGGAGACACCGCCGAACTCGTCGACGACGATGGCCATGTGGTAGCGTTGCTGACGGAATTCCTTGAGCAGCTTGTCGAGCCGTTTGCTTTCGGGCACCACCACGGCGGGGCGCAGCACCTTGTCGATGGAAAACTCTTCGTCGGTGAGGGCAAAGCCGTACTGCAGCAGATCCTTGGCCAGCAGTACGCCCTCGATGTGATCCTTGTCTTCGTTGACCACGGGAAAGCGGGAGTGGGTAGACTCGATGATCATCGGCAAGAAGGAGGAAACTGGCTGGGATTTTTCTACCGTCACCATCTGTGAGCGGGGGATCATGATGTCCCGCACTCGCAGCTCGCTGACTTCCAGCACCCCTTCAATCATGTCTTTGGTGTCCTGGTCGATCAGCTCGCGCTGACTTGCTTCCATGATCACTTCAACCAGTTCTTCACGATTCTTCGGTTCGCCCTGAAAAAGCTGGCCCAGCTTCTCAAACCAGTTTTTCTTGGTGGACGAACCGTTTTCTGAGTTCGAATTATCGTCGCTCATTGACCTTGTTTAACCTTCATCGTCTTGATAGGGGTTGGTAATACCGAGTTCTGCCAGAATGGCTATCTCTCTGGCTTCCATGATTTCGGCTTCATCATCCTTAATATGGTCGAAGCCGAGCAAATGCAAGCAGCCGTGTATCACCATGTGTGCCCAATGGGCCTGCAGCGGCTTTTGTTGCTCGGCCGCTTCTCGCTCAACCACCTGACGGCAGATCACCAGATCGCCCAGCAGTGGCAGTTCGATGCCGGGAGGAGCTTCGAACGGAAAAGACAGCACATTGGTGGACTTGTCCTTGCCTCGGTAGTCCCGGTTGAGCTCGCGGCTCTCAATCTCGTCGACCAGCCGCACCGTGATTTCGGTTTCTTCTCGCTCGTCGGCCAGTGCGGCCTTGAGCCAGGTTTCCAGTTGCTGCTCACTCGGCAGACCCGGCGCTTCATCACAGGCAGTTTGCAGGTCCAGATACAGGGTCATGATGCTTTCTCGTTCGGGTGCTGTTCAGATTTTTTCTGATCCTCGAAGGCTTCATAGGCACGCACGATACGGGCCACCACAGGGTGGCGCACCACGTCTTCGGCGCGAAAGAAGTTGAACGAAAGACCATCGACACCGGTCAGCACTTCGATGGCATGGCGCAGGCCGGACTTGGCATTGCGCGGCAGATCGATTTGGGTGATGTCGCCGGTGATCACCGCCCGGGAGTTGAAGCCGATACGGGTCAGGAACATCTTCATCTGCTCGACCGTGGTGTTCTGGCTTTCATCCAGAATGATAAAGGCGTCGTTCAGGGTACGGCCGCGCATATAGGCCAGTGGCGCCACTTCAATGACGTTGCGCTCGATCAGTTTTTCGACCCGCTCGAAGCCCAGCATCTCGAACAGGGCATCGTACAGCGGACGCAGATAGGGGTCGACCTTCTGGCTCAGATCGCCGGGCAGAAAGCCGAGCTTCTCGCCCGCTTCTACCGCCGGACGGGTCAGTAAAATACGACGCACTTCCTGACGTTCGAGGGCATCGACTGCCGCCGCTACCGCCAGATAGGTCTTGCCGGTACCGGCCGGGCCTATGCCGAAGGTGATGTCGTGGCTGAGGATATGGGCCACGTAATGCGCCTGATTGGGAGTACGAGGCTTGATCAGGCCGCGCTTGGTCTTGATCACCACTTCCTTGCCGTACTGATAGCCCTCGGAGGGCTCTTCGCCCTGCTCCAGTACCTGGCTGCCCTTGATGGCCAGATGCACCTGATCGGGGGTGATATCGGGAACCGACTGGCCGCGCACCGACTGGGTGTCGACATAAAGTTGCGTGAGCAGCTCACCGCCGACCTTGACCAGACTGGCCGGACCCACCAGCGTGAAGTACTGGTTTTGGTAGTTGATTTCCAACCCCAGGCGGCGTTCCAGCTGTTTGATGTTGTCGTCGAAGGGGCCGCACAGGCTGGCCAGGCGCTGGCCATCGGCCGGCTGAAGTTCAAGTTCCAGGGTGGTGACTTGTGCTGTCAAAATAACTCCTGAATATCGGGGATTGGGGATTCGGGAGTAGGGAGTAGGGTATCTAGTCCCTATTCCCCAATCCCGAGTCCCTGTATTTTAGGGTGTAAAGGTGGCCACACCGACTTCGTCGGCCACGCCGTCCGGGCGGCGAGCCAGAATGCTCTTGGGCGATACCTGTACCCGCAGGCCCATTTCATTCTCGCCATGCAGAAACTTGCCGCGCAGGCTGTGGGGCATGACTTCGGTGATCTCCACATCGGCGAAGCCGCCGATCAGGGTATGGGGACCGGTGAAGTTGACCACGCGGTTGTTTTCGGTACGACCGCGCAACTCCATGGGATCCAGCTTGGAGGGACCTTCCACCAGGATACGCTGGGTCGAACCCAGCATCTGCCGGCTGATCAGCTGGGCCTGGTTGTTGATCACCGTCTGCAGGCGATAGAGGCGCGCTTTTTTCTCGTCCAGCGGCACATCGTCCGGCAGGTCGGCGGCCGGAGTACCGGGGCGCGCGCTGAAGATAAAGCTGAAGCTCATGTCGAAACCCACATCTTCAATCAGCTTCATGGTCTTTTCGAAGTCGTCCGCATCTTCACCGGGGAAACCGATGATGAAGTCGGAACTGATGGTGATGTCGGGACGAGCCACTCGCAGCTTGCGGATCTTGGACTTGTATTCCAGCGCGGTATGCGGCCGCTTCATCAGGGTCAGAATGCGGTCAGAGCCACTCTGTACCGGCAGGTGCAGGAAGCTGACCAGCTCGGGCGTGTCCTTGTACACCTCGATGATATCGTCGGTGAACTCGATGGGATGACTGGTGGTGTAGCGCACGCGGTCGATGCCATCGATGGAGGCGACCAGGCGCAACAGCTCGGCAAAGCTGCAAATTTCACCGTCATAGGTCTCACCGCGATAGCCGTTGACGTTCTGGCCCAGCAGGTTGACCTCGCGCACTCCCTGATCGGCCAGCTGGGCGATTTCGTAGAGCACGTCGTCCATCGGCCGGCTGACTTCTTCGCCACGAGTGTAGGGCACCACGCAGAAGGAGCAGTATTTGGAGCAGCCTTCCATGATGGACACAAAGGCGGTGGCGCCGTCGGCGCGGGGCTCGGGCAGGCTGTCGAACTTTTCGATTTCCGGAAAGGCCACATCCACCTGGGCGCCGTTGCCTTCGAGCACGGACTTGATCATCGCCGGCAGCCGGTGCAGGGTCTGGGGGCCGAACACGATATCGACAAAGGGAGCCCGGGAGCGAATGGCGTCACCTTCCTGGGAGGCGACGCAGCCGCCAACACCGATCACCAGCTTGGGGTTGGCGACCTTCAGCGGACGCCAGCGGCCCAGCTGATGGAAAACCTTCTCCTGCGCTTTTTCGCGGATGGAGCAGGTGTTGAGCAGCAGCACATCGGCCTGCTCGGCATCGTCGGTGAGCTGGTAGCCGTGAGTGGCGTCCAACAGATCGGCCATCTTGGATGAATCGTATTCATTCATCTGACAGCCCCAGGTTTTGATATGAAGTTTTTTGCTCATGGCTCTCTTTGGATTACGGCAAGGGACATGTTTCAGGGTCGAGGATTCTACTCTTTTCTGTCGGCAGTGACCAGATAATATCCAGCCGCAGCCCGGTGACAGCAAGGGCAGATTCCCTCCGGGTTACCGCACTTTTTGCGGTAGAATAGTTGAAAAATCGCGAGGTTAGCACGAGGTTAGCATATGGAACATTGTGATATTGCCATCATCGGCGGCGGCATGGTCGGGGCTCTGGCTGCGGCCCTGCTGGCACCGACCGGCCTGAATATTCGTGTCATCGAAGCGAAAGCACCGGCGGCTTTTTCGCCTGAACAGGCACCGGATTTACGGGTGTCTGCCATCAGCGCCACCTCGGTGCGACTGTTGCAACAGGCGGGGGCCTGGGAAGCCATCGTCGCCATGCGCGCCTGGCCTTATCAGCGGCTGGAGGCCTGCGAGTGGCAGGGATTCAGTACCCATTTCGAGGCCCGGGAGCTGGGCTGCGAATACCTGGGCTACATGGTCGAAAACCGCGTCATCCAGCTCGGGCTGTGGCAGGCGTTGGCTCAGTTGCAAAACGTGCTGCTGGACTGCCCCAATGGGCTGACCGACCTGACTCAGAACGAGGCCGTCGCCGAGCTGAGCCTGGAGGGCGGACAGCGGCTGCAGGCGCGGCTGGTGCTGGCTTGTGATGGTGCCGAGTCTCGTACCCGCCAGCTGGCCGGTATCGGCATCTCGTCCTGGGATTATGCTCAGCACTGCATGCTGATCGGTATAGAAGGCGATGGTCTGGAGCCGGACACCACCTGGCAGCAGTTTGTCCCCAGCGGCCCGCGGGCCTTCCTGCCGATGGGGCCCCTGCAGGGATCTCTGGTATGGTATGACCAAAAGGCGCGTATTGCCGAGCTGGCAGCGCTGGATAACGCCTCGCTGGCCGAGCAGGTAGCTGCTCACTTTCCGGCTCGGCTGGGCAATTTCAAGGTGTTGAGCAAGGGACACTTCCCACTGCGCCGCCGCCATGCCAACGATTATGTGAAAGGCGCCGTGGTATTGCTGGGGGATGCGGCCCATACCATCAACCCGCTGGCGGGGCAGGGGGTCAACCTGGGCTTCAAGGACGTGGCGGCGTTGAGCGAGCTGATTCATCAGGGGCTGGAAGCGGGTCTGGACATCGCCGCTACCGAACGATTGCTGCGCTACCAGCGTCGGCGCCGGCCCGACAACCTGCTGATGCAGTCGGCCATGGACCTGTGCTATCACACCTTCAGCAACGATATCATGCCCATCAAGCTGCTGCGTAACCTGGGGCTGAAAGCTGCCCAGCACAGCGGCCCGCTGAAAACCCGGGTGATGAAGTACGCCATGGGGCTTTGACTGCAGAGGGACTGGGGATTAGGGAATGGGGAATGGTATGGTTCCCTAATCCCTAATCCCTAATCCCTAATCCCTAATCCCGGAAAGCAAAAAACCAGCTCTAGGGCTGGTTTCTTACTATTTAAAATGGCTGGGGTACCAAGAGCCGAAGCTGGGCACTAAGGCCGAGATCAAAAAGCAAAAAGCCGACCCAAAGGTCGGCTTTTTAATATGGCTGGGGTACCAGGATTCGAACCTGGGAATGGCGAGATCAAAACCCGCTGCCTTACCGCTTGGCGATACCCCAATTTTCTTAAATGGTGCGGGAGGCGAGACTTGAACTCGCACACCTTGCGGCGCTAGAACCTAAATCTAGTGCGTCTACCAATTTCGCCACTCCCGCAAAGAGTGGTGGCTATGGCGGGATTCGAACCTGCGACCCCATCATTATGAGTGATGTGCTCTAACCAACTGAGCTACATAGCCACATCAGCATCGAGTTTCCTCGATGTTTGTAAAACATCGCTGTGGTAACAAGTCTCGATGTCGGCCACTGAGGCCGATATCAAAACCAGCTGTTTTCACAACTTTCAGTAAAATGGCTGGGGTACCAGGATTCGAACCTGGGAATGGCGAGATCAAAACCCGCTGCCTTACCGCTTGGCGATACCCCAACAACAATGGACGACATTTATAACATACTAGTCAGCCATTTAAAAATGGCTGGGGTACCAGGATTCGAACCTGGGAATGGCGAGATCAAAACCCGCTGCCTTACCGCTTGGCGATACCCCAGCAATGGTGGCTATGGCGGGATTCGAACCTGCGACCCCATCATTATGAGTGATGTGCTCTAACCAACTGAGCTACATAGCCATTGCTTTCTCGTTGATGACGTCTCGTCACCGAACGGGGCGCATTATGCTCAGCCAGCGCCGGAGCGTCAACCGTTTTTTCCCGAAAAAAATGACCTTCTTAATCGTTTGGCCAGAAACTGAACGTGTTGCCGAGAGACTATACAAAACCCGGTGGGATTTACAACATGGCGAGGGGATTAGGGAGCAGGGAGGGATTGGGGATTAGGGAATGGGGATTAGGGAGCAGGGACTGGGGCTCGGGTCCCCAGTCCCTTTTGAGGCGCTTAGACGTTAAACAGGAAGTTCATGATATCGCCGTCCTTGACGACGTAGTCCTTGCCTTCTGCGCGCTGTTTGCCGGCTTCTTTCGCACCTTGTTCGCCCTTGTAGGCAATAAAGTCGTCATAGGCGATGGTCTGGGCGCGGATAAAGCCCTTCTCGAAGTCGGTGTGGATCTTACCAGCCGCCTGGGGGGCGGTGGCACCCACGGGGATAGTCCAGGCACGTACTTCCTTCACCCCGGCGGTGAAGTAGGTCTGCAGGTTGAGCAGTTCGTAACCGGCGCGGATCACCCGGTTCAGGCCCGGCTCTTCCAGACCCAGATCGGCCATGAATTCGGCGGCTTCTTCCGCATCCAGTTCGGCAATTTCCGACTCCATTGCGGCACAGACCGGCACCACGACGGCGTTTTCGGCGGCGGCGATCTCCATGACCTGGGCCAGGTAGGGGTTGTCCTCGAAGCCGTCGTCATTGACGTTGGCAATGTACATGGTCGGCTTGATGGTGAGGAAGTTCAGGTAGTCGATGGCCGCCTTTTCTTCTTTGGTCAGCTCAACGCTGCGCAGTACCTGGGCCTGCTCCAGCGCCGGCAGCAGCTTTTCCAGTACCGTTACTTCAAACTTGGCATCCTTGTCGCCGCCCTTGGCCTTTTTGGCGTTACGATGGATGGCGCGCTCACAGGTATCCAGATCCGCCAGTGCCAGTTCGATATTGATAATGTCGATATCGTCCTTGGGCGACACCTTGCCGGATACGTGCACGATATTGTCATCGTCGAAACAGCGTACTACATGACCGATAGCGTCGGTTTCACGGATGTTGGCCAGAAACTTGTTGCCCAGGCCTTCGCCCTTGGAGGCACCAGCCACCAGGCCGGCGATGTCCACGAATTCCATCGAGGTCGCCAGGATACGCTGAGGCTTGACGATCTCGGCCAGGGCATCCAGGCGTTTGTCCGGCATCGGTACCACGCCGGTATTTGGCTCTATGGTACAGAACGGAAAGTTGGCGGCTTCTATACCGGCCTTGGTCAGCGCGTTGAACAGGGTGGATTTGCCTACATTGGGCAGGCCCACGATACCGCATTTAAAACCCATATTAGTGTCCTGAGAGTGATGACTAAAAGTTACTTGGTGGAGTCGGCATTGAAGGTATGCAGGCGATTCATCGCCTTGGTCATGCCGTCGTTGAATAAAATATCGGTGCTGCGGGCGGCTTCGTCTACCGCTGCTTCCAGCAGGCTGTGCTCGGCGGCTGGCGCCTTGGTCAGTACAAAGCCGGCCACCTGGGACTTGTGGCCCGGATGACCGATGCCAATCCGCAACCGGTAAAAATCCTTGTTGTTGCCAAGGCAGCTAATCATGTCCCGCAGGCCATTATGACCGCCGTGGCCGCCGCCCTGCTTGAAGCGGGCGATGCCCGGGGGCAGATCCAGTTCGTCATGCGCCACCAGAATCGACTCGGGCGGGATCTGGTAAAAGTTGGCGATGGCGGCCACCGCCTTGCCCGAGCGGTTCATGAAGGTGGCGGGGATCAGCAGGCGGACATCTTTACCATTGATGCGTACCCGGCTGGTCCAGCCGAAGAACTTGGCTTCTTCCTTCAGCTGGCCGCCGTGCATCCGGGCCAGTTCGGCCACATACCAGGCGCCGGCGTTATGGCGCGTCTGGGCGTATTCGGGGCCCGGATTACCGAGCCCGACAATCAGTTCGATAGGGTGCATATGCTGAGTCGGCCGTTAAAATGACGCCATATTCTAATTAAGAGCGGCAATAATGGCCACCTCGGTCGAGCCAATCCACCATAATAGGCTGGAAAGACAAAATTGTTTACGATATCTGATATTATTGTTTTCTATAAAGCGGGCGTGTCATTGCCCGTTTTATACCGCAAACACGTCTGTTACAGGATCACTTCATGTTCGAATTATTAGGTTGGTCGTTGCTGGCGGGGGTGGTTAATGCCCTGGCCGGAGGCGGTCTTTTTTTCACCTTGCCGGCACTGCTGGCGTTGGGGGTGCCCAGTACCGGAGCCGTGGCGACCGCCAGCGTGGCGTCCTGGCCTGGTTATGTCAGCGCCTTCTGGGGCATTCGCCGCCAGTTGAGGCATGGTCCTCTACTGGCGCTGACCCTGATCGGTCTGCTGGGTGGTGGACTGGGCGCCCTGACGCTGGTGCAATTCCATGCGGATAATTTCAACTATCTGGTGCCCTGGCTGTTGCTGGGCGTGAGCCTGCTCTACGGGCGTCAGCTATTGAGCCGTTCCGGTTCCGAGGGGCCACTCCAGTTACGCCGCCGAGGCTGGCCGTTGCTATTGAGTGGCAGTTTCTACGGTGGCTTCTTCGGCGGCGGCCTGGGGGTCTTGCTGATAGCGCTGACCGGGCAGCTGCGCCTGGGCTCCAACCTGCAGCAGCATGCTATCAAGCTGTACCTGTCGATGCTGGCCAGCGGCGCCACCATACTGGTGTATTCGCTGTCGGACCTGGTGTACTGGCCCGAGGCGCTGTTGCTGGCGTTGGGTTATCTGGTCGGCGGCAAGCTGGGAGCCAGGGTACTGGTGTGGATCAAACCGCGGCTACTGGCCTGGAGCATAGTGGCGTTCGGCGTCGGCCTCAGCGGTTATTACTTTGTACGGTTTTACGGGTAACTGCGGGGGTTGGGGGCTGTGTAGACTAATACTGATCACATTAGGTCTCTGACCAGATATTGGAGCGGAGCGCCAGAGGCAACACAGCCGCCTCCCACGACACGCCACTGGTAAATGACACTCACCATTGCAGCCTACTGCGAACATTCACTGGATGTTCGGTCAGGCTGCAACCGTTCGTCACGGCGAGACAAGCTCGCCCCCTGAGGGCTCGGAAATGCCATCTGACCGCCAGGGATGGCGGGAATGCCGGAACGGCAGGAGCATTTTTCGGCCCTGGCATTTCACGGTCGTGGGAGCCGTTCTCTGTTGCCTCTTCTCGAGCCCCGAGTTGCCTGCAGACAGTGCCAACAGACGACGCTGCGGCATCTAAGGAGGATAAAGGGATCTGCTCAGCCGACCATCCGCACCACGGATGGTGCGGCTGAGCCTACATGGAGGTATTCACGGCGTGTCGGCGGAGCTGGCCCTTTGTCCGACCTTTGTAGTGCAACCAACAAATAGAGCAGTTACAAAAAAGCCCGCATCAGCGGGCTTTTTTTCAACGCCTGTCGGGCTTATTGCTCGAACATGGCGGAGATGGATTCTTCGTTGCTGATGCGACGAATGGCTTCGGCCAGCATGGGCGACAGGGACAATTGCTTGACCTTGCTGATTGCCTTCATCTCATCGCTCAGGGGGACCGAGTCGGTGATGATGACTTCATCGATCACGGAATCCTTGATGTTCTGGGCGGCATTGCCGGAGAACACGGCGTGAGTGGCGTAGGCAAATACCCGCTTGGCGCCGCGCTCTTTCAGGGCTTCGGCGGCTTTGCACAGGGTACCACCGGTGTCGATCATGTCGTCGACAATCACGCAGTCACGGCCTTCCACGTCACCGATCAGGTGCATGACCTGAGAAACGTTGGCACGAGGACGACGCTTGTCGATGATGGCAATGTCGGTTTCATCCAGCAGTTTGGCCACGGCACGAGCGCGAACCACACCGCCGATATCGGGTGAAACCACCACGGCATCGTGCAGATTTTTGGCTCTCATGTCTTCCAGCAGCACCGGCGTACCGAATACGTTGTCTACCGGTACGTCGAAGAAGCCCTGAATCTGCTCGGCGTGCAGGTCGACGGTCAACACCCGGTCAACACCCACGCTGGACAGGAAATCGGCCACTACCTTGGCGGTAATCGGCACACGAGAAGAACGCACGCGACGATCCTGACGGGCATAGCCGAAGTAGGGGATAACCGCAGTGATACGACCGGCGGAGGCACGACGCAACGCATCCACCATCACGATCAGTTCCATCAGGTTGTCGTTGGTCGGCGCACAGGTAGACTGGATGATGAAGACATCGCCGCCCCGTACATTTTCGTTGATTTGTACGCTGATTTCGCCATCACTGAAACGGCCAACATCGGCAGCACTCAGTTTGATGAAAAGACGGTCGGCGATACGTTGGGCGAGTTCCGGCGTAGCATTACCAGCAAACAGCTTCATGTCGGGCACGGTTGAAAACCTCGGAGTTACTTCATGGGTGGCGAGACTGGACGGGGCCGTGAACCCGTTATCACGGAAAAATTTCCGCTATCCAGCCCGTTTTAGAATTCTATTCTAGTCTCTAGTACGCCTGGCAGATAGCCGGGGTTGGGCCCTGTTGTGCTGCCGGCGGCACTTGGCAGCAGATTGACTCTTTAAATAACCAAGAGCGAAAAAGGGCCCATCCCCGTTTTCTGCAATCGCGCTGTCTAGGTTGCCGTGTTTGATGACGAGCTGGCGGCATTCATTTGCTGTAACGCACTGAAAAGAGGCGATGTATTACAGCCCTTGGCAACGAAACCGCGCACGCCTTCCGGTGCCTTGGCCAGGGCTTCCTCTGCCGCCTCTCGGCGGTCAAAGCTGGCGAAAATACAGGCTCCGGTGCCCGTCATTCTTGACGGCGCGTATTCTAGCAACCAGCCAAGGAGCTTGGCAACCTCGGGGTGGCGCTTTTTGACCAGTGCCTCGCAATCGTTTTCCCAGGGTAATAACAGTCGTTGTTGCAGGCTCAATACCGGGCTGTTACGGGGCAGATCCGGGTCGTTAAAAATGGCGGCGGTGGCCACTTCGATGTCGGGATGAAGCACCAGATACCAGGGCTCGGGTGGGTGGGCCGGGGTAAATATATCGCCCACGCCCTCGGCAAAGGCCGCCTGACCGCGGATAAACACCGGCACATCGGCGCCGAGTGTCAGCCCCAGACGGGCCAGTTGTTCGGTTGACAGCCCCAGCTGCCATAACCGGTTCAGAGCCACCAGAGTAGTGGCGGCATCGCTGGAACCACCGCCCAGGCCGCCGCCCATGGGCAGACGCTTGATCAGGGTGATATGCGCGCCCTTTGTGCAGCCGGTCTTGCTTTGCAGCAGACGGGCGGCCTTGATGATCAGGTTTTGTTCCGGCGAAACACCGGGCAGGGGCGGCGAGAGCGTCAATTCACCGTCGGGTGCCGTCGCAAAGCTCAGGCTGTCGCCATGGTCGACAAACTGAAACAGGGTCTGCAGGTTGTGGTAACCGTCGTCCCGGCGGCCGGTGATATACAGAAAAAGATTCAGCTTGGCCGGAGCCGGCAGCACCATCATGGCTTAAGTTCCCATTGGTTGATGGCCAGGCGCAGTGTGGTGTCGTCGTGGGTCAGGTCGATCCGGCTGGGCAGCCAGAGCCCGTCAATCCGGGTATAGCCCAGATAACGCAGTCGCCAGCCATGGGCAACAATGGTCTTGGGGCGACCGTCGGTGTCATATTCTACCTGGTCTGCTTCACCCGGCAGGCCCTTTATCCAGTAAGACAGCTGTTCTACCGGCAGATCCCAGCCGGTCAGCCGAAACACCAGCTCCCGGGCGTTGGTGGCCTGATGCAGCTGGCCCTCGCTGTCGGTGATCACCACCAGCCCCTGGCTGCGCGTCAGATCGAACACCCGCTTGCCGACCACATTGGTCAGGTTCATCCGGTAGTCATCGCTGTTCTGACGCCAGAACAGGCTGAGGCTGCCTCGTTCATCGGCGGTGATAATGCCGAGCCGGGCCGACAGCTGCCATTGCTGTAATTTAGTAAGGGTGGTTTTCTGGGCTTGCCAGGAGCCGGCGGGGGCTTCCTGAGCCTTGTAGGCACAGCCCGACAACCACAACAGAGCAAAGGTGAACAGTAAAATACGCACGAATAACCCCAGGATGAAATTTGGCGTCAGTATAAGGGCAAGGTCAGCTCCTTTTAAAGCCCTGGTCTTTCTCGTACAATAGCCGGCTATCCGAAAGATGTTGTGAGCTGCGCAAAACCCTCATGAACCTGCTGGTACTGGGAATTAATCATAAGACAGCTTCCGTCGCCCTGCGCGAACGGGTGGCATTCGGGCCTGACCTTGCCCCCAGGGCACTTCAGGAACTGATGCACACCCAGGGCGTGGAAGAGACAGTGATCCTGTCTACCTGTAACCGCACCGAGCTTTACTGCTGTCTGGCTCCAGATGGCGAAAGCGAATCGGTGCGGCACTGGCTGCAACGTTTTCACCGGCTGGATGAAGACGAGCTGACCGCCTGCCTGTATCAACACAGCGGTGAAGAGGCCGTGCGACATCTGATGCGGGTCGCCTGTGGTCTGGACTCCCTGGTATTGGGCGAGCCGCAGATCCTGGGCCAGATCAAGCAGGCTTATAGTCAGTCGCATCAGGTCGGTACCCTCAAGGGCGTGCTCGAACGGCTGTTTCAGAAGTCGTTTTCCGTGGCCAAGCGGGTTCGTACCGAAACCGAGATTGGCGCCAGCGCCGTGTCGGTGGCCTTCGCCGCGGTCAGCCTGGCCAAGCGTATTTTCTCGGATCTCGGCCGAACCCGGGTATTGCTGGTCGGCGCCGGCGAAACCGTCGAGCTGGTGGCGCGTCACCTCAAGGAACAGTCGGTCACCAAAATGATGGTGGCCAACCGCACCCTGGAGCGGGCCCAGAACCTGGCCCAGGAATTCGGCGCCGAGGTGATGACTCTGGAGCAGATCCCCGATTATCTGCCGAAGGCCGATATCGTGATCAGCTCCACCGCCAGCCCCCTGCCCATCATCGGCAAGGGGATGGTGGAGCGGGCGCTCAAGGCGCGCCGTCAGCAGCCCATTCTGCTGGTGG
This sequence comes from Oceanisphaera arctica, assembly GCF_002936955.1. Classification (GTDB taxonomy): domain Bacteria; phylum Pseudomonadota; class Gammaproteobacteria; order Enterobacterales; family Aeromonadaceae; genus Oceanimonas; species Oceanimonas arctica. Next base: position 27,954 of record NZ_MPZM01000023.1, on the reverse strand, counting down.
ACATCGCAGTGCCGCGAGATATCGAGCCGGAGGTGGATGAACTCAACGACGCCTACCTGTATACGGTGGACGATTTACAGGGCATCATCGAACAGAATCTGGAGAGCCGTAAACGGGCTGCCGGCCAGGCCGAACTCATTATTCTGGAAGAACGGGATCAATTCATGGGCTGGTTCCGTTCGCTCGAGTCGGTGAACCTGATCCGCGACTACCGCAGCCGGGCCGACCAGGTGCAACAACAGGAACTGGCCCAGGCCTTGCTGGCGCTGGCTCAGGGCGACGATGCCGCTCAAATCATGCAGCGACTGGCTCGCCGACTCACCAACAAACTGATCCATACTCCTACTCAGGCGCTGAACCAGGCGGGCAAAGACGGCGATCAGGAAATCCTGGCCGTTCTGGCCCAGAGCCTGAGGCTTGGCCAGCGCTGATTGAGCCACAGCGGCGAGACATCATGAACATATCCATACTGAAGAAACTGGAAGGCCTGCAGGAGCGTTACGAAGAAGTGCAGGCGCTGCTGGGCGAAGCCTCTGTTATCAACAATCAGGACCGATATCGGGCCCTGACTCGTGAATATTCCCAGCTCGAAGACGTGGTCGGCTGTTTTCGCCGCTATTGTCAGGCCGAGGCCGATCTGGACTCTGCCAAAGAGATGCTGGCGGAAGACGACGCCGAGATGAAGCTGATGGCGCAGGAAGAAATCGACGCCGCCAAAGACACCATCGAGGCCCTGAGCGTCGAGCTGCAGATACTGCTGCTGCCGAAAGATCCCAACGACGACAACAACTGCTTTCTGGAAATCCGCGCCGGTGCTGGCGGGGACGAAGCCGCGATCTTCGCCGGCGATCTATTTCGCATGTATAGCCGCTACGCCGAGCAGCAACGCTGGCGAGTGGAAATCGTCAGCGCCAACGAAGGTGAGCACGGCGGTTTCAAGGAACTGATTGCCCGCATCGATGGCACCGGCGTCTACGGCCAGCTCAAGTTCGAGTCGGGCGGTCATCGGGTGCAACGGGTGCCCGAGACCGAATCTCAGGGTCGCATTCATACCTCTGCCTGCACCGTGGCGGTGATGCCCGAGGTACCGGAAGCCGAAGCAATCGAGATCAACCCTGCCGACCTCAAGGTCGATACCTTTCGGGCGTCCGGCGCCGGTGGTCAGCACGTCAACAAAACCGACTCGGCCATTCGTATTACCCACCTGCCATCCGGAATGGTGGTGGAATGTCAGGATGAACGCTCGCAGCACAAGAACCGCGCCAAGGCGATGGCGGTGCTGAACTCGCGGCTGGCGCAGATGGAGCAGGACAAGCGTCATGCACAAGAGCAGGACACCCGCCGCAACCTGCTGGGCAGCGGTGATCGCTCGGATCGTATTCGTACCTACAACTACCCCCAGGGTCGGGTGTCGGATCACCGTATCAACCTGACCCTGTACCGGCTGAGCGAAGTGCTGGAGGGTCAGCTCGACATGTTGACCCAACCGATATTGCAGGAGCACCAAGCCGACTTGCTGGCCTCCCTGGCGGAGCACTGATGACCCTGGCGCAATGGCGGCAACGGCTGCGTGAACAACTGGCGGGGGGCGAGTCTCCGGCGCTGGATGCGGACGTACTGCTGTGCCATGTTCTGGCCAGACCGCGCAGCTTTCTGCTGGCCTGGCCGGAATACGAGCCGACGGCGGCCGAGTGTGAACGGCTGAACGCGCTGGCGGCCCGGCGGCTGGACGGTGAGCCGGTGTCCTATCTGACCGGCGAGCGTGAATTCTGGTCGCTGGCACTGGAAGTGTCACCGGCCACCCTGATCCCCAGGCCCGACACCGAAATCATCATAGAAGCGGCCCTGGCCCGCTTGCCCGCGCGGCCTGCCACCCTGGTGGATCTGGGCACCGGAACCGGCGCCATCGCCCTGGCGCTGAAAAGCGAACGACCCGCCGATACCGTGCTGGCGGTGGAATATAATCCCGACGCGGCGGCGCTGGCCCGGCGTAACAGTGCACGGCTGGAGCTTGCCATAGAGGTGCACCAGGGCAGTTGGTTCGAGCCGCTGGCCGAGCAGTGTTTTGACATGATCCTGTCCAATCCGCCTTATATCGACGCCGCCGATCCTCATTTACAATCAGGGGATGTACGTTTCGAGCCCGCCTCGGCGCTGGTGGCGAAGCAGCAAGGCATGGCGGATTTGCATTATCTGGTGGTGCAGTCTCGTGACCATCTTGAGCCCGGTGGCTGGTTGCTGCTGGAGCATGGCTGGCAGCAGGGCGCTCTGGTGCGCAACGACTTTACGGCGCTGGGCTATCAGGAAGTAGAAACCCTGCGCGATTATGGCGGTCAGGAACGGATAACATTGGCACAGTGGCCCGGGAGGCTGAATGCTGAAAACGAACATCAGTGATGGCTGGTCAAGCGACGAGCCTCGCAGTCTGATGATGCTGGCGCTGGATGTGGTGGAAAGCCTTTATGGCCTCAAGGCACGGGATCAGGCGGAAGTCAGCCTCTTTGCCCTGGAGCAAGAGGTGGCCGAGCAGTTGCAAAATCAGCAGAAAGAGCAGCTGCAAGAACCGCCGACGGCGCAGCAGCTGCTGTCGGCACTTTACGGTTCTCTGGGCGTGGCCGGTGACTGGGAGCGCTTTTTCTCCACCGATAATTGCCTGATGAATCGGGTGCTGAGCCGCCGGCGGGGCATTCCGGTCACCCTGGGTATTCTGGTGCTGTACCTGTGCGAACGCTTCGATATGCGGGCCGAGGGCATTTGTTTTCCCGGCCACTTTCTGTTGCGAATCAAAGCCCCGGAGGGCGATGTGGTTATCGACCCCTTCACCGGTCGCCCCTTGTCTCGCAATGAAATAGAGCAGCTGCTGCGGGGCGCCCGGGGAAACCTGGCCCGCTTGAAGCCTAATCACCTCAAGGCGGCCGAAAGTCTCGATATTCTGACCCGATTGCTGAACGTGACCAAGGCCTCGTTTATTCATCACAAGAAGTTTTCTCAGGCCCTGGCCTGCAGCCAGCTGTTGCTCAAGCTCAAGCCCGACTGCCCCTTCGAGCGGCGGGATCGGGGGTTTCTGTTCGAGCAGCTCGACTGCGACCGCCTTGCCGCCGACGACTTTGAATTCTTTATCGAGCACTGTCCCGAAGATCCGGTGGCCGACGTGCTCAAAGCCCAGATAGTGGCCCTGGATCTGGGCCCCAAAACCCTCCACTAGGAGTAGCGATGAAAACCGTTCATATCAATCATATCCCGGTTGCCAACGATCAGCCCTTCGTGCTGTTCGGTGGTATCAACGTACTGGAATCGCGCGATCTGGCTATGCGGGCCTGCGAACATTACGTCAAGGTGACCGACAAACTCGGCATTCCCTATGTGTTCAAGGCCAGCTGGGACAAGGCCAACCGCTCCTCCATTCATTCCTTTCGTGGCCCCGGCCTGGAAGAAGGCATGAAACTGCTGCAGGAAGTGAAGGACACCTTCAAGGTGCCGGTGATCACCGACTTGCACGAACCCCATCAGGCGGCACCGGTGGCCGAAGTGGCAGACGTGATCCAGCTGCCGGCCTTTCTGGCGCGGCAGACCGATCTGGTGGAAGCCATGGCCAGAACCGGCCGGGTGATCAACATCAAGAAGCCCCAGTTCCTGAGCCCGGGGCAGATGAAAAACATCGTCGACAAGTTTATCGAATGCGGCAACGACCGGCTGATGCTGTGCGAACGGGGCGCCAACTTCGGTTACGACAATTTAGTCGTCGACATGCTGGGCTTCGGCGTGATGAAACAGGCCACCGGTGGCGCGCCCATCATCTTCGACGTGACTCACGCCCTGCAGTGTCGTGATCCCCTTGGTGAAGCCTCCGGCGGTCGTCGCGAACAGATTGTGGATCTGGCCCGTGCGGGTCTGGCCACCGGCATGGCCGGGCTCTTCCTGGAAGCACATCCGGATCCGGCCAACGCCAAGTGTGACGGCCCCAGCGCCCTGCCGCTGGCCAAGCTCGAACCTTTCCTGGCCCAGCTAAAAGCTCTGGATGAACTGGTGAAAAACTTCGAGCCCCTGGATACCTCGAACTAAAAAAGCGACAAACGAAAATTGCCTATTAAAAAGCCCGACGATTAGTCGGGTTTTTTAATACCCCCTGTAGGCCCGACTTTAGTCGGGAGTTTTTTACATAGCCCCACTGAAGTGGGGATTACAAGAGTAATGAAGCCTTGAAAATCAGGTGATCTCTTTGGGTGACTGGGGATCTTTCGGTGAGGCGGGGGGGGCGGTGATGTGCTGCAGTATCTTGCCCAGCTCCATCGGAAGCGGAAACACGATAATCTTGCTGTTGTCGTTGGTAATTTCGGTCAGTGTCTGCAAATATCGCAATTGTATCGCCTCCGGTTGCTGGCCCAGCATGCGGGCGGCTTCCAGCAGCTGTTTGGAGGCTTCCAGCTCCCCGGTGGCGTGGATCACCTTGGCCCGACGAGACCGTTCGGCCTCGGCCTGGCGGGCAATGGCGCGGATCATCGACTCGTCCAGATCCACGTGCTTGATCTCCACCGCCGTGACCTTGATACCCCAGTTGTCGGTACTCTGATCCAGAATGCGCTGCAGATCGGCATTGAGCGTGTCCCGGGCCGAGAGAATCTCGTCCAGCTCGTGCTGACCCAGCACGGATCTCATGGTGGTCTGGGCCAGTTGGCTGGTGGCCTCCAGGTAGTTTTCGATATTGATGATGGCCTTCTGCGGATCCAGCACCCGGAAGTAGAGCACGGCGTTAACCCGGACGGTAACGTTGTCTTTGGAGATCAGATCCTGCGACGGCACATCCATGGTGATGATCCGCAGATCTACTCGTACCATCTGTTGCACGAAGGGGATCAGAATGATGAAGCCAGGCCCCTTTATCTTGTGAAAACGCCCCAGCAGAAAGACTACCCCTCGTTCGTATTCCCGCAATATCCGGAACATGCTGGCAAACAGCATGACCACCAGCACCACTATCAGCAGCTGGAAGTAGAGAAAATCGATTATCATGCTTGAGTCTCCTTCGCCGGAGCGACGTTGAGGGTAAGATCTTCCACTGCCAGTATTACGACTGGCTGATTGGCTGCGATGGGGTGCTGACTGTGGGCCTGCCAGCGCTCTCCCTGAATCATGACGGTTCCGGTGGGGTCAATGGTGGTCAGGGCAATACCTTGCTCCCCGATCATGGCGACGACCCCGGAAACCGGAGCGGCGTGGCGCTGTTTGACGAGCATTCGCACCACCACCAGAATCAACGCCAGTGAAAACACGGTAAAGGCGGCGATAAAGGGCCAGGCGACACGAAATGCCTGGTCCGGAGTATCGAACAGCAGCACGGATCCGATGACGAAGGCCACCAGGCCACCACCGCCGAGAATACCGAAACTGGGAGAAAGCCCCTCGGCCACCATCAGCGCCAGTCCCAGCCCCAACAGGGCCAGGCCGGCGGTACTGAACGGCAGCATCTGCAATGCCAGCAATGCCAGCATCAGGCAAATGGCGCCGGTGACGCCGGCTACCCCGAAGCCGGGACTATAGAATTCCAGCAATAGACCGTACATGCCGACCAGCATCAGCAGATAGGCGATGTTGGGGTTGCTGATGGTGATGATAAAGCGCTGGCGCCAGTCGGGCTGGCGCTGTTCGCCCTGCAGCCCGGAGCTGGCGAAGGTATAGTTGCTGCCGTGCAGCTCCAGTGTGCGACCGTCAAGGCTCTGCAGTAGAGTTGGAATGTCGTCGGCTATCAGCTCGATCACGTTTTGCTCCAGCGCCTCGGTGGCGGTGAGGGTCGCAGCATCACGCACCGCCAGCTCGGCCCAGTCGGCATTACGACCCCGCAACTGGGCCAGGGAGCGAATGTAGGCGATGGCATCGTTCAGGGTCTTGCGTTCCATGGCTGTACCACCGGAAGACGATGTGTCTTGCTTGTCTTCATCTTCGCCCTTGTCTTTTTCGGTCGGCGTACCAGGCAGGGAGGGGCCGCCTATCTGCACCGGTGTCGCCGCGCCCAGGTGGGTACCCGGCGCCATGGCGGCCACATGGCTGGCGTAGAGAATATAGGTGCCAGCCGAGGCGGCGCGGGCGCCACCGGGTGACACATAGACCACTACCGGTATGCGTGATTCGAGTATGGCGGTGATGATGTCTCTGGTGGCGCTGTAGAGGCCGCCGGGGGTATCCATGGTCAGTAGCACGAAGGCGGGCTTGTCTATCTGAGCCTGATTCAGCTCGGTGACGATGAAGTCCGAGGTGCCGGGGCCTATGCCGCCCTTGACTTCAAGCTGCCAGTAACGCTCTTGCGCCAGCGCCGGTAATCCCAGCATCAGTAACAACAATAACAGCCCACGCCAGTTCATCTGCTCTGCTCCAACACCATCCTCATTAGAGCTTAGTGCATGGCATCGATTTGGTTGTTATTTGACCAGTTTCGGGATCTCAATCCCGGACAAAGGGTCCGCTCCTCCGACCCGCCGTGAAAACCTGTTGCCTCTTTGTACGCGATAACAAACCGGCGTACTTGTGGCTAGGAGAAAGCACACCACCATTATGCCGACAGCGGACTTTGCTTTACCATTTGCCGCCACGTAACGAGTATTGGCCGGAAGACCGGCCCGGGAGTGAAGATGAAGATAAGGGCGGCGACCAAGGCCGATTTGGGGGCCATTTTCCGGCTGGAGCAAGCCGCGTTCGGTAGTCATGGCTATCCGGATTTTCTGTTTCGTCAGCTGCTGGAGCTGTGGCCGCACTTTCTGTTGGTGGCGGAAAACGAAGGGGTGCTTGTGGGGTACGTCCTGGGTGGCATGGGCGAGGCGAAAGAGCAGGGCTGGATTCTGTCGCTGGCGGTGGACGAACGGCAGCGTGGACAGGGAATCGGCAAGGCGCTGCTGCAGCACCTGTGTCGTGACCTGGCGGATTCAGGCTGCCCATCGCAGCGGCTGACGGTGCACCCGGATAACAGCGCCGCCGGGCTCTATCGCGCGTTGGGCTTCCAGCTTGAGACCACGGAGTCGGACTATTTTGGTCCCGACGAGCCCCGGCAGGTATTGCTGCGCCGAGGATAATTCAACTGTTACTGCAGGCGCGCGGCCTGCTCCAGGCTTTTCCAGTCGCTGAACAGATGCACCGGGTCGCACAGCTGGCTCATGGCATGCAGGGCGGTGGCATAACCGAGCTGTAGCCCGAACAGACGAACGCCCTGCTGCTCTTTGGCGTGATCTACCTGCTGGCGCAGGGCGGCGTCAACCTGAAACTCACCATCGCTCACCAGCAGAATATCCGCCTGCTGCCAGTCCTGCAGCTGTAAACGTTGCAAGGCGGCCAGCAGCGGGGTATTGACGTCGGTGCCGCCGCTGAAAGAGCCGCGCAGCATGTCCAGCAACTCGGGCAGGGTCAGGCTCTGGTTGTCCAGGGTCAGCAGTTCGTCGGCGCCGCCAAACAGGTAGATAAGGCAAGCGCGATTCTGCTTCTTGGCCAGGCGCAGGGCTTCCAGCACCAGCGCCTTGGACACCTGCTCCGCCATGCCGTGCATGGAGGCCGAGGTATCCAGACAGAGAATAATGGGCCCCTGCTGCAGGCCCTGACCGGCACCTTCGCCTTTGCCGGAGCGGGGCGAGGGCCAGTCGTTACCGGAGTCGATGGGCATGACTCCCGCTACCGCATAACTGAGCAGCCCCTGTTCGGCCCGGCGGGCATGCCACAACATGTGCAGTACCTCATGGCCCATGAAGGCCGCCTCCAGCGGCAGCATACGGGCCAGATTGTCGGAGCGGGTAATGCCCTGGGTTTCCATCGGAATACCGGGAATTTTCCGCTCTTGCGGGCCTTGCTCCTTCGGGCTCATCTGTTGTTTCAGCTGACTCAGGCTGGCGCTTTGCTCCGGATTGGGCCTTTGCTGGCCCAGCAGCTGCAACAGACGTTGCAACGGCTGGATCTGTGCCACCCACTGACTGAGCCGCAACAGATCAAACCAGGCCCTGTCCCGCAACTGGCCGCTGTTCTGATCGGTACCGATGGCCGGGGCTATGCCCAGCTCTTCCGCCATCTGATCCAATGCCTGCCACAGGCTGACCCTGTGCTGCCACTGCTCGGCCAGCTTGTTCAGCTCGGCCCTGGTGTGGCGCGCCCGGGCCCGGATCTCGGCATGATCGGCGGGTGTTCCGTGCAGTGTCAGCCCCCCTGCGGTGGTGGGCCAGCTCAGTTCGACCTGCTCCAGCGCCAGCAGAATATCCTGCACCACCGCCTGGGCCACTTCCGGCGTTTGTGTGCAGTAGTCCAGAGCGCCGGAGCGCATCAGCAGCTGGCGGATGCGGCGTTCTGTACTGCTGTTGAGCCAGTTGCCCGGCAGCGGCGCCTTGCCCTTGTCCAGCCGTTCCAGCATGTGTTGCACCTGGGTGGCCCTGGGCAAGAGGCTGCCGAGCGGATGAGTGACTACCAGCGCAAAGAGATTTTCCGGATCAGCGCCAGTGGCGTCAGCCCGGACGGCAGAGGGGCAATCACGATTCAGCCCTCGACCGGCAGGGCGGAAAAGTCTCTACGAAGCTGCTGTAACCGTTCCCGTTGCTGGTCCAGTTGCTGTTGCTGGCGCTCCAGTTGTCGCTGGGCCTGGGTGGCGAGCTCCTGCTCCAGCCACAGGTGCTGGCGCAGTCGTTCCGCCAGCCCGTGTAGTTGCTGGCCGAGCCAGCCCAGATAATGGGTCAGCTCGTCGATGCGTTCATCGAGCTGGCGCAGGCGAGAGGCGATATGCGCCGCCGGCCAGGCCTTGGGCTGCAGGGCTGTGGGGCGCTGATAGCTTTCCAGTAGCGGCTGATACTGATCCAGATTACCGCCCAGGTTGCGAATTTCATCGGCGGTGAAGCTGGCGTCCGGCAGCCGGGGCTGACGATAGAGCAGATCACCGCTGGCATTGCGACGTGGCCGCTGGCCCCTGGCCTCGGTCACCGGCTGCCCCTGTTCGTCCAGATACAGCTGATAACCCTGTTCGTTCAGCGCCGGTAACACCGGATCCGCATCCTGCTCCAGACGCTGCTGCCAGCTGTCGACCAGCTCGGTAATCAGTTCGGGGCTGAAGCCCGGATCGGCGGCGATATGCCGGTGCAGCCAGTCGTTCAGCCGCTCGAACTGATCCGGTTGCTGCCACAGGCAATGGGGCAGCAGCCAGGTATCGAACAAGCCGGCTTCGGGCTCATTGTTGCAGAAGGCGGACACCTTGAGCAGCTTGACCACCTTGCGCCAGCGTCGGTCCGATACCGAAATTTCCTGCTCGGCCAGAAAGGTGCGCAGGCTGTGTAGCAGGCGGATCAGCGCATCGGCCAGCGGCAGCTGCTCGGCCCCGTCACGGATGGCGGTCAGATCATCGTTGCTCAGACGCAGCTCGGTCGGCGGCTCCTGATAGTCATGATTCAGGGTCAGCAGGGCGGTAAAGCTGTCGTCCTGTATCGGTGCCACTTGAAAACGCAGCAGAAAGCGATCGTAGAGGGCGTTCAGTTCGGCTCCGTCGGGTAACTCGTTACTGGCGGCGATCACCGAAATCAGCGGCACCCCGAGTCGTTCGCTGCCGTTGTCGAACTGACGTTCGTTGAGCAGGGTCAGCAGGCTGTTGAGGATGGCGCTGTTGGCCTTGAAGATTTCATCGATAAAGGCGATGGCGGCTTCCGGCAGGTAGCCCTTGGTCTGACGCAGGTAGCGGTCCTGCTCCAGGGCCTTGATAGAAAGAGGGCCGAACAGCTCTTCCGGCACCGAAAAGCGGGTCAGCAACCGCTCGAAGTAACGGCTATCGTCCACCAAGGTGTGCAGGCGGCGGGCCAGCTCGCTCTTGGCGGTACCGGGCGGCCCCAGCAACAGCAGGTGTTCACCGGACAAGGCCGCCAGCAACGCCAGCCTGGCTGGGGTGTCCCGTTCCAGCAGTCCTTGCTGCAAATGGTTGATTAATGCTGCGATACGGGATTTTACGACCATGTGCCAGACCTGTGAGTTAATTGTATTAAAAGTATTTTAATATTGTACTCAAAAAGTTCCGAGTGACCAGCGCCAATCAAGTGTTCTTGTTCAGCATGGCATCGTTAAACAGCGCCTTGTTGGCCACCAGCTCCTGCGGATCGAAGTCGTCCACGTTGATGGTGCGCAACCGGCTGACTTCTGCCTCTTTCAGCAGGGCGGCTTCTTCCTTGCTGATGATGCCGGCGGTCAGAGCTTCTTGTGCCAGCTGATCCAGATTGGTGAAAGAACGACGTCCCAGGGTCTGAGTGACCTTGTCGAACACCGGCTCGGCGGCGATGATATCGGTGAAGGCCTGCTCCAGCATGCCGAGCGGATTGCCGGCTTCGGCGGCCAGATAGAGGCCATGGCCGATACCGTCCCGAGCCAGCCCCGGTGTTTGCAGGGCGCGGGCCACCTGATGATCGAGTTTGTCCGATGGCCGCTTGAACGGCGCGCCATAGGGCATCAACAGAAACTTGAGGGTGGCGCCAAGGCCACGAGTCGGGAAGTTGTCGAGCAGCTCCACCAAGGCGACCTGCGCTCGGTACAAGCCGTCCTGACTGGCCCAGTGTACCAGCGGCAGCACCTCGGCAGGGCGGCCCTCGTCGTTGAACCGCTTGAGGGTGGCAGACACCAGATACAGCTGACTTAGCACATCGCCGAGGCGGGCCGACAGTCGCTCCTTGCGTTTGAGTTCACCGCCCAGACTGGCCATGGCTACATCCGACAACAGGCTAAGGTTGGCGCTGAGCCGGTTCATCTGGCGGTAATAAGAGGCAGTATCGTCGCGAACCGGTGTCTGGCTGAAACGGGCACCGGTAAAGCCAAACCAGATGCTACGCACCAGATTACCGATGGCAAAGCCGATATGGCCGAATACCGCCTGGTCAAATTGCGCCAGGGCCTTGCCAGCATCCGGCTCCTGCACCGACAGCATCTCTGCCAGCACATAAGGATGGCAGCGAATGGCGCCTTGGCCGTAGATGATCATGCTGCGAGTCAGGATGTTTGCGCCTTCGACCGTGATGGCGATGGGAGCGCCCTGATAGCCCCGGGCCAGGTAGTTGCTGGGCCCCATGCAAATGCCCTTGCCGCCGTGAATGTCCATGGCGTCGATAAGGCTGCGCTGGCTGCGGTCGGTGAGGTGATATTTTACGATGGCCGACACCACCGAGGGCTTTTCGCCCAGATCGATACCGGTTACGGTCAGCATGCTGGCCGCATCGGACAGATAGGCGTTGCCGCCCAAGCGGGCCAGCGGCTCTTCGATACCTTCCATCTTGCCGATCGGCAGCCGGAACTGACGACGAATGCGGCTGTAGGCGCCGGAGGCCAGCGCCGAGACCCGGGTACCAGCGGTACCGGTAGAGGGCAGGGTAATGCCGCGTCCTACCGAGAGGCACTCTACCAGCATGCGCCAGCCCTGGCCGGCCATCTGCTGGCCGCCGATGATGAAGTCGATGGGCACGAACACATCCTGGCCCTGGGTAGGACCGTTCTGGAAGGGCACGTTCAGCGGAAAATGACGGCGACCTATCTTTACTCCGGATGTGGCGGTAGGGATCAGGGCGCAGGTGATGCCGAGATCCGTCTCGTCGCCCAGCCAGCCTTCCGGGTCTTTCAACTTGAACGCCAGCCCGAGCACGGTGGCGACGGGGGCCAGGGTGATGTAGCGCTTGTTCCAGGTCAGGCGCATGCCCAGCACCTGCTCGCCCTGCCAGTCGCCCATGCAGACCACGCCCACATCGGGAATGGCCCCGGCGTCCGAGCCCGCCTCCGGGCCGGTCAGGGCAAAGCAGGGAATGTCTTCGCCGCGGGCCAGCCGAGGCAGGTAGTGATCCTTTTGCTCCCGGGTGCCGTATTCCTGCAGCAGCTCGCCCGGGCCGAGGGAGTTGGGCACGCCCACGGTAGAGGCCAACACGGCACTGGTGCTGCATAGCTTTTGCAGCACACGGGACTGGGCATAGGCGGAAAATGCCAGGCCGCCATACTGCTTTTCGATGATCATGGCGAAGAAGCCGTGCTTTTTCAGGTAATCCCACACGTCGGGCGGTAGGTCGGCGCGCTCGTGGGTCACCTCCCAGTCGTTGGTCATGCGGCATACTTCTTCTACCGGACCGTCCATGAAAGCCTGTTCTGCCTCGCCGAGTTGCGGTTTGGGGTAGTTGTGCAGGGTTTCCCAGTCCGGTTTACCGCGAAACAGCTCGGCTTCCCACCAGGTGGTGCCGGCCTCGATGGCTTCCCGCTCGGTGGAAGACATCTCCGGCATCAGCTTCTTGTAGGAGGAGAACAAGGGACGGCTGAGCAAACCGGCGCGCAAGGGGGGCAGATTCAGCAGGGTTGCCAGTACGGCAAACACCAGCCAGCAGGCGGGGCTCACTTCACCCAGCAGGGTACCCACCGCCAGTACCAGGGCGGTGATCAACGTCGTTGTTTTCAGGCGGGACCGGTGATAAGCCAGAATGGCCCAGGAAATCAGCAGTAGCAGTAGGGTAATCATGAATAACTCCTTTGTCGGCATCTGCACTTTTGCCGGCATGTGCATTCGGTGAGGTCCGACCTCTTGGGTGAGTCTAGTTTTAATTCATACGGATGTTTAAATCAAGCTGCGCCGAGGTTAAAAAATAGCAGTATTCGGCCTGGCCCCGCCAACTGCGTCGGGTCGGCTGGCGGTGGAAGGCGGCGCCTGGCTTCCCGCCGCTGGTGACTTGTGCCAAAATGCCCTTTTATCGTGAGTGAGAGGCAATTTCATGTATCAGAGTCTGATCCGTAGCGAACTGACCGACGCCGCCGACGTGTTGAATCGCTTTCTGGCCGACGACGCCAACATTCAGGCCATCGAGCAGGGCGCCAAATTGCTGGCCGACAGCTTCAAGGCCGGTGGCAAGGTCTTGTCGTGCGGTAACGGTGGCTCTCATTGCGATGCCATGCATTTTGCCGAAGAGCTGACCGGTCGCTACCGGGAAAATCGGCCCGGCTACCCGGCCATCGCCATCTCCGATCCCAGCCATCTGTCTTGTGTCGCCAACGACTTCGGTTTCGAATATGTGTTTTCCCGCTACCTGGAAGCGGTGGGGCGAGAAGGCGACGTGCTGTTCGGCCTCTCTACCAGCGGTAATTCGGGCAATATTCTCAAGGCCATCGAAGCGGCCAAGGCCAAGGGTATCAAGGTCATCGCCCTGACCGGTAAAGACGGTGGCAAGATGGCCGGCTTGGCGGATGTGGAAATCCGGGTGCCTCACTTCGGTTATGCGGACCGCATTCAGGAAGTGCATATCAAGATCATTCATATCCTGATCCAGCTGGTCGAAAAAGAAATGGAGCAAGAGTAAGCGATATGTGTGAATTGCTAGGGATGAGCGCCAACGTACCCACCGATATCTGCTTCAGCTTTACTGGTCTGATGCAGCGAGGCGGCCGTACCGGCCCGCACAAGGATGGCTGGGGTATCGTGTTTTACGAGGGCAAGGGGCTGCGTACCTTCAAGGATCCGCAGCCGTCCAGCCAGTCCCGCATCGCCAAACTGGTGCAGGAATATCCGATCAAGAGCTGCTCTGTGGTCAGCCATATCCGGCAGGCCAACCGGGGCGGCATCGCGCTGGAAAATACCCACCCCTTTACCCGGGAGCTGTGGGGCCGTTACTGGACCTTTGCCCACAACGGCCAGCTGAGCGGCTACGACCATCTTGAAACCGGTCGTCACAATCCGGTGGGCGAAACCGACAGCGAACTCGCCTTTTGCTGGATTCTGGATGCCATGGAGCGTCAGTACCCCACCAGGCCCGATGATATGGCTGCGATGTTCCGTTATGTGGCCGGCCTGTGTGATCAGCTGCGCGCCTTGGGGGTGTTCAACATGCTGCTCACCGACGGCGAGTACCTGATGACCTATTGCAGCAACAACCTGCACTGGATCACGCGGCGTGCACCCTTCGGCCCGGCCCGGCTGATCGACGAAGAAGTGGAAATCGACTTTCAGAAAGAAACCACGCCCAACGATATCGTGACCGTGATAGCCACCCAGCCGCTGACCAACAACGAGCAGTGGCACAAGATGCAACCGGGCGAGTTCAACCTCTTCCTGCTGGGTGAACGGATCGCGGCTACCGATCTGTGAGCTTGTGCGAGTCAAAGAGGCAACAGGGCTACCTCCCCCGACACGCTACGGGATATGATACTCATTGCTTCAACCTACTGCGAACATTCACTGGATGTTCGGTCAGGTTGAAACAATTCGTCGCGGCAAGACAAGCTTGCCCCATGTAACGCTCGGCACATAACATCTGACCGCCAGGGACGGCGGAAATGACGGAATGGCAGGAGCACTTTCCGTCCCTGTCATGTGACGGTCGGCTGAGGTAATCCCTGTTGCTTCTTCTGGAACACCGAGTTCTCTGCAGATGGCGCCAACAGGCGACGCCGGAGCATCAAGGAGGACAAAGGGATCTGCTCCACCGACCTTCTGTTTCAGGGATGAAACAGAGAGCCCCCATGGGGCGGGTTTACTCGCCGTGACGAACGGTTTCAGCCTGACCGAACATCCAGTGAATGTTCGCAGTTGGCTGAAACTGTGAGTGTCAGGTCATATGGCGTGTCGGTGGAGCGGGCCCTTTGTCCGAACCGAACACTCCGTCGTATTCACACAACAAAAAGCGCGCTTGTGTCACCACAAGCGCGCTTTTTCAGTAGTGGGAGAGCATCAGTCTCCGGCGTGTCCCTGAGCCGGCAGCAGGGCGCCGTCTAAAAAGACGTTACCTTGCTGCATCACCAGGCGACCTTCGCAGAACCAGCGCACCACCAGCGGATAAATGGCGTGCTCCTGCACCCGCACCCGCTTGGCAACGATGGCTTCATCGTCACCGGCAAAGATGGGTACCCTTGCCTGCAACACCACGGGGCCGCCGTCCAGCTCTTCGGTGACAAAGTGCACGCTGCAGCCATGCTCCTCATCTCCCGCTTCGATGGCTCTTTGGTGCGTATGCAGCCCCTGATAACGGGGCAGCAGCGACGGGTGTATGTTGAGCATGCGGCCTGCGTAGTGACGCACAAAGCCGGGGGTGAGGATGCGCATAAAGCCGGCCAGCACCACCAAGTCAGGTTGATAGCCGTCGATAAGCGCCATCAGCGTCGCATCGAAGCTGTCCCGGTCGGCGTAGTCCTTGTTGGACAGCACGGCGGTGGCGACGCCCGCCATGCGGGCACGCTCCAGACCATAGGCCTCGGCCTTGTTGCTGACGACCGCGACCACGTCGCCGCCAAGCTGGCCGGCGGCGGCCTGATCCAGCAGCACCTGCAGATTACTGCCATCGCCGGAGATCAGGACGACGATGCGGGTCATTTTATTTCGACCTGCTCTTCACCGTCTGCGGCGTTATCGATGTTGCCAATAACCCAGCATTGCTCGCCGGCGTCTTGCATAAACTTGACGGCAGCCTCGGCCTGATCGGCAGGCAGGGCGATAACCATGCCTACACCACAGTTGAAGGTGCGATACATTTCTGTGGTTTCTACGTTGCCGGCGGCTTGCAACCAGCTGAACACTTCTGGCCACTGCCAGCTGGCACCGTCAATCACGGCTTTGGCGCCCTTGGGCAGTACGCGAGGAATATTTTCCCAGAAGCCGCCACCGGTAATGTGGCTCAGTGCATGAATATCAAACTGCTTGATCAGCTCCAGCACCGGCTTCACGTAGATGCGGGTCGGCTCCATCAGCGCATCGGCCAGGGTGGCGTCACCCAGCGGCTGTTGCAGATCGGCCTTGCTGACTTCCAGAATCTTGCGAACCAGAGAGTAGCCGTTGGAGTGGGGGCCGCTAGAGCCCAGCGCGATCAGAGCATCACCGGCGGCGACTTTGGTGCCGTCGATAATTCCGCTTTTTTCTACTACGCCAACACAAAAACCTGCCAGGTCGTAGTCGCCGGCTTCGTACATGCCGGGCATTTCGGCGGTTTCACCGCCAATCAGGGCACAACCGCTCAGCTCGCAGCCAGCGCCAATGCCGGTGACCACGTCGGCAGCGGTGTCTACGTCCAGCTTGCCGGTGGCGTAGTAGTCGAGGAAGAACAGTGGCTCGGCGCCCTGCACAATCAGGTCATTCACGCACATGGCGACCAAGTCGATACCCACGCCCTGATGACGCTTGAGATCGATGGCCAGTCGCAGCTTGGTACCTACGCCGTCGGTTCCGGCAACCAGTACCGGTTCCTTGTAGCCGGTCGGCAGCTGGCACAGGGCACCGAAGCCCCCGAGTCCACCCATGACTTCCGGGCGTTGAGTGCGACGGCTGACGCCTTTGATGCGTTCAACCAGGGCGTTACCGGCATCGATATCTACACCGGCATCTTTATAGCTCAGGGGTTTTTTCTGCGTCACGAGTGGTTACCTTGTCATTTTATTTAGGAGCGGATCTAGTACCAGTTGGCTCTTGTTGGCGGCTGTTGGCACCGTTGCCGGCTGTTAGTCACTGTTTCGGCCGCTATTCTAATTTAATGCGCGAGGCAGTGCCACCGGCGTTGGCCCGTTGGGCCATGTTCTTAAAGCGAATGTTTTTCAATCGAAGCCGAAACCTGCGGTGGCGTGGCCAGTGGATGATTCTGCATTGTCTGATGAGGAGGTAATGCGGCGGAGCTGGCAGACGCCGATTTTGTAAAGTAAGGACCTGAACAAGGCTAAACAGGAAGAAGACGACATCCTTTGCTAAAATTTACCCTGAATGTCTGCCGTAGGGCGCTATTTTATGCTAAAGTCCCGCGGTTTTTTTGTGCATGTGCATACAGTTCAGTGCGTCGGGAGAGTAAGTTGATGAAAGTCGTTGAGGTTAAGCACCCTTTGGTGAAACACAAGCTGGGTCTGATGCGGGAAGCCGACATCAGTACCAAACGCTTTCGTGAACTGGCAAAAGAAGTTGGCAGCCTGCTGACCTATGAGGCCACTGCCGATTTTGAAACCGAAAAAACCACCATCAATGGCTGGAACGGCCCGACCGATGTGGATCAGCTCAAGGGCAAGAAAGTCACCGTAGTGCCGATTCTGCGTGCCGGTCTGGGCATGATGGACGGGGTGCTGGAGCATATGCCGAGCGCCCGGGTCAGCGTGGTGGGGGTTTATCGTGATGAAGAAACCCTGCAGCCGGTGCACTATTTCAACAAGCTGGTCAGCAATATCGACGAGCGGATGGCGCTGATTGTGGATCCCATGCTGGCCACCGGTGGCTCCATGATTGCCACCATCGACCTGTTGAAGGAAAAAGGCTGCCAGCATTTCAAAGTGATTGTGCTGGTGGCGGCGCCGGAAGGACTCAAGGCGCTGGAACAGGCTCATCCGGATGTAGAGTTGTACTGTGCTTCCGTCGACGAGCGGCTCGACGAGCACGGCTATATCATTCCCGGCCTCGGTGATGCCGGCGACAAGATTTTTGGTACCAAGTAAGTCAAAACCGGCGCAGGCCGGTTTTTTTCCGTTCGAACAAGGTAAATATTAATGAGTTCAGCAAATCAACCCGACGCTCTGGCCCACAGCCAGAGTGCGGCCAATACTCCGCTGCGCCAGGCACTGGCCGGCTCCCAGATGTTGTTTGTGGCCTTTGGCGCCCTGGTACTGATGCCGCTGATCACCGGGTTGGATCCCAATGTGGCCTTGTTCACTGCCGGCTTCGGCACCCTGATTTTTCAGCTGTGCACCAAGCGTCAGGTACCGATTTTTCTGGCGTCTTCTTTCGCCTTTATCGCGCCCATTCTGTATGGCGTACAAACCTGGGGCATTCCCGCCACCATGAGCGGCCTGATGGCGGCCGGGGTCATGTACGTACTGCTCAGTCAGCTGGTTCGCTGGCGTGGCACCGGCCTGCTGACCCGGCTGTTGCCGCCGGTGGTGGTAGGACCGGTGATCATGGTCATTGGCCTGGGCCTGGCGCCGATGGCGGTGAATATGGCCATCGGCAAGACCGGTG
The DNA here is from genome assembly GCF_002936955.1 of Oceanisphaera arctica. GTDB lineage: Bacteria > Pseudomonadota > Gammaproteobacteria > Enterobacterales > Aeromonadaceae > Oceanimonas > Oceanimonas arctica. The sequence goes on along the minus strand of NZ_MPZM01000023.1, from coordinate 10,031 downwards.
ACGGCTCGGCCGAGATGATGCCGCACAATATAGCGCTGTGGCTGTCTCTGTCGGCCCTGGCCACCACATTGCTGGTATCCACGGTAGCGAAAGGGGTGTTTCGCCTGGTGCCCATTACCGCCGGTATCTCTGTGGGTTATGGCCTGGCGCTGTGGTTCGGGGTGGTCGACTTTACCCCGGTACGCGAGGCGGCCTGGTTCTCTCTGCCGCACTTCGTTGCCCCCGAATGGAACTGGCACGCCGTGCTGTTCATGCTGCCGGTGGCGATAGCACCGGCCATCGAGCATATCGGTGATGTACTGGCCATCAGCTCGGTCACCGGCAAAGACTATATCAAGAAGCCGGGGCTGCACCGCACTCTGCTCGGCGACGGCCTGGCCACGGTTGGTGCGTCGCTGTTCGGCGGCCCGCCCAACACCACCTATTCCGAAGTGACCGGTGCCGTGATGCTGACCAAGAACTTCAACCCGGTGATCATGACCTGGGCGGCGGGCTTTGCCATCGTACTGGCCTTCGTCGGTAAATTCGGGGCCCTGATGCTGAGCATTCCGACCCCGGTGATGGGCGGCATCATGATACTGCTGTTCGGCTCTATCGCTACCGTGGGCCTGAACAGCCTGATTAAGCATCAGGTGGATCTGTCTCATGCGCGCAACCTGTGTATAGTGGCGGTGATCCTGATCTTCGGCATCGGTGGCATGGCCTTCGGTATCGGCGGTTTCAGCCTGCAGGGCATCAGCCTGTGCGGCATCGTCGGCATACTGCTCAACCTGGTGTTGCCGAGAACACAGCCCCATTGAGTCTGGTTTGCGCTAACGTCTGTGGTTATCATGCGCCTTATGCTTTTTAAACGTGGCAACTTGATGTTGAAAAATCTGTTACTGACGACGCTGCTGCTATGTTCCGCCGCCGCGTCTGCTCAGTCGGTGTTTGAGGTTAATCTGGACCCGGCACCCTATAACCGGAGCGAGGCGCGTACGCAGGCGGTGGAGCTGGTGCTGGATCGCCTGACCGGCGGTCGGGCCAATGGCTCCTGGGCACAGGATGAAGCCCGGCGTGATTTGTCGCGCTATTTGCAGTCCGAACCGTCAGGCTCAGGTTATAACGCCGTGTTCAACGAAGAGGAGCTGCTGGCCTTGCTGCAAAGCGCCGAGTTGCCGTTCTTACTGGCGCCAAGGCCTACTGTGCTGGTGTGGTTATCGAAAGATGGCCGTGGCCGTAACGAGGCAAATCGTGCCTGGCGGCGGGCCTCTTCAGCCTATCAGATGCCGCTGCTGTGGCCGCTGTGGGATCTGGAGGAGCACATGACGCTGGACGCCCGCGAGTTGTTTGATGCCAAGCCCCTGCGCGAGGCCAGCCGGCGCTACGGTGCCGATTACTGGCTTGCCGTCGAGCAGGGCGCAGGAGGCGGTCGCTGGCAGCTGTTCGGCTCCGAACAAGAGCAGCCCTTGTTGCAAGGCAAACTGGCGCAAGGCAAGCTGGTCTCGGGTGCAGATGCGGTGACCGAACTGATGGCGCGTCTCAATCGTTACTGGGTTGAAAAGAACGGACAAAAGCGGGCGCCTCGGCAAGATAATCCGGCGCCGATACAGCCCTTGTTGGCCGAGGTTGATGCAAGCGGCGAGCTGACCATAGTGGTCTCCGGCCTGCATCGGTATTCCGACTCTGTGCTGCTGGAGCGCAAGTTGCGTCAGCTCGATGGTGTGGGAACTGTCTATGTTATCGACAGTGCCGGCTCTCAGGGGCGTTATCGTCTGAGTGTGCCGGGCTCTCGTGCCGCTGTGCTGCAGGCGCTAACCACCATGAACGGACTTGCCGTGACCGGTGAGCGGGAATTCAGCTGGTCGGGAGCCAAGCGTGATTAACGGTGATGAAGAAGATAACCAGCCAGCCCAGTTGGCACTGGCGGTACAGCTGCCGGACGATGAAACCTTTGCCAGTTTTTATCCGGGTGATAACGCTCAGCTGATCACCGCCCTTAAAAACGCGGCCATCGGTCAGGGTGACGAGCTGCTGTATTTCTGGGGCCAGCAAGGCAGTGGCCGCTCTCATCTTCTGCATGCCTCCTGTGCCGAGCTGGATGGCGAAGGTGAGACCGCAGCCTATATCTCTCTCGACAGCTATCAGAACATGTCGCCCCGACTACTGGACGGCATGGAGCTGCTGGCGCTGGTGTGTCTGGATAACCTGGATGCCATTGCCGGTGTGGAAGAGTGGGAGCGGGCGGTGTTCAACTTCTTCAATCGCCGTCGCGATCGGGCCTCGGGCTCTCTGGTGATCAGCGCCATCAACGCGCCGCGCAACCTGGGACTGGGCTTGCCGGACTTGGCTTCGCGCCTCGACTGGGGCGTGGCCTATCAGCTGAAACCTCTGGATGACGAAGGCAAGCTCAGCGCCCTGCAGCTCAGATCCGAGCTGCGAGGCTTCAAGTTGCCCACCGACGTCGGCCGCTTCCTGCTCAACCGGCTGTCCCGTGATATGAGCACCCTGCTCGCTGCCCTCGACCTGCTCGACAACGCCTCCTTTCAGGCCAAGCGCAAGCTCAGCATTCCTTTCGCCAAGGAAATACTGGGGCTGTAGCGGGCAGATCTACTCCCTCCCCTTAGCCTCGAATTTGGCAGGATGACGACGGGGTGCAACGCAAGGGGAGGGTTGGGGAGGGGTTACTGCAGAATATTGGCATGTTCCGCAGGTTCGATGCTTCGGCCGAAACGACACCCCCCCCCAGCCTCCCCCTGGCGCAAACCCGCTGTTATGTCTGTAACCCCGCAGCCAAGGGGGAGGGGCAAACAGCTCCCTTCCCTTAGCATTGAGAGTGTCAGAACAACAATGGGGTGCAAGGCAAGGGGTTCTGGCTCAGCCAAAGGTGGCCCAGATGGGGGCGTGATCCGAGGGCTTTTCGATGCCGCGCAGTTCGTAGTCGATACCGGTATCGATCAATTGGTCGACCAGCGGCTGGGTGGCGAGGATCAGGTCGATACGCAGGCCGCGATTGTCGTTGAAGCCCTTGCTGCGGTAGTCGAACCAGGAGTAACGCTCGCTTTCCTGCGGGTTCTGCAGCCGCCAGGTATCGGTTAATCCCCAGCTCAGCAGGCGCTCCATCCACTCCCGCTCTTCCGGCAGGAAGGAACATTTCCCCTCGCGCAGCCAGCGCTTGCGGTTGGGCTCGCCGATGCCAATGTCCAGATCTGTATGGGAAATATTCACATCACCCATCACGATAACCGCCTCATCCGGCTGGTGATGTTCGGTCAGGTAGCGCTGAAGATCCGCGTAAAAGCGGGTCTTGGCGGGAAACTTGGTCTCGTGGCTGCGATTTTCGCCTTGGGGGAAGTAACCGTTGAGCACGGTCAGCTCGGTGCCGTCCGGGCGGGCAAAGCGCCCCATGATCATGCGGCGCTGGGCATCTTCTTCGTCACCGGGAAAGCCCTTCTGGATCTCCAGCGGCGTCTGCTTGCTCAGCATGGCCACGCCGTAATGGGCTTTCTGGCCATGAAAATGCACGTGATAGCCCATGGCTTCCACGTCGGCCAGCGGAAAGGCGTCGTCGTGAACCTTGATTTCCTGCAGACCTATGATGTCCGGTTGGTGTTTGTCGATAAGCGCCTGCAATTGATGCAAACGCGCCCTGAGTCCATTGATATTGAAGGAAACAACTTTCATAACGGCGCCTGATCTAAAAAGGTGGCGCCATGCTAGCAGAAACCGGGGTCAGTCGGCAGCCGGTCCCTGTGGATAGATCATCCGTTTGCTCATGCCGCCGTCGATAATGTATTCCTGTCCTGTGATAAAGCCGGCTTCGTCGGATAACAGAAAGCGTGCCAGCGCCGCCACATCCTCGGCGTCGCCCACCCGGCCGGCCGGATGCTGGCCGTGATCGTGCAGGCTGGGGGCCGGCTCCTGCGGATTTGGCTGCAGCCGGCTGACATCAATCCAGCCCGGACTGATGGCGTTGACCCTAACATCCGGCCCCAGGCTGATGGCCATGGCGTGGGTCAGGGCAATCAGGCCCCCCTTGGCCGCGGCATAGGCCTCGCTGTCGGGCTCGGACTGATGAGCCCGGGTCGAGGCGATGTTGATGATGGCAGCTCCCGGTGTCATCAGGGGGGCCATGTGCTTGCTGATCAGCATGGGGCCGGTGAGATTGACCGCCAGTACCCGCTGCCAGTGAGACAGCGACAATCCTGCCAACGGCTCATTGTGGGGCTGACTGAGGGCGGCATTGTTGATGATGCCGTCGAGCTGTCCGAACTGACGCTCAATCAGTCGGCTCAGAGCCTGTACTGAGGTTTCCTCGCTTACATCAAGGTGCACCAACTGCAAGCTGGGCAACCCGGTTTCGTCCAGCCGGGTGAGGGCGTCCTTGTCGATGTCGACTCCCAGAACCTGGTAGTCGTGTTGCAGAAAGTAGCGGCACATGCCCAGCCCCAGACCCTGGGCCACCCCGGTGATCAGAATTTTTCCCTGCTTCATGCTGTCTCCTTAACGAGGCTCCTGCCGGCTTGTTGTGTCTTCGGTTAATCCCTGCTGAGTCTTCGACTAAGCCTTGTTGCGTCTTCGACTAAGAGTAGTGGGATTTTGTCACACTTTGTTACCTCTTTGCCGGCGGCTGACATAGTCTGGCCGGGTGAAAGGGGTACACTAGGGCCAATGTGAACAAAGGAATAAAAACATGTTTCTTCATAACCACTATCCCGGACTCTTGTTTGTCTGCCTGCTGGTCCTGTCGACCATGATGTCGACGACAGTGCAGGCCCGGAGCGCTCCTGTGGTGTCCACGGTGCGGGTCACGGAGCAGCCGATCACGGCCGGTATCGAGTTGATCGGGACCCTCAAGGCCAGCCAGCAGGTGGCTATAGCGCCTCAGGTGAGCGCGCGGGTTACCCGGGTACATTTTGTGCCCGGACAGGTGATCATTAAAGATCAGGTGCTGCTCAGCCTGGATGACAGAGCCGCGCAGGCGACGGTGCGTGAAGCCGAGGCGTTACTGATGGACGCCCGTCGCGTGTTCAACAATTTTCAGACCCTGTTTCGACGCAAGGCAGTCACCCAGACCGAGCTGGACGGCCAGCAGGCAGCGGTGGCCATGGCCGAGGCCAAGTTGCAGGCCGCCCGGGTGCAGGCGGATTACCTGACCCTGAAGGCCCCCTTTGCCGGGGTGATTGGGTTGAGCGATGTGGCGCCGGGTATGCTGCTGGCGGCCAATACCCCGGTGGCGGACCTGCTCGATGCGAGTAGCCTCAAACTGGATCTGGCGGTACCGGATAAATATTTTCGCCATCTCAAGGTCGGCGATCAGTTGAGTGCGCGCACCTTGGCCTACGGTGAGCAGATTTTTATCGGTGAGCTGGCGGTGATTGCCCCCAGTGTGGATGAGGATACCCTCAATGCCCGGGTTCGGCTGCTGTTTGATAACAGCGAGGGTCTGCTGGTACCTGGCATGCTGATGCGGGTGCAACTGACCGTGGATAACAGCACCCAGGCGGTGATCCCGACCCAGAGCCTGCTCTATGCCGGCCAGCAGCGCTACGTATTTGTGGTGGATGACGAGGGTAAGGTCAGTCGGCGCGACGTGAGCATAGGCCGTAACCTGGGAGATCAGGTAACCATTGCCGACGGACTCACCCTTGGCGAGCAGGTGATCAGCGAAGGCACGGTCAAGGTACGGGACGGCATGCTGGTGGAGGTGCAGAGTGAAGCTCTCTGATCTGTCCATTGCCCGCCCGGTACTGGCCACAGTACTGAGCCTGATGCTGTGTGTGTTCGGGTTGATTTCCTTTCTCGAGTTACCGCTCAGGGAAATGCCCGACACTACCTCGCCGGTGGTGACGGTACGTACCGATTATACCGGTGCCAGCGCCGGGGTGCTGGAGGCTCAGGTCACCAAGCGGCTGGAAGACGAGTTGTCGGGTATCAGCGGGGTCAAGTTCATCAGCTCCAGCACCAGCGACGGCCGTTCCAGCATTACCATCGAATTCGATCCAGCGCGGGATCTGGATAACGCCGCCAGTGATGTGCGCGAGGCGGTGGCCCGGGCTTCCCGCAGCCTGCCCGACGACGCCGATGCCCCCATCGTCACCAAAGACACGGGGCGTAACGATGTCATCCTCTGGGTGACGCTGCGCTCTACCGGTATGTCGCCGCTGGCGCTGGGTGACTATGCCCAGAATGTGCTGGCCGACCGTTTCAGCTTGCTCGACGGTGTCAGCTCGGTCTGGGTGGGCGGACGTAAAGAACGGGTAATGAACGTGCGCCTGGATCCGGTGGCCATGGCCTCGCGTGGAGTCACGGTGGCTGACATCCGCTCCGCGCTGCGCGCCCAGAACGTGGAGCTGCCGGCCGGCACCCTGGAAAACAGCCAGCAGAACTTCGCCGCCCGCATTCCGCGCGGCTACGATCAGGCGGTGAACTTCAGCACCCTGAGTATTCGCCGTATCGACTCGGGCGCTAGGGTCTATCTGGGCGATGTGGCCGAGATATGGGAAGGGGAGAAGCCGGAAGATACCCTGTTTCGCTCCAACGGCCAGAATGTGGTCGGGCTTGGCATCGTCAAACAGACCCAGGCCAACACCCTGGAGGTGGTGGACGAGGTCAAGCGGGCGATCATTGCCCAGCAGCCTTTCCTGCCCGAGGGGGCCGAGCTGACCTGGACCTACGACAGTTCGGTGTTTGTCGACAGTGCCATCAGCGAGGTCTATCAGACCCTGATGATCACGGTGGGGCTGGTGGTATTGGTGATTTATATCTTTCTGGGGCAGTTACGCGCCACCCTGCTCCCGGCGGTAACGGTTCCGGTGTCGCTGATCAGTGCCTTTATACTGGCCTATGCGCTGGGTTACTCGGTTAACCTGATCACCCTGATGGCGCTGATCATGGCCATCGGTCTGGTGGTGGACGACGCCATAGTAGTGCTGGAAAATATTCACCATCACCTGGAACGGGGGCGCTCACCGCTGGCGGCGGCCTATCACGGTACGCGCGAGGTGGGCTTTGCGGTGATTGCCACGACTCTGACCCTAGTGTCTGTCTTTCTGCCTATTGTGTTCATGGGGGGCATCATAGGCCGCATCTTTACCGAATTTGCGGTGTTGCTGGCCGGGGCAGTGGCTTTTTCGTCGCTGGTGGCTCTGACCCTGACCCCGGTGATGGCCAGCAAGATCCTTAAGCCAAGGCAGGCTCCGGGCTGGATGGCGAGCCGTTTCGACGCGGGTTTTGCCCGAATGGAGAAGGGCTACCGGCGCCTGCTTGGCAGCGAGCTGAGTCACCGTTGGTGGGCGCCGGTAGTCATGGTGCTGGCGCTGGGACTCATTACCCTGCTGTTCCGGGAGGTGTCGCAGAGCCTGACCCCGAAAGAAGACCGCGGCGTGGTATTCGTCATGGTGCGCGGGGCCGAAGGGGCCAGCTTCGAACGGATGAGCCGGGCCATGGGCGAGGTGGAAGCGCGACTGGCCCCCTTGCAGCAAGACGGCACCGTGACCAGCCTGACGGTACGTACCCCGGGCTTCGGTGGCGGGGTAAACAGCGGCATGGTTATCGCCAGCCTGGAAACCTGGGATAAACGGGAGCCCTCGGCCGAGGCCATTGTCGGGCGAATTCGTGGTATGACCCGCGACGTGGCCGATGTTCTGGTGATCCCGATACTGCCCTCATCCATTCGCGGCGGCTCCAGCTCGCCGGTGGAATTTGTGTTGGGCGGAGCCGATTACGACGAACTCTACGACTGGGCCGAGCAGTTGCGGCGGTTGGCGCGAAACAACCTAGGCCTGAGTGATCTGGATCTGGATTATGCCCAGACCAAGCCCGAGCTGTTGGTGGATGTGGATCAGCAAAGGGCGGCCAAGCTGGGGATTTCGGTGACCGAAGTGGCCGACAGCCTCAACGTTATGCTCGGCGGTCAGGCCATCACCACCTATGCGCGCCAGGGGGAAGAGTTTGATGTCTATCTCAAGGGGCAGCAGGACGCCTTCAGGCAACTCAGTGATCTGGGCGGCATCTATCTGCGCACCGGTGGCGGCGACCTGGTGTCGCTGGATAACCTGGTCACCCTGACCGAGCAGGGTGCCTCGCCCTCGCTGAACCATTACAACCGCAAGAAGGCGATCACCCTGAGTGCCAACCTGGTCGGTAACTACAGTCTGGGGGAAGCGCTGGACTACCTGGATGGCTTGGTGCGCGAGCAGTTGCCCGACTATGCCATCGTCGATTACAAGGGAGAGTCGCTGGAGTACAAGAGCAACCAGGGCGATGTGGCCTTCGTGTTCGGTCTGGCGCTGGTGGTGGTATTTTTGATCCTGGCGGCTCAGTTCGAGAGCTTTGTTCATCCCTTTATCGTACTGCTGACGGTGCCGCTTGGGCTGCTCGGCGGTCTGCTGGGGCTCTATCTGACGGGGATGACCCTCAACGCATACAGTCAGATAGCCATGGTGATGCTGATAGGGCTGGTCACCAAGAATGGTATCCTGATCGTGGAATTCGCCAACCAGCTGCGTGACAGAGGCCGGCCTTTCGACGAGGCGCTGATAGAGGCATCGGTGCGGCGCCTGCGGCCCATACTGATGACCGCCTTTACCACAGTGGCAGGTGCCATTCCGCTGATTTTGGCCAGCGGCGCCGGGGCCGAAAGCCGACAGGCGGTGGGTATAGTGGTGTTTGCCGGCGTATCACTGGCGACCCTGCTGACGCTGTTTATCGTGCCGGCCATGTACCGGTTGCTGGCGCGGCATACCCAGTCGCCGGAGTACCAGCAGCGATTGCTGGAGGAGGCGTTAGAGGAAAAGCCTGAAGGATAGAAAGCGGGAAGCTTCTAGCCTGTCTCTTAGTCACAAATCCAGAGCTGGAGAACAGCTTTTTTTGTCGCTCAATGTTTGCACATCGGACAAAGGGCCCGCTCCGCCGACTCGTCGTGAATACATCCCTGTAGGCTCAACCGCGCCATCCGTGGCGCGGATGGTCGGCTGAGCAGATCCCTTTGTCTTACTTGAAGCTCCGGCGTCGCCTGCTTATGATGCCAACAGTTAACTCGGGCGTTAAGAAGGAGCAGCGGGGATTGCCTCATTCGACCGTCACATGACAGGGCCAACAAAAGCTCCTGCAATGCTGGCACTCCCGCCGTCCCTGGCGATCGGATGTCATGTGCTGAACGTTACATGGATTTACTTGAAGCGTGTCGGAGGAGGCAACCCTGTTACCTCTTTATTCCGCCAGCCGATTTATGACTAAGAGATAGGCTTCTAGTTTTCAGTAGACATAAAAAAAGCCGGTGCTGAGCACCGGCTTTCAAAGGATGGTGGAGGGAGCTGGATTCGAACCAGCGAAGGCTGAGCCGTCAGATTTACAGTCTGATCCCTTTGGCCACTCGGGAACCCCTCCACGAGTTAACTTCTACCTGTTTAAATAAAAACCTTTAAACAGTTTTTAAATTTTACTTTCCACATCAAGGCACTATATGTGTTGATGAACAACAGAATGCATTGATTGACAATAGATGGTGGAGGGAGCTGGATTCGAACCAGCGAAGGCTGAGCCGTCAGATTTACAGTCTGATCCCTTTGGCCACTCGGGAACCCCTCCACACTTTGTGGGGCGCATATTACCAAAATGATTTGGCTTGTGAACCCCTGAAATGTAATTTTTTGCTAATAAAATGGCATTTGCTGCCAATAACCATTCAAATGCCTAATATTTGCACTTTTTCTGCTGCCAGAACTTAACACCAACCTGCTCGTCAACGACAGCCAGCTCGGAGATTACCTTAATCAGGCGATCATCGATGGCCGGCGTAGTGATTTTGGTTTGCTGCTGGCGTTAGTCGCCGTGAGCCAGGCGGCAGCCTGCGATGGCCGGCGCCAGCAGTTCCAGGGCGCTGTGCTCGCAGGGCGCCAGAATGGCGTCGGACTGGCTCAGCGGGGTGACGCGATCGCCCCAGCGGATCACGCCGGCGCCCCAGGTCAGGCCGGCTCCGGAAGGCGGCGGTCAGCAGCAGGGCACCGGGTTTGACTCGGCCCTGCTCCAGCCGCCTCGCACGAGGGCGA
>NZ_MPZM01000022.1 GCF_002936955.1 Oceanisphaera arctica | reverse complement strand
TGATAGCCGGCACCCTGCTGCAGGTGGATCCCGCCATCAACCCCGACGCTCGCCTGCTGCTGCTGGACGAACCGCTGGCCGGGCTGGACTGGCATCACCAGCTCGCCACCCTACGCCTGCTACGCCGCTATGCGGAGCAAGGGCTGGCGGTGGTGGCCTCCATTCACGATATCAACCTGGCCTGCCAGTATGGCGACGACGTCTGGTGTTTGCACAAAGGCAAACTGGCCGCCCGGGGCGGGCCCGAGGTGATCACCCCGCAGCTTATCGCCGAGGTGTTCGAAGTCAGGGTACGGGTACTGGAGCAGGACGGCCGCCGGATTATGCTGCCGGAAGAGTAAATTGTCGTAGGGTCGAATTTATCCCTAATCCCTAATCCCTAATCCCTCGTGGCTTACCGCCTGATACAGGGTTTCCAGCAGCTGTTCGGTGTCGTTCCAGCCCAGGCAGGCGTCGGTGATGCTCTGGCCAAACACAGCGGCCTTACCTTCCACCACTTCCTGGCGGCCGGATTCGATAAAGCTTTCGGCCATCACGCCGGCGATATGGCGGCTGCCGTTTTTCAGCTGGTTGCAGATGTCTTCTGCCACCAGCAGCTGGCGCTGGTGCTGCTTCAGGCTGTTGCCATGGCTGAGATCTACCACCAGCCGGGGTGACAGCCCCACCTGCTCCAGCCCGCTGGCCGCCTCGGCCACGCTGTCGGTATCGTAATTGGGCGCCTTGCCGCCGCGCAGGATCAGATGGCCATAAGGGTTGCCGCTGGTCTGGTAGATGGTCATCTGGCCGTCTTTGTCCGGCGAGCAGAAAATATGCGGATGACTGGCCGCGCGCACCGCGTCCAGCGCAATCTGGATGTTGCCGTCGGTGCCGTTCTTGAAGCCCACCGGGCACGACAGCGCCGAGGCCATTTCTCTGTGCACCTGAGATTCGGTGGTGCGCGCGCCGATGGCGCCCCAGCTGATCAGGTCGGCAATATACTGTCCGGTCACCATATCCAGAAACTCGGTGGCGGTGGGCAGCCCCAGGGCGTTGATGTCGCACAACAGCTTGCGGGCCAGTTGCAGGCCGGTGTTCACGTCGAAGCTGCCGTCCAGGTGCGGATCGTTGATCAGCCCCTTCCAGCCGACGATGGTGCGCGGCTTCTCGAAATAGGTGCGCATCACGATGCAGAGCCGATCTTTATAGCGTTCACGCAACGGCGCCAGCCGTTCGGCATAGGCTAGGGCAGCGGCGGGGTCGTGAATGGAACAGGGGCCCACTATCACCAGCAGCTTGTTGCTGGTGCCGGTCAGGATGGATTCAATCTCGGCGCGGGCAGTCAGCACCGTCTCGGCCATGGCGTCGGTAAGGGGGAATTGGGTGTTCAGCTGGTGCGGGGTGATCAGCGCCGCCAGGCGGCGACTTCTTAGTTCATCTGTGTTTAATTTCTCGGTATTTAAGGACATGCGTTTCCCTGCTGAAAATTTGATGTGTCGGAGCACGATGTCCTTAACATAACGGAAAGCCGTGGCAGGGAAAACCACGGCAGGGGATAAATCTGCAGCTTACGGCTTGCTGAAACGCTGACCGGAGATGTCCGGGTGGTAGATGGGCTGGATCACGTTGCCGGCCGGGTCGGTAATGTGGAAACTGCGCGCGCCGTCACCGTGATCGTGCGGACGGTCGAGCATGGTCACGCCCTTGCTCTTCAGGTACAGAAACCACTGCTCCAGCTCTTCTTTGCTGTCTACGATAAAGCCGAAGTGATCCAGGCTCTGCACACCGCTGGCGGGCAGGTCGGAGCGGCCCAGAGAGAGGTTGTCATTGCCGCAGGTGAGGTACACCAGATCCTTGTGGGCCCGGCGCAGCAGCTCCATGCCCATGATGTCGGTGTAAAAACGCTCACATTCTTCCAGATTGGGCATGGTGAAGGCGATATGACGCATGCCGTTCAAACGACCGGGTCTTTCCATGGCGGGCTCCTTGTCTCTTGGTTAAAAATATTGTGTACTATTTGTTGATTTTAGATAAACAAATGGAGTTTACAATGTATTCGATTATTGTCAAAACCAAGCTCAAGCCCGGCACCACCGATGCCTTTCTGGCGGCCATGCTGCCCAACGCCGCCGCGTCTGTACGTGACGAGCCGGGTTGCCTGACCTTCGACGTGCTGCAGGACAAGGCCGATCCCGAGCTGTTCTGGCTATACGAAATCTATCAGGACGAAGCGGCCCTGGCCGAGCACAAGCTGACCCCTCATTACAAGGCCAGTCGCGCCGTGGTGACCGACCTGATTGCCGAGCAGTCGGTGATCCGCGCCGATGTGCTGGCGGTGAATCCGGGCCGTTAAATCGCCTCAGGCCAGGCCCTCTGTCGGGCCTGGCTGTTCACGCCTCCTCGCTTTTCAGAACCCGTTTATTCTATCAGCCCGGCCAGCAGCGACAGGCTGTGATGGCGGGCATCCTGCTCATAAATATCGGACACTATCATCAGCTCGTTGGCACCGGTCCGGGCCAGCAGCACTTCCAGCTTGTGGGCCACCCGCTCGGGTGAGCCGACCACCGCCGCCCCCAGAAAGCTTTCGACCCCATTTTGTTCATGAGGCAGCCAGAGCCGGGCCATGTCGGTCACCGGCGGCTGCAGCATGCGGGTATCACCACGCAGCAGCGACAGCACCTTTTGTTGCGGTGTGGTGGCGAGAAAGGCGGCTTTTTCGTCGGTGTCGGCCACGATGGCCGGCACACCCACCATCAGATAAGGCTCGTTCAGCACCGCCGAGGGACGGAACTGGTGCCGGTAGAGTTGTGCCGCCTCCACCATCATCCGGGGCGCAAAGTGCGAGGCAAAGGCATAGGGCAGTCCCATCTGTGCCGCCAGCTGGGCGCTGAACAGGCTGGAGCCCAGCAGCCAGATCGGCACTTCGGTGCCGGCGCCGGGAATCGCCATCAACTTCTGGCCGTGCTGGGCCGGTCCCAACAGCCGCTGTAGCTGTTGCACCTGATCGGGAAAGTCGGCGCCGTCTTCCGGCCGCCGGCGCAGGGCGCGCATGGTGTCCTGATCGGTACCCGGCGCCCGGCCCAGCCCAAGATCGATACGGTCCGGATACATAGTGGCCAGGGTGCCAAATTGCTCGGCCACCACCAGCGGTGGATGATTGGGTAGCATTATGCCGCCGGAGCCGACCCGGATACGCGAAGTGTGGCCGGCAATATGGCCCACCAGCACGGCGGTGGCGGAGCTGGCGATGCCGTCCAGATTATGGTGCTCGGCCAGCCAGAAACGCTCGAATCCCAGCCACTCGGCATGGCGTGCCACCGCCACCGAGTCGGCAATGGCGTCGGCCGCATCGTGATTGGTGCGAATATGCACCAGATCGAGCATCGAGAGTTTGACGGAAGAGAGTGAAGTCATGGCAGCTACCGGGTTCGAATGTCACAATACCCGATAACAGCATATTTCGCTGCCAATGACCATTGGCCGGCAGTCATGGCCCCTGATGTTGGGGAGAACAGATGTTGGAGAGAAAAATGGATATCATGACGCGACTGGCGGACTGGCAGATTTGTCCGCCGCTGATCGAACACCCGCCGCTTTTTACCTGTGACGATGCCGACCGGCTGCTGGTGGAGCGCCCCGGCACCCGGCTCAAGAATCTGTTTCTGCGTGACAATTACGGTCGTCGCCATGCCCTCTTGCTGACCCGTTCCGACAAGCAGGTGGATCTTAAAGCCCTGTCGCGCCAGGTGGGTTGGTCCCGGCTTGGTTTTGCCTCCGCCGACCGGCTGCAGCGTTATCTGGGTGTCGAGCCCGGCCATGTGTCGGTGCTGGCGCTGGTTAACGACTCTGAGCAAGAGGTAGAACTGTGGTTGGATCAGGAGCTGGAAAACGGCGACGACTTTCACTGCCACCCGTTGCGCAATACCGCCACCGTCTTGCTGAGCAAGGTCGACCTGCAGGCCTTCACGGCCCGCACCGGCCATACGCCGCTCTGGCTGCCTGTACCGGCGCCTTGATGGCGAATCGGCGCAGCAGGCTCAGGCTCCGGAAAGGGCCTCTCTGTCATGGCCTCATTTTGTGGCTGCTGCTGTTGCTGAGTTCGCAGGCGTTGGCCGACCAGTATCGGGTGGGCTTTCTGGCCTTTCGGGGCGAGGCCCAGGCCCGAGCCGAATGGGCACCGACGCTGTCGGCGCTGAATGGCGCCTTGACCGGGCATCGTTTTGAAGGCCGTTATCTCACCCAGCAGCAGCTGGACGAGGCGCTGGCCGCCGGACAACTCGACTTTGTGGTAACCAACCCGGCGCACTTCGTGTTGAATCGGGGCCGGGGGTTGAACTGGCTGGCGTCTTATCTGGACCCTCATTATGGCCAGGCACGAGAAAGCGTGGCTGCCACCCTGCTGGTAAGGGCCGACAGCGGCATTACCGTGCCCGAACAGCTGCGGGGCCAGCTGGTAGGGGCGGTGCATAAACAGGCCTTTGGTGGCTATCTGCTGGTGGCGGAGCAGTTGCGCCGCCGGGGCATTTTGCCTGCAGAACTGAATTTTCGTTTTACCGGCTATCCGGTGGATGCCCTGGTTTATCTGTTGCGAGACGGCGCCCTGACGGCGGCCATGCTGCCGACCTGTCTGCTGGAAAGCATGGCGCAGGAAGGTCTGATCGAGGCGGCCGACTTTCGCGCCCTGATGGTGGAAGACGACGCCGTTTGCATGCGCTCGACACCGCTGTATCCGGGCTGGAGTTTCGCCGCCGTAGGCGCTGTAGATGAAGGGGTGTTGCGGGCCATTAGCCGGGCCTTGCTCAATCTGGAGCATCAGGGGCGCCCTTTGTGGGGGGCGGCCATTCGGCTGGATGAAGTCGAACGGTTACTGGCAGACTGGCAGCTGGGCCCGGCATCCGATCCGGCCTCGATCTTGCGGCTGCTGCGCCAGCTACTGGACCGCTACTGGCCTTTTCTGGCCGCACTCGTGATCGTCGTGCTGGCCATGTTGCTGCATCACTATCGTGTGACCCTGCTGTTGCTCAGGCGCACCCAGGAGCGGGATAAATTACATGATCTGATGCAACACAAAGAGCAGGAGTTAGCCCAGGCACGACAACGCATCCTGGTGGGCGAAATGGCCACCGGTCTGGCTCACGAGCTGAATCAGCCGCTGTCGGCGATTCAGGCTTATGCCCAGGCAGGTGAATTGGTGAGCGATACCGGGCCACAACAGGAGGCCTTCGGCCATATAGTGGCGGAAACCGAGCGGGGCGCGGCCATAATTCGCCGCTTTCGCCAGTGGGCCACCCAGCCCTTGCCTTGTGCCGAAGCGTTTGAACCGGCGGACTTGTGTCGGGAGCTGGTGGCGCGAATCGGCCCGCGGGCAGAAGCGAAGGGGGTGCGATTGTCGGCTCGAACCGAGGCCGGAACCCTGCTGTCGGTGCGTCCGGCGGTTGAGCAAATTCTCAATAATCTGCTCGGTAATGCGCTGGATGCCCATGCTCGTTTGGCTAATGGCCATGAGACTCATGGCTGTGCGACTCATGACCATACAAGCAGCGGTGGCATCATGTTGCTGACCGCTCACCACGAGGTGGGGGGCTGGCGTCTGACGGTAGAAGACGATGCCGGTGGGGTGGACAACAGCATTATCGAGGCGATGCAGCAGAGCCTGCCGGCCAGCCACTATCACGGCATGGGCATAGGGCTGCTGGTCAGCCATCGGCTGGCGCTGCGCCTGGGTGGACGCCTGACGCTTGTGAATACCGGCCGGGGTACCCGTGCCACGCTGTTTTTGCCTGAGGAGGCCTGATGCAGATTTACATTCTGGACGACGACGAACAGGTAGTGGCGGCCAATCGTTTTCTGCTGAATGCCATGGGGCATGGCAGCCAGGGCTGGTCCAGTCCGCAGCAGTTTCTGGATGAGCTGGATGATAAGAAGCCGGCCATTCTGCTGCTGGACCTGGCGATGCCCGAACTGGACGGATTGGCGGTGCTAAGCGTCCTGCAACAGCGCCGCAGCACGGTGGCGGTGATCTTGCTGACCGGTCATGGCGATGTGCCTCAAGCGGTGGAGGCGATGAAACTGGGCGCGGTGGACTTTCTTGAAAAACCGATAGATGCCCGTCGCCTGACCGCCGCGCTGGCTCAGGCCCGGCTAAAGGTAGATCAGTTGGTCGAGCAGGCCCGTGTGCACCAGTGTTTCACCCGGTTGTCGGCCCGGGAACGGGAAGTAGTCAGTCTGGTCGCCCAGGGCTTGACCAACAAGGCCATTGCCGAACAACTCTGTGTGGCGGTGCGTACCGTGGAGGTGCACCGCGCTTCGGCCATGAACAAGCTGAACGTCGCCAACATGGCCGAGCTGCTCAATCACTGGCAGTTGTATCGGGGGTAAAACGTGAGGAAGAAACGTGTACTTTGTAGATGCCGCTTTAGCCGGCAGGCCCAGCGAAGCTGGGCAATATCCACAACGCCGAACCTGCAGATCATACGCCGCACCTGAAAATCCCGATGTGCCTGCAGGATTGCGCCGCATAAATGGGCGCCTACAGGGGCCGTGTTTCGTAGGGTCGAATTCATTCGACCATATCGTTACATGATGACACGGCAGGTCCATTGAAATGGACCCTACGAGATGGGCCTCACGCCCGGCTCAATTCCCCGCGCAAATTCCGCTTCATCAGCTCGCGTATTTCTTCCGACGGCAGGTTTTTGCTCAGCAGATAGTGCAGCTTGGCCAGCGCCGCTTCTGTGGTCATGTCGTAACCGGAGATCACCCCGGCCTGGGCCAGGGCGTGGCCGGTGGCGTAGCCGTCCATGTTGACGGTGCCGCGCAGGCACTGGGTCAGGTTGACGATAATCACGCCCCGGGCCGAGGCCTCGGCCAGCAGGGTTAGCATGGCCTCGTTCTGGGGCGCATTGCCCACCCCGTAAGACAACAGCAACAGCGCTTTGACCGGCTGCTGCAGCAGGTTGCCGATTACCTCGGCGGAAATACCGGGGTAGAGGGTCACCACGCCAATGGGCTGGGGCGTGATGGGGCTGACGGTCAGCGGCTTGCCGGTGGTGGTACCAAGCATACCCGACTCCAGGCTGATATGGATGCCCGCATTGAGCAGGGGCGGAAAGTTGGGCGAGTCGAAGGCCTGAAAGCCGTCGGCGTGCACCTTGCTGGCGCGGTTGCCCCGATACAGGCGGTTGTTGAAGAACAACCCTACCTCGTGGATGGGGTAGCAGGCGGCCACATAGAGGGCGTTGAGCAGGTTGGGACGGCCGTCGGAGCGCAGCTCGGCCAGGGGGATCTGGGAGCCGGTGACGATCACCGGCTTGTCCAGGTCTTCCAGCATGAACGACAGCGCGGCGGCGGTAAACGCCATGGTGTCGGTGCCGTGCAGCACCACGAAGCCGTCGTAGTCGTCGTAATTGGCCTTGATATCATCGGCAATCCGCTGCCAGTCGGCGGGCGTCATGTCCGAAGAGTCGATCAGGGGATCGTACTCGTGAATATGGTAGGCCGGCATCTCGGCACGATGAAACTCCGGGGTTCTGGCCAGGCAATCGGTCATGAAGCCCGCCTGGGGCACATAGCCCTTGGCGGATTTCTGCATGCCGATGGTACCGCCGGTGTAGGCGATGTAGATTTTTTTCTGGTGCATTAAAACTCCTGGCATTCCACACACAGCACATACTGGCCGCGAATATCGTTGAACTGGCTCAGGGCCGTCAGCTCGCTCTTGAGCTGTTCACCGGCCGGACGCAATACCGCCGGCAGGGCGGCGGTGGCCCAGTCGCTCAGCACGCCCGAGTCCAGCAGCAGTTGTTCCAGCAGCATTTCTTTGGCGGAGCTGGGCAGTTTCACCGGCTTGACGCTGAACTCCGCCAGCTCGGCCAGACCGGCGGCACCGGCCAGGGCATCGTCCAGATAACCCAGCTCATCCACCAGCCCCAGCTCTTTGGCGTCCTGTCCGGTCCAGACGTGGCCCTGGGCGGCACGCTCCACCTGCTCCGGGTTCATGCTTCGGCCCTTGGCCACCAAATCGACGAACTGATCGTAGGTGTGCTCAACTCCCATCTGGATCAGCTGCTTGGTGTGTTCCGGCAGACCGGTGGTCAGGCCCGCCCCCACAAAGTCGGTGGTGCCCACACCATCGGTATGGAGACCCAGCTTCACGAAGGCTTCCTCGAAGGTGAGGAAGAGGCCGAACACGCCGATGGAGCCGGTGAGGGTGGTGGGTGCGGCGTAAATCTTGTCGGCGTCGGCGGCTATCCAGTAACCACCGGAGGCGGCGATGCTACCCATGGACACCACCAGCGGCTTGCCGCTTTCCTTGAAGCGCAGCAGGCTGCTGCGGATCTGCTCGGCGGCAAAGGCGCTGCCGCCGGGGCTGTCGATACGCAGCACCAGGGCGTGAATGTCCGCATCCAGCCGGGCTTCATCGATCAGCCGGCCGAGGTATTCGTCGTTGATGGTATTGGAGCCCGCATCGCCACTCATGATGGCGCCACTGGCGGTGATCAGACCCACCGCCGGGGCGGCATTCTTGCGCGGCGCGCTGTGGCTGAGGTAGGCGGGAATTTCCACACTCATGTAACGGTTGGCCTGGCTGTCCCAACCCACCTGTTCGGCCACGGTCTGCAGCATCTCGTTACGGCTGGCAAGCCGGTCGACCAGACCCTGCTCCAGGGCATAGCGGGCCGGGTCACCATTTACGGCGCCAAAGCGGCTCAGCAGCTGTTCTTTGCTCGGGTTGATGTGGTCGGCGGGAATTTTCCGGAGTCGGACTATGTTGTCCTGATAATGCTGCCACAGCTGGCCGAGCCAGCGCAGGGTATCTTCACGGCTCTCTTCGGACATGTCGTCGCGCAGATAAGGCTCGACGAACGACTTGTAGGTGCCCACCCGGAATACATGAGGGGTGATGTTGAAGCGCTCGAAGGCCGACTTGTAGTGCAATCGATAGACGCCGAGGCCCTGAATGGTGACGGCGCCGGCCGGGTTCAGCAGAATTTCGTCGGCATGGGCCGCCAGATAATACTGACCCTGGGTGTAGTAGTCGCCGATGGCATACACCGGCTTGCCGGAGGTCTTGAAGCCCTCGATGGCTTCGCCGACTTCATCCAGCTTGGTCAGGCTGGACTCGCTCATGTTCTGCAGCCGCAGCACGAGGGCGCCGATGCGCTCATCGTTGCGGGCCCGATCCAGGGCCTCCTTGATCTGACTCAGGGTCATGGGCGGGGGTGTGGTATCGCCAGATAGCCACTTTTCGGCCAGACGCCGGGGGCTGGCGGTGGCTTCCTGCTCCAGCACGGGGCCGGTCAGGGTCAGGGTCAGGGCGGCCTTGGCCGGCAATGCAGGAGCGTCATCCCCGGCGCTGAAGATCAGCACCACGAACACCAGTACGGCTAGAAACAGCAGGTTGGTTATCAGGAGACGAATGGCATTCAGCACCCGGCCCAGAGTACGAAATAACCACTTGATGGCAAACCACATAGCAACGCCTTAATCGGAATAATTGTCTAATCGGTCCATTATGACGGCAGCTGCGGCACAATACCACGAGCGGTGACCGGTTTACCGTGAAAACCGGGGCTAAAACAAGTGTTTGAAAACGGCCATTTTATCCATTAGCCTCAAGTGGTCAAACCTGTCTTGTTCGGCGGAGGGATCATGAGCCGTTACCCCCATTTACTGGCGCCCCTGGATCTGGGCTTCACCACACTGAAAAACCGGGTGATCATGGGTTCCATGCACACCGGGCTGGAAGAAGAAAAAGGCGGTTTCAAGAAGCTGGCCGCCTTTTATCGGGAGCGGGCCCGCGGCGGCGTGGGGCTGATCATCACCGGCGGCATAGCGCCCAATTTTCGCGGCCGCCTGCTGCCCCATGCGGCCCAGCTCGGTTTTTCCTGGCAGGTGGCCCGCCATCGACTGCTGACGGACGCGGTGCATGAAGAGGGCGGCAAAATCGCCCTGCAAATACTGCACGCCGGTCGCTATGCCTGGCACCCCTTTCTGCAGGCGCCGTCGGCCGAGACCGCGCCCATCAACCCGTTCAAACCCAGGGCCATGAGCCCACGCCAGATCCGCAACTGCATCGCCGACTTCGCCCACACCGCCTTGCTTGCCCGACAGGCCGGTTACGACGGGGTCGAAATCATGGGCTCCGAAGGCTATCTGATCAATCAGTTCATCTGCGGCCGAACCAATCACAGAGACGACGAATGGGGCGGCAGCAGTGACAATCGCAACCGTTTCGCGCTGGAGATAGTACGGGCGGTGCGCGCCGCCGTGGGCGATGATTTAATCCTGATTTTCCGGTTGTCGATGCTGGATCTGGTGGAGCAGGGTTCCAGCCTGGAGGAGGTGATTGCGCTCGGTCGGGCGCTGGAGCAGGAGGGCGTGACCCTCATCAACACCGGCATCGGCTGGCACGAGGCGCGGGTGCCGACCATCGCCACCAGCGTACCCCGGGCTGCCTTCAGCTGGGTCACGGACAAGGTACGGCAGGCGCTCTCGGTACCGGTGATTGCCACCAATCGTATCAATACCCCCGAGGTGGCCGAACAGATACTGTCCTCGAACCAGGCGGATCTGGTGTGCATGGCCCGGCCTTTTCTGGCGGATGCGGACTTCGTTGCCAAGGCGGCGTCGGGGCAGGCGGAGTTGATCAACACCTGCATCGCCTGCAATCAGGCCTGTCTGGATCATGTGTTCAAGCGCAAGCGTGCCTCCTGCCTGGTCAACCCCAGAGCCTGCCATGAAACCGAGCTGAACTTTGTGCCGACCAAGAGCCCCAGGCTGCTGGCGGTGGTGGGGGCGGGCCCGGCCGGACTGAGCTTTGCCAGCCAGGCCGCCGAGCGCGGCCACAGGGTCACCCTGTTCGATCGGGCGACGGAAATTGGCGGCCAGTTCAACTACGCCAAGCAGATACCGGGCAAGGAAGAGTTTTTTCGAGACCCTGCGCTATTTTCACCACCGGCTGGTGCAGACCGGGGTGGAGCTGCGGCTGAACACCGAAGCCACGGCCGAGCTGCTGGCCGGTTTTGACGAGGTGATCCTCGCCAGCGGCATTCTCCCTCGCACCCCCGAGATAGACGGCATCGATCATCCCAGGGTATTGAGCTATCTGGATGTGCTGGCTCGTCATGCGTCTGTGGGGGAAAAGGTGGCCATCATCGGCGCCGGTGGCATCGGCTTTGATGTGGCCGAGTTTCTGGTGGCGAAACCGAATCAGTCCACGGAGCAGTGGCTGGCCGAGTGGGGCATAGACCAAGAGTATCGCGCGCCGGGGGCGCTGATGCTGCCCGAGCCTGTGGTGCCGAAACGCCGGCTCTGGCTGCTGCAGCGCAAGGTGGGCAATCCGGGCAAGGGGCTTGGCAAGACTACGGGCTGGATCCACAAGGCCAGCCTGCGCCACCATGGCGTGAAGATGTGGGGCGGGGTCAGCTACAAGCGCATCGACGATGAAGGGCTGCATATAGAGCGGGACGGCGAGTCGCTGTGCCTGGCAGTGGACAACGTCATTATCTGCGCCGGACAGCAGCCGGATCGCAGCCTGCAGGCGGTGCTGGAACAGCAGGGTAGCAAGGTGCACCTGATTGGCGGCGCCGACGTGGCGGCAGAGCTGGACGCCAAGCGGGCCATCCGCCAGGGCGCCGAGCTGGCGGCGGTTATTTGAAGCTTGTGAGGGGTGAGGAGAAAACGGTGCTGTGTTTACAGACTGGCACTGAACTGCTCCTCCCCCTTGGCAGCGGAAAAACAGACATGACGGTGGATTATCGGCAGGGGGAGGCGGGGTGGGGGTGCTGTGGTACTGCGCCTCAAAGACTTTATGCCCGGGCGCTGTGCTGCTAAGGTAGCGGGCATCGAAATTCGAGCTTGTTACAGAAGGTTTTAAATCATGGATGCACTGGAACTGTTACTCAATCGCCACTCCAATCCTCGACTGGTTGAGCCGGCGCCGGCGGGCGAGCAGCTGGAGACCATTTTCAAGGCCGGGCTGCGGGCGCCGGATCATGCGGCCCTGACCCCCTGGGAATTCATCGTGTTCGGCGGTGAGCAGCGGAAAAAGCTGGGTGACATTCTGGCCGCCGCAACCGAAGCTAAAGGCGAGTCTCCCGAGACGATCGAGAAAGCCCGGCTGGCGCCGCTGCGCGCGCCCATGGTTATTACCGTGGTGGCCAAGGTGAAGCCCCACGACAAGGTGCCACAGCTGGAGCAGGAAATCTCCGCCGGTTGCGCCCTGATGGCGATGCAGATGGCGGCGCTGGCGCTGGGTTATAATGGCATCTGGCGCACCGGCTGGTTTGCCTTCGACCGCAATGTGCATCAGGCGTTGGGCCTGGACGCGCAGGACCAGATCGTCGGCTTCCTGTATCTGGGTACGGCTCAGGTGGAAGTACGCAAACTGCCCGAACGGGATCCGGCGCAGTTCGTGCGCTACTTCGGTTCGTAATCAGCACCTGATATAAAAAAAGGGGGCGGCGTTGTAAAAATAACGCCGCCCCCTTTTTTTGTTCATTCCCTCGTCACTCGCACTGAAGAATAAAAAAGCCGGTCATTGAGACCGGCATAAAAAGGAGACTGACAGTAGTCTGTCATATTGCCTGTGGCAGGCACTTCTTTTTCTGTTTCTTTTTCTTCTTCGGCAACCAAACAGCAAGTCCGGTCGACAGGGGATCCCCGTCACTCATTTATCAGTCTTTCGCTTGCACCAGGGTCAGGATGTCATAGCTGGCCACCAGTTCATCGCGCTGGTTCTTGACCTTTATATCCCAGACCACCACGCCCTGAGCGAGGTCTTCCGGATTGCGCTTTGGTTTGCGGGTTTTCTGCTTGCAGGTGAACTCCACCTGTATGCTGTCGCCAATTTTCACCGGCTCGATAAAGCGCAGTCCTTCCATGCCGTAGTTGGCAATCACCGGGCCCGGAGCCCCGTCCACGAACAGGCCGGCGGCGGCGGACACCACGAAGTAACCGTGGGCCACCCGCTCGCCGAACAGGGATTCGGCCGCGGCAACCTTGTCCATGTGGGCGTAGAAGTGGTCGCCGCTCAGGCAGCCGAAGTTGACGAGATCGGCTTCAGTCACGGTGCGGCGGGCCGTCTTGAGCTGTTCACCGATAGCCAGCTCGTCGAAGTACTTGCGGAACGGATGTACCCGGTCTGTCACCACGGGTGCGCCCTGGTTCCAACTGTGGGTGATCTGACTCATGGCGCCCGGCGAGGACTGGATGGCGGTGCGCTGCATGTAGTGCTTGACCGCGCGCAGACCGCCCAGTTCCTGGCCGCCACCGGCGCGACCGGGGCCGCCGTGCACCAGATGGGGCAGGGGAGAGCCGTGGCCGGTGCTTTCTTCGGCACTGATCGGATCCAGTAGATGTAGGCGACCATGCCAGGGGCCCAGACGGCCAACCAGCTCGGACACATCCTGGCCGGCCTCGAACACCAGGGACGCCACCAGGCTGCCTTCGCCCAGGGTAACCAGCTCGACCAGCTCGTCTTCGGAGTCGTAGGGCAGCAGGGTACAGACGGGGCCAAAGGCCTCGGTAGTATGTACCGCCGGGCTTTCTTTCGGCTGGTTACACAGCAGCAGAGTCGGCGGATAGAAGGCGCCGGCACCGGGGTCGTCGGCCAGTACGTCGAATGGTGCAAGATGGCCACCGCACAGAATGTCGGCCTGAGCCGACAGTTGCTCGACCCGTTCCGAGACGTCTTTCAGCTGGCGCTGGCTGGCCAGCGGTCCCATGGTCACGCCTTCCTTCGCCGGGTCGCCGAGTACCACCTTGCCCAGGCGGGCCAGCAGGGCCTCTTTTACCCGGGGCAGTAGGTCACGGGGCACAAAGGCACGACGGATGGCGGTACATTTCTGACCGGCCTTGGTGGTCATTTCCCGCATCACTTCCCGCACAAACAGCGCGATGGCGTCGTCGCCGGCACCGTCGGCCAGAATGGCGCTGTTCACCGAGTCCGCTTCCATGGTGAAGGGAATGGACTGGCGGTTGAAGTTGGGGTGGGTGCGCAGGGTCTGGCCGGTCTGGGCCGAGCCGGTAAAGGTGACCACATCCTGGGGACCCAGCAGGTCCAGCAGGTTGTTCACCCCGCCACAGATGATCTGCAGGGCGCCGGCGGGCAGTATGCCGGACTCAACGGCCGACTTGACCACCGCCTGGGCCAGTTGAGAGCCATCGGTGGCGGGCTTGATGATGGCCGGCATACCTGCCAGCAGGGTGGGAGCCAGTTTTTCCAGCATGCCCCAGACCGGGAAGTTGAAGGCGTTGATGTGAACGGCCACGCCGGGCTTGGGAGTAAGAATATGACGGGCGCCGAAGCCACCCTTGCGGGACAGGGGCGTCCAGTCGTCTTCGATCAGGATGCGCTCGTCACTCAGTTCACGACGTACCAGGCTGGAGTAGGTAAAGAGGGTGGCGAAGCCGCCTTCGATATCGATCCAGCTGTCTTTGCGGGTGGCGCCGGTGGCGGTGGACAACGCATAGAAGTCTTCCTTCCTGGCCGCCAGGTGGCTGGCCAGGTTTTTCAGCATCAGCGCCCGCTGGTGAAAGCTCATGGCTGCCAGTTCTTTACCACCCTGTCTGGCATAAGCCAGCATGGCGGCCATATCCAGACCCTCGCTGGTCACTTCATACAGAGTCTCACCGGTGACGGCATGCCTGACCGGGCGACCGGCTCCGGCTCCTGCCTGCCATTCGCCTGACACATAGCTTTGCAGCTTTTCCATGGATTCCTCTCCCTCTCAACCTGACACATTAAAGAATCGATTTAACAAAATGATGTTACATAATCTGATTTCATTGCTACCTAATGTCAACAGCTTTAGGTGGGTATTATAGCTAACGGCTGAACCGTTAACCTTTAAGTGTCTGATGTAACGTAGTATTTCATTGCGGTTAAAATGATTCACAAAAAAAGTTATTGAAATGATTGTGGTGTCATATTACCTTGATGGCATGTTTTATAAATGTTGCATCAATTGGTATTGGAGGCTGAGTGGTGGAAAACACGGAACAACAGGCGAGGTTTGATCAGACTATCGCGGCTGATATCAGCATAGAGCCCAGGGACTGGATGCCCGAGGCATACCGCAAGACCCTGATCCGTCAGATTGGTCAGCATGCCCACTCCGAAGTGGTCGGCATGCTGCCGGAAGGCAACTGGATTACCCGGGCGCCGACCTTGAGACGCAAGGCGGTGTTACTGGCCAAGGTACAGGATGAAGCGGGCCATGCCCTCTATCTCTACAGCGCCGCCGAAACCCTGGGTGCCGACCGGGACGACATGGTGGAAAAGCTGATTGACGGCAAGATGAAGTATTCCTCCATCTTCAACTATCCCACCCTCAGCTGGGCCGATGTGCCCGCCATCGGCTGGCTGGTGGACGGCGCCGCCATCGTCAACCAGGTGGCCCTGTGCCGGGCATCCTATGGTCCTTACGCCCGCGCCATGGTGCGGGTGTGCAAGGAAGAAAGTTTCCATCAGCGTCAGGGATTCGAAGCCATGATGGCGTTGGCCAACGGCACCGAAGAGCAGAAGAAGATGGCCCAGGATGCGGTCAATCGTTTCTGGTGGCCGGTGCTGACCATGTTCGGCCCCAGTGACGATAACTCGCCCAACTCGGCCCAGAGCACGGCCTGGAAGATCAAGCGTTTCAGCAACGACGAGCTGCGTCAGAAGTTTGTCGACAGCACTGTGCCCCAGGTGGAAGCCCTCGGCCTGACCGTGCCGGACCCGGATCTGAAATGGAACGAGCAAACCGGACATTACGAGTTCGGCGAGATCAACTGGGATGAATTCTATGCGGTGGTCGCCGGCCAGGGTCCGTGCAACCACGAGCGGCTTGCCGCCCGTCGCAAGGCCTGGGAAGAAGGCCGCTGGGTGCGAGAAGCCGCCAGTGCCTATGCCGCCCGCCGTCAGCAAGCCGCTTAAGGAGAGAGAAGATGAAAACCAATCAATGGCCGTTATTCGAAGTATTTATTCGCAGCAAGCAGGGTCTGCATCACCGCCATGTGGGCAGTCTGCGCGCCGCCGACGAAACCATGGCGCTGGAAAATGCCCGGGATGCCTACACCCGTCGCCGTGAAGGCATCAGCATCTGGGTGGTCAAGTCTGAACTGATCACCGCCAGTCAGCCGGACGACAAGGGTGCCTTCTTCGATCCCGCCGACGACAAGGTGTATCGCCATCCGACATTTTACACCATTCCCGACGGCATAGGCCACATGTAGGAGGCCGTATGGACAAGACATTGCAAGATTCTCTGTTTAACTACCTGCTGCATCTGGGCGACAGCCAGCTGGTATTGTCCCACCGCCTGTCAGAATGGTGTGGTCATGCGCCCGAGCTGGAGCTGGATATTGCCCTGGCCAACATCGGCCTGGATATTCTGGGTCAGGCGCGCACCGTGTTGACCATGGCCGGAGAAGTGGAAGGCCAGGGCCGTGATGAAGACCAGCTGGCTTATTATCGCAGCGAGCGGGAGTTCAAGAACCTGTTGCTTTGCGAGCAGCCCAACGGCGACTTCGCCCAGACCCTGGTCCGTCAGTGGTTCATGGACCACTACCATCAGCTGTTGTTCACCGGGCTGAGCCAGTCGGGCCATGCGCCGCTGGCCGCCTTCGGGGTCAAGTCGCTGAAAGAGGTGAATTATCACCTGCGCTTCTCCAGCGGCTGGGTTCAGCGACTGGGGCTGGGCACCGAAGAAAGCGCCCGTCGCACCCAGGCGGCGATAAACGAGCTGTGGCGCTTTACCGGCGAGCTGTTTGTCACCGACGAGGTGGAGGACGCCCTGGCCGAGGCCGGCATTATCCCCAGCCTGGCAGAGCTGGCGCCGCAATGGGCCAGCCGGGTAGCCGAGCAGTCCAAACAGGCAGAACTGACCCTGCCCGCACAGGCGGCCTATCGCCAGGGCGGCAAGCAAGGCCTGCACACCGAACATCTGGGCTTCCTGCTGGCGGAAATGCAGAGCGTGCAGCGCAGCTATCCCAACATGAGCTGGTAAGGAGGTTTCAGGTGCAGATTTCCGATCACCGACTTCCCCGTTGCTGGGAAGTGCTGAAAACGGTTACCGATCCCGAGATACCGGTACTGTCGGTCACCGATCTGGGCATGATCCGGGGCGTGGATATCGGCGAAGACGGCAGCTTGAGCATTCGTCTGACACCGACCTACAGCGGCTGTCCGGCCACCGACATGCTGGAAGCGGACATACTCGCCGCCCTGGACGGCGCCGGACTGGGTCCGGCCCGGGTAAAGCTGGATTTGTCCGAGGCCTGGACCACCGACTGGATGAGCGCCGACGGCAAACGCAAGCTCAGGGAATACGGTATAGCGCCGCCTCAGGGGCTGGCCTGCGGATCGCACCTGATCCCCACCGATGGTGTGCCCTGTCCGCAATGCGGCAGCGGCCATACCCGACTGATCAGCGAATTCGGCTCGACCGCCTGCAAGGCACAATATCAGTGTCGGGACTGCCTCGAGCCCTTCGATTATTTCAAGTGCATTTAGCCCTCAACCGCACAGGGAGCAGAGTCATGAATCAATTTTATTCGTTGCGGGTTAAATCCGTACAAGAGCAGACCAGAGACGCCATCGCCATTTCCTTCGAGGTGGACGGTGACAATCAGAGCCGTTTTCGCTTCAAGCCCGGTCAGCATCTGACCCTCAAACACCAGCATGAGGGTGAAGAACTGCGCCGCTGCTACTCCATCTGCAGCCGGGAAGGCCACGAAGACCTGACCATAGCGGTCAAGCGCATTCACGACGGCCGTTTTTCCAACTGGGTCAACGACCACCTCAAGCCGGGTGATGTGCTGGAAGTAATGCCGCCCCAGGGCGTGTTTTTCCAGCAGGCCGAAAAACTGGGTGGCGCCCGCTATCTGGGCTTTGCCGCCGGCAGTGGCATCACGCCGCTGCTGTCTATCGTCAAGACCCTGCTGGCCAGCCAGCCAGACGCCAGTTTCACCCTGGTGTACGGCAACCGCAGCTGGGGCCAGACCATGTTTGCCGACGAGCTGGCGGATCTGAAAGACGCCTATCCGACCCGTTTCCAGTTTGTCTGTATCTTCAGCCGGGAGCAGGGCGAGAGCGACATCCTCAACGGCCGCCTGGACGAAGCCAAGATCCGGGCCCTTCTCGAGCACAAACTCTTGTCCGCCGACGTCGATCACTGCTTCGCCTGTGGCCCGGAAGAAATGATGAATGCGGTCGAGGGCGTGCTGCCGGAATACGGCCTGGCCCGAGAGCGTGTCCACACCGAGCGCTTCAACACGGGTCCGGCCCGTCCGCTCAGCGCCGAACAGCGTGCCAGCCGCAGTCAGGGTGAGGTCAGCATCATCCTCGACGGCCGGGAAATGCAGATAGAGGTGCGTCCGGAAGACGACAGCATCCTGGATGCGGCGCTCAATGCCGGTGCCGACTTGCCTTATGCCTGCAAGGGCGGCGTCTGTGCCACCTGCAAATGCAAGGTGGTGGAAGGCGAGGTCGACATGGCACTCAACTACAGCCTGGAGCAGGACGAGTTGGATGCGGGTTATGTACTGAGTTGCCAGGCCAGGCCCAGGAACGGCGTGGTACGCATCAGCTTCGACGACTGAGGAGGAAGGATGAACTGTCAGGATATTCTCGTCAGCCCGGTGGATGCCGGGGTACTGACCATAACACTCAACCGACCCGAGCGACGTAATGCGCTGCGCAACCAGACCCTGGCCGAGATTGGCGAGGTGCTGGCAGGCGCCGCCGCCAACCCCGAAGTCAGAGCGGTGGTTATCGGTGGCAACCTCCGTTGCTTTGCCGCCGGTGCCGATCTGGAAGAAATGCGCCATTTGGACGCGGTCGGCCTGCAGCAAGACATACGGCCCTCGCTGTGGAAGCGTATCGACGACTTCAACAAGCCGCTGATCGCCGCCGTCAATGGCTACGCCCTGGGCGCCGGTCTGGAGCTGGTGCTGCACTGCGATCTGGTGGTAGCGGGCGAGGGGGCTCTTTTGGGGCTGCCGGAAATCAAGCTCGGTATCATGCCCGGCGCCGGCGGTACCCAGAGGCTGAGCCGCCAGATTGGCCAGCAGACCGCCATGAAGATGGTGCTGACCGGCGAGCCGATGACCGCCGAGCGGGCTTACGAGCTGGGGCTGGTCAGTCAGTTGTGTGTACCGGCGCTGACCGATGAATATGCGCTCAAACTGGCCCACCAGATTGCCGCTCAGGCACCGCTGGCGGTACAGGCCGCCAAGGGCGCCATCAAGGCCTGCCAGGAAACCAGCCTGAGTCAGGGCTTGCGCCAGGAACGGCAGGCTTTTGTCTGGCTGGCCGGCACCGAAGACAGAAACGAAGGCATCAATGCCTTCCTCGAAAAACGTGCACCACAGTACCGGGGGAAATAATGGAATATCAACATATCGAATGCCATCAGGAAGGCGCCGTCGGCGTCCTGATACTGAATCGCCCGGGCCAGCTCAACAGCTTCAACGAGGTCATGCATAAAGAAGTGGCCGCCGTACTCAAGGACTGGGAAAACAACCCGGAAGTGCGTGCCATCCTGCTCACCGGCAATGGCCGAGGCTTCTGCGCCGGCCAGGATCTGGGGGATAGGGCCGTCAACAATGGCGACGAAGCGCCGGATCTGGGCCAGTCCATCGACCGTTACTACAATCCGCTGATCAAGCGCATCACCAATATGCCCAAGCCGGTGATTTGTGCGGTGAACGGCGTGGCCGCCGGCGCCGGTGCCAATATTGCTCTGGCCTGCGACATAGTGCTCGCCGGCCGCAGCGCCTCTTTTATTCAGGCCTTTTGCCGCCTGGGGCTGGTGCCTGACTCCGGTGGTACCTGGCTGCTGCCACGCCTGGTCGGCCGCGCCCGTGCCATGGCGCTGACTCTGCGGGGCGACAAGGTCAGCGCCGATCAAGCTCGGGAAATGGGCATGATCTGGCAGGTGGTGGAAGACGACCTGCTGCAAAGCGAAGCCATGCAGCAGGCCCAGCACTTGTCCCGCCAGCCGACCTATGGCCTGGGTTTGATCAAGCTGGCCATCAACAGCGCCGCCGACAACAGCCTGAACGAACAGCTGGAGCTGGAGCGGGACCTGCAGCGCCTGGCCGGCCGAAGTGAAGACTACCGGGAAGGGGTGGACGCCTTCCTCAACAAGCGCACCCCCGAATACAAGGGCCGTTAACATGAGCAGCAGCTTCACTATTCATCAGGTGGCGGTGATCGGCGCCGGCACCATGGGCATGGGTATCGCCCAGGTGGCGGCCCAGGCCGGCCATGCGGTTGTTCTGTACGATACCAACCCGGCGCAGACCGCCCGGGCGCTGGACGACTTTGCCAGCCGGTTGGCCAGTCGGGTGGCGCGCGGCAAACTGACCGAGCAGGATGCCACCGCCTTGCGTGCACGCATCAGCCCGGCCGAGAGGCTGAGCGAGCTGGCCGGCTCCGATCTGGTCGTCGAGGCCATTATCGAGCGGCTGGACATCAAGCAGCAGTTGTTCGCCGAGCTGGAAGGCATCTGCGGCGACCGGTGCATACTGGCGTCCAATACCTCCTCTATTTCTATTACCGCCATCGGCGCGGCCCTGTCTCGTCCCGAGCGGCTGGCCGGCCTGCACTTCTTCAACCCGGCGCCGGTAATGAAACTGGTGGAAGTGATCTCCGGCCTGGCCACCACCGCAGAAGTGCGTGACACCCTGCTGACGCTGGCAAGGGACTGGGGCAAGATGGCGGTACACGCCAGCTCCACACCGGGCTTTATCGTCAACCGCATCGCCCGGCCCTATTACGGCGAAACCCTGCGTGCCCTGCAGGAAGGTTGTGGCAGCCCGCAGCTGCTGGACACCCTGATGCGCAGCAGTGGTTTTCCCATGGGGGCCTGCGAGCTGACCGACCTGATTGGTCAGGACGTGAACTTCGCGGTGAGCAGCAGCGTGTATCGCGCCTTTCACGACGAGCCGCGCTATCGCCCGTCACTGGTACAGCAGGCGCTGGTGGATGCGGGCCGCTTCGGCCGCAAGACCGGCCAGGGCTTTTATGCCTACGAGAACGGCAAGGCCGAACAGGTTCCTCTGGCGGCGCCGGCCGGGCAGGCACCCGACCGGGTGCTGGTCCTCGGCGACTGGTCCGAACTCAAGGGCGCCGAAGCCCTGCTGGGACGCTATCGGGGTGAGCTTGAGCGGCGTGACGGCAGCCCGGCGTTGCTGATTGACGGTGTGCGGGTCGAGCTGACCAGTGGCCGCAGCTGTGCCCTGCGCCATCCGGGACTGGCGGCCATGGCGCTGGACTGGGCCGACGACTACGAGAGCGTCAGCCATATCGCCCTGGGCGTGTCCGAATACTGCACCGAACAGCAGGTTGCGGCCGTGGTCGGCTTCTTCCAGAGCCTGGACAAGCAAGTGATACTGCTGCCGGATCATCCGGGCATGCTGGTGCTGCGCACCATCGCCATGCTGGTCAACGAGGCGGCGGAAGCCTGCCTGCACCGGGTGGCCAGCCCGGAAGATATCGACCTGGCGATGCGCTTCGGCGTCAACTACCCCAAGGGCCCCGTGGCCTGGGGAGCCGAAGTGGGCTACCGCCGTCTGCTGACCCTGCTCGACAACCTGAGAACCGTGTATGGCGAGGAAAAGTACCGGCCCTCGCTGCAGTTGCGGCACTGGGCGGTCGCCGAGGAGGCCATATGAAGGATCAGCACAACCACGAGCTGGCCCGCCAGTGCGCCGAGGCCATGTTTGCGGCCGATCCCTGCAGCCAGCATATGGGCATGGAAATCGAAAGCGTGTCGGCCGGCAAGGCAGTGATGACCATGCGGGTACAGCCCTGGATGCTCAACGGCCACGGCAGCATACAAGGGGGCATGCTGTTTACCTTTGCCGACTCGGCCTTCGCCTTTGCCTGCAACGGTTACGACAAGGTGACCATAGGCCAGGGCTGCAGCATTGATTACCTCAAGCCCGCCTTTGCCGGCGAGTTTCTGCGGGCCCGTGCCTGCGAGCTGCACCGGGGCGGGCGTACCGGCACTTACGATGTAGTGGTGGAAAACGAAGCGGGAGAAACGCTGGCCCTGTTCCGGGGGCGTTCCTACCAGGTCAAGGGAAGCATTTTAAAGGAAGAAAGCAATGACTGACGCCTATCTGTGTGACATGGTCAGAACCCCGGTGGGTCGCTATGGTGGCGCCCTGAGCGCGGTGCGCGCCGACGATCTGGCCGCTATCCCGCTGCGCCAGCTGAAGGAAAACAATCCGCAGCTGCCCTGGGAAAAGATTGATGAAGTGATCATGGGCTGTGCCAACCAGGCCGGTGAAGACAACCGCAACGTGGCACGCATGGCCGCCCTGCTGGCCGGTCTGCCGACCACGGTGCCCGGCACCACCGTCAACCGCCTGTGTGGCTCGGGCCTGGATGCCATCGGCTTCGGCGCCCGCACCATCAAGGCCGGTGAGGCCAGCCTGGTACTGGCCGGCGGGGTCGAGTCCATGTCCCGTGCCCCCTTCGTGATGCCCAAGGCCACCAGCGCCTTTACCCGGGCCAACGAGGTGTATGACACCACCATCGGCTGGCGTTTCGTCAATCCTCTGATGCAACAGGAGTACGGCACCGATTCGATGCCGGAAACCGCCGAGAACGTGGCCGAGCGTTTCAATATCAGCCGGGAAGATCAGGACCTGTTTGCCCTGCGCAGCCAGCAGAAAACCGAACAGGCGCGCCAGGCCGGCATTCTGGCCCAGGGCATGGTGCCGGTGGTGATCCAGGGCCGCAAGGGCAAGGTGACCGAAGTAACCCGGGATGAACATCCGCGGGCGGACACCACACTGGCGGATCTGACCCGGTTGCCGACCCCGTTCCGGGCCGGTGGATCTGTGACCGCGGGCAATGCCTCGGGCGTCAACGACGGTGCCGCCTGTACCCTGCTGGCAAGCAGCCAGGCGGTAGCCGACTATGGGCTGACGCCGAAGGCACGGATACTGGCCCTGGCCAGTGCCGGTGTCGAGCCCAAATACATGGGCATAGGCCCGGTGCCTGCGGTACGCTCGGTGCTGGAAAAAACCGGCCTGTCTCTGGAAGATATGGACGTGATCGAGCTCAACGAAGCCTTTGCCGCCCAGGCACTGGCGGTGCTGCGCGAGCTGGGTCTGCAGGATGACGATGCCCGGGTCAACCCCAACGGCGGCGCCATTTCTCTGGGGCATCCCCTGGGCATGAGCGGCGTGCGACTGGTGATGGCGGCAGTCAATGAACTGAAACGAACCAATGGCCGCTATGGCCTCTGTACCATGTGTGTCGGTGTCGGCCAGGGTGTCGCGCTGATCGTGGAAAATATCGACTAATCTTGCCAGAGGGAGGAGGCACTCATGACTAAAATGGAACATATCGAACAGGCTTCAAGAGACGAACTGCAGGCCCTGCAACTGGAACGACTGCAGAAGACACTGCATCACGCCTATGAAAACGTGCCCATGTACAAGCGCAAGTTTGACGAGGCCGGTGTGCATCCGTCCGACTGCAAGACCCTGGAGGATCTGAACAAGTTTCCGTTCACTACCAAACAGGACTTGCGTGATAACTACCCCTTCAACATGTTTGCCG
Organism: Oceanisphaera arctica; assembly: GCF_002936955.1. GTDB lineage: Bacteria > Pseudomonadota > Gammaproteobacteria > Enterobacterales > Aeromonadaceae > Oceanimonas > Oceanimonas arctica. The sequence goes on along the minus strand of NZ_MPZM01000022.1, from coordinate 26,007 downwards.
TGCCCATGGAGCAAATCGTGCGCCTGCATGCCTCGTCCGGCACCACCGGCAAGCCGACCGTGGTGGGTTACACCCAGAAGGACATCGATACCTGGGCCGACGTGGTGGCGCGCTCGCTGCGCGCCAGCGGCCTGAGCAACAAGGACAAGATCCATATTTCCTACGGCTATGGCCTCTTTACCGGCGGCATGGGTGCCCACTATGGTGCCGAACGCCTGGGTGCGGCGGTCATTCCCATGTCCGGCGGCCAGACCGAAAAACAGGGTCAGTTGATCCAGGACTTCCAGCCCGACGCCATCATGGTGACCCCGTCCTACTGCCTGAACATCATCGACGAACTGGAAAAGCAGATGGGCGGTGATGCCAGCGGCTGTTCGCTGCGGGTCGGCGTGTTCGGCGCCGAGCCCTGGACCAATGCCATGCGCCAGGAAATCGAGCAGCGACTGGGCATCGATGCCCTGGATATCTATGGCCTGTCCGAAGTCATGGGGCCGGGTGTGGCCATGGAGTGTCTGGAAAGCAAGGACGGTCCCACCATCTGGGAAGATCACTTCTATCCCGAGATAGTCGATGCCCACAGCGGCGACGTGCAGGCCGACGGCGAGCTGGGCGAACTGGTGTTTACCTCGCTGACCAAGGAAGGCATGCCGGTGATCCGCTATCGCACCCGGGATCTAACACGTCTGCTGCCGGGAACGGCCCGTACCATGCGTCGCATGGACAAGATCACCGGCCGCAGTGACGACATGCTGATCATCCGCGGCGTCAACGTGTTCCCTTCCCAGATCGAGGAGCAGATCCTGCAGTTCTCCCAGCTGACGCCCCATTATCAGCTGGAAGTGAGCCGCCACGGTCATATGGACTCGCTGCGGGTCAAGGTCGAGCTGCGTACCGATCACGCCAGTGCCGATCTGCATTCGCTCGAGCACCATATCAAGCACCGCATCAAGGCGATGATCGGCATTTCCACCCAGATAGACATAGTGGCCGAAGGCCAGTTGCCGCGCTCTGCCGGCAAGGCGCAGCGGGTACTGGATTTGCGCAAGACCGCCTGAAAGGACTGATACACAAAAGTGGCGGAAACGCCACTTTTTGCTTGATATCAATCGTTTAACCGAGGTGTAATGGAGCCTTCCATTGTATGAGGCAGGCTCGCTTTCTGCCCTCGCAATACATGCTGCAGCTCGGGCTCTGGCCCGGCAACTCACAAAATCTGGTAATAAACACCCTCATGGACTCCCGACTCAATCCGCTTATTCAGCAGGCCCTCGATTACGAAACCGTCAGCGGCACTTCGCTTATCATGACCATCTTCGGTGACGCCATCATTCATCGCGGTGGCTGTATCAGCCTGGCCAGCCTGATCGACATGGTCTCCGATTTCGGCTTCAACGAACGCTTCGTGCGCACCTCTGTCTTTCGTCTGACCAAGGATGAATGGCTGACCTCGGAACGTATCGGCCGGCTGAGTTTCTATCGGGTCACCGAGCGTAGTGCGCACCGTTTCCGGCAGGCCGAAATCCGTATCTACGATATGGAACAGAAGACCTGGGACGGCCGTTGGGATCTGGTGCTGCTCAGCTCGCTGGAGCTGGAAGCCAAGGCACAATTGAAAAAAGAGCTGGAATGGCTGGGCTGCGCCAGTATCTCCCCCAACCTGATGGCGTATCCGGGCCTGGATCAGGGCAAGCTTCGTCAGTTGCTGCGCGAACTGAAGATGGGCGAGCAGGTGGTGGTGTTTCAGGCCAACACCCTGGATCTGGGGCTGGACTCGCCCCCGCCCTTGCCCCGCATGGTCAGCGTCAACTGGCCGCTGGAGGACATCAGCCGGCGCTATGAGGAATTTCTGGCGCTGTACCGGCCGCTGTTGCCGCTGCTGGAAGACAGCCAGACGCTGGACTCGGGACAGGCCTTTCAATTGAGGACCCTGCTTATTCACCATTATCGTCGGTTACAGCTGCGCGACCCGCACCTGCCGATGGCGTTGCTGCCCCAGAGCTGGCCGGGCATGGCGGCCCGGACCCTGTGCGCCAATATCTACAACCTGGTGTACCAGGCGGCGGAGGAATACATCTGGAGCCGGGGACGCACGGCGGAAGGGCCGCTGCCCCCGGCCGATGCCGGCTTTTACCTGCGTTTTGGTGGCTTGAGACGCTAGCCGTTTCAACCAAACAGATAAAATAACTGATCTGTTTGGTTGTTCTGAGTAGAGGTCGGACAAACGGCCAGCTCCCCCGACACGCCGTGAATCCCTCCCTGGAGGCTCCACCGCGCTCGTAGCGTGTAGTGGGAGACGGCTATGTTGCCTCTGCACTCGAGTTCACAAAACGATCAGATTTTTATACGAATTGGTATTAATGGAGTAACAAGATGCATTGCTATGAAATAGACGGGATCCGCCCCGTGGTGGAAGAGGGGGCCTACGTGCACCCCACTGCCGTACTGATCGGTGATGTGATTATCGAGCGCGGCTGCTATATAGGGCCGCTGGCCTCGTTACGGGGCGACTTCGGCCGCATCCATATCCGGCAGAATGCCAATATTCAGGATAACTGCGTGATGCACGGTTTTCCCGAAACCGACACCATAGTGCACCCCTGGGGCCATGTGGGGCACGGCGCCATACTGCACGGTTGTGTGGTGGGCGAAAACGCTCTGGTCGGCATGAATGCGGTGGTGATGGATGGTGCCCTGGTAGGCGAGAGCAGCATCGTGGCCGCCCATTCTTTCGTCAAGGCCGAGATGCAGATACCGCCCAGAGTGCTGGTGGCTGGTACGCCCGCCAGGGTGATGCGAGAGCTTCGGGATGAAGAAATCGAATGGAAACGCCAGGGCACCCAAACCTATATCGACCTGACTCGACGTTGCCTGGACAGCATGCACAGCGTCAGCCCGCTGACGGCGGTGGAACCCGACCGCAAGCGGCTGTTTCAGGATGCGGACTACCTGCCGAAATACAAGGCGTAAAGGCTGAGCGGAGACAGAATCAGGAAAAACAAAGAGCGGGCATAGGCCCGCTCTTTGTTGTTAAGGTGCTGCCTTTTAACGCTCAACGGTCAGCACGGTTTCACTCTGGCTGGCGGCGGCAACGTCTTCTGGTTTGAGCCACACCGGCTTCAGCCTGAACTCGATAAAGTCGTCGAGTTGATCCCGGTAATGGGGCGAGCGGGTACCGTCCGGCGCGATAAAGCCGGACTGGCCCGGTGCCGCCACTTCATAGGCTTTCACCTCGGCGCCGTTGAATACCGTCATGTTGTTTTCGGTGCCCCGGTTCATGGCGATGGGGGTACGCACCGCCTCGTCCGGGTTGGCCTGGGGCACACCGATATAGTTTTTGTGGCCGAATTCCAGCACATCGACCTGGCCCAGCCACTGGCTGCTGTCGGTACCGTATTTCTGGCTCAGCTTGTCGATGGCCTGTTTCAGGGCGGTCAGCTGCAATTTGTCGCCATCGCGGCCGGAAAGCAGGTCGGTGTTTACCACACTGCGGTTAAGCCAGGCGCCCAGTGCCTTGGTGCTGGTGCTGATGTTATAGCCATTTGCCACTATGCCCTCGGCATCACCATAACCGGGACCTGTGTACCAGGACAGCTTCTGGGCCGGGATCAGCGGCTGATAGGTCTGGGACAGCATGGCCTGCAGCCAGGCGCGGAACAGGGCGGAGGCGGGATTGTCATAGCGGCCATCGCGGTCTGCGTCCGTGTTCAGGTAATCCCAGTCGGCCAGCAGGCGGGCGGCCTGCTGCAGCCGGGTATCCTGGCTGCTCTGGGCGAGTTCCACCAGGTGGGGGACAAAGAAACGGGCATTGGGATCGGCTAGAGAGGCTTCCATCATCAGATCCCAGGCCTGATCCGGGGTCAGTTTGTCGATGGCGTCGACCCGGGAGTTGATTTCCTGCACCCTGTCTATCTGGTTCCAGCTGTACCACCACTGATCCGGGTTGGGGAAGCCTTCAGCCGGACGGTTGTTCCAGTTGGCGATATAACCGCTGGAGGGATTGTAAACCTGAGGGTTGGTATCAAACGGATACAGTCCCAGCCAGTCGGCACTGCCATCACCGGGCGTCGGAAGGCGACCGTCCTGACCCGGATGACGCACCGGATAATGACCGCCGAGGGCATAACCGATGTTGCCGTCCCGATCCGCATAGTACCAGTTGACGTTGATGGCGCTGTGCGCTACATGATCCCGCCATTGTTGGTGGTTTTTGGCCTTGCTGACCTTGTTCCAGGCCATCAGGGTGGAGACCTCCTTGCCGGCCCAGCCTCTTTGCTTGGCATAGGCGATGCCCTCATCCGGACGGTAGTCGACCACGGGGCCGTAAACGGAGCGATAAACGGTGATGACGGTGTCGGCGGCGTCTTTTACCTTTATGCTCTGCTGCTCTTTTTCCAGCGACCGGTACTGGCCCTTGTACAGGTATTGCTCCGGATTGCCCGGATTAAGCGTCAGGCGGAACAGATCCACGTTGTCTCCGGCACCCCAGGTGCTGCCCCAGGAAATATGGCCATTATGGCCGAACTCGACCATGGCATAGCCGGTGGGCGAGTTACCCACTGCCTCATAACCGGCACCGTGCAGGCCCACCGAATAGGTGTAGGCGGGCTGGTAGAAGCCGAACTGGGGGCCGTTGATCAGCACGGCGCTGGCATCTTTGGTCTTGTCCTTGCCCAGCACCAGCATGTTGCTGAAGGGCGCTTCCCTGAACCCTTGCCAGCCCAGGGTGCCCTGGCGGCTCAGCGGTTGCTGTTGCATGGCCAGCAGCGGGGCCTCGTTGGGGTGAGCCGCGTGCGTTATTCCGGCCGTGAGCTGCTGTTCCACCCGCTGCCGACCTGTGGCAGACCAGTCGCCGACGGGAATGGTGTCCACCGCTTTATCGCTTATATAAGGCAGTAGGGTGTCGAACAGCTGTTGTGCCTTCTGTTTGCCGTGTTTCTGCTCCAGAGAGAGTAACAGTTGCTGGTTTTCCAGCTCGGTATTGTAGTCGCCGAAGCGGTTGATCATGGAGCCGATAAACAGCATGGCCACATCAAACTCGTTCCACGGTGCCGGGGTAAAGCCGTAGTCGATAAACTGCTTGGGCATCAGCGTGCCGGGTTCCTGCTGCACCCTGGCCTGCCATTGGTTGAGGCCGGCGGCATAGCCGCTGAGGATATCCCGGTCGGCGGCGGGCAGGGCATCCAGCTGTGCCTGAATGGCGTGCGGGTTGTAGTGCTGGCGCACCTTGATGTCCAGCGGCAGAAATTCCTCGCCCAGCACCTCGGCCACTGTACCCTGGGCGCTGCGGCGGGCCATTTCCACCTGGAACAGCCGATCCTGGGCAATGGCGTAGCCGTAGCCATAGAAGAGGCCATAGGTGGTGTCGGCATAGATATGGGGGGTGCCGTGCTGGTCACGTTGTATGGTGACTTGCTCTGCATCGGGCAGGGTGGTGCAGCCGGCGAGCAGAGAAAGGCTGGCCAGCGCGCTCAGCAGAAAAACGGGTTTTTTAGACATGGTAATCCCTTACAGGTTTCCTGATGAAGATGGGGGTTGGGTTGTGAAAGCAGGTCGGCCAGAAAGGCCGACCTGTAAAGCGTCGTGATTGTTTAAATTATCGGTAAAGCAGTTCCGGTAGCCAGAGGGTGAGAGCCGGCAGCATGATCAACAGCGCCAGGCGCACTATGTCGGCGCACCAGAAGGGAGTGACGCCGCGGAACACGGTAGCGCTGTTCAGATCCTTGACCATGCCGGTCAGTACGAACACGTTCATGCCCACCGGTGGCGTGATCAAACTGATCTCGGTGGCCACCACCACTATGATGCCGAACCAGATGGGATCCATCCCCAGACTATGAATGACGGGATAGAACACCGGCACCGTGAGCAGCATCATCGACATGCTTTCGAACACGGCACCCAGCACCAGGTAGATGGCGATGATCATCATCAGCACCATCATTGGCGACAGCGAGAAGCTGGTAATCATCTCGACCAGATGATCGGGCAGGCCGGCCCGGTTGACGAAGTTCGAGAAGATGAGCGCGCCGATGACCACGCAGAACAGCATGGCCGAGGTACGCGCCGTTTCTATCAGTACCTCTTTCAAGTCCTGCAGGCTCAGACGACGGCGCTTGATGGCGATGGCCAGAGAGCCGGCGGCACCGATGCCGGCGGCCTCGGTGGGGGTAAACACGCCCAGGTAGATACCGCCCATCACCAGGGTGAACAGGCTGAGGATGCCTCCTACGCCTTTGAAGGCCTGCCATTTTTCGGCGCGACTCATGGCCTCGCCGGGTGGGCCTGCCTTGGGGTCGCGCCACACCACGTAGCGCACCGCGCCCAGATAAAGCAGCACACCCAGCACACCGGGAATAAAGCCGGCGGCGAACAGATCACGAATGCTTTGCTCGGTGAGGATGCCGTAGATGATAAGCGCAACACTGGGCGGGATCAGTATGCCCAGGGTGCCGCCGGCGGCGATGGCCGCAGAGGCCAGGCTGTCGGCATAGCCGTATTTGCGCATGGGCGGTATGGCCACCCGCGACATGGTGGCGGCGGTCGCCAGGCTGGAGCCGCAGATGGCGGAGAAACCACCGCAGGCGGTGATGGCCGCCATGGCCATGCCGCCCTTGCGGTGGCCAACCAGCGCATGGGACGCGGTGAACAGCTCGTTGGACAGGCCGGAGCGACTGATCAGGTTACCCATCAGGATAAACAGCGGGATCACGCTCAGGCCGTAATCCTGGGCGGTATCCAGCAGCCGTCGGGCGCTGATCGACAGGGCGGCATTGAAGTTGAAGTCCATCAGGGCCGCATAGCCCACCACGCCCACGGCAGCCATGGCGAAGGCGATGGGGACGCGCAGAAAAATCAGCGACAGCAGGATGGCGAAGCCAAGCAGGGATTCCATCATAACGCAGGCGCCTCCTGGGCGGGATTGGTCACGGCTCTGTTCTGGGCCTCTGGATCACCGAGTAGCGTCATCACCAGAAAGGTCAGGGCGGTCAGACACAGGCTGATGCCGATCAGGTACATGGCATAAGCGCTGGGAATAGCCAGGTATTCGCTCACCGAGTTGTAGCGGTCGGCCCGCTCGGCCAGCTTCCACACCGTCATTGCCATATAGGCACAAGCTGCCGTCATGAACAGATGATAGAGCCGATCCCGGGTGACACGCAGCCAGCGGGGCAGCCAGGGTTCGACCAGATCGACCGACACATGCTCCTGCCGCCAGGTGATGGTGGGCAGGATTAGGAAGATGGAGGCGGCCAGCATGATCTCGATGAGTTCGGAGCCACCCACCATCGGTTTGTTGAACAGGTAACGGCCAACCACATCGACGGTGGTGATCAGCATCATCAGCAACAGCATTAGGCCGGCCAGCAGATTGAGCAGCCGCTTGAGCGCGGCTGCACTGCTGCACCAGAGTCGGGAAACATGGGCAATCATGGTGGTTATCCTTGGGAGTCCAGTTGGGCCTGATAGTCACGGGCAATCTGGCGGAATTCCTGCAGGGCCTGCGGAGCATCCACCTTGCGGTCGGCCACGTCCTGCAGCCAGTCCTGTTCAATGTTCTGGGTCAGCTCGGCAAACAGCTGCACATCCTGCTCGCTGGCCGGGGTGATGGTATTACCGTATTCCAGTGCATCCTGTTCGGCTTCCTGGTCTGCCTGCACCCAGGCGCGGGCGGCCATGGCCGAGAGTTTCTCGCCGGATACCGCCATGATGGCCTCCCGGTCTTCACTGGAGATGCGGTCGAAGAAGTCTTCACCGATAAAGATGCCAAAGCTGCCCAGGTACAGGCCGTGGGGCATTTTCAGGGTGTAGGGTGCCACTTCCTTGAAGCGCATGCTGCGCTTGGTGTTCATGGGGTTGAACACACCATCTACCACGCCCTGGGTGAGCATTTCGTAGACCTTGGTGGTGGGGGCGGCCACGCCGGTAATGCCCAGTTGCTGGCCGATGGCGTTTTGTACACCACCACCGATGCGGATTTTCTTGTCGGCCAGCTCGCTCAGGCTGTTGATGGGCGAGCGCATGTGGATTTCGCCCGGACCGTGGGTGAACAGACCGGCCACGACCACCTCACCATGTTCGTGGGCCTTGGCCAGGTATTTTTCGTGGATCTTCCAATGCGCCACCGAGGCGGCTTCGGCCCCGGCACCCAGGTTGGGCAGCTCGGCGATGGTGGTCAGTTTGAAACGACCGGGAAAGTAACCATGATACGTCCATGAGGCATCTACCGCGCCATCTTGAACCAAATCAATCATGCTCTGGGGTGCTCCCAGATCGTGTTCAAGCTTGAGCCTGACCCGACCCTCGGTGGCTTCCTCAATCCACTTCCCCCAGATGGGCAGCACGGTGGCATTCATTTCACTGGTGGGTGAAAGCCAGGTGGCAACCCGCATTGTGGTGGCTGCGCTAGCCTGGCCATGCCAGAGTCCGACGGCGGCAAACAGCGATATCCATATACTCTTCATAACCCTCTCCCGTTCGACATAAAGATAACAACAGTAAAACATATTCGATACACATTACACCATTTGATACAAATAAGTGAAGTGTTTGTTGTTGATGTGCTTAACTGTTTGTTAACACTGTATTAAGCAGGGCGGAGGCGATCACGAAGGGGGGAGGAGAGCGAGTTCGCCGACGCACTCGGTGCCTGATGGCATCTTCAGATTGGTTGATCGGTGTCACTCTTGCAGGAGCAGGATTATCGTCACTTCCGCGTGCAAGGAGTGAGGGTCCGGACGGAGATGACGGCATTAAGCATGGGCGCGGATGCAAAAAAGGGGTTGGCGTCATTTGATTGAAATGACGCCAACCCCTTTTTATGTTTTTATTTCTGTCCTCGTTGCTCCAGTTCCTGCAGGGCTGCCTCGGTGTTGAGGTTGATAAAGGCATCGGCCTGGTCGCTGAAGTCTACCGGCACCAGCTGGTGGCGCTCATACCACAGCTGCAGCTTGCGGTCGCCGCCATCCAGATAGTTGTAAAGAGACGGCAGTAACGACTGGTGCACCAGGGCGGTGGCGGAGTGGAGCTGGATGCCGTCGTCCACCACCGCGATTTGATCGTGGCGCTGTATTGCGGCGCATAAACGATGTGCGAGATCGCTTGGCACCAGCGGGCTGTCGCAGGGCACGAACAACACCCATTCGCTGGGCGCATGGCTCAGCCCGGCCTCAAACCCGGCCAGCGGGCCGGCATAATCACCGACGTTATCCGGCACCACCGGCGCCAGTTGCCGATAGTGTTCCAGATTGCGGTTGGCATTGATCAGCACCTTGCCTACCTGAGGGCCGAGGCGCTCCAGCAGATGCACGACCAGTGGCTTGCCCCACAACTCCAGCAGCCCTTTGTCGGCGCCCTTCATGCGTCGGCCTTCGCCTCCGGCCAGAATAACGGCAGTGATATCTTTTGGATCCAGCATGAGATTTCCTGTTATTGCAGCTTTTGCCCGATATTAACCATTTAACTATTAACTATATCAGTGGCAGGGTCAGTGGCATGCGCTGCATCAAGTAATTGATGTTTTTTAGATACTTGCTCTCTTCAGACGCTAATCCTAACATGGTCGCTCTTCATACCAATCGTCGATGCGCCTTGCCGTTAGAGCATGTATTGCCGGCCGCCATCGCACCCAAGGGATAATAATGACAACAACCTCGCCCGACGGCCCCTTCCACGGCCGTCCCGTTATTGCTTTGCTGGCCATAGTGGCGCTGATGCTGGCCGCCGCCAACCTGCGTGGTGGCCTGGTGGTGGTGGGGCCGCTGGTGGTGGAGATTCGTGCCGCGCTGGATATCAGCGCCAGTGCCTTCAGCCTGCTGACCACCTTGCCCCTGCTGTGTTTCGGCGTTATGTCCATCTGCGTGCCCTGGCTTACCCGCCGCTGGGCACCCCAGTGGCTGACGATTGCCGGCCTCATGGTGATAAGCCTGGGCGTGGGGCTGCGGCTGGTAGACAATTATCCGCTGGTGATCCTCGGCACCCTGTTGCTGGGCCTGGCCATCGCCGTGCTCAATGTGCTGATCCCGGGGCTGGTGAAAGCCTTTTTTCCGCGACAGGTGGGGCTGATGACCGGCCTGTATTCCGTCACCCTGAGCATGGGGGCGGGCCTGGGGGTGTATCTGGCCGTGCCTCTGCTGGAGCAGTTTGGCAGCTGGCGTTATCCGGTGGCGCTGTGGGCAATACTGCCGCTGCTCTGCCTGCTGTTCTGGCTGCCGATGCTGAAGGTCAGGGGAGTGGGGCGTCCCGCCAATCCGGTGCGCATCAGCCTGTGGCGAGACACACTAGCCTGGTCCATCACCTTCTACATGGGTCTGCAGTCGTTCTATTTTTATTCCATGGCCACCTGGCTGCCGAAAATCCTGCTCGAAAACGGTCTGGACGCCCATGATGCCGGCACCGCCACGGCGCTGATCAACCTGGTGGGCATTCCCTTCAACCTGCTGATGCCGATACTGGCGGCCAAGATGCGCAGCCAGCGATTGCTGGTGCTGGGCACCTTTATCGTTTCCTTTGCCGGTCTTGCCGGACTCTGGTGGCAGCCCGCGGCGGCGCCCCTGTTGTGGGCGACGCTGATAGGCATGGGTTGCGGCAGTGCACTCAGTCTGGCGTTGTCGTTTTTCGTGCTGCGCTCGGCCAACACCGCCCAGGCCACGGCCCTGTCGGCCATGGCTCAGAGCATCGGCTATCTGCTGGCGGCGCTGGGGCCGGTATCGCTGGGCCTGCTGCGCGATGTCGGCGGCGACTGGCAGTGGGCGCTGATGCTGATGCTGGCGCTGCAGCTGGCGCAATTTACTGTGGGCTGGTCTGCCGCTCGCCCTATCAATGTGGTGCCGGATCAAGACCGTAACTGATAGCGATCGCAATGCGAAGCAGCAGCGCGCTTGCGCTCCGCCGACACGCTCCAAGCCCATCCCTGGGACGCTCGGCAAATGCCGTCCATGGCATTCGACGGTCGGCTACGGCAATCCCCGCTGTCTCTTGCATGACCCGGCTGAGCCTAGTCCCCCTGTAGTAGCTGCTTTAGCTGCTAAATCCGGCAACGCCGGATCTGGTGCACGGGGTCAGGTAATACGGCGATATATAAGACATTGGTGTTGAGGTGTGGCTGCGCCACATTGCACAGCTAAAGCAGTGCCTACAGGGGTCTACTATTCTTGGTGGTTGGCGATTGATTTTCATACCGTCGCTATTGTTTCTACCAGGGAGGGTTGAGAATGAACAGATTACCGTTATGGCTACCGTTGGTGCTGTTGTCGGGTACCGGATACGCCGAGAGCATGGCGTTGCCACCGCTGCAACTGGCGGCCGAGTATCAACAGCAGGATGTGACCCATTACCGGGTCAGCGAAAAGCTGGACGGGGTACGCGCCTACTGGAACGGGCGCGAGCTGCTGTCGCGCGGCGGTCATCGTTTTTCGGCGCCCGACTGGTTTGTGGCCGGCTTTCCCGATATGGCCCTCGACGGCGAGCTCTGGCTGGGTCGGGGGCGGTTCGAAGACCTGTCGGCCGCGGTACGCCGTTACCGGCCCGACGAGCCCGAATGGCGACAGATTCGCTTCATGGTGTTCGACCTGCCCGCCAGCGAGCTGCCGTTCGAGACGCGGTTAACGGCATTGGAACGACTGTTTTCGCATCTTGACTCCCCCTATATTGAGCTACTAGAACAGCGGCGGCTACCCGATAATGCCGCCCTGGCCGCATACCTCACCGAGGTGGAAGCCCTGGGCGGCGAGGGGCTGATGCTGCGCCATCGCGACAGCCTCTATCTGCCGACCCGCAACCAGGACCTGCTCAAGCTCAAGCGCTTCCAGGATGCGGAAGCCCGGGTACTGGCGCACCTGCCCGGGCAGGGAAAATTTGAGGGCATGCTGGGCGCTTTGCTGGTGGAAACCGACGATGGCCGCCGCTTTAAACTGGGCACCGGTTTCAGCGATCGGCAGCGGCAACAACCGCCGGCGGTGGGCAGCATCGTCACCTACCGTTACCGGGGTGAAACCGGTCAGCGGATGCCCCGATTCGCCAGCTTCGTTCGGATAAGAAACGACGAACCGGAGCGGCCCTGACTCTGGCCTGGGGCCACGCTCGGGAGTAAAGTAGAGCCTTGTCGATATCATCTGAGGAGCCCCGCTTTTGTGTCTTATTGCCTTTTCGTGGCAGCCTGAACAGGGCCGCCTGCATCTGCTGGCCAACCGGGACGAATTCTATGCCCGCCCCACGGCGGCGGCCCACTGGTGGCCGGAGAGTCCCGACATCTGGGCCGGGCGGGATCTGCAGGCCGGAGGTACCTGGCTGGGCATGAGCCGGGCGGGGCGCTTTGCCGCCCTGACCAATGTGCGGGAAGGCGGGGCCCGCCCCGGGGGGCGTAGCCGCGGCGAGCTGGTGGCCGATTTTCTGGCCGGCGAGCAGGATCCCGGGGCCTATTTACGTCACAAGCTGGCCAACGGCGATGATTACGCCGGTTTCAACCTGTTGGTGGGGGATCTGACCCGTGGTGAGCTCTGGTATGGAGGCAATCGCCCCGGCGCGGATGCCCGCCGGCTGGGAGCGGGGCTCTATGGCCTGTCCAACGCCATGCTCGACACCCCCTGGCCCAAGGTGGAGCTGCTCAAGCAGGGGCTGGCCACACTAGGGCCGGTGCATGAGGGAACGGCCTTCGGCCTGCTCGATGACGATACCCGGGCCGCGCTCGAACACCTGCCCAACACCGGCGTCGGCCCGGAATGGGAAAGCCTGTTGTCGTCCATTTTCATTCAGAGTCCGGACTACGGCACCCGAGCCCAAACGGTATTGTGTGTCGAGCGGGGCCGGGTAGCCATTACCGAGCAGGGGCGGGGGCCGGAAGGCGCGCTGCTGGAACGACGACAGGCAAGCTGGATGCTGTAATAGATTTATTGCGACGTGCGCCCTTTTTCAAGTTCAGGCATCTTGCTCGGCATCGCGGATTCGTTCTCTTCGCTCGTATTCTTCTTCCATCGCCGCTTTTATTTCTTCCAGTATGGAGTCTACATCGGCGCTGTCGCTGTCATCCTCAAACTCACCCGTGAGGGTTGAATGGGGTGTCAAGCTGCCTTCTTCGAACAGTGCCCACATTTCCTTGGCGTATTGGGTCTTTAACAAGGCGGGTGCAAACTCGCCATAATAGCGGCGCATATTGTTGACGTCGCGGGCGAACATGGCTTTCGCGCTATTATTGGCGGCGGCATTAACCGCTTGTGGCAAGTCGATAATCACAGGGCCCTGATCATCAACCAGTACGTTAAATTCGGACAAGTCACCGTGTACAATGCCCGCACAAAGCATGAGCATAATGTAATGCATCATGGTGGCGTGATCTTCCATCGCCTGTTCTGCCGACATGGTCACCTCACCGAGCTGTGGTGCGACATCGCCCGCGTCATCACTGACCAGTTCCATCAACAAGATGCCATCGACGCAACCGAATGTTTCGGGTACGCGCACACCGGCATGGGCCAGGCGGGCCAGCGCATCGATTTCGGCATTTTGCCAGATTTTTTCCTGTTCCTGGCGGCCATAGTTCGAACGTTTTTCCATGGCGCGAGCCTGGCGGCCACTGCGAACCTTTCGCCCTTCCTGATATTGCGCCGCTTTTTTAAAGCTGCGTTTCACCGCATCTTTATAGACTTTGGCGCAACGAATGTGCTCACCACAGCGGACAACAAAAATATCGGCTTCTTTGCCGCTCATGAGACGGCTGATCACTTCATCGATTAAACCGTCATCGACGAGAGGCTGTAGTCGTTTGGGTATTTTCACAGGCGGTCTGCCAGGTTGGAGCGGCTATCAATCATTTTTTATCGAGTCTGTTCTGCGTGTGGTTGGTGTACGTGTCTGTACTTTGATCGGGCAGGATATCACCTTTGAGGATGAAGGGCGATAATGAGCAAATCGCGAACTCTCGGCCGCTTCTTCCGGCACACCGAATGGCCAGCAGACGGTGCCAACAGGCGATGTCTAAGCATCAAGGTGGACAAAGGTACCTGCTCAGCCGACCATTCGCGCCAAGGCCGAAAATGCTCCTGCCGTATCGGCACTACCGCCATTCACGGCGTTCAGTGCCGGGCACCCAGCTGCGCCAACAGGGCGGCCAGATCGTTGTGTATATACCGTTCATCCACGCAGTGGGCCAGGTTGTCGTTGATAAAGCGCACGAAATTGGCGGCGGCATAGGGCATGCGGCGGTTGTTGTGGCAGACCAGATACCAGTGGCTGCCGAGCGGAAACCCGGGAATCGCCGGGCGACCGACCTTGTGCTCGCCCTCGGCCAGGGTGTGTTCCGACAACACCGCCAGCCCCAGTCCCTGCTCCACGCTCATGCGGATCACCTCGTTGCTCTCTATCTGCATGACCCGCTTCAGTTGCAGGTTGCGCTTGCGCAGCCATTCCTCAAACACCAGCCGGGTGGCGCTGCCCGGCTCGCGCAGCAGAAAACGCTCTTCCAGCAAGGCCGAAAAATCGGCGGGAGGATCTTGTACCGCCCAGTGATCCGGTGGGGTGATCAGCACCAGCGGGTTATGGATAAAACGGCCACTCAGCGTGTGCTCCCCGGTGGGGGGATGGCTGAACAGGTAGAGGTCGTCCTGCTGGTGCCGGTGACGATCCAGAATATAGCCCCGGTTACCGACGCTGATGGACACTTCGACCCCCGGGAAGTCACGGTTAAAGGGCCCCAGCAGGCGCGGCAGTATGTATTTGGCGGTGGTGACCACGCCGATGCTGAAACTGCCGCGGGTGCCCTGGCGAGCATCCTGCAAAAAACCGCCGAAGTCCTCGAAACGGCTCAGGGCATCCAATGCCGCATGATATAGCTCGGTGCCGACCAGGGTGGGGGTGATGCGGCCTTCGCCGATGATCAGCAGAGGTTCGCCCACCGCTTCGGCCAGGCGCTTGAGCTGCTGGGATACGGTGGGCTGGGTCAGATGCAGCTGGCTGGCGGCCCTGGATACCGAGCCCAGCCGCACCACGGCCACATACACCTGCAGCAGGCGAAAAGTCAGATGACGAACATTCATTGATGATTATCTATATCTGCTGTTATTAACATTTATTGGTAACTATATCTCGCGTTCCGCACTATGTCTGCCATCTTCAGGGTCAACCAGGCGGTACCACCGCCCTCATCCGGTTGACTGCGGTTACAACATAATGACAAGAGAGGAATTCATGCCGGATATAGTGGTGGCGTTTTTTGCGCTGGGCGTGGTAGCGGGACTGGCCCGTTCGGATTTGCAGGTGCCCAAGGCGGCGTATGACACCCTGAGCATATTGTTGATGCTGACCATCGGTTTCAAGGGGGGGCTGGCACTGCATGGCAACCTGCACTGGGGGCTGGTGCCGGAGCTGCTGGCGGTGGCGGCGCTGGGTGTGCTGATCCCTCTGCTGTGTTATCCGATAGCCCGCCGGCTGCTGCGTCTCGATCAGGCCAACAGCGCCAGCCTGGCCGCCCACTATGGATCGGTCAGTGCCGGTACCTTCGCGGTGGCGCTGGCCTATGCCCAGAGCCTGAAGCTGGACATAGCGCCGGAAACCACCCTGTATCTGGTGTTGCTGGAGCTGCCCGCCATCATCGTCGCCATTTCCCTTTACAAACGGCTGGCGGGGCAGGGCGAGCAGGTCGGTCATGGCGGCGTCTGGCACGAGGCGCTGACCAGCCGGGGCGTGGTGTTGCTGACCGGCGGCGTGTTGATTGGTTATTTCTACGGTCCCGAGCGGGCGGCGCCGGTCAGCGATCTGTTCATTCATTCCTTCAAGGGCTTGCTGGCGCTGTTTTTGCTGGAGATGGGGCTGTGTGCCGCCAAGGCGCTGTGCCCTGTGCCCTGGCATCGCTGGCCGGTGATGCTGTTCGCGCTGCTGGCGCCCTTGGTGCTGGCCTGGCTGGGTATCCTGATGGCCTTGTTGCTGGAGCTGCCGCAAGGCACGGCGCGTGATCCTGGTGTCGCTGGTGGCCAGCGCCTCTTACATAGCGGCGCCGGCGGCCATTGGCGCGGCCATCGAGAAGGCGGACATCGGTCTGGCCATGCTGGCGGCGCTGGCGGTGACTTTTCCCTTCAACGTGCTGGTGGGGATACCGCTCTACGCCCGCTGGCTGCAGAGCCTTTACTGAGCATGAAAAAGGCGGACCCAGAGGTCCGCCTTACCAGAACCCACAGGGTGATGGCGGGCCAGATCAGAATAACGTTAGTTATTTTGTTTCGTAACTTTGTTTGAGCTGCAGCCGGCTGCGGTTGTCGCTTCAGGAGGAAGCTGGATCGGCTTCAGACTGCGCTGCGGAGGCCAGGCGGGCTGAACGCCGGTTGAGCACGCTATAGAGGCCGAAGGCGGTCACAAAAGACAGGGGCGCCGACAGGTTGCTCCACTGTTCGCCCGCTATCATGCAGCCGATTCCGAGTCCCGCTGCCGCCAGCCAGGCACCCAGGCCGGCCGAGCGAAAACGAGGGGCCTGCTCGCCGTAGCGTACCGTGCCCGGGTCGAAGAAAATATGGCTCAGCGCCAGACCCACCCAGGCCACCACGAAGATGCCCTGATAGGCCAGCGCCTGCAGGATGAACTCGAACACATTGGTCAGCATCAGCAGATAGACCACCACGCCCACCAGCACGCCGCAGGCCAGCTTGGGCAGCCGTAGTCCCAGCCCTTTTTCCAGACAGCTCTGCAGGTTGATGGTGGCCAGATAGAAGTTGGCGGTGTTGATGCGGGTCTGACTGACCCAGACGAAGGCCAGACCGGCAAAGCCCATCAGCTTCAGCAGAGCCAGCACCACCGACACCTCGGTCACGGGCCCATCGGTGGGAATGCTGGCGGCCAGGAAGATGCCGACCACGCCGTTGACCAGAAAGGTAAACGCATAGAAGGGCAGTCCGAAATTGAAACGGGCGTGGTAGTCGGCGTCTTCCTCTTTGCCCATGCGGGCATAGTCCCAGGTGTACATCATCAGGATCCACACCCCCATGAAGTAGCTGAAGCAGCGCCACCAGCCGTCGGCTGACGCACCGCCTTCCGGCCCCAGTTCCAGCCAGGCATGGCTGTAGCCGTAGGTGTTGAGGGTCATCAGCACCGCTGCCGCCAGCCCCAGCAGGTAGAAGGGCAGCAGCACGCCGTTAAGCTTGTCGAGCCAGCGCTGCACGCTGCCCAGTACCAGAGGCACGCTGTAGAGCACCACCAGCAAATAGGCCTGGTTCAGGGTCAGGGACGGAAAGTAACCCTGAATGGCCACCGCGATCACCGAGCCTTCGAACACCCCGTAATAAATGGCGGTGGCGAAGAAAATCAGGGTGGCAAGGGCCGCCCCCGACCTTCCCAGCAGCGTTTGGGAAAAGAGCCCCACCGACAGCCCGGTACGGATGGCATGGCGGCTGATAACGGCATTGATCAGGCTGTAGCACAGCGCCGACAGGCCCAGACCGATAAGGGTATTGACGGTGCCGTAATGAATGGCCAGGGTGGCAGACACGACCAGCCAGAACATGGCACTGCACACCGACCACCAGGCCATGGTAAGGCCGAAACGGGACATGCGTGCGCTCTGGGGCACGGGTGAACGGGTGAAGTCCGGATCCGAACTCTGGGGGTGCGAAATATTCGCCATGGCAAACTCCTTTTCACTCGGGATAAGGCTCAACCCCTGTTGAGCCATTACTGACCCATGCAGCATAAAAGGACCCGACAGGAAGAAAATTGCACCTGAGCGCATCGGCTATTGCCAGCCAGTGCATCACTGCCGGGTGCGTTGATGGTCAAAAGCGGGTGCGCTCATCGTCAATTCGGCCGGGGGGAACGGCTTTTATACTGGCGGCGAAACGTTGCGGTAACAGTTTGTTAACCGTCATTCAGCCAGTCATAAAACGGAAGGTAGACGATGGCCACACATGTAGATCCCATAACCCTGGCGGTGGTGCGCGGAGCGCTGGAAACCACCCAGCGGGAAATGACTCTCACCCTGGAAAAGACCGGGCGTTCGAGCGTGTTCAACCTGGCTCACGATTACAGTAACGCCCTGTTTGACCATTTTCCCGAGATGATTCTTCAGGGCCAGGACATTCCTATTCACCTGGGTTCGCTGATCCCGGCCATGAAGGCGGTGGCCGAGTTCTTCGACGGCGACATTCAGGAAGGGGACGTCATCTATCACAACGACCCGGCCTACAAGGGCAGTCACATCCTGGACTGCTGCATGTACAAACCGGTGTTCTACAAAGGCGAGCTGGTGTTCTGGACCGTGTGTAAGGGTCACCTCACCGACATCGGCGGTCCGGTGCCGGCCGGTTATAACCCGGACGCCAAGGAAATTTACGCCGAGGGCCTGCGCATTCCGCCGGTCAAACTGTGGGAACAGGGCAAGCCCCGGAAAGACGTGATCAACCTGCTGCTCACCAACATGCGCGCAAGGCGCGATCAGGAAGGGGACATCAACGCCCAGTACGGCGCCTGCCGGGTGGGGGAGCGCAATCTGATTGCTCTGCTCGACAAATACGGGGTGGATACGGTCAAGGCCTGCATCGCCGAGCTGAAAGACATGGCCGACCGGCAGATGCGCTCATTGATCCGCGACGTGCCCGATGGCGTCTACCATGGCAGTGCCATGCTGGAAGATGCCGGTCACGGCTTTGGCGAGATGGAAATCACCAGTACCATCACGGTCACCGGCGACCAGCTGCACATTGCCGTGCAGAGTCCGCCGCAAATCCCGTATTTCATCAACTCTTACGAGGGTAACTCCCTGTCCGGCGTCTATCTGGGTCTGATGATGTTTGCCCAGCTGCCTCCGCCCTACAACGAGGGCCTGTATCGCTGTGTGACCGTGGATCTGGGCGAGAAGGGTACCCTGTGTAATGCGGTTGAGCCGGCGCCCCACGTCAACTGTACGACCACCCCGATGGAAACCCTGACCGACGCCGTGCGCCAGGCTCTGGAGCAGGCTGCTCCCGAGCGGGTCACCGCGTCCTGGGGCCATGCCAGCGGCATCAATATCGCGGGCATGGATCCGCGCAGCGGCGAGCAGTACGTGACCATGGTACTGGCTTCCATTATCTCCGGTGCCGGTGCCACCCAGGTGATGGATGGCTGGCACGCGGTGGGGCCCTTGTGCTGCTTCGGTGCGCTCAGCTCCGGCGACGTAGAGCTGCTCGAATATTCCTACCCGATCATCATTCACCGCTATGGCCTGCTGCAGGACAGCGGGGGTGCCGGCAAGTATCGCGGTGGTTCGGGCACGGCCTGGGAAGTAGAGCCGAGAGATCACGAAATGCAGGTCATCGCCTTCGGCGAAGGCCGCCAAATTGCCACCCTGGGGGCGGCAGGTGCCGAGAACCGGCTGCTTGAGCCCAAGCTGGGCAAGCTGGTGGTGGACAGAGCAGACGGCCAGCAGGTGCACAAGCACAACACCATGCTCACCATTAAACCGGGCGAGCGGGTGACCAACATCAACCCGGGCGGTGGTGGCTATGGCCCTGCCTTCGAGCGGGACCCCAAGGCGGTGCTGGAAGACGTGCGCAATGATCTGGTATCGCTGGAAGCGGCCGAACTGGAATACGGCGTGGCGCTCAATCCCGATTGCCTGAGCGTGAACTGGGCCGAGACCGAACGCCTGCGTGGCTGAACTCTTTAAAAGGTAAGGAAACTGATTATGCGTAGCAAATATCGTCTGGGCGTGGATGCCGGCGGCACCTTCACCGATTTCGTACTGGCCGAGAACGACGGCAATATTCGGGTATTCAAGAGCCCGTCTACCCCCGAGGACGGCACTATTGCCATCCACCACGGCCTGGGACAGATTGCCGAGGCGCTCAACAAGCCGGTGAGCCAGATAGTGCAGGAATGCGATTTGTGCATCAATGGCACTACTGTGGCGCTCAATGCGTTAATCGAGAAGAAAGGGGTCAAGGTTGGCCTGCTGTGCAGCACGGGCCACGAAGACAGCATAGAAATTCGACTGGGCCACAAGGAAGAAGGTTATCGCTACGAGGCCGACTTCCCCCCGGCTCACATGATAGTGCCGCGACATTTGCGCCGGGGCATAGACGGCCGCTTTCTGGCCGATGGCACCGAGTACAGCGAGCTCAACGAGCAGCAAATTATCGACGCGGCGGCCTATTTCAAAGAGCAGCAGGTCGAAAGCGTGGCCATTTCCTTCCTGTGGGCGGTGCGCAACCCGGGCCATGAGCGGCGAGCCAAGGAGCTGATCGAGCAGCTGTTGCCCGGGGTCTTTGTGTGTACCGGCAGTGAGGTGTACCCGCAGATCCGCGAATACAGCCGCACCTCCACCACGGTCGTGAACGCCTACCTGAGCCCGGTGATGCGCCGTTATGTGGAGCGTATCGACGAGTACTTCAGGAACCTGGGCGCCAAATATCCGGTGCGTTACTTTCAGTCCAACGGTGGCCTGGCTATCGGCGAGGCCATGCAGGGCAGGGCGGTCAACGCCATCAACTCGGGCCCTGCCTCTGCGCCCCAGGCCGGTCTTTACGTGGCGCGCCCCTTCGACATCGATAACGTGATTACGGTGGACATGGGCGGTACCTCGTTCGACATTACCCTGACCAAGGGCGGTCATACCAACCTGAGCAAGGACATCGACTTTTTACGCTACCGTATCGGCGTGCCCATGATCCAGGTGGAAACCCTGGGCGCCGGCGGCGGCTCCATCTGTCAGGTGGACGAATTCGGCATGCTGCAGGTGGGCCCCGAAAGTGCGGGCGCGACCCCAGGGCCTGTGTGCTACGGCAAGGGGGGCACCCGTCCTACCGTGACCGACGCCAACCTGGTGCTCGGCTACCTTAACCCGGACGCCGTGCTGGGCGGCACCATCCGTTTGAACCGGGATGCGGCCTGGCAGGCGGTGAAAAAGCACGTGGCCGACCCGCTCGGCATCAGTGTGGAAAAGGCGGCCTACGGCATCAGCACCATCGTCAACTTCAACATGGTCAACGGTATTCGCCGGGTCTCCATCGAGCGGGGCTATGATCCGCGCGACTTCGCTCTGGTCTGCGCCGGCGGCGCGGCCGGCATGCACATCAGCTCCCTGGCCGAGGAAATTGGCAGCCGTACCGTGCTGGTGCCCAAGGTGGCTTCCGTGTTCTGCGCCTTCGGCCAGATCATCTCGGACGTGCGCTACAACTACCTGGCCTCGGAACCCATGCCTATCCACCGGGAGGCGGAACTGAGCCTGCTCAACGAGCGCTTTCACGAGCTGGAGAGCCAGGGCACCGAGCATCTGCTGGCCGATGGCTTCCAGTTGGGCGACATCAGCCTGTCGCGCAGCGTGGAAATGCGCTATCAGGGGCAGATCCACGAATGTCCGGTCGAACTCCCCGGCGGCGAAATTACTCCCGACACGATAGACGGCCTGCTAGAGGCCTTCCACCGCCGCCACGAAGAGCTGTATACCTACAGCGAGCCGAACAACCCGGTGGAGTTGGTGAACATTGAATCTACCCTCACCGGCAAGGTGAGCAAGCCGCCGGCGCAGCAGTTGGCCGCCACTGGCCGTACTCTGGCCGATGCCTTGATGGGCCACAGACCCATGCTGTTCGATGCCGACGGCCACTGGATTGAAACCGGTGTCTACCACGGCGAACGGCTGGACGTGGGGCTGGAGATCATGGGGCCGGCAGTGGTGGAGGAGCCGACCACCAACATAGTGGTACGTCCGGGCTGGTGCCTGGTGCTGGAGGCCAACAACTGCTATCGCCTGACCAGAATGAGCTGAGGATCCCGTTTCAGCACTCGTATTCTTGAGGTTACCGCCGGACCATGGTTACATGTCCGGCGGTTTTTTGACCAGTGCGCAATGGATTTGCGAAGGAGCGAGCATGCATTTATGCCATCACACCACGCTGTTGCCGGTGCCGGAGCGACAGGACTACTGGCGTGAGGTGATAGGAAGCACCTATTTCGATATGGACCTGCGTTTCACCGAGCGACAGGGCTTTTACGGGCAGTTGTGGAACTGGGACGTGGCGCCGTTTGGCATCTCGTTTCTGAGCAGCTCCCCCACCCAGTACCAACGTCTGCGGCAGCATATCAACCCGCACGGCGATAATCATTTTCTCATCACCATTCCCGAGCGGCAGGAAGTGCATTTCAGCCAGGAGCGGCGCAGCGTGCGTTGCCGACCCGGCAGTTTCATTCTGGAGCGCAGCGACAAACCCTACGAATTCGAGTATCAGAACGACAACAGCCTGTGGGTGCTGCGGGTGCCCGACTCTTTGCTGCGTGCCCGACTGCGGCTGCCCGAGCGCCACCTGTTCAGCGAATTCGATCGCAGCCAGGGCTTGGGTGCCGTTTTTTTCGATTTTTTCCGCAGCATCACCCATCAGGTGGCCTATCTGGACGACCGCCAGACAGAGCCCCTGCTGCGCCAGCTGATAGAGCTGTTTGCACTGGCGGTGGAAGGCGATCAGCGTGCCATCGCCAGTGAAGACAGCGGCTTGTGTCAGGTGCATCAGCAGCGTGTGGAGCAGTATATTCGTGAACACATCCGTGATTCGAATCTGAACCCGGAGCAGGTGGCGGCGGCCTGCGGCATCTCTACCCGCTACCTGCACAAGCTGTTTCAGGGCGAGGAGTTTAGTGTAAGCCAGTGGATCCGCGAAATACGCCTGCAGGGAGCCGTGGCCGATATCCGTCGCAGTGGCACCGGCAGAACCCTGGCCGATATCGCCTATAAATGGGGCTTCAGCGATCAGGCCCATTTTTGCCGCAGCTTCAAGAGCCGGTTTGGCATTACCCCCAAGGAGGCCCGGCAGCCAGGGGGATGAGCCGAGTGCCTGTACAGCAGTGCAGGAAATAAACAGAGATGCGGCCGAATAATACCAATCTAAATAAAAATATGATCTATTTTAAAACGGGACACGAGAGGAAACAGAGTCACCTCCCACGACACGCCATGAACCCATCCGTGGGGGCTCGGAAATGCCGTCTGACTGCCAGGGAGGGCGGGAATGCCGGAACGGCAGGAGCATTTTTCGGCCCTGGCATTTCACGGTCGTGGGAGGCGCTCTCTGTTACCTCTCCTTAGCACCGAGTTGTCTGCAGGTCGCTCCACAGGCGACTCCGCAGCATTAGGGAGAATGAAGGGTTTTACTCCAGCGACCATCACATGACAGGATGTCATGTGCTGAGCGTCGCAGGGATGCGGTTTAGCGTGTCGGGGGAGTGAACCCTTCGTTCGACCTTTACCGTGAAGCCAAGTAGATCAGTTAGTTTTCCAGATTGGTATAATTGGCTGCTAATCCTGTATTGACCATGAAAAAGGCGGACCCTGAAGTCCGCCTTTGTTTTTCTGCAAGCCGTGATACAGGTGATTACACCAGGTCGCGGTTTTCTTTTTTAGCCTCGCGCATATCCTTGAGCACTGCCTTGCAAATCACCACCAGTATCCACAGGGTGAGGGCGGGCCAGATCAGGATATAGGCTCCTAAGGTCAGATCGTTCATTATCAGGACTCCTTGGCAATTTGAGCGGTATATGCGGCATCGAGCCCTTGGTCGTAGTGACCCACACGCTTTTTGATGAGATTGAAGTCGAACTGCTCGCTGTCGAGCAGACTCACGGCCACACAGACCAGGGTGCTGACGCCGTAGGCCACCAGAGATGACAGCAGCACCGTATATTCCCGCAAAAATCCGGTGGCAAAGAACATCAGCGCGACCCCGGCAATGATGCCGGCTACAAAACCGGCACGGGTGCCGAGGAAGCCAAACACCATCAGGCCGATCACTACACCGCCGCCGATGCTGGCCAGCAGCTCGAACAGCACCGCGATGGGGCCGGTCATGGGCACCAGTTCGAAGCGGGCTATGCAGAACATCAGCAGGCCGGCAACCACAGAGCTGGTAAAGGCGCGATTGGTGACCCGGTTCCAGAAGCAGCTGGCGATAACCGGGAACACGATGGCGCCCCACAGCGCCCCCACAAACACCAGCATCACCAGAATATCGAATGAGAAGCTGGCAAAAATGATACCGACCATAGTGGCTGCCACCATGGTCAGACGGCCGATAAACAGCATGCGCTTGGGACAGGCTTTGCCCTTGGCGATGTTCTTGCCATAGACGTCGGCCATCATGATGGCCGACAGCGCCGACAGGTCAGAGTCGGCGGTGGACGACAGAGAGCCGATCACCAGAATAAAGAACAATCCTATAAACACCGGCGGCAGATAAGAAGACACCATCTGCGGGATCAGGTTATTCATGTCGCCGTTCAGCGGCTCAACCCCTGTGGTCAGGGCCATCAGACCTATCATGCCCAGACCGATGACGATGGCGCCATAGCCCAGAGTAGCGGTGATGAAGGTGGGCTTGATGTGTTTTTCATTCACGGCAAACAACCGCTGAGCAATGGTCTGGTTACCGATCGCATAGGCCAGCACGGCCACGAAGTAGGGCGCGCCCTGATGCAGTATGGCGTCGGTCGAGAACAGGTCGGCCTGTTGCAGGGTGAGCTTGTCAAAGCCATTGAGCATCTCGGTCGGGCCACCCATGGCAAACAGTACCGCCGGGATGATCACCACGGCGATGGCCATGAGGGCGATCAGCTGGGCGAAATCGGTCAGTACGGAAGCGCGGAAACCGGACCAGAGGGTGTAGCTCAGTACGCCTGCGCCGGCGATGATGACGCCGGTCTGAAACGACAACGGCGACAGCACAGATACCAGGGCACCGGCGGCGGTGAAGTTCACCATCAGGCTGATGAGGCTGCCGAGCAGGTTGGATAATGCCAGGATCAACTGGCTGGAAGAGCCGTGACGGGCGTGGATGATTTCACCCAGAGTATGTGCCTTGGGGGCAAGGGCGCGAAAGCGGCGACCGAAGGGATAGATGAACAATATCATTAGCGCACCCCAGAGGCCGTAGTGCAGGGGGCCCGAAACACCGTAGGTATAGCCGGAGGTGGCGGCGGCGTAGAAAGAAGCCGCCCAGATCCAGGTGGCGGTCATGCTGGCTGCACCTATGCCGAAGCCGACGCTCTGGTTGGAGACCATGAAGGCGTCGGTGTCTTCCTGTTCTTTCTTGATAAAGGTGGTGATCAGATAGGTGCCGCCGTAAAAGGCGGTCAGCAGCAATAGCACAGTGGTGCTGGAAAATTGATAGAGTTCCAAGTTCATCTCCTTGTTCGCGCTCGAGCAGCTGAGTACTCGGGTGAGCAGGCATACGCACAGACAACAGACACCGGATTAATGGCACCTGAACTGGCGTAGGTTAAGACGACCTGGCTAGCGGCAACGGACGCGGAGATCCCGTAAAAAACGGATCGGCAATAAATAAGGACAATTACTTAGAGACGTTGGCGATAGCCTGGTAATGTGTGGTCGACGACACTGATGGTCGTGACTAAGGTAACGCTTCGATGGCACCAATCATGGGGCGGACACCTCCTAGGTATACGTGATGCTTACTTGTGAGGACGCAATACCTTAACGTGACGTTCGGGTAATGTCCACCATTGGGCGATTAGCCGACTAGCCGCCACCCCCTCCTTTCGTTATAATCCGCGCTCCCCCGGATCCACCAAAATGCCGAACGTTGTTTAGACGTCGTTGAAAGATAGTTGAAACATAATTGAAACACGGTTGAAACAAACGTCGCTGAAACGCTGTTGAACAGGAGTAGTCATGCAAGCAAAAGTTGCCGTCATCATGGGTTCCAAGAGTGATTGGCCCACCATGCAGGGTGCTGCAGAAATCATGGATAAACTGCAGGTCGCCTATGAAGTGGAAGTGGTGTCGGCGCACCGCACCCCCGACCGATTGATGGAATTTGGCGAGCAGGCCGTGGACCGCGGTTTTGAAGTCATCATCGCCGGTGCCGGCGGTGCCGCCCACCTGCCGGGCATGGTTGCCTGCAAGACCCGTTTGCCGGTACTGGGTGTGCCGGTACAAAGCCGGGCGCTGAACGGTATGGACAGCCTCTTGTCTATCGTGCAGATGCCCAAGGGCGTGGCCGTGGGCACCCTGGCCATCGGCGAGGCCGGTGCCTTCAACGCGGGCCTGAT
>NZ_MPZM01000021.1 GCF_002936955.1 Oceanisphaera arctica | reverse complement strand
GACGCTTCCCGGCATCCGCGGCTTTTATATCCGCCTCTATCTGACCGAGTCGTTGCGGGTGCTGGGGCTGTCGCTCAGTCACGGTGTGCCTCTGGTTACCGCGCTGGACGCCACCCGCGATGTGGTCGGCAACCGACAGTTTCAACAGTTTATCGGCCAGCTGCAGCAGAATGTCACCGAAGGCAAGGGCTTGTCCTACGGCTTTGAAAAGGCCGCCTGGATACCCTCTCTGGCGCGTCAGCTGCTGCGTACCGGCGAAGACACGGGCAACCTGCCCAAGGTCATGCTGCGCCTGACCGAACATTATGAAAGGGAACTGCGCAAGCACCTGAACACCCTGACCAAGCTCGCTGAGCCGCTGATGTTGCTGGTGATGGGGCTGGTCGTCGGGGTATTGGTCAGCTCGCTGATCCTGCCAATCTTCAAGCTGTCCCGGGTCGCACACTGAGTGGCCCGCCCGAACAGGTATGAAACAGATATGAAAACGGAGGGCCGTCAATGCATCAATAACCCTGTCCTTTAATGGAGATTTTCAGGCCTTTGACTACAGTGAAAACAAAAGACCCATATGCACACCTTCATGCGCTAATGTTAATAAAAAGAGGCTGTACCATGAACATAAAAAAGAAGCTAGTACAAGGCTTTACCCTGATTGAACTCTTGATTGTGGTAATCATACTGTCGATTCTGGCCGCCATCGTCATACCGCAGTTCAGTGCCTCCACCGACGATGCCAAAACCGCGTCTGCCCAGAGCAGCCTGTCCAACCTGCGCTCGGTTATCGACCTCTATTACCAGCAGCACGGGGAATATCCAGGTGCCAAATTAGCCACGGGCTGTGGTAATGGTAGTACGGCCGGCACAGGCGCTGCCCATTCAGCCTCTGCAGCCATCTCACAGCTGACTCTTTATACCGATGGCGAGGGTGTGGCCTGTTCAAAAAGTGGCGGCGGTTATGATTTCGGGCCCTATTACAAGAAAACAACGCTGCCCGGTGATCCATTCACCAATAATAACGTACTGGTTGTGCTTGACGCCGCAACGAGTGGCGACCTCAACATGAACGCAACCGGTACAACTGCAGGTGGATGGAAGCTAGACCCGTTAACAGGCAAGATCCTCATCAATCATGAAGATCATGACGACCTGTGATTGGTGATTGGTGATAGCCATGTCGGTGGTGCCGGTGCGGCTTCGGGGCAAGAGCCTGGCCGAGCTGCTGCTGGTGGTCACCCTGCTTGGCGCCCTGGCGCTGGTGGTGATGCCCTCGCTGACGGCGCTGGGGCCGGAGCGGGTGGAGCTGGCCGCGGTCGAGGTGGCTGGCGCCATCCGCTTTGCCCAGAGCGAAGCGCGGCGCAGCGGGGCCGAGCACGGTGTTCTGCTGAACACCGCCACCCAGCGGCTGCGGGTGTACCGCATCGACGATTCCGGCCCCTCGCCGGTGGTGGTGTTCGATGTCTATCATCCGCTCGACAAGCAGCTCTATGATGTCAGCTTCGCCACCGATGCCCGCTACCAGCCAGTCCGGCTCGACGAGGCGACCTTCGTCTATCAGGGCGTCGCCGGCAGCCAGCAGGACATCGGCTTTCTGGCCAGCGGCGAACCCCGCTATCTGGATGGCATCACGCCGCGGTTGCTGGTCAGCGGCACCGTCACACTGAGCGACGGCAACCATCAACAGCAGCTGAATGTCGCCCCCATAACCGGTCGGATCACCCGGCAGTGATCCCCATGGCAAGAACAAACACAAGAACAACAAAAACAAAACAACAACAAAGAGTGCGCGCATGGACAGCAGAACAGGATACACAAGGTCGTCGTCCCAACGAGGGTTTTCCTATCTCGAGGCCCTGATCGCGACCTTTATCATCGGCCTGAGCCTGGTGCCGGCCATGGAGGCCCTGCAATCCGGCAGCCAGGGGGCCGCCATCAACAAACAACAGAACATAGACAGGCCCTTGCTGGCCGGCAAGATGGAGCAGCTACTGGCCAGCGACTACGGCCAGCTCGGTGCCGCCGTGGCCGGCACCACAACGCCCAGCAGCCTGTCCGACAGCGTGGTCAGCAGCGATGGCCGCAGTCTGCAACGTCAGGTGTATCTGGCCTTTTATGACGGAGAAACCGGCGATCTCTTTGCCAGCGCCGACACCGGTCTGTTGTGGCTCAGGGTCGAACTGGCAGGCACAGCCCAGTCCCTGGAAACCCTGGTCAGCCAATGAAGCCGCTCGCAGTTGCCTCTCGTCTGCGCCAGCAGGGTCTGACCCTGCCCGAGCTGCTCGGTGCCGTGGCGATACTCTCGCTGCTGATGGCCGGGCTCGGCGGCCTGGTCGGCTCCGCTCTCGAACTGCAGAGCGAAGGCCAGACAAAAAATACCCTGGCTCATGAGGCCCGCTTTGCACTGGCACGCATGGCCGAGTCGGTGCAGAACAGCCGTCGTCTGCTGTTGCCGCTGGCCGACAACCCCGGCACCAGCTGGTCCGAGCATATTCGCGTAGAGACGGTGCCTGCCTTGCCCCCCGAAGGCAGCAGCACCCTGGCCACAGCGCTGCTGGCGGTGACCCTGAGCCCGCGTCAGGATCTCGATGGCGATGGCTGGGCCGACGCCAACAACGACAAGGACTTTCTCGACCGCAACAATAACGGGCAGCGCGACCCGGGCGAAGCCGAGCGCATCGACGAAGATCTCGATGCCGATAATACGCTCGACGGCGCCCCCGGCATCATCGGCATCGACGACGATGGCGATGGCAGCGTCGACGAGTCCTCGGCCATCAATCCGGCCAGAGACAACGACGAGCAGGGCAGCGACGGTGATGACCCCCAGGGGAACGGCGATCAGGATGGCGACGGCAGCATCGACGAGGATATGCCGGCCGATATGAACAATGATCAGAAGCCAGGCCTGGCCGGCATCGACGACGACTTCGATGGCCTTATCGATGAAGGAATCATCAATCATGACGATGACGAAGACGGGCTGGCCGGGGAAGACAACTTCGAGCCGGTGGTCTATTACCTCAACGGCAGCCAGCTGATCGAACGCTGGCCGGCCTTCAGCGACCAGAACGGCGACAGCCAAGTGGATGGTCGCGACTTTACCGAAAGCGTGCTTACCGAAGGCGTGACCCTGCTGAGAATCGAGCGGGTGCCCCTGGGTGGCGGTCGCGCCCAGCTGGTGGATATCACCCTGACGCTGACCCATGATGCCGATAACAGCATCAGCCTGCAGCGCCGGGTGCGGCTGGGAGGTGGACTGTGAATCGCAACTATCGGCACCGGCACCGGCGTCACCAGCGCGGCTACCTGCTGCTGCCGGTGGTGATCACCCTGGCCTTGCTGGCCAGTATCTCCTATCTGCTCAGCCACGACACAGCTCTGCATCTGGCCGGTAGCCGCGGCGAGGCAAACAGAACCGAGGCGCGTTATGTGGCCGAAGCCGGCCTCAACCATGCCTTTTGGCAGGCACAGCAGGCCAACTGCACCGCCTATCCCAGCCTCGGCAATCAAGCGTTCGGCAGCCACAGCTACAGCACGGTGATCAGCCCCACCGGTGGCTCACCCGTCAGCATCACCGCCAGCGCCCTGCTGGCCGACGGCAGCCGCTACAGTATCAGTCGTGACGCGGTCGATACCTACGAGTCACCGATCACCCAGACCCTGGTGCTGGGCACGGACCCGGGGGGCGACGTCCTGCTCGACAAGTTCTACCAAAACCAGAATTTCGGCAACTACGAGCTGCAACTCAGCGGCCTGTTGAGCTGGACCCGCCGCAGCCTGCTGAACTTCGACCTCTCGGCCCTGCCCAGCGGGGTTCGTCTGATCGGCGCCGAACTGCAGCTCTATCAGCTCAATACGCTCAGTCTCGGCGGTAGCCTGACGGCACACAGGGTCACCCGCAGCTGGGTGGAAGGCACCGGCCAGGGCACAGGCAGCCCGAACGGCGCCACCTGGAATACCCATGATGGCAACAATGGCTGGAGCAGCCCGGGTGGCGATCATCAGGCCACGCCCATTGCCAGCGCGTCGGCCCGCCTGGCCCCCGGCTGGGTCAGCTGGAATATTGCCCCCCAGGTCTCACGCTGGCTCGACGGCACCGACGTCAACTACGGCCTGCTGTTGAAAACCGGCCTACTCTCAGCCCCGCGCTTCGCCTCGAAAGAGCACACCGACGCCAGCCTGCGCCCACGAATGGTGCTGACCTACGCCTGCCCCTGCGACGCCGGCGCGACCGGTACCAGCCTGGTGCTGCAGCCTGCCGCCGCCGCCGGCAAAGACACCTATCTCGATGACGGCTCCCCCGGCACCAACTGGGGGGCCGTGCCCGAAATGCGTATCAGCAACAAGACCAACGTTCAGAAACGTGGCCTGCTGAACTTTGACCTTTCCGGCATCCCGACTGCCGCACTGATCACCTCTGCGACCCTGGAGATGAACCTCGAAGGCATAGGGTCAGGTAGCATCGCCGCCATCGATCTGCACCGGGTCACCCGTGACTGGCATCAGACCCAGGCCAACTGGAACCAGGCCCGAACGTCGGTCAACTGGACCAGCCCCGGTGGCGATGTCGACCCCACGGCAATCACCAGCGCCGTGATTGACCCGCTCGCCCCGGGAGCCACCCAATGGGACATCACCGCCCTGGTCGGCGACTGGGTCGCGGGCACTCAGAACAACTACGGCCTGATGCTGCTGGGCAGCCCCGGCGTCAACCATGCGGACTTCAGCAGCAGCAACCACGCCACGGCCGCCCTGCGGCCGAAACTGACCATCCGCTATCACTGCCCCTGCGGCGCCCAATGCACGGCGCCCGAACCCCAGTCCTGCAGTGCCTTGTTCATTCCCGACAGCGTTGCCGGCGAATTCAGCACAACGGGGCAGGCCTACCGCTACAACACCGGCATCACCCCGGTGCCGGAAGGCATGCCGTTCAATGGCACAACAGTACCGGCCAGTGGCGGCTGGGTCGCGGTGGGCGGCTCCGGCCGGCTGGTGCTGCTCGACCACGCAGGCCAACTGCTCGACGATACCTTCACCACCGGCCTGTCCGGCCTCGAGGGCGTGGCCTATGTACCCTCGGGAGAGCTGGCCGGTAAGCTGCTGGCGGTCAAGGCTGGCAGGATCTACCTGATTGACCCGACCCTGCCGCCAGGCAGCAGCTATAGAACTGTGTCGGTCGACTTTGCATCCGATCTGCGCGGCGCCAGCTACATCAAGGGCGGCAGTCATGACGGCCATATCGCGCTTGTCGATAAAGCCACAAACCGGCTTTTCATCATCGCGCAGGATTTCACTCTGGTACAGAGTCGCGACCTCATCGTCAAGCCGGGGGCACCCTCAAACTACAGCGGCAGCATGGAAGGTATCGCCCACCTGCCCGACACCGACCAGTTCTGGGTCACCGACATCACCCTCGGTTACGCGCACCTTTACTCGGCACAGGGCGCCTGGCTGGATGGCTACCCGATAGGCGGGTTCGGTATCTCCAAACCCACCTCGGCGGCCATCGACCCGCAGACCTGCGCCCATGTGTTTGGCAGCCACCCCGACGATCGATACTGGCTGCTTACCCGCACGAACCAGGACGACACCCGACAAATCATCCTGCCCCCCGCCGGCGACACCTTCATCCTCGAAAGCAACCAGACCAACAATATGGGCAGCGAGCCCGGCCTCCAGGTTGCCATGGATAACAAGGGCTATCGGCGGGCGACCCTGCTGCGCTTCGACCTCGGCGACCTGCCGGCCGATGCCCTGGTCGACAGCGCCAAGCTACGCCTGTACGCCCACACCCGCGTCGGCAACCAGAGCTGGAACCTGCAGGTACACCGCATCATGGAAAGCTGGACCGAACAGGGCGCCAGCTGGCTCAGCCGCGACGGCAGCCACAACTGGAGCGCGGGGCCAGGCGGCAGCTACGATCCGACGGTGGTGGCCTCTCTGCCCATTGCCGATACCGGCTGGTATGAATTCGATGTCACAGGGCTGGTGAAGGAGTGGCCGGGCGGCGTTTCCCCCAATCACGGCGTGCAGATCATCGCCGATGTTCCGAACAAAAATGGCCTCGAATTCTACTCCCGGGAGGGCACTCATGCACCACAGCTGGTTATTGTCTATGGCCAGTGACACGCGGCTCTGCCTCCCGTCCGGCGCTTGCCCCGGCACCGGCCTCTTTGGCCTCTGCTCGGGTCGTGCCCATGTTTGACAACAGGAAGTATGACTATGTCTATGGCTATGCCCATGTTTGACGAGAGGAAGTATGGCTATGGCTATACCCAAATCCATGGCATTTAACATGCCGGTTGCCACCTGGTTCAGGCGACCCCGTACCCATACCATCGGGCTTGAACTGTCACTGAACCGCCTCAACCTGGCCCAGTTCAAGTCGCAGACCCCTGGCGCGTCGCCTATTCTGCAGGCGGCCTGCTCGCTCCCCTACCCAGCCGACCGGGATACCCTGCTGGCCTCGCCACAGAGCCTGAAAGCCATGTTGGCCAACGCGTTCAAACAGCATCCCTTTCGCGGCCGGCGCGTCAGCACACTGCTGCCCGCAGACAAGGTCAAAACCCTGTCGCTGAGCTATCAGCTCAAGCCCGGCCAGGATGAAACCGACATCATACTGACCACCCTGGCCCAGCGGCTGAACGAACGACTCGAGGATCTGATCGTCGACTATGTACCGATCCGCACCACCGATGACAGGCCCGAACGACTGGTACTAATCGCCATGGCCCGCCGCAGCGAGGTGATCGACTACCTGGAGCTGCTGCGCCGGGCCGGGCTGGACGTGGCCTCGGTTGAAATCGGTCAAACCGCCATCAGCCGTCTGATCCTCTGGCTCAATGGCCATGTTCCGGACCGTAACAGCCTGGTGATCAATTTTGGCAACGACAACAGCTACCTGACCATGATTGCGGGCCGGCGTCTGGTGATTGACCACAGCATCGGTTTCGGCGAAGCCGCTCTGCTCAAGCGATTGGCCTCGGAGCTGGATATCTCCAGCCTGCAGGCCCGGGCCCTGATGTGTTCGGCCGATACCGATGGTCAGTCGGAACACTGGTCTACCGCCCGGCCCTGCAACGACAAGGCTCGGGCACTGGCCCTGGACATACTGCTGCCCGACCTGATGCAGCTCAAGGACGAGATCCACCGAACCCTGATCTATGCCGCCTCGGAGCTGCATGGTCAGCCGGTGCACAACCTTTATCTGTTCGGCAGCCTGGCCCGCTGGAACGGCCTGCGCGAGCACCTGCAGGGCCTGATCGAGATTCCGGCACACTATCCGGACCCGCTGGGCGCATTTCAGGGGGAGCGGTGGCACACACCGGATGGCCAGCAGGATCTCTGTATTGCCACCGGCCTGGCACTGAAGGAGCTGACACCCCATGCATGAACTGGATCTCATTCCGCCGGACTACCGCGCCGGCCGGCTGATGATACGTCGATGCTTTTTCGGCTTCGCGATACTGGCGGCGACCATACTGCTGCTGATGCTTGCCGTATTGCTGCTGTCACGTCATAACGACCGGCAAGAAAACCGGATCTTCGCCATGCAGCAGCAGCAGAACGACATTCGCTACCAGCAAAACCAGCTGCAGGAACTGATCAAGGCCAAGGGCTCCCTGCAGCGAGAATTGCGTTTTCTCGAAGGCCTGCGCAGCGGTGTGGCTGTGTCCGATCTGTTTGATGCCGTCGACAAGGCGCTGGGTGACAACCCGGTCTGGTTTCAGGAATGGAGCTTTCGGCGGGCCAGCAGCCTGGTCGACAAGCCACCGGGTACCTCGACTCAGGGGTATTTCATCCTGATAAAGGCCGAAGACAGTTCCGCCACCCGGCAGGAAGCGCTGAAGCTGGACATGAACATGACGCTTCGCGGTCAGTCGGACGATCACCGGGCGCTGTCTCATTTTTTGCGCCAGCTGTCCGAACAGCCCCAGGTTGCCGAGGTCAATCTGAGCCGTACCAGTCTGCGCCGCTACACCAGTGGCGAGGTGCTGGACTTTGAATTAACCGCACGACTCAGCTCGGGGGAGGCACCATGAAACCGGACATAAAGTTCGATGGGAATCCATCAAGAACCTTGCTGCTGACGCTGGCCGGGGGCGGTCTCTTGCTGCTGGTTGCGCTGGTCACCTACCTGCTGCTGCCGGAGCTGAAACGTTACGGTGTGGCGAGAGACACCCTGATGCTGCACCAGGGGTCGCTGCCGGAGGGGCAACAGCTCGGCAGCCAGCTCGACCAACTCCGCACCGAGGTGGAAACCCTGCGGCGCACCATTCACGGCGACATGGCTCAGCGCCCGGCCAAGCAGCTTGGCAGCCATATTATCGAGTCGCTGCAGAATCTTTCCTGGAAAAACCGGATGCAGCTGACCAGTCTGGTGCCTCGCACGGGCAGCCGTATCGACGTATTTCAGGAGCTGATTTTCGATATCGAGCTCAGTGGCAGCTACATGGACTTTTATCGCTGGAACCGTGAACTGAACGACCAACTCGGTTTTGTGGTCATCTCCGCCTTCGACATGAGGCCGGTCCGTACCCAGAACGATGACACCCGCATCGATATCAAGCTCACCATAGTGGCCTACAAGGCGGAATCATGAACATGAAGCCTCTCTACCCACTCAGCCTCTGGCTGCTCGCGACCACCGCCCTGGCAGACACCGGCATGCCATTGCGGGATCCTTTTGTCAGGCCACAGACCGAGTCGCCGGCCCGCGCCACGACGACGCAGGCCGAGCCGGCCCCCAGCTTCACGCTGCGCGCCCTGCTGGTGGCCGGTGATACCTCGCTGGCCAATATCGACGGCACCATACTGGCACTCGGTGACGAATTCGACGGATATCGATTGATTTCAGTCACTCAGGAAGAAACCCTGTTCGAAAAAGGCTCAAACAGATATCGTATCTCTCTCAAGGAACGGACGTCCCGATAACGCAATAGAGAAGCAGGAGCTTCAATCACTATGCCTATGATTCATCTTTCTCCGGCCATCAAGCGCCTGATCCCCTTTCTTATTCCCATTCTCGTTTTCATCAGCCCGGCCGCGCTGGCCAAAACGGTGTCTCTCAACGTCAACAATGTCGACATTGCCGAAGTCATGGACATGCTCTCGCGTCAGCAGAAATTGAATATCATGCTGGCGACCGGGGTATCGGGTGAGGTATCGGTCAACCTCTACGAGGTCGAAGTATCCAATGCCATTCAGATGATCGCCGAGTCGGCAAACTTCGTGGTGGAGCGTCGCCATGGGAGTTATTTCATTCGCAAGCGCGAAGATGTCGGCAAATACAGCTACAACAACCTGACCAGGCTGAAAACATTCAAGGTCCAGTATTCGGACCCGGTCGCCATTATGGATATTCTGAGCAAGTATATTTCCAGCTACGGCAATATCACCGCCCTGCCGGAGCGCGGCCTGCTGGTGGTGGAAGACAAGCCGGAATTTCTCGAACGCATCGGCGAACTGCTCGCGGAAATCGACCGTCAGCCACGACAGATACTGATTGAAGCCAAAATTTTCGACGTTACCCTGACCGACTCCGATGTCTTCGGCATCGACTGGGCCAAGCTCTTTAAAGGTGGCGAGGGTATCGTCGGCACCTCCGGGCTGGTGCCGGGTACCGACGGCATTTTCATCGATCTGGTCACGCCGAACCTGGAGGTTTTCTTCAACGCCCTGCAAACCAAGAACCGGCTGCATACCGTCTCGACGCCCAAGATACTGGCACTGGAAGACCGGGAAGCCAGCACTGTCATCGGCGACCGCCAGGGGTTCAAGGTCACCACCACCATCAACCAGATCACCACCGAAAGCATCGATTTTCTTGAGTCCGGCGTGATCCTCAAGGTCAAACCGGCGGTCGACGAAGCCAACCGGATCCTGCTGCAGATCCACCCCGAGGTCAGCACCGGAACCGTCAATCAGCAGGGAATTCCCTCTCAGAGTACCACCGAGGTCACCACCCAGATGCTGGTCAACAGCGGTCAGACGGTATTTATCGGTGGGCTGATCCGACAAACCACCGAAGAAGGGGTCAAGGGCGTGCCTATCCTGATGCATATCCCCTTGCTGGGACGCTTGTTCAAGCAGTCAACCTATACGGACGTGCAGACCGAAACCGTGGTGCTGATCACCCCTTATCTGGTTCAGGATGGCATGCCGCCACCCGCCTCTGCGACGAAGCTGTCGATGAGCATCTCACCCTGATACATTCAGACCGGGAGAGTTGAAGAGATGAGTACCGCTGTTCTCGTGAGTCTGATCATCCTGTGTGGCCTGCTGCTAGGCTGGATACTGCATGGCCGGGCAACACGCCACATAACCCCCATGCTGAAACGGCTGGCCGCAGAAACCAATGGCGTTGTGACCTCGAACAGTCCGTTTCTGATGCCGCAACTCCTGTATTCCCATTCCGGCATCGAGGTGGAAGTGTCCAGCGCGTCCACGGGCATCGACGGTCAGTCCATCGAGTACACATACGTGTTGTTCAAGGGCCTGCCGCCACATGATTTCGATTTTCGCATCCGGCCGCGAACCATCACCACCCGGGTGGATGAATGGATTGGCTTCCGGCAAGCCAGCACCCTCGACACGGGTCGGCTGAAAAACCGCCTTGTCATACGCACCAATGACGATGAACGGATGCACCGGCTTCTGGCCGACCACATAGCGGTCGATTTGTTATTCTGGGCGGAGCAGAAAACAAACCGGCTGAGCGACATCCGCACCTATGACGACAAGCTGATATATTCCATCATCGGCCTGCCGGATGACGTCCACGAGTTCAAACGGCTGCTGCACAGCGCCAGCCGCTTTATGGATGCGCTTGCCAGGGTGTTGCCCCGGGAGAAACAGGGCCGCAGATAAACCCGGAGCGGCATGCCAACAAGGTTGCCGCGCAGGCGGCAAAAACAGCGGCCGGACGGCTTAGGAAACACGTAATTTTCACACTTTTGGGCACTTTTAAAGGATAACCAATGCAGAACGTCAACATCATCGCCTACGACAACGAACACCAGCCACACATTCGCGCCATCCGCGAGGCGGTATTCATGCAGGAACAGGGGGTCTCTCCCGAGCTGGAGTTCGATGGCCTGGATGCGTCGGCCATGCAGGTGCTGGTGGCGGTAGATGGTAAATATGTAGGTACCGGCCGCATGCTGGACGATGGTCATATCGGTCGCATCGCGATTTTGCGGGACTATCGGGGCCTGGGGCTGGGCGGCCGCGTGGTGCAGGCGCTGGTGGACGAAGCGGCACGCCGGGGTTATCCGAGGGTGTATCTGGGCGCCCAGACACACGCCGTCGACTTCTATACCAAGCTGGGCTTTACGCCTTATGGTGACGAGTTTATGGATGCAGGGATCCCGCATCTGGCCATGGAAAAGTCGTTAGTCTGAACAGCCCCTGGCGCAGCGGCCATGAAGCGACATCGTTTTCGATGCCGCCTGTGCGATAATGGCGCTCTTTGTTGCCAACGTGACCTGCCATGCGCCTCGATAAATTCATCTGCAAGAGTACCGAGCTGAGCCGAACCGAGGCCAGACGGGTCATCCATGCCGGCGAGATCTTCGTCAACGGGGCAGCGGTAACCGATGAGGCGACCCAGGTACATGAAAACAACTGCATTACCCTTGCCGGACAGCGTCTGGTCGCTCGCCCCTCCCGTTACCTCATGATGCACAAACCGGCCGGCACCCTGTGCTCGAACGTGGACGGTGTCTATCCGTCGCTGTTTCATCGGCTGGATATCGATCGGGCCTGTGATCTGCACATCGTCGGCCGGCTGGATGCGGACACCACGGGTCTGGTGCTGCTCACCGACGACGGCCGCTGGTCGTTCAATATCATACGGCCGCAGCAACAATGTGAAAAAACGTACCGGGTCGGCCTGCGGGACCCGCTGGCAGAAGAAGTGGCCACCAGCTTTGCCCAGGGCCTGCTGTTGCAGGGCGAAACCTCCCCCACCCTGCCGGCCAGACTGGAATCCGTCGGCCCCAGAGAGGTGCTGCTCACCATTACCGAAGGCCGCTTTCATCAGGTCAAACGCATGTTTGCGGCGGTCGGCAACCGGGTGGTCAGCCTGCACCGGGAGCAGATAGGGGGTGTTCGCCTGGATATTCCGTCGGGTCACTGGCGTCACCTGATAACAGATGAAGTCGGCTGTTTTGAACCAAATCCAAGCCCAAGCCCCGCAAACCCATCAGAAGGAGGAGCCCATGCTGTTCCCCGTTATCTTGGCCGGCGGCCATGGCTCCCGCCTCTGGCCCCTGTCGCGCCAGCAGCACCCCAAGCAGTTCCTGCCACTGATAGAAGAATCGCTGTCGATGCTGCAGGCCACCCTCAAGCGGCTGGACGGACTGAGTTCGGCACCGCCCCTGCTGCTCTGCAACGAACAACATCGCTTTCTGGCCGCCGAACAGGTGCGACAGATGAAGGGGCTGCAGGCGCAAATCATGCTGGAGCCGGTGGGCCGCAACACGGCGCCGGCCATCGCCCTGGCGGCGCTATTTTCCAGTGAACAGACTGCCGGTGAACAAGCGGAAGACGCCGTGTTGCTGGCGCTGCCCGCCGACCATGCCATCGAGGATGTGGCTGCCTTTCATGCCGCCGTGAATGCGGCCCTGCCCCTGGCTCGGGCGGGCAAGCTGGTGACTTTCGGCATTCCGCCTACCCGTGCGGAAACCGGTTATGGCTATCTGCACAGGGGCACGGCCATCGGCCAAAGCGGCAGCTTCGAGGTGGCGCAGTTTGTCGAAAAACCGGATCGGGCAAGGGCCGAGGCTTATCTGGCCGCCGGCGATTATGACTGGAACAGCGGCATCTTCCTGTTTCAGGCCAAACGTTATTTGCAGGAGCTGGCGCGCTTTCAGCCCGAGGTGTTGGCCGCCTGCCAGGCGGCACTGGCCGGCAGCGAGCGGGATCTCGACTTTATCCGGCTCGACGCCGAGGCCTTTGCCACCTGCCCGGATATTTCGGTCGACTATGGGGTGATGGAGCACACTACTTCCGCCGCCATGGTGCCGCTGGAGGCGGGCTGGAGCGACGTTGGCTCCTGGTCGGCGCTGGCCGGGGTGCTGGGCCGGGACGAACAGGGCAACACCCTCTGCGGCGACGTGCTGACCGAAGGGGTCGACAACTGCCTGATCCATGCCGAAAGCCGCCTGGTCGCCGCACTGGGGGTAGAGAATCTGGTGATAGTCGAAACCAAGGATGCGGTGCTGGTCGCTCACAAGGGCAAAGAGCAGGACGTAAAGCGGCTGGTGGAGCAACTCGAGGCACAGGGCCGCAAAGAGCACATCATCCACCGCGAGTGTTATCGTCCCTGGGGAAAGTTCGATGCCATCGACAGCGGCAAACGTTATCAGGTGAAGCGCATTACCGTTAATCCCGGTGCCCGCCTGTCGTTGCAGATGCATCATCACAGGGCCGAGCACTGGGTGGTGGTCAGCGGCACCGCCCGGGTTACTCAGGGCGATCAGACCCGGCTGCTCACCGAAAATCAGTCGGTGTACATTCCTCTGGGGCAGCAGCACGCGCTGGAGAATCCGGGCAAAATACCGCTGGAGCTGATAGAGGTGCAGTCCGGCACCTATCTGGGCGAAGACGACATAGTCCGCTTTGAAGACCACTACGGTAGGGGCTGAGCTGGAGTGCAAAGAGACAACAGGGGTCATCTCCCCCGACACGCTCAAGCACATCCATGTGACGCTCGACAAATGCCATCTGACCGCCAGGGATGGCGGGAATGCCGGAACGGCAGGAGCATTTTCCGGCCCTGGCATTTCGCGGTCGTGGGAGGCAATCTCTGTTTCCTCTTCTGATACACCGAGTTGCCTGCAGACAGTGCCAACAGGCGACTCTGCTGCATCAAGGAGGACAAAGGGATCTGCTCCGCCGACCATCACATGACAGGGATGTCATGTGCTGAGCGTCACAGGGAGGTGCTTGAGCGGGTCGGCGGAGCGGGCCCTTTGTTCGGGATTGGTAAGTGACATTTCACCGAAGCTTGTCGGAGGAGGCAACCCTGTTTCCTCTTTGACTACAGCAGAACACAGCAGAACACAGCAGAACACAGCAGAACACAGCAGAACACAGCACAGTGATAAATCCGAACACCTTCATCAGGTGACGACAGGAAAACAATGACATGAAAAAAGTACTGGTGATTGGCTATGTCTGGCCCGAGCCCAATTCTTCCGCCGCCGGCAGCCACATGTTGTCTATTTTGCGGCTGTATAAACAGCAGGGCTGGCAGGTGGAGTTCGCCACCCCGGCTCAACGTACCGAGCACATGGTCGACCTGGCCGCCGAGGGTATTTCCAGCCGGAGCATAGCGCTCAATTGCGACAGTTTCGATGCCTATGTCGCCGAATACGGGCCGGATATCGTTATGTTCGATCGTTTCATGATGGAAGAACAGTTCGGCTGGCGGGTCGAGAAAAACTGCCCCCGGGCGCTCAGAATACTGGATACCGAAGACTTGCAGTGCCTGCGTCATGCGCGCCATCAGGCGCACAAGGCGGGCCAGGCCATGACCACCGCCGACCTGTTCAATGACATCGCCCGACGGGAAATCGCCGCCATTTTGCGCTGCGACCTGTCGCTGATTATTTCGGACTTTGAAATGGCGCTGCTGCAAGAGCGCTTCAAAGTAGATAGCCGCCTGCTGCATCATCTGCCCTTCATGGTCAATCTGGAGCGCCTTCCCGCTCAGACCGCCGATTATGCGAGCCGTCGGCACTTCATGACCATCGGCAACTTCCGTCACGCCCCCAACTGGGATGCGGTGCTCTACCTGCAACAGATCTGGCCGCTGATCCGCAAGCAGCTGCCCGAGGCCGAACTGCACATTTACGGCTCTTACCCGCCACCCAAGGCCACGGCGCTGCACAACCCCAAAACCGGCTTTCTG
The DNA here is from genome assembly GCF_002936955.1 of Oceanisphaera arctica. GTDB lineage: Bacteria > Pseudomonadota > Gammaproteobacteria > Enterobacterales > Aeromonadaceae > Oceanimonas > Oceanimonas arctica. Next base: position 35,078 of record NZ_MPZM01000021.1, on the reverse strand, counting down.
ATCAAGGGCTGGGCGATTGATGCCTTTGTGGTGATCGAACAGGCGCGCATCTGCCTGGCACCGCTGCGTTTCGGCGCCGGCATCAAGGGCAAACTGCTGGATGCCATGATGATGCAGACACCGAGCATCACCACACCAATTGGCAGCGAAGGCATGCACGGCGATGCGCCTTGGCCCGGCATGATCGCCGATGATGCCGACTCGTTCGCTGCGGCGGCAGTGGCGTTATACAAGGATGAGCAAGCCTGGCAGGTCGCGCAGCGGCAGGGTACCGAGCTGCTACACAGCCGTTATGACGGGAAGATGCTGGGTGCGCGACTGATCGAACGCATTCAGGACACGGCGGCCAGTCTGGACGAGCACCGGCTGCACAACTTCACCGGCAGCATGCTCCGCCACCACAGCATGATGAGCACCAAATACATGTCCCAGTGGATTGCCGCCAAGAACGCCGGGGCCCTCAGGGGCTGAGTCCGTTACGACCAGGGCACCGCTCAACCCGGTTTATGCCATATCATCCGTATCTTTCGACACCGAGAGTGCCGGCACCACTAAGAACCCCTGCTTGCCGGACTGTTTGACTTTATACATGGCGCTGTCGGCTGCGGCCAGTGCCTGATCGTGGTGACGGACCCCCTGGTGCAACAGGGTAATACCGATACTGACGCCCAGCTGACACCGCTGACCGGCAACCTCGACGGGCGGCACAAAGGCGTCCAGGATGCGCCTGGCCAGGGTGTCGATATCCCCCGATCTGAGCGGGCCGGACGCCAGAATGGCAAATTCGTCACCGCCCATGCGAGCCACCGTATCGTAAGGTCGCACACTGTGCTGCAACCGTCGCGCAACTTCTTTCAGTGCGGTATCGCCGGCGTCATGGCCAAGCCTGTCATTAATCGGCTTGAAGTTATCCAGATCCATATAAAACAGCGCCGCGTCGACACCGCTGCGCCGGCTGCGCTGCAGTTCCCCGTCCAGGGTACGAGTGAACAGAGCCCGATTCGCCAGCCCGGTGAGAAAGTCGAAATTTGCCTGCTGATGCAGCTTGCGCTCCGCCTCTATCCGCTTGTTCAGGGTGTGGCAGAACAACAGAATACCGATGGCGGTCAGCACGGCAAAGAACAGCGAAATCACCAACAGCAGATTGCGGATCCTGGCCATGTCCTGTGCGAAGACGCTGCTGTCGACAACGGAGATCAGCCACCACTGAGGCGGCTGCAGCCCGGCCTCGTCGGACGCCATGGCGCCGAGCCCCGAGTGATCGCGCGCAGTCAGCTTCTGGTAGGCATAAAGCCCCTCGGGGGCCCGGATAAATCCTTCAGGCTGCCCCTGCATCTGTTCCCAGACGGCGGGGTGACTGCTGGCAAAGCTGTGCTGACGCCGCTCGTCAAGCACAAAGCCCCAACGCCGCGCTTCTTCAACGCCATACAACCAGAAGCCCTCATGGTGCAACAGCATCAGCCGCCCCCGCAGAGGCTGTCTCTGCCTGGACAAGCCCTCCAGCAAACGCTCCGCCATCAGGTTGACGATAACGATGCCCTGCTTGCTGCCTGCCTCATCGAAAAAGGGCGTCGCCAGCCGAATGACAGGATTGCTTGGTATCTCTACCTGGCCATGTTCAATATTCAGATCCACCCCCGAGATGTAAATTTCACCCCTGGCCGCCTGCATGGCCTTGCCGAAATAATCACGCTGCCGCTTGTTCTGGCGTTTTTCGGCGGGTATCGCTACCGGTTTGTCCTGAGCGCGCTCCACGCGGATCTGCTCCTCGCCCTGACGGTCAATCAGTCGCAACTGGGCATAGTGGCGCCTCACCTTAAGGTAAGTCAGGTAATCGGCAGCCAGCTGCTGCTCGTCGAAGCCGAGCCCGGTTTGAGTAACAAACCGTTCCGCCTGGCCGGCAAGCAGGATGATGTCGAGGGCCGCCTCGTGCAGGTTGGCCAGCAGTTCCTGCCTGACGCCGTCGAGATGGTACATTTCAGCCGCACCGACCTCCTCATATCGTTGCTGCTGCTGTTGCTGATAGACGGAGAACAGTATGATGCCGGCACAGGTCATCAAACTCAGATACGTGAACAGCGCTCCCCAGACAATGGATGAAGAGGCCTCGGAGGCTTGAGTCTTCTGGCTGCGCTGCAAGGGCAGCAAAACCTGCCAGTAAATCAGAAAACCGCTGACGGCAGACAGTAAGGCGGCATCAAGCAGGGCCTGCGGCCAGCCATGAGCAGCCAGCGGAAACAGCAGCATGATCAGCAGCTCGGTCACAAACACGATCGCCCCGGCCTTCAACTGGGCATCGGGCCTGAGTACACCGCCATGGTCCTGGTCACGACTCGTCAGGCAGAAGAGCAGGATAATGGCCGTCAGAGACATGGCAGTGGCATCAAACACCGCAACCAGCCAGAATCCCAGAATGTCCAGCCCGAGCCACTCCATCATCAGCATGAGCATCAGCTCGGCCAGAACCATCATCGCCATATAAGGTAGCAGCACCCTGCCGTGATTCAGCAACATGGCTTAACGTCCCGCTCTGTGCTGGCTTCCCCGGCTCTCGCATGCAACTCTGATCTGCCTGGGCATGACAAGGCCCTCTGCGGCTCTTCCTCCGGTGCCATCGTCACTCGGCGTTCGAACTCGTCCAGCGGCATGGGCCGGCCAAACAGATAACCCTGAAAATGCCGGCAGCCAATATCCTGCAACTGCTTGTGTTGCTCCTCCGTCTCCACACCTTCGGCAATCACCTCCAGCTGCAGGCTGCCCGCCAGTGCACAGATGGCCCGGATAATCGCCAGGCTGTTGCCGTTTTCTGGCAGCTCGCGCACGAAGGACTGGTCAATCTTCAACTGATCCAGCGGCAGTGTCTGCAGATAGGCCAGCGACGAATAGCCGGTGCCGATGTCATCAATCGAAAAGCGTATGCCATGTTCCCTGAGTTGGTGCATGCGGGCAACGGCCGCCGGCATGTCGTCGAGCAGCATGGTTTCGGTCAGTTCCAGCTTCAGCCGATACGGATCGGCACCGCTCAGCTCCAGCAGCTGGAGCAGCTTGTCGACGAAATCGGCTTGATAGAGCAGCCGGGCGCTGAGGTTGACCGCCAGGCTGAGCGAGGCGGTAGCAGGCGATTGTCGCCACACTGCCAGCCGATGGCAGGCTTGGCGCAGCATCTGAAAGTCTACCTGCTCGACCAGCCCGGCCTGTTCGGCCACCTCGATAAAGACCCCCGGACCGAGCAGGCCGCGCCGGGGATGCTGCCAGCGCGCCAGTACTTCGGCACCGACCACGCGGCCGGCCTCATCCAGCTGCGGCTGCAGGTAGGGGATGAACTCTTCGGCCTGCAACCCCCGGCGAATGTCTTCTTCCAGGCGTAGCCGCGCACTGACCGCCTTCTGCATGGCCGGATCAAAGAAACGCATGGTATTCTTGCCCGCCGCCTTGGCCTGATGTATGGCCAGCTCGGCCTGCTGTATCAGCTCGCTGGCGGTGCTGGAGTCGTCGTTGAACAAGGTCACACCAATGCTGGCACCGATGTGCAGTTTGAGTGCATCGAGCTGGTAGAACTTGCCCAGTGTGATCAGCAGCTCCTTGGCAAACTGCTCGGCCTGGGTGGCGGCCTCCTGGTGCTCGCCGGCCAGACTCTCGATCATCACCACAAACTCGTCGGCACCGAGCCGCGCCACCGTATCGCTGGCGAATGTCGCGTCACCGAGGCGTTCGGCGACCAGGCGTAACAACTGGTCACCGGTGTGGTGGCCATGCAGGTCGTTGATACTCTTGAAGCCGTCGAGGTCGAGAAACAGCAGGGCTGCATACTGGCCGCTGCGTGCGCCCGTGTTCATGGCGTACTGCACCCGGTCGAGCAACAGGCTGCGGTTGGCCAGGCCGGTCAGCGCATCGAAGAGCGCGAGATGCTGGATGCGTGCCTCGGCGGCCTTGCGTTCGGTGATGTCGTCCATCGATGCCACATAGTGGGTGAGTTGGCCCCGGGGGTTACGCACCGCGCTGATCGACAGCCATTCGGGGTATATTTCGCCGTTCTTGCGCCGGTTCCATACCTCGCCCTGCCAGCGGTCTGTTGCCGCTAGCTGCTGCCACATCGCCTGGTAGAAGGCGGCATCATGGCGCCCGGAGCTGAGCAGGCTGGCTTTTTTGCCGACAACCTCCTCGGCACTGTAACCTGTGATGGCACTGAATGCCTGATTACACCGCAGAATGCGGCTACTCGGGTCGGTAACCAGCATTCCCTGCCGGGTCTCGAAGGCGGTGGCGGCGATGTTCAGCTCCCGCTCGTCACGACCCCGCCGTGCTATGTCTGCGAGCATCCAGCCCAGCCAGACGGTGGCAACGGGCATCACCAGCAGCATGGATACACTGGCTTGCCATGCGGCATTGGATATGGGCTGCAGGTTAAACAGTAACAGCATCAGGATATGCACGAGCAGGCCGAAGATCAGCAGCGCCCCGGGTCCCCTGCCGACCTTGCCGCGCAGGTGGAAATATCGGTACCCCAATCCCAGTAACACGGACAGCACTATATCACCCAGGCCTCCCCACATGCCGGCGCCGCCCAGCCAGAGGCGATAGGCAGCCGCGATCAGGCCGGCGATACCCGAAACCAGGGCGCCGCCAAACAGCGCGGCCATGCTCAGTACCACGCTGCGGGCATCGAATATCAGACCGCTCTCCGGCTCGAGGGCTATCATCATGCCAATCACACAGGTAAAGCCGAACAGCAGGCCGGACATCAATTGTGCGGCGCTATAGTTCCTGTCCCAGAAACGGTGATTGAGCGATTGCAGCCAGCACAACGACAGCAGCAAGGCCGCATTTTGAACAAGGTGGATAATCAAAAAAGAGGGCCTCCTGGGTCCTGGACGATACACAGTGCGGAAATATGTCGATTATGAAAAATGACGGCCGAGTATATGAGCATATTTTCCGGCAACTTTCATTGTTCCGGGTCAATCAGCCGTGAATCCCCTCGGGATCCACCAGGTGGTTCGCTGCCTTACATTCTTCTGGCTGGTTCACTCAACTCAGCGCGAGAACTGCGCGTAGATGGGGTTGTGGTCCGACACCGTGGGGGTATTGATGGCGGTGGCGGAGTGCAGGGTCAAGTCCCGGTAGAAGATAAAGTCCAGCGGCTGGCGCAGGTAGCTCTTGATGTGCTGCGCGTCTTCCATCACCGCCTGCTTCAGCCCCATGGCCCGGCAGAACTGGGCCAGATAAAGGCGCCGGGAGCGGCTCCAGACGTTGAAGTCGCCGGCGACGATCAGCGGCCCCTTGTGCTGCAGCAAGGCCTGCCGGAGCACGGCAATCTCGTGGTAAAACTGCCCGTGGCGCACGAAGTTGATGGCGTGAATATTGGCCACCAGCAGGGTGTCGCCACCACTCAGGGGATGATGGGTGAGGATCTGGCTTTTATGGGTGGCGAAGCGCAGCTCCCGGTTGTGACTGAGCAGAACGGTAATGTCGTCGAAGGCGCACTGACCGGCGGTCAGCACCCCGAACAGATGGAACGGCGTCTGAATATTGGGCGATACCGCATAAGACCAGCCGTCCAGCTGCAGCCGATGGCTCAGGGCCAGCTTGGCTTCCTGCAACAGCAGCAGCCGGGTAGGAAACTTCGCCAGCAGCTGGGTCAGACACAGCTGAAACTCGGGGCTCAGGGTCAGCTTCTGGGTGTTCCAGCACATCACGCCCAGCATGTTGCCATCCAGCGGCTGATGCTGATGAACAAGCTGATGCGGCGTTACTCGGGGGCGAAGCATAAGCGAACATCCTGCCTTGACGGAAAAATGTCATTCCATCTTAGCAGAAGGGGCTGCCATTCTTCCCTCTGCTTTACGCCTGAAATACACCACTTTTGGCCGACTTTTGGCCAAACTTCACTTTTTAGTGCTGTTTCTGTACAATTGGCGCGTTCATGCATTGAACAAAGTGAATTGATGAAACCTCCTGAATCCCGAACTTCCGAAAGTCGCCTCGTCGCCAGCCTCAGCGGCGGCTTCCTCCTCCTCTTCGTAGCGCTCGCCCTTTTCGACCTGCAACAAATGACTCACTGGATCAATCTCAGCTTCGCCTGGGTGGTCGATCTGTTTGGTCCTCTGTGGCAGGTCTGGATGCTGGCCAACCTCATAGTGGCCCTGGTGCTGGGCTTTACCCGCTACGGTGATATACGCTTGGGGGGCAATGTGCGCCCCGACAGCTCCACCTTTCGCTGGCTGGCGGTAATCATGTGTACCCTACTGGCCGGTGGCGGAGTGTTCTGGTCGGCAGCCGAACCCATGTATCACTACATCACCACGCCGCCTAACTTCGCGGATGCCGAATCCGGCGTGTCGGCGGTATCGGCGGCGCTGGCCCAGAGCTTCATGCACTGGGGCTTTCTGGCTTGGGCTTCTCTCGGCACCCTGTCGGCGGTGGTGGTGGTCTACGCCCACTATCACAAGGGGCTGGCCATGCGGCCGCGTACCCTGCTCTATCCGCTGATGGGCGAACGCATCGAAACCCACTGGCTGGGCACCCTGGCCGATGTGGTTTCCATTATCGCGGTGGCTGCGGGCACCATAGGTCCCATCGGCTTTCTCGCCACTCAGCTGGGCTTCAGCTTCGAATCGCTACTGGGCTGGGAAAACAACTATGGCCTGCAACTGGCCATACTGGGCGGCCTGGTCGCTATTTACACCCTGTCTGCCTCTACGGGGATTGAAAAGGGCATTCAGTGGCTGTCCAGCGCCAACGTGGTACTGGCGGTGATCTTGCTGGCCACCATATTGCTGGCCGGCCCCGGCAGCTTTATCATCGATTCCTTCCTCAACGGCATGGGTGTTTATCTGCAGGACTTCATGCCGATGGCGCTCAACCGGCAGGATGACGCCTGGCTGGGCTGGTGGACCGTGTTCTTCTGGGGCTGGTTTATCGGTTATGGCCCCATGATGGCGCTGTTTATCGCCCGCATCTCCCGCGGCCGTACCCTGCGCGAGCTGGTGATGGCCGTTGCCATCATGGCCCCACTGGTCACCAACTTCTGGTTTGCCAGCCTAGGCGGCGCCGGCATCTTCTATGAACAGGCCCTGCCCGGCGTGGTTTCCGCTCCCTTGCAGGATGGCGGCTTGCCGGCAGCCCTGCTGGCGGTAACCCAGCAGCTGCCCCTGGCGGCGCTGATGGTGCCCGCCTTTCTGGTACTGACGGTGATCTTCGTGGCCACCACCGGTGATTCCATGGCCTATTCCATCGCCATGGCCATCAGCGGCGACCACACGCCGCGCACCCGGGACCGTATCTTCTGGGCCCTGACCATGGGTGTGGTGGCGGCGGTATTGCTGAGAATGGGTGAAGGCGGCATCAATGCGCTGCAGTCCTTCATAGTGATCACGGCGGCACCGGTGTCACTGCTGCTGTTGCCGGTCATATGGACCGGGCCCAGAATGGCCCACGCCATGGCCTATGAGCAGGGGATCGTCACCCACAAGCTGCGCAGCGAAGAGCTCACCAAACCGGCGTCCTGAACACCCCTGTGTTCTGAAACGTAACGACACGACAACAAGGGCCGCTATGGCCCTTGTTTTCTTTTTCCCCCTATGTAGCCATAACGTGCAGAAAAAGGTACCCGGCTCCGACTAAGCTTGAACTGTTCCCCGCCATTAACAGGAAGCCGGTGCCATGTCCGCCTCTCATTCGCTGATTGCCATGGAAATGGGCATAGATACCCACCAGGAGCCGGTGGTGTTCATGCGTGCCGACTGCGAGGTGTGCCGGGCCGAGGGCTTCAACGCCAATACCCGCATCCAGATAGGTCTGGAAGACAACACCCTCATCGCCACCCTCAATGTGGTCACCGAAAAGGTGCTGCCGCCCGATCATATCGGCTTCTCGAACATCGCCTGGCAACGGATGGCGCTCAAGGGGGGGGAGCGGGTGCAGATCAGTCATGCGCCCCTGCTTCATTCCATGAGCGCGGTCCGCAAGAAAATCTACGGCCATACCCTGTCATCCCGTGAAATTCACGACATAGTGGCCGACATCGCCGCTCACCGTTATTCGGACATGCAGATTGCCAGCTTCATCACCGCCGGGGTCGACTGCCTCAACACCCAGGAAATCATCGCCCTCACCCAGGCCATGGTGGCCAGCGGCAAACGGCTGACCTGGCCCGACACCCCGCTACTGGTCGACAAGCACTGCATCGGCGGCGTGCCCGGCAACAGAACCACGCCCATAGTAGTGGCCATCGCCAGCGCCGCCGGCCTGGTTATGCCCAAGACCTCGTCCCGGGCCATCACCTCCCCTTCGGGTACCGCCGATACCATGGAGGTGCTGACCACGGTGCGCCTCAGCCTGGAACAGATTCAGCAGACAGTACGCAAGGTCAATGCCTGCCTGGCCTGGGGCGGCGCCGTCAACCTCAGCCCCGCCGACGACATGCTGATCCGCATCGAGCACGCGCTGGACATCGACGGCGTCGGTCAGCTGGTGGCCTCTGTGCTGTCCAAGAAGCTGGCCGCCGGCTCCACCCATGCGCTGATCGACATTCCCGTGGGGCCGACCGCCAAGGTACGCAGTCAGCACGAGGCCAGACACCTGGCCGGCCTGTTCGACACCGTCGGCAAGGCGCTGGGGCTCAATATGCGCTGCCTGATCACCGATGGCGCCGAAGCCATCGGTTATGGCATAGGGCCGGCTCAGGAGGCGCAAGACATTCTCGCCGTGCTCAACAACGAGCCCGAGGCTCCTGCCGACTTGCGCGAGCGGGCGCTGTTTCTCGCCGCCAACCTGCTGAATCTGGCGGGCGGCGCCTCCCTTGAGGTCGCTCAGGCCCGGGCACAGGAGCTACTGGCTTCGGGTCAGGCCTGGGAGCAGTTCAAGCAGATTTGCGACGCCCAGGGCGGAATGAAGCAAATTCCGCAGGCTACCCACCAGCTCGAGCTGGGGGCCCGGCACAGCGGCACCCTGCTGGCCATGGACAACCGGCGCCTGTCACGGCTGGCCAAGCTGGCCGGCGCACCCATTTCTCCGGCCGCCGGCCTGCGCCTGCATATCAAGCTGGGCCAGGCTCTGGCGCAGCATCAGCCCTTGCTGACCCTCTACGCCGACAGCCGGGGCGAGCTGGACTATGCGGCGGCCTATTACGCCAACAATCACGATATGTTCATGATTGGAGAAGCCCCATGATGCCCTTGCTGTTTTCCCTGGATGACGCGCATCCGCTGCTGTCCCCCCTGTGCCGGGGCCTGCACGCCGACGCCGGCCGGCTGGAACGGCGCCGTTTTCCGGATGGCGAAAGCTACCTGCGCATCCACAACGAGGTAACAGGCCGCCCCGTACTGGTGCTGGCGGACCTGTCCCACCCCGATGACAAGTTTCTGCCCCTGAGTTTTTTGTGCGACACCCTGAAGGAGATGGGCGCCAGCCAGGTAGGCCTGGTTGCCCCCTATCTGTGTTACATGCGCCAGGACTGCCGCTTTCATTCCGGCGAGGCGGTCACCTCGCGCACCTTCGCCCGGCTGTTGTCGCAACAGGTCGACTGGCTGGTCACGGTCGACCCGCATCTGCATCGTTATCACAGTCTGGACGAAATCTATAGGGTGCCGAGCACTGTGGTGCAGGCCGCGCCCTTGCTGGCCGACTGGCTGGGTGAGCGGCAAGAGCCGCTGCTGCTGGTGGGGCCGGATGCGGAGAGCGAACAATGGGTGTCACAGATCGCCGCGCGTAGCGGCCATGATTATGTTGTCGGCAGCAAGGTGCGCAGCGGCGACCGCCAGGTAACGGTCCAGCTGCCGGATCTGTCCGCCTGGCACCGGCACACCGCCCTGATCATCGACGATGTGATCTCCAGCGGTCAGACGGTGCTGCGCTGCCTGCAGGCATTACGCGCCCAGGGCCTGAACCGGGTGGACTGCGCCGCCATTCACGGCCTCTTTGCCGACCGCATCGAGCAGCAGCTGACCGACAACGGGTTGCGCCGGTTGATCACCACCAATGCCATTACCCACCCCTCCAACACCATCGATCTCAGCCCCTTGCTACTGGCACCCATCCGGAAACATCTGGCCGCCTCATAGCCACTCATCACGCCCTTCACGGCAGCCGTTCGGGCCCCCTCGGCACACTCGATGGGCGAATGAGGGTGGCTTTCGGAACCAACTTTGTTCTATCTTGTCTGCAGTTATTACCCATTCTCATGATTCCCATCCAACACTGGAGTACCTGCATGTCCTGGACTTTAGAACAGCTGCACGGCCTGCTGGCCACCCACGAAGGCTGGCAGAGCAAGCTCGAAAACGACTCACTGCTGATCACCAGTACCGAGGGGCTGGAAGCCTATCTGGCGGTAGCCGGCGAGCAGATCATCGTCGAGACCCTGCTGTTTCCCGCCACCCAGGTGACCGACGCCGCCACGCTCAACGACACCGTATTGCGTACCCATCAGCTGTTTCCGCTGACCACTATCGGCATCAGCAAGATCAACGGTGATGACTATTACATCGCCTTCGGCTCCCTCTCTGCCGGCTCGAAGGAAGAAAGCGTGCTGATCGAGGTGGAAACCCTGTTCCGCAATACCGAAGCCTTTCTCGACCTGTATCAGGACTATCTGCAAGGAGTAACCGCATGAGCGTATGGAAAAAACTGGTGACCGCCATCAAGGGTGGCGCCAACGAAGCCGCCGAGGCCGTGGCCGATAGCCAGGCGCTGCGCATTCTGGATCAGGAAATTCGCGAAGCCAAACAGGAACTGCGCCGTTCCGACGAGGCCCTCACCGGCATAATGGCCAAGCGCAAGCTGGCCAAACAGAAGGTGGACGCCATCGGAGCCAGCATCGCGGAATATGAAGCTCACGCCCGCGCCGCCATGACCAAAGACAACAAGGAGCTGGCGCTGGAATGTGCCCAGCGAGTTGGCGAGCTGAAAAACGAGCAGGACGGCGAGCAGAGCTACGTCGACCAGTTTGCCGCCTCGGAGCAGAGCCTGAAAAACAACATCACCACCGCCAAGGGCCGCCTGCGTCAGCTGGAACAGCAACTGGACATGGTCAAGGCCACCGAAAGCGTACAAAAGGCCCAGTCGGCGGTATCGTCCCGCCACAGCGGCGCCAACACCAAGATGACAACGGCGGTAGAATCGCTGGATCGCATCAAGCAGAAGCAGACCCAGCGCCAGGCCGAGCTGGACGTGGCCGCCGAGCGCGCCGCCAGCGAAAGCGGCGACGCCCTGGAGCAGAAGCTGAAGTCCGCCGGCATTACCGGCAGCCAGTCTGCCGGCGCCGAGGATGAACTGGCCCGCATTCTGGGCAAATAATGGGTAAATAAGATGTTTGACTGGCTGAAGAAGAAAATGCAGCCGCCGTCCGTTCAGGCCGAACCGGCACCGGAAGTACTGGGGCTGCGCCTGGGCGGCGGCTTCGAGCTGGATGCGCTTAAGCTGTCGTTGCTCAACGACAAGGTGACCTTCGAGGGCGCGGCCAGCACCCAGATCATCCAGGCCGTGGGCCGGGTCATTCTGGACGAAAGCCATCAGCTGCTGCGTTTCTATACCGACGACGACGGCTTTGTTCAGGTATTGCTGAGTGGCGGCACCACCGACGACTGCGTGGCCGAGGTCAAGCTCTGGTATTTTTACCAGACCCGGCCGGTAGACGGCGATGCCGCCTGGAACAGGCTGCTCGACAGTGAGCTGGTACAACCGGAGTGGAGTCTGGATGGTCAGGTCTTCACCAAGGCCTGGGACAACACCCGGCCGGTGGCCATGACCGAAACCACCTGGCTCAAAGACGGCAGCCGCAGCGACACCGATCAGTTCGTGATGATCTACGAGCGGCCGCTCGCAGACACAGAAGATGAAGTGGAGGTGTTGATGGTGGCGGCGGAAGAAAAAATTCTGCACCAGCGCGCCGAACGCAGTCTGATATTCGCTACCGGCATCGATCTGAGCCCGACCGATTTCAGGTTTGTGAGCTGACAAGGCGCCGCTTTAGCTGGCGCGAAACCATCGGCGACGCTGTTGTCACCGGCTTGCTGCGCAAGCCCTTCCGGCTAAAGCGGCAGCTACAGGTGTCAGCATTGATCAGACAACACCGATGCAACCCGAAGCAGCAACAGGGATTGCCGTATTCGACCGTCAAATGCCATGGAAGGCATTTGACGAGCGTCCCATGGATAGGCTTGAAGCGTGTCGAAGGAGATAACCCTGTTGCTGCTTCGCCTGGCAGATTCTGCCAGCAATTTGCAGCTTTTCATTTTCAGAACGGAATAAAAGGATACTTATGGACGCTTTAATCACTTCACTCTCGGGCCTCGGGCCCTTCTTGTTGTACTTTTCCCTGTCCATTCTGATGCTACTGCTGTTCAAGTGGCTCTATGTACTGGTCACCCCCTGGGATGAATGGAAGCTGATCAAGGAAGATCAGAACCTGGCCGCGGCCATCGCCCTGGTCGGCGCCTTTGTCGGCTTCTCGCTGGCGGTCGCCAGCGCCGCCGCCAACTCGGTATCGCTGCTGGACTTCGCGGTCTGGGGCCTTATCGCCCTGGTGGCCCAGCTGCTGGCATTCGCCTTGGTGCGACTGGTGTTTCTGCCCAAAATCGCCGAACGCATAAACGAGGGTCAGGTCTCGGCCGGCGCCGTGGTTGGCGGCCTGTCGATCGCCGTGGGGCTGCTCAACGCCGCCTGTATCACCTACTGAGGAGGCCCTATGAAACGTTCCAAACGTCAGCTGCTTTCTCGCATGGCGGATCGCATCGGCAAACCGGTGGGCGCGGCCATCGCCGGATCCGTGCTGCTCAGTGCCTGCGGCCAAAGCGACACCGAGGTGCAGGTTTATCAGTCACAGGATGACTGCCGCAACAGCAACCCCGATCTCGCCGAGCAATGCCAAGCCGCCTATCAGCAGGCGCTGGCCGAGTCGGCAGAAACCGCGCCCAAGTACGACAGCCGCAACGACTGCGAAGCCGACTTCGGCGGCGGCAGCTGCACGCCCTATCAGTATCAGGGCAATAGCTGGTTCATGCCGGCCATGGCCGGTTTCATGTTCGGGCGCATGCTGGACGGCAACCGCTATTCTCATACCCCAGTGTATAGCTCCCGTAACCCCTACTCGCCCTACTATGGCCAGTGGAGCACCGCCAACGGCCATCGGCTGGGCAAGGCCAGCTACGGCAAACGCATGTCGGTCGGCAAAGAGGCGCTGGCACCCAAGCCCAAGGTCACCCGCACCATTTCGCGCGGTGGCTTCGGCTCGTCCGCTCAGGCCAAGAGCAGCTGGAAGAGCAACAAAAGCAGCAGTCGCTCCCGGGGCTGGGGCGGCTGATGCTGCGGGTCAGCCATAAAGAGCGCCCGAACTGGCGCGCCCAGGCCGAACAACTGGGCTTTGGTTTTCATACCATGTATGGCGAGCCCTACTGGGACGAAACCGCCTACTACCAGTTCACCCTGGCGCAGATAGAGCGGGACATAGAAGACCCCACCGCCGAGCTGCACCAGATGTGTCTGGAAGTGGTGGACCAGGTGGTGCGCGACGAACAGCTTCTTCGGCGCTGCCGCATTCCCGAGGCCCGCTGGCAGGATGTACTCGACTCGTGGCAACGGCGAGACCCCAGCCTCTATTCCCGACTGGATCTGGCCTACGACGGCCGGGGCCCGGCCAAGCTGTATGAAAACAACGCCGATACTCCCACCAGCCTGTTCGAAACCGCCTTCTGGCAATGGCTGTGGCTGGAAGACAACGTCGATGCCGGCCGGCTGCGCCGGGACGCGGATCAGTTCAACCTGCTGCAGGAGCGGCTGGTGGCCCGCTTTGCGAGTATGGCCGCTCATTATCCGGGCCAGCGACTGCATTTTTCATGCTGCAAGGAGTCGATCGAGGACAGGGGCACGGTACAGTATCTGGAAGACTGCGCCCTCGAAGCGGGGTTAGACACCGCTTTCGTCCATATCGAAGACATCGGTCTGGGCGAAGGCGGCTGGCTGACCGACACCGACAGCCACACCATCGACTGGATGTTCAAGCTCTACCCCTGGGAGTTCATGTTTCGGGAGAAGTATGCGGAACATCTGGCCTCCAGCCGGGTCAACTGGCTGGAGCCGCTGTGGAAGTCGGTGCTGTCCAACAAGGCGCTACTGCCCCTGCTCTGGCAGCGTTTTCCCGACCATCCCAACCTGCTGCCCGCCTACTTCGGCGACGATCCCAAACGCAGCGCGCTGCAGGAATATGTGCAGAAACCGCTGTTTTCCCGCGAGGGCGCCAACATCAGCGTGATGCGCCACGGCGAGCTGGTGGCGGAAGTGGACGGTCCCTATGGTGAAGAAGGCTTTATAGTGCAGGCCTGGCACCCGCTGCCGAAATTCGGCGACAACCACGCTCTTATCGGCAGCTGGCTGGTGGACGATAAACCCGCCGGCATAGCGGTGCGGGAAGATACCGGCCTCATCACCCAGGATCTGTCTCGCTACCTGCCCCATATCATTCTCGGCTAGGCGGCAAATAGCCGCCTACAGCGTTAAAACACGCTGATATTCGCCGATTTCGACCTGATAAGAGGTAGTGCGGCGCAGGTGATCACGCATCGCTTCCAGCGCTTCGGGTTCGCCGTGCACCAACTGAATACGGGTGTCGGCGGTCAGCGCCGAGGCCTCCAGCCATTGCTGCAGCTCCACATAATCGGCATGTCCCGACAGTCCGTGCAGCATCTCGATACGGGCGCGGTTGGGCACCCAGTCACCGTGAATTTTTACGCTTTCCACTCCCTGCGACAACTTGGCTCCTCGGGTACCCCCCACTTGAAAACCGGTCAGCACCAGGGTGGTTCTATGATCGGGCAGCAGCCGCCTCATGTGGTGGAGAATGCGCCCTCCCGTAACCATGCCGCTACCGGCAATGATGATGTGAGGGTGGGCCTCGTCGGCCAGCGCCCGAGACTGATCCATGCTGCGGGTAAAGGTAATAGCCTGATTCATCTGCTGAAAATCGCCATGGCTCAGCTTGTGCTGGTCGGCAAAGCGCGCATAGATGCCGCTGACATCGATGGCCATGGGGCTGTCGAGAAACACCTTCATCCGGGGGATACGCTCCTCAAGCATCAGCCTGGTCAGCAGATACTGCATGGTCTGCGCCCGGCCGACGGCGAAGCTGGGGATCAGCATGACACCGCCGCCGGACACTGTGTCGTTGACCAGCTCTGCCAGCTGATCGAAGGGATCAGTGTCCTCATGGCGGCGATCACCGTAAGTCGACTCCAGCAACAGCAAATCCAGTTCGGGCAAGGGTTGCGGCGGCCGCATGAAAAGATCGTTCGGGCGGCCCACATCGCCGGAGAACCCCACCCGCTTGCCTTCGGCTTCGAGGATCAGACTGCCGGCCCCGAGAATATGACCGGCAGGCTGCAGATGTACCCGTATAGAGCCAATATCCAGCTTGCGATCAAACTCGAGCGGTTTGAGCAACGACAGGCTCTTCTCTGCCGTTTTCCGGTCATACAGGGGTTCGGGTCTTTCATGCTTGCTTAATTTATGGTGAGCGTAGAATTTGGCGTCTTCTTCGTGAATATGACCGCTGTCCGGCAGCAAAATGCCACACAGGGCCTGGGTGGCGGGATGGCAATAAACGGGCCCGCGATAGCCCTGCCGGTACAGCACCGGAATATAGCCGGAGTGATCCAGGTGGGCGTGGGTCAGCACTATGGCATCGAGCTTGCGCATATCCAGCGGCAACGGCTGCCGGTTGCGTTCGCGTAACCATTGGTAGCCCTGATACAGGCCGCAGTCCACCAGAATCTGGGTATCGCCGCTGCTGACCAGAAATTTGGAGCCGGTGACCGTCTGGGTCGCGCCGAGAAAGGTAATTTTCATCCGGGTTCCCTCATGTTGCTGATGCAGAATCGGGCTGAACCATCACGCTGTCGCTGCCTGTCAAACCGCGCCTGTCCCGACCTTGTTCTATCAGTATCCGTCAGTTTGTCAGGCTTTGCCGGTTGCCGGGCCAGAGCGCCACCGAACAGGTGTCTGACTATAGTTAACTCTGGTTTATCCCCATAAAGGAGCAGGACGATGAAAGGTAATGCCGTAGTCTGGTTTGAAATCTATGTGGCGGATATGGCGCGGGCGCGTAAATTCTACGAGGCGGTGCTGGACGTGAAGCTGGAACAACCGGACAAACTGGAAGGAGACTGGCCGGAAATGTGGATGTTTCCGGGAGAAGACGAGGGTAACGGCGCCTGCGGCGCCCTGGTGCAGATGAACGGCATGTCACCCGGCGGTGGTGGAACCCTGGTGTATTTTCGCTGTGACGACTGTGCCGAACAGGCCCACAAAGTAGTCGCCAGCGGCGGACAGCTGGCACGCGACAAGTTCGCCATCGGCCCCTACGGCTTTATCGCCCTGGCCGTCGATACCGAGGGTAATATGATCGGCCTGCATTCCATGAGCTAAATGGGGAGCAGCTCGAAAAAAGGCCAAAGTAGTTGGATGAGCTGCTTTGGCCAAAAGGGAGAAACATGAAAAGTGTTAGTGGTTTAATACCAGCAAGGCATCGGGCACCACCCTAAAATCCAGCGCCATGGTCACGCTGATGGCGGTGATGGTGATGATCGACAACACGAAGACTCGACGGGCCCAACCCTGTTCCTCAATACCCCGGCGATAGCCGTTGAAGGCCATCACCAGCCACCACAGGCTGGTGGCGCAGGACACCGCCATAAAGGTCAGCCCCGTGTAACCACCCAGCGGCAACAGGGCGGTGACCAGACAGAACACCGCGATGTAGAGCACTATCTGGCGCTTGGCCTTGGCGATACCCTCGGCCACCGGCAGCACCGGTATCTTCGCCGCCGCATAATCGTCGTAACGAAAAATAGCAATGGCGTAGGAATGGGGCATCTGCCACAGGCTGAACATCAGCAGCAGAATGGCCGCCCCGGCGTCGAACTGGCCGGATACGGCGCAGTAACCCACCACCGGCGGCACGGCACCGGACAGGCTGCCGATCTGGGTGCCGTACACGGATTTACGCTTCATCCAGAGGCTGTACAGCCCCACGTAAACCGCATAACCGAAGACGGCAAAGCCCACCGCTACACCGTTGGTGCGAACCGCCAGCAGGCCGAAGCCCAGCACACCCAGCAGTAAGCCATAGATCAGCGCCGCCCGCCCGGACAGCTCGCCGGTGACCGTCACCCGGTTACGGGTACGGCGCATATGAACGTCGATGTCACGGTCGATGCAGTTGTTAATGGCGCAGCCGGAGGCGACGACCAGAGACAGACCGAGCACTGTGGCCCACATCAGCGACCAGTCGATGTCGCCGCGAGCAGCCAGAAAAAAGCCCCCCGCCACCGAGATCAGGTTGCCCATGATAATGCCCGGCTTGATGACCTTGAGGTAAGGCCGAATCATAAAAGCCCCTTGGGATATCGAGATCCCGTTATGCTTGCAGAAAGTAGACTGTTCGTGCGATGAAGTCGGGCAAAGGGCCCACTCCGCCGACACGCGATGAATACATCCATGTACGCTCCCCGTTTCATCCCTGAAACGGAAGGTCGGCGAACTGGTTCCCTTCACCTTCTATCAGATGCATCAGCGTCCAGGAGGAGGCTAAAAGGATCTGCTCCACCGACCGTGACATGCCATGGATGGCATGTCCGAGCCCCCAGGGATGGGTTTACGGCGTGTCGGAGGAGCGGACCTTTTGGCCTCGATTCCCAGATTTAGCAGACGCACTGGTTACATCATCATCTCGTTGGCACTGAGGATGATCCATACCGACAGGCCTACTACCATCACGATGACCAGAGCGGTAAACAGAAAGGCCACACTGTTTTCACGGCCGCTCAGGCTGAAGTTCAGGTGCAGGAAGTACTTGAGATGTACCACTATCTGCACGATAGCCAGGCCGACTACCGCCGCCATCGTCAGGCCCGGGCTCAGCTGCCCTGTCATCACGGCCCAGAACGGAATGGCGGTGAGGATCACCGACAGTACGAAGCCCAGCAGATACGATTTTACGCTGCCGTGATCCTGCACGGCACCGTCATGATTGTGGCTCATGCCATTACTCCCATCAGATACACCACGGTAAACACACAAATCCACACCACGTCCAGGAAGTGCCAGAACATGCTCAGGCAGCCCAGTCGGGTCAGAGTGCGGGGACCTGTGCCCCGCTTCATCAGCTCGACCATCAGCACCAGCATCCACACCAGGCCGGCGGTCACGTGCAAGCCGTGCATACCCACCAGGGCGAAGAAAGCGCTCAAAAAGGCGCTGCGGCTCGGGCCGGCGCCTTCGGCGATCAGGTGCTGGAACTCATGGATTTCCATCGCAATAAAGGCCGAACCCAGCGCGAAGGTGACCAGCAACCACAGCAGGGTCAGACCACGTTTATGCTGATGACCGGCGAGCATGGCAAAACCGTAGGTGATGCTGCTGACCAGCAGCACCGCGGTTTCACCGAGCACGAAGTTCAGATCGAACAGGTCCTTGCCGGACGGGCCGCCGGCGGTGTTCATGTAGAGCACCGCATAAGTGGCAAACACGGAGGCAAACAGCAGGCAGTCGGTCATCAGGTACAGCCAGAAACCGAACAGGGTGTTCCCCCCTGTGTCGTGGTGTTCTTCATGAGCCTGGTGGTCATCATGGATCTGGTGCTGTTGCGCCAGTTTGAGATCTATGGATACGGCTTCCATTACGCCTCCTTCATCATGACGTTGCGCAGGTGGGCCTGCTCGATGCGCTCGACTTCGTCGGGCTGCACGTAATAGTCGGTGTCGTTGTCATAGGCACGGCACAGGAAGATCACGAAGCTGGCCACCAGACCGGCAATCACCATCCACCAGATATGCCAGATGGCACCAAAGCCCGCGGCCGTGACGGCAGCAGAAATCAGCACACCGCAGGCGGTGTTCTTCGGCATGTGAATGGGCTGGTACTCCCCCTGCACTTTGTACGCCTTGCCCTGTTCCTTCATGTCGGTGAAGGCGTCGATGTCGTTTACCTGCGGCAGCTTGGCGAAGTTGTAGAACTGGGGCGGTGACGAGGTGGACCATTCCAGGGTATGGCCGTTCCAGGGATCGCCGGTCAGGTCGCGGTTTTGCTCACGCTCGCGGAAGGCCTTATAGATCTGAACAAACTGCAGCGCTATGCCCACCAGAATGAAGACGGCACCCACGGCGGCCAGATAGAGCCAGAAGTTCCAGGCCGGGTTGTCGGTGTGGTTCAGACGACGAGTCATGCCGAGGAAACCCAGCACGTACAGCGGCATGAAGGCCACGTAGAAACCAATCTGCCAGCACCAGAACGAGGCCTTGCCCAGTTTTTCGTCCAGATGGAAGCCCATGGCTTTCGGGAACCAGAAGGCGAAGCCCGCCAGATAACCGAACACGGCACCACCGATGATGGTGTTATGGAAGTGGGCGATCAGGAACAGGCTGTTGTGCAGCACGAAGTCGGCGCCCGGCAGCGCCAGCAGCACGCCGGTCATGCCACCTATGGTAAAGGTGGTCATGAAGCCCAGGGTCCACAGCACAGGTACCGTCAGCCGCAGTCGGCCGCGATAGATGGTGAACAGCCAGTTGAACAGCTTCACCCCCGTCGGCACCGCGATGATCATGGTCATCACCCCGAAGAAGGCGTTGACGTTGGCGCTGGAGCCCATGGTGAAGAAGTGGTGCAGCCAGACGATGAAGCCCAGCACTGAGATGGCGCCGCTGGCCCATACCATGGAGGTATAACCGAACAGGCGCTTGGAGGTGAAGGTGGAAATCACTTCCGAGAAGATGCCGAAGGCCGGCAGTATCAGTATGTATACCTCGGGATGACCCCAGGCCCAGAACAGGTTGATATACATCATGGCATTACCACCACCTTCATTGGTGAAGAAGTGGAAGTCCAGATAACGGTCCAGGGTCAGCAAGCCCAGCACTGCGGTCAGGATGGGGAACGACGCTACTATCAGAATGTTGGCCCAGGTACAGGTCCAGGTGAAGATCGGCATCTGCATCAGCTTCATGCCCGGGGTGCGCATCTTGAACACGGTCACCAGGAAGTTGACCCCGGTGAGCAGGGTACCGATACCGGAAATCTGCAGAGCCCAGATGTAGTAGTCGACCCCCACGCCCGGGCTGAAATCCAGCTCCGACAGCGGCGGATAGGCCACCCAGCCGGTCTTGGCGAATTCACCCAAACCCAGAGAGATGTTCACCAGTACCGCGCCCGACACCGCCAGCCAGAAGCTGAGGTTGTTGAGGAAGGGAAAGGCCACGTCACGGGCACCAATCTGCAGCGGTAGCACTATGTTCATCAGGCCGATCATGAAGGGCATGGCCATGAAGATGATCATGATGACACCGTGAGCGGTGAAGATCTGGTCGTAGTGTTCCGGCGGCAGATAGCCATCGGCACCGTTGGTCGACAGCGCCAGCTGGGCACGCATCATGATGGCGTCGGCAAAGCCGCGGATCATCATTACGAAGGCCAGCACTATATACATGATGCCGAGGCGCTTGTGATCCACCGAGGTGATCCAGTCGCGCCAGAGCACAGTCCATTTTTTGTAACGGGTAATCAGAGCGGCAATGGCCACGCCGGCGATTGCCACCAGCGCCAGCGTGATCATGATAATGGGTTCATGATACGGCACTGCGTCCAGTGTGAGTTTTCCTAGAAACGACATATTATTTCTCAGTCTCCATGGTCATCTTGGCGCCCATGGCATGCTCACCATCGGCGTGCTTGTCGCCGGCGTGATCGGCATGCATGAACTGCATCAGGATGTGGTGGAACATGCCGGGCTGAACCTGACCGAAATATTGCACCGGGTTGTTTTCACTCGGTTTGGCCAGGGCCTGATAGCTGGCCGGATTCAGGGTCTGGGGCTGCTGCTTGAGCTTGTTCACCCAGGCGTCGAAGTCCGCCTCGTCTTTGGTGGCAATGGCCTTGAACCGCATGCCGGTAAAGCCTTCACCGCTGTAGTTGGCGGAGAAACCGTCGTAACTACCCGGCTCGTTGGCAATCAGGTGCAGCTGGGTTTCCATGCCGGCCATGGAGTAGATCTGGCCGCCCAGTTGCGGAATGAAGAACGAGTTCATGGTGGTGTCGGAGGTGATCTTGAACTCGACCGGCACATCGGTCGGGAACGCCAGCTCGTTGACCGAGGCCACACCCTGTTCCGGATAAATAAACAGCCACTTCCAATTGAGCGACACCACTTCGACGGTGAGGTGCTCTTTCTCGTGAACCAGTGGTTTGTAGGGATCCAGATCGTGGGTGGAGCGCCAGGTGATGACCCCCAGAATGACGATGATGATGATCGGTACCAGCCAGACCACCAGTTCGATTTTTTTGGAGTGCGACCACTTGGGCGCGTAGATCTCGTGATCCCGACCTTCCCGGTATTTCCAGGCAAAGAACAGCGTCATCACGATCACCGGTATCACCACCACCAGCATCAGCAGCGTGGCCACTATGATCAGATACTTTTCATCGACGCCGACCTGCCCCTTGGGATCAAGCACGCCGCCCTGGCAGCCGGCCAGCATGACTGACGCCGTCCCGGCCAGAAGTACGTTAATTAGCTTTCGAATAAACAAAAGGAACCCTTCCCCTATCCCTCAAGGACTTACCTTGCCACCCTCGGCGACAAGACCATTATTGATACAAAGATTGGTATCAATGTTGGGTATCACAGATACCCGGGAGCGGGATCAGAACGTCAAAAAGCCCTGGCCGGCAGCGCCTGACGGCGTACCAGCAACACAAACAAAGCGATGTGCATGATTCAGATCCCGGAAAGGGAAACAGGTGGGGCGCGGCAGCCGTTGGCGGCACGCAGTACACAGTCGTGCTGTGCGGGAGCGGAAAAGACGGGCTTGTTCTGGCCCAGTCGAGGCCAGTTCAGCGACTGCAGCAACAGGTGCAGCAGCAACAGCAACCATTGCAGCAGCTGAGGCACAAACACCAGCAGGCTGGTGAGCACCAGAGACTTGATGGCCTCGGCCGGCAGCAGGTCCGCCAACTGGGCCTGATATTCCAGCACGTCGCCGGACAGTCCGGTCCAGGACAACAGCCATTCGCCGACCAGCTCCAGCATCATGATGGCGCCGAGAACCCCAAATCCGTCCACGCATGATTTGGACAACAACGCCAGGTCGTGCCATTTATCAGCAAAGGTGAGATGTAGGATCGGATTCAACAGCAGGGTCCGCCGGGCAACAAGGTTCAGGAGATGAGTTGGTCCGGTACCGGGCCGCTCATTTAACCGCCAAAGGCTACCAAACTTTGATCCGGCGCACAACCTCGGCAGCCCTTCCCGGGTATGGAATTACACTCGGATAATATCCGTAACCATCTGGTAACAAATGAAAATATCAGCAGGTGCCGAACGAATGGCCTCATATGAGGTCTAGCTACAACACCACTTTCAGGGCCAGCGCCAGCAGCACCAGCCCGCTCAGTTTGTCGATCAGTCCCGACCTGGCCTTGAGCCAAATCAGCACGGGTCCGCGCGACAGCAGCAGCGCCACCAGTACATACCAGAGCGCATCAATACCACCGGCGGTGAGCATCATCACTCCCCCCTGCTGCCAGCCGGTGTCGGCCTGTACAAACTGGCTGAACAGCGCCACGAAGAAGATGGCCAGCTGAGGGTTCAGGAACGCCACCATAAATCCCTCGAAGGCGCCCTGACGACCACGTACCCGGTGCTCGGTAGTGGCGGCCTCATCGGTCGTGGGTTTGGCCAGCAGCGCCTTGATGCCCAGCCAGGCGAGAAAGGCGGCACCACCGTAACGGATGACATCGAACAGCATGGGGTTACGGGTGATCAGCAGCGCCAGCCCCAGGGCGGTGATCAGCGCATAAAGCCCCACCCCCAGGCCATGACCCAGGGCGGTGAGCACCCCATGGCCCTGGCCGCCCTTTACCGTATTACGCATCACCACCGCCAGGCTCGGCCCGGGGCTGATGGCGCCCATCACGCAAATGGCCGCCAATGCCAGCCAGCTGGAAAATTCCATTCTTCTCGCCTCGTTATCGCAATTAAATAATGCCTTGAAAACTCAGCGCTTATCTTAAGGCAGAAGCCGGCACCGGTTTAAGCGGAATTTGTATGCGCGGTTGTGTTTGCTCGGCCAATATCCCTACACTGAACACTTTTCTGCTGGCTGCTGCCATAAAAACCACAAAATACGCTGGAGCAATAAAAGCATGCACTATCAATGGATACTGTTCGACGCCGACGAGACCCTGTTTCATTTCGATGCTTTTGCCGGATTGACGCAGATGTTCGCCACATTTGGCGTTAACTTCAGCGCGCAGGACTATCACCAGTATCAGACGCTCAGCGCACCGCTGTGGGTGGATTACCAGAACGGTGACATCAGTGCCGAGCAGCTGCAGCACCGGCGCTTTCAGCATTGGGCCGACCGGCTGGCCGTGACCACTCAACGCCTGAACAGCGACTTTCTCGCTGCCATGGCAGACATCTGCACCCTGTTGCCCGGAGCCCGCGAGCTGATCCAGTCACTGCAAGGCAAGGCGAAGCTGGGCATCATCACCAACGGTTTTACCGCCATGCAGCATACCCGGCTGGAACGGGCTGGCTGGCAGAGCGCCTTCTCCACTCTGGTGATCTCGGAACAGGTCGGCATCGCCAAGCCGGATGCGGGCATTTTCGAGCATGCTTTCGAGCAGATGGGCCACCCGCCGAAAGAGCAGATTCTGATGGTGGGAGACAATCCGCACTCCGATATTCTGGGCGGCCTGAATGCCGGCATAGACACCTGCTGGCTAAACAGCGCCGGTCGCGCCACACCCGCAGGTATTACGCCACACTTTGAGGTGAGCTCTCTGAGCCAACTGCAGCAGCTGCTGCTAGGGTCTGTTGAACTTTCGCGATGATTTTTACCGTCTCTGCAGATTATTGACACAATGCAGACGTATACCGTGCAGGTGCTCTGCATAAACAAGCGATGGCAGAGGCTGATACACCTTATTCGTTTAATGCGGCATGCAACATGTCAATGAAGGCTCGAGTTTTGGCGGGCATTAGACGTCGGCCGGGAAACACCGCCCAGGCAATGTGCTCGGGCGCACTCCAGGCGGATAACACCGGGCGCAGCTTGCCTTCCTGCACGCTGGTTAGTACAAATTGATGCGGAATTTCAACAATACCTGCGCCGGTGCAGGCCAGACGCATTAACAGCTCTGGCGAATTGGCAGTTAAACGCCCCAATGGCACGCCTTGCCACTGTTTGGCACCGTTACGCAAATGCCACATGGCAGGCTCGCCGGTACGTGTGAGTAAACGCACGGCCTGGTGTTGCTGTAAATCCTCCGGCTGCTGGGGCTCGCCCTGTCGTAATAAATACTCGGGGGCGGCATACAGACCGCTGGAAAATACCGTGAGGCGACGGGCGGTGAGCAGGGCATCATCGGGCAAGGCGCCCATGCGTACCGCCAGATCAAAGCCTTCCCCAAGCAAGTCGACCCGTCGAGCAGACAGATCCAGATCTAAAGACACCTCGGGGTGCAGGGCAACAAACGCCGCCAGCATGTCGACCAGAAACAGGTTGGCGAAGTCACTGGCAATAGACACCCGCAATCGCCCACTCGGTTGCACCTTGCGCTGTTCGCTCAGCGCCCAGGCCGCCTGTACTTCTGCCGTTATGTGCTGGGCATGATCCAGCAACTGTTCGCCAAATTCGGTTAACGTCATACGTCGGGTCGTCCGCACAAACAGCCGCTCACCCAGTTGCTCTTCCAATAGGGTAATACGCCTGGATACCGTCGACTTGGGACGACCCAGCCGGTTGGCCGCCTGAGTAAAGCTGTGTAACTGCGCCACTTGCGCGAAGATCAGCAAGTCATCCGCCGATAATTGTTCTGGTAGTGGAACAATGTTACTCATTTACCCCGCCTAATCATTGATTGGTCGATGATATAGAGTAATCACATCTTATTCAGGAGGCCATTCAAAATGAAAATCTTACAAGTTAATGCCAGTGCTCGCGCCACAGATGCCAACTCGACTCGCGTTGCCAACCGCATTGTAGAGCGGTTGCTGGAAAATAATCCCGATGCCACAGTGCAGGTGCTTGATTTGGCGACTCATCCTGCACCGGCACTGGATAACGAGGCCATTACCGCCTTGTTTACGCCCGCCGAGCAGCGTAACGCACAGCAAGCAGCCAGAGTCGAGCAAAGCACGGCCCTGGTGCAGGCGCTACAAGACGCGGATGTCCTGGTGCTGGGAGTGCCCATGTATAACTTTGGCATTTCTGGCCAGCTGAAAAACTGGATTGATAATGTCGTGCTGAACGGCGTGACGTTCCGCTATACCGAACAGGGGCCACAAGGCTTGCTGCAAGGCAAACAAGCCTATATTGGTTTTGCACGTGGCGGCATTTATCGCGGCACCGAGGCAGACAGCCAAACGCCTTATTTAAAAACGCTGTTAAAGTTTATTGGTATTACCGACCAACACTTTATTTATGCCGAAGGGTTAAACATGGGAGAGCAAGCCGCGCAAACCGGTTTTACTCAAGCCGAACACGACCTGGGTCAGGCCTTAAACGCATAACCTTCAGGAGCCTTATCATGTCGACTCTGCAGCCATCGGACCTTATCTCGCACTCACGTTCCATTGAGCAAGTGATCACCGGACGCGCTACCTCTGATGGCGCAGGGGTCACATTAACGCGCTATCTGGATGCTGCGTTGCAGCAACGACTCGATCCTTTTTTAATGCTGGATGCATTTGGCAGTGATGATCCCGACCACTATATCGCGGGGTTTCCGGACCATCCCCATCGCGGCTTTGAAACCATTACCTACATGTTGCAAGGCCGCATGCTGCACCGCGACAGCGAAGGCAATGAAGGCTTGCTGGAGTCCGGTGGTGTGCAATGGATGAACGCCGGGCGCGGTGTGATTCATTCAGAAATGCCGCAGCAAATCGCGGGCCGCATGGCCGGTTTTCAACTGTGGTTGAATTTGCCCAGCCATGAAAAGATGAGCGCCCCCTGGTATCGGGATCTGGACGCCGCCAGCCTGCCACGTTTGGTGACCGACTCGGGCGCACACATTAGTGTGATTGCCGGTAACAGCCATGGCGTGCAGGGTGCGATACAACGCCCGATGACCGAGCCCCTGTATCTGGATGTGCATCTGCCGGCAGGCAGTCATTTGCAACAACAGATTCCCCCTGCGCATAACGCATTTATCCAGCTGTATCAGGGTGAAATAGGCGTGGCGCAGCAAACCATGCAAGCGCCCGGCATGGCGATATTGAACACGGGTAACGACTGCGATGGGGTCCGTGTTCAGGCGTTGCAAGACAGCCGCTTTTTGTTGATTGCCGGTCGGCCACTCCATGAACCGATTGAGCAGTACGGGCCCTTTGTGATGAACACGAAAGAAGAAATCTATCAGGCGGTGCAAGATTTTCGCCATGGCCGATTGGCCTGACACTAAAAAGGGCAGCCCCCGGGCTGCCCTTTTACAATCATTAGCTAGTGCTGCTTACTTGCGGTTGCCGCGATAGGCAGGTGAAGAGTTCAGCACCATGTGACGGTTAACGTCTTTGTACAGCAGGTAGCGGAAACGAGTCGGGCCACCGGCGTAACAGGCTTGTGGGCAGAAGGCGCGCAACCACATGTAGTCGCCTGCTTCCACTTCAACCCAGTCCTGGTTCAGGTGGTAAACCGCCTTGCCTTCCAGTACATACAGGCCGTGTTCCATAACGTGAGTTTCGTCGAACGGGATCACGCCGCCAGACTGGAAAGTCACGATGTTCACGTGCATGTCGTGACGCAGATCGGTCGGATCGGTGAAACGAGTGGTTGCCCAGGCATCGTTGGTGTCCGGCATAGGAGTCGGCGCTATGTCATTCTCGTTGGTGACGAAGGCTTCCGGCACATCGATGCCGTCTACAAATTCGTAGGCCTTGCGCAACCAGTGGAAGCGAACCGCTTCACCACTGTTGTTCTTGATGGACCAGTTGGCTCCCGGCGGCAGGTAGGCGTAGCCACCCAGCTCCATGTGATGCTCTTTGCCTTCCAGAGTCAGGGTCATTTCACCTTCAACGATGAAGATAACGCCTTCGGCACCGGAATCCAGCTCAGGCTTGGTGCTGCCGCCCTGCGGAGACACTTCCATTATATAATGAGAGAAAGTTTCGGAGAAACCGCTCATCGGACGGGCGAGAACCCACAGACGAGTTTCATCCCAGAATGGCAGGAAGCTGGTAACGATGTCGCTCATTACACCCTTGGGGATGATGGCGTACGCTTCAGTGAACACAGCGCGATCGTGGATCAGCTGAGTCTGGGGCGGCAGGCCACCCTTGGGAGCATAATAGGTATTACGGGCCATGGTATCTGTCCTTTAATACGAGAGAGTCGGCTGCTCGCCGACAAAAGCCACGCCGTCCGGCATGACTGTATAAATGATGAACACCGCTATTGTAGAACAATGCCGTATGATTTATAAATTAAATAATTTAATGCCGACTAGTGGATTTCCCACTGATGGAAACATAATGAATCTTAATGTCACCCTGGATCCGGTATTGCTGCGCAGTTTTATCGCCGTGGTCGACACCGGCAGCTTTACCCGTGCCGCCGACAGCACCCACCTCACCCAGTCTACGGTCAGTCAGCAGATACGCAAACTGGAAGCCCAGCTCGGCTGCGAGCTGCTGCATCGCAAGGGCCGCTACATTACCGCCACCCTGGAGGGTGAGCGGGTGCTGAGCTATGCCCGCCGCATTCTTCAGCTGATGAACGAGGCCGTGGTTCAGACCAGCGTCAGCGCCGAGCAGCAAAAAATACGTCTGGGGGTGCCGGAAGACTTCGCCACTCACGCCATCATGCCTACCCTCTCCGCCTTTTCCAGCGAATATCCGGGCATTAGGCTGGAGGTGAAAAGCGGTCTGTGCAGCGACATCTGGCGCGAGTTTCAGCGGGGCGATATGGATCTGGCCCTGGTCAAACAACGCCAGGGCAGCGTGCCGGGCCTGGCCAGCTGGCCCGAGCCCCTGTGCTGGATCGACAGCCTGCACAGCAATAATCTTGATAATCATCCTGTTCCGCTGGTTACCTTTCCCATCGGGGGCCTCTATCGCAGCGAAATGGCCCACACCTTCGACCGGCTGGGCCGCAGTTGGCGGCTGGCCTATGTCAGCACCAGCCTGTCCGGCGTCTGTTGCGCGGTGGAAGCGGGCTTTGGTGTCTCGTTATTGCCTCGACGCCTGGTGACGCCCGAGCATAGAATCTTGAACGAACAGGACGGCCTGCCCCCGGTACCGGATCTGGAGCTGACCCTCCACGCCCAGGACAAGCTGTCGGCCCACAGCAAGATTCTGGCCGACCGGCTGATCAGCGCCTGCAACGACATTTGCCGGCAATAACGGAGATCATCTTCCGGCTCTCACCGGCGACGAACATAAAAAAACCCTCACGGGGAGGGTTATTCATTCATCGGTGTGCGCGGGCATCCATCATGATGCCGGCTCAGAGTTCGGCAAAAATATTCTTCAGGTTGACGTCTTCTTCGGCGGCGGGCTCCAGCTGCAGCTGGGCTTCAATTTCATTGAGGTGGTCAATCATCAGCTGCACCGCCTTGTCGACATGATGGCCGGCAATGGCGTCCAGCAGGGCATTATGCTCACTGCACGACAGACCGGAATGACGGGCCTTGCCCTTGCGCGCGCCTGCATCCTGATAGAGCGCCACTATCAGTGACGAACGAGGAATAATCTCGTGCAGGAAGGAGGTCAGCACCGGCTTGTTGGCCAGCTTGCCGATCAACAGATGAAACTCGCCGGACAAGCGAATACGCAGGCTCTGCTCGCCCTGCTCAATCGCCTGATGCTCCCGCTCCAGATGTTCCAGCAGCAGCTTTTTTTCGCGTACCGTGCATTTGCTGGCCAGCTCGCGTACCAGCTCGGCTTCGATCAGGCGGCGAGCCTGAAAAATGTCCCGCGCCTCTTCCGGCGAGGGCTCGGCTACAAAGGCGCCGCTGTTGGGCACCAGGTTCACCAGCTTGTGGTAAGACAATTGCAACAGCAGCTTGCGCACGAAGCCCCGGCTCAGGCCAAAGGTTTCGCTCAAATCTTCTTCTTTCAGACGGGTGCCGGGCAGCAATTTATGCGCCACTATCGCTTCCCAGATGCGCTGATAGACAGTATCCAGATTATTGGTTTTATTATTCATGCTCTTGGCCCTGTTTCGTCCGACAAGGCGGCGCCCTGGTCACCCTGTCGGTATCCCGCTACCGGAAGCACAATGCACCGGTAGATGACTCACAGAGTAACACAGGGATATATTGTCAACAATAAAGCAACATGTCGTTAAAAAGGGGCCTGAGCCCCTTATAATCACCGTTTTGACCTCGCCCGTCTACGGCTATTCGATGGCGTTGACGGCGGCCCGGGCGGCCGCATTCACCGCCACCAGCAACGGTACCTCGAACTGCGGCTGCAACCTGATGGCAGCGGCCGACAGCGGCCCGCCCCCCATGATTACCGCCTGGGCTGCATCCTGTTCGATGGAGGCTTTAACCGCAGTGGCCAACGCCGCATCGAGCCGGTCGGGAGAGGCCACCAATTCCAACGGATCACCCGGCGTCACCCGGGTACCACGATACTGTTCGGCGTAACCCAATTCGGCGGCCTTCCGCTCAAAAGAGGCTATCAGCTGCTCGTCCGGGGTCACGGTCACGATACCGAATGCCCGGCCACCACGGGCCGCCTCATGAAACACCGCCTCGCCGATACCGAACACCGGAATCTGCACCCGTGCCCGCAGCTCTTCCAGACCCGGGTCGCTGAACGCCGACACGATCAGCGCCGCTACCCGTTCATCGGCCGCCGCTTCCACTCCCAGCGCCACCACGCCCTCCGCCGCCTCGCGCATGTCCTGTGGCGTGGTCAGCAGCGCCGGCGCCGTCGCATTGCTCCTGCCTTCCAACTGTGCCCGCGCGCCGACTTCGCGTCGGGCCAGATCGGTCATGGAGGCGGTCGCCTCGGTATTGGAGTTGGGATTGATCAATACGATAGTTTTAATGGGGTTCTCCTGCTCCGGCGGCGTGATGGCCGCCTCATTCTGCCCGGCCTGAACGGTCGATGTCAGCAAAAACAGGCTCAACGCCCAAGGACGGGTACTGCCGGATCTGAACAAGGATAAACAGGATATCTGCATCAGGGTTATCTCCTGGAAATAAAGAATCATTACCAATCAAAAAGAACCATCACCGATAAAAAAGGCCCCGAAAGGGGCCCTTGATTTACTGGCGGAAGCGTTGGCAAGGCTGCCAGTACTGCATCAGCAGGTAATAGATGATGCCGGCGGGCAACAGGCTGGCGTACCAGGACACGGAAGAGAAGGTCAGGGCAACCATGGCGCCGGACAGGGCCGCTATGATGGCACCGTAGTTGACGCCTTTATAAGGGCCGTTCTCATCATAGAGCTTGTCCAGATCCAGCTTGCGACGACGTAGGATGAAGTAGTCCACCACCATGACCGCGAAGATGGGACCGAGGAAGGCCGAGTAGGTCTGCACGAACACCTGCAGGCCGGCGGAAGACTCTTCCTTGACCAGTTCCCAGGGGAAGGTGCAGAAGGCCAGCAGACCCACCAGTATGGTGGAGGTACGGAACTTCAGCTTGAACACATCCATCAGGATATAGGTCGGCGGTACCACGTTGTTGAGCACGTTGGTGGTCACCTGGGCGAAGGCGATGAACAGCAGGGTGATGACCAGCAGCGGCGTGTTGTCGACGGCACTGGAGAATACCTGAATGGGATCAGTCACCCCGGTAGCGCCAGACACCATCAGACCAATCAGACCCATGAACAGGGTGCATGGCAGGATGGACATGGCGTAAATCACCGTCAGCAGACCCGGCTTGGTGCCTTCTTTCAATTCGCGGGAATAATCGCTGACGTTCAGCATCATGGTGCTGTAGATGCCCAGGAACAGCATGGTGGCACCCCAGAATGGCATACCCCAGGTACCTTCGACGTTCACCAGGTTGGTGGTGATTTCTTCACCGTAACGATCGATCACGCTGTAGAACATGTAGACCAGCGCCAGCAGAATAAAGCCGCTGCCGATGTTCTCCAGCCACTTGATGCCCTGGAATCCGAAGATAGACAGGCCAATCTGCAGAAACTGGAACAGTACGAAGTAGAGCACCAGGTTATCGAAACCGAACAGGGTGGCAGACACCGCGTTCAGGGCGCCGGCGCCGATCCAGCTCTGAAAGCCGTACCAGACGATGGCCGGTATCGCCCGCACCAGCCCCGGAAAGCGGGTACCGGCAAAGCCGAAGGCGCTCCGTGCCTGTACCATGAAGGGAATGCCGTATTTGTAACCGGCGGCTCCGTTAAATGCCAGGGCGATACCGATAACAAAACAACCGATGGCAATCGCCACACAGGTCTGCAGCAAGTTGAGGGTACCGACGATACTGGAACCCATGGTAAAGGTACCGATAGAGACGCAACCACCGAACCAGGCCAGCAGGTAGGAAAACCGCCCCATGATCCTGTGCTTCTGCGGTGCCAGTGATTCTTCGCCGGCTTTCTTGTCGTGCGAGCTGGCCGCTCCGGCCGGCTGGGTGCCATTATTCATGGGAATGGCGCTTTCGCTGTTTGCATGTTGCATTGCCATTGGTGTGTCCTCGGTATTCCATCACTATAGTGGCAGCTTGTCACCGCCACCGCCTTCCTCTGCCGGCTACCCTGAGCCGTGCATGTGTTGTAACAGGCAGGCGCTCTGCCTGTCACGATATCGCATAGATCCTCAGGCGATATTGAGTTGTCGCCCCGGGTGAGCCATTTCCGGCCGGGGCCAGTTGAAGGTCAGCACCTTACTGGTACCCAGTTTCATGTCCACCATGGCCTCACAGAGTTTGACTGCTGCCACTGTGCCATCGATTACCGGAATGCCGATTTCCTGTTCGATATACTCCCGATACTGGGACATACCGGCGCAGCCCAGCACTATGGCTTCGGCATGGTCTTCTTCCCGCGCTCGCACGCATTCGGCAACCACCTTGGCGATGGCTTCATCCGGCGAGTTGGCCAGATCCAGTACCCGCATCGGCGTGGTGCGGATTTTTTTGCACTGCTCGCCAAAGCCGTAGCGGCTGACCAGGTGCTCGGTCATGAAGCGCACCCGGGGCGCCGTGGTCACCACGCTGAAACAGGCACCGCTCAGCACCGCCATGTGAAAGGCCGCCTCGGCAATGCCCAGTACCGGCTTGTCGGTCAGCTCCCGGGCCGCATAGAGACCGGGGTCGCCGAAACAGGCCAGAACATAGGCGTCGATATTTTCTTCCCGATCGCCTTTTGCAATCTCTTCCAGCACGCCGGGTACCGACAGCGCCTCGTCGTAGAAGCTTTCGATGGAAGCCGGGCCGCTGGCCGGGCTGACCGCCAGAATGTCGGTATCGGGTCGAGCCACCTTGTCGGCCAGCTTTTGCAGCGCATCGGTAAACGACTGGGTGGTATTGGGGTTGATGATCTTGATTCTCACTGCGCGCTCCTTGTTTACGAATCAGCAAAGTTATTGTTAACGATCAAACAATAGATCAGTCGTTAACGATCTGTAAACATTTTTAAACACAACTTTATGCGGCAAATCTTGAGACCAGGCTCATCCCGCTTCCTTATCGCCTCACCCAACACGAACCTATTACCATGATTAATAACTAAATTATGAACACTCTCATATACATAAAGCCCCCTTACACAAGACAAAAGAGAGTCAGGTGGGCCACAAATTGTGCACCATATTATTTTTGTTTGTTATCGAAAATGTGATCTTACGCATGTATTCCGAGCATAAAAAAACCCTCCATGGTGGAGGGTTCTCTCAATCATCGCTTGCTCTGTCGCGGACGCTGCCGGCTCAGTACTCGGCGTTGTGGTACACGTTCTGTACGTCGTCCACATCGTTCAGCATGTCGAGGAAGCGCTCAAGCTGGGCCACATCGTCACCGGTCACTTCAACGGTGTTCTGGGGCACAAACTGAATGGTATCTACTTCAAAATCGATGTCGCCAAAGGCTTCGGTTAACGCCTGCTTGGTCTTGAAGTATTCGGTGTGAGGAGCAAATACGGTAATTTTTCCGTCTTCCTGCTCTACATCGGTCACATCCACGTCGGCCATCATCAGCGCTTCCAGCACGGCGTCTTCGTCATCGCCGGCAAAAACCAGAATGGCGCAGTGATCGAACATGTGACTGACGGTGCCCGAGGTACCGATCTTGGCCTTGACCTTGTTGAAGCACTGGCGCACGTCACCGATGGTGCGGTTCGGGTTGTCGGTCAGACAATCCACTATCACCAGGCAGTTGCCGGGGCCGAAGCCTTCGTAGCGAGCCGGTGAAAAGTCTTCGCCGGCGCCACTGGTGGCTTTTTGCAGTGCTTTTTCGACGACATGGGCAGGTACCTGATCTTTCTTGGCGCGCTCGATCAGGCCACGCAACGAGAGGTTGCCGTCTGGGTCGGCGCCGCCGGACTTGGCTACAACGTAGATTTCACGGCCGTACTTGCTGTAGACCTTGCTCTTGGCATTCGCCGTCTTGGCGATGGATTCTTTGCGGTTCTGGTAGGCTCTGCCCATGGGATGGTCTCGTTGTTCATCGGAAGAGGCTGAATTTTACACACAGAAAAGCGGCAGATCTATTTTCCTGTCCCCTGCCGCCCGGTTTTACTGCCAATAATCATCAATAACCGGCAAATTCCTCGGTACGCAGCTGATCTTCGGCGACACCGGCATCAACAAGCATACTCTTCATCGCCGCCACCAGACCGGGCGGCCCGTCCAGATAATAAACGGGCCTGGTCACATCCGTCAGATAGCGGCCCAGCATGGCCCTGTCTACATAGCCGCGCTCCCCTTGCCAGTGTTGTGCCGACTGCTCGGCCTGACTCATGGTCGCTACCAGGGTACAGTGAGGATCGGCGCCGCAGGCCTGGGTCAACTCGTCGAGAAAGGCGGCATCTTCCGGCCGGCGATTGGCATAAAACAGCGTCATCTGCCGGCCCTGGTTCTCGACTATGGCCTGCAACAGCATGCTTCTGACCGGCGTAATGCCGATACCGCCGGTAATGAATACCAGTTCTCGGGCCGGGCCGGCGGGCAGGGTAAAATCCCCGTAGGGGCCTTTAAGGGTGAGTTCGGCCCCGGGCATCAGGGTGCTCAGCACCCGCTTGAAGGCACTGCTTCTGATGCGGGTGGCCACCATCAGTTCGGGCTCGGCGGGGGTTGAAGCCAGGGACAGGATACGAGCGTTGCCCTCATCGTCGGTTTCGGGCGGATCAATCAGCCCCAGGCGGACACACTGACCGGCCTTGAAACTGAAATCATCGGGCTTGTCGAAATACAATGCCAGGGTACCTTCGGCAACCTGCTGCTTGCGCTTGAGTTTGAGCTGATAACCGGCCATGACCGACACTCCTTCTACCCGGCTCAGGCTTCAATATCCAGTTCGATGCCGGCGTGCTTCTCCGGGCTACGGCAACGCCGGTTAATCACATCGAGCCACAGATGATAACCGAGCCCTTACTATAGGTCAGACCGCCTTTACCGGCCGCCGTCATTGAGCAAGAAGGTCCGGATTCTGTCAGCGGTGGCATCCGGGTGAGAAATAAAGGCCGCATGAGACGCCCTGGGTTCGATATGGCTCTGGCTGTGCGGCAGCAACGCATCCACCAAGGCGATGGCTTTTTTCGGCACCAGGCCATCGAGCCGACCATACAATCGCAACATGGGTAACTGCAGCTGGTTCAAGCGGGATCGCAAGTCCACTTCTCCCAGCAGTGTCAGACCGGCGGCCAGTGCTGCCGGGTCCGGCGCCGGCTTTTCGGCCAGGCTCTCGCGCAGCTGACGAATATCTTCCCGGGCATGCTCACTGCCCATGGCCTGGAGCGCCAGAAAACGATTGACCACCTGTCGGTGATCCTCTGCCAGTTGCTGCTCAAAGGCCGCCAGCACCCCGGGCTTGATGCCGGGCCAGTCGGCCTCGGCGACAAACCGGGGTGAGCTGGCCAGGGTGATCAGGCTCTGCACCCGCATTGGCGCCTGCA
>NZ_MPZM01000020.1 GCF_002936955.1 Oceanisphaera arctica | reverse complement strand
GGGTGTTGTACTTTTTGTTTAGCTTATGGCTCACAGCTTAACGCTGTTTTTTAAAGGAGTTTTCATGCTCACTCGAATCAAGGCAACCACGCTGATTGTGCTGACGCTGTTGCTGGCCGGTTGTGGCTTTCAGCTCAGGGGTGGCGATAATCTGGCCCCCGAGCTGCAGCGGCTGGCACTGGTCGGCGACGACAAGACCCAGTTTTATCGGCTGGTCGCCGCCCGGCTGCAACGCGCCGGTGTGCAACTGGTCGAGCCCGACGCGCTCACCCCTGTGCTGACCATATCGGCGCTGGGCCAGGGCAACAGCGTCGCCTCGGTCAACGCCCGGGCCGATGCGCTCGAATACGCCACCCGCTTCGGCACCCGCTTTACCCTGGACATGCCCGAACAGCCGCGTCAGGTGTTCAACGTCACCTTCAACCGCAGCTTCCTCGATAAATCCGAGCAGGCACTGGCATCTGGCCGCGAACAGCAGCAACTGCGCGAGCAGATGGAATTCGAGGCTGCCTCGCAAATCGTGCGCCAGCTCAATCGCCTGTCGTTCTGATGCGCCTCTACCCGGAACAGCTGCCGCAACATCTGCAGGCCGGGCTGGCACCCTGCTATTTCATTTATGGTGACGAGCCGCTGCTGAAACAGGAGGCGCTGGACACCTTTCGCCAGGCCGCCCGCACTCAGGGGTTCGACGAGCGTCACCGCTTCGATGCCGACGAGGGACTGGACTGGGACGATATCTTCGCGGCCAGCCAGTCCATGAGCCTGTTCAGCCAGCGGCAGATCATCGAGCTGCACCTGCCGGACAAGCTCGACAAGACAAGCTCGGACCGGTTGCGCGAATTGCTGGCCCAGTGCCACGGCGACTTGCTTCTGCTGATCACCGGCCCCCGGCTGAATCAGCAACAGCAGAAGAGTGCCTGGTTCAAGGCGCTGACGGCGGCGGGCCCCCAGGTGCCGGTCGTCACCCCGGATGCC
Organism: Oceanisphaera arctica; assembly: GCF_002936955.1. GTDB lineage: Bacteria > Pseudomonadota > Gammaproteobacteria > Enterobacterales > Aeromonadaceae > Oceanimonas > Oceanimonas arctica. Next base: position 49,133 of record NZ_MPZM01000020.1, on the reverse strand, counting down.
CGGCACTTTCCTCGCTGGCTTACACAGCGCTTGCACCAACATGGCATGAAAGCCGAACCCGAGGCCCTGCACTGGCTGGCCTATGCCTTCGAGGGCAACCTATTGGCGGTGGCGGGCGAGATCGAAAAACTGGCCCTGCAGCAGCTGCCGCAACCACTGACACTGTCGCTGTTGCAGCAACAGGTACAGCCTCATCATCAGTTCAACCCCTTCCAGCTGTTCGACCCCCTGTTGCAGGGCAAGGTCAAACGGGCCTGCCGCATCCTGTTGCAACTACGCCAGGAAGGGGTAGAAGCCGGTATGTTGTGCCATCTGCTGGCCCGGGAGCTGAGTACCCTGCAACAACTTAAGCTGGGGTTGCAGGGTGGTCAGTCGTTTCATCAGCTGGCCGGGGCCCTGCATGTCTGGTCCAGCCGACAGCCAATGATGCAGGCGGCCCTTGGCCGGCTGCCGATGCCCAAGCTGCAGCAGTTGCAGTCCATGCTCGCCGCCGCCGACCGGGCCGTGGCCGTGTTTGATGACGACGAGGCCTGGCGCTGGCTGTACAGCCTGTGTGTCGGCTTTCTCGACGACCGCCCCATGACAATAACTCCATGAAAAAAGCCATCGGCCTGCTGGGCGGCACCTTCGATCCCATTCATGTCGGCCACCTGCGCCCCGCCATTCATGTTCTGGAGCGACTGGAGCTGGCCGAGGTGCGGCTGCTGCCCAACTATATTCCGCCCCACAGAGCCACGCCCGACAGCGCGCCGGAGCACCGGCTGGCCATGGTCCGGCTAGCCACGGCACAGACCCCGGGGCTGACCGTGGACGACCGGGAGCTCAGACGCGACCGCCCCTCCTACACCGTCGAGACCCTGATCGAACTGCGCCAGGAACACCCCCATATCCCCCTGTGCTTTCTGATGGGCATGGACTCCCTGTGCAGCCTCGACCGCTGGCATCGCTGGCAGGAACTGCTCGACCATGCCCACCTGGTGGTTAGTCACAGACCAGGATGGACACCCGACTTCAACCCGGCCATCGAAGCGCTGTATCAGGCCCAAGGCACCCGGGACAGCGAGCTATTACATCGCCGCCCGGCCGGCTGTATTTACCTGATCGACAACCCGCAACTCGATATATCCTCAACCCGGATACGTGAATGCATCCGGGCCGGGAACAATCCACAATATTTGTTGCCTGACCCGGTCGCGGACTATATTCGAGATGAGGGACTCTATAAGAGGCCCGTGTTATAATCCGCCGTCATTTTGAATTGAGGAGAAAGCCCCCTTGCAAGGTCAAGAACTGCATACCTTTATCGTCGACAAGCTCGATGATCTCAAAGCCCGCGATATTCAGGTTCTGGATGTCACTGGCAAGTCCACCATCACCGACTGCATGATCATCTGCTCCGGTAACTCCAGCCGCCATGTAAACTCCATCGCCGAGCATCTGGCCACCGAGTCCAAGCACGCCGGCCTGCACCTGATGTGTGTAGACGGCCTGGACGCCGGAGAGTGGGTGCTGGTCGACCTGGGTGACGCCATCGTGCACGTGATGCAGGAAGAAACCCGCGACTTTTACCAGCTCGAAAAACTCTGGGGTGGCAATAGCGTCGGAGTCGTGGCCTGATGAAATTGCAACTGGTGGCGGTCGGCACCAAGATGCCGACCTGGATAACCGCCGGTTTTCAGGAATATCAGCGGCGTTTCCCTCGGGATCTGCCGCTCGAGCTTGTCGAGATCCCTGCCGGTAAACGCGGCAAGAATGCCGATATCGAGCGCATCCTGCACAAGGAAGGTGAGCAGATGCTGGCCGCCGTTTCCAAATCGGCGCGCATCGTCACCCTCGATATTCCGGGTCGTCCCTGGACCACAGAGCAAGTGTCCGGCGAGCTGACCCGCTGGCAGCTCGATGGCAGGGATGTCGCCATCCTGATCGGCGGCCCCGAAGGGCTGTCGCCTGCCTGCAAGGCCGCCGCCGAACAATCCTGGTCTTTATCGCCGCTGACGCTGCCTCATCCGCTGGTGCGGGTAGTGGCGGCAGAAAGCCTGTATCGCGCCTGGAGCATCAATAACAACCACCCCTATCACCGAGAGTAATAATGGCAAAAGGCCGGGTAAAGATGCGCGATCATGGCGCCGAATCATCCCTGTACTGGCGCCGGGCAGTGATTGCGTTTATGGGCATAGTGCTGCTGATGGGGGTGTTGCTTGCCAATCTTTACCATCTGCAGATCAACGAACATCAGATTTATCAGACCCGCTCCAACGACAACCGCATCAAGGTGGTGCCCATAGCGCCAACCCGGGGCCTGATCTACGATCGCAACGGCGTACTACTGGCGGAAAATCGCCCCATCTACAGCCTGGAAATCACTCCCGAACAATCCCATGATCTGGACGCCACCGTCGACGAGCTGATAGGTCTGCTCGACCTCGATCCCGAGGTCAAAGCCCGCTTTCTGGCCGAGGTACGTCGCCAGCGCCGTTTCAACCCCGTAGTACTCGTCAATCGCCTGAGCGAAGAGCAGGTCGCCCTGTTCAGCATCAATCAGCACAAGTATCCGGGCGCCACCATAGAGGCCTACCTCAAGCGCTTTTATCCCTTCCGGGATACCTTCACCCACGTGATCGGCTATGTGGCCCGCATCAACGACAGAGACGTGGCCCGCCTGCGGGAAGACAACAAACTGACCAACTACGCCGCCACCCGGGATATCGGCAAACTGGGCGTGGAGCGCTACTATGAGGACTTGCTACACGGTCAGGCCGGTTATCAGGAAGTCGAGGTCAACAACCGCGGCCGGGTGATCCGCACCCTAAAGTATCAGCCCCCGATACCGGGTAGCGATATCTATCTCAACGTGGATGTGGCGCTGCAGGAACAAGCGCAGAAACTGATGGCCAATCGCCGGGGTGCCGCCGTCATCATGACCCCGAAAGACGGCAAGGTACTGGCGCTGATTTCCAGCCCCAGCTATGACCCCAATCTTTTCGTGCACGGCATCAGCGGCCCCGAGTACCGTGAATTGCTGAACAACCCGGACCGCCCGCTGATCAACAGAGCCAGCCAGGGCATTTACGCCCCCGCCTCTACCGTCAAACCGATGATGTCGGTCATGGGGCTGAACGAAGGTGCCATTACTCCCAGCACCCGTTACTTCGGCGGCCCCTTTTTCCAGATCCCCAATACCAAGCGCAAATTCCGCGACTGGCGCCGCTGGGGCCACGGCTGGATGGACGTGTACCGGGCCATAGAAATCTCGGCCGATACCTTTTTCTATGATCTGGCCTATCGGGTCGGCATAGACAACATCAATGACTATATGACCCGCTTCGGCTTCGGGCAGTTTTCCGGAATAGATCTGCACGAAGAGGCCAGCGGTACCATGCCTTCCCGTGACTGGAAACAGGCACGCCACAAGCAACCCTGGTATCAGGGAGACACCATCTCGATAGGTATAGGTCAGGGCTACTGGACCGCCACCCCGCTGCAACTGGCCCGGTCCATCGCCATCATGGTGGATCACGGAGAAACCGTTCACCCCCGCCTGCTGCACGGCATCAAGGGGCCCGAGGGCATGATCTCGATGCCGGTCAGCAAAAGTGCCCCCATAAAACTGAAACAGGAAAGCTTCTGGGATGTGGGCTTGGCCGGCATGTACCGGGTGATCAACGGCAGAGAGGGCACCGCCCGCCGGGCCTTTGCCGATACGCCCTACAAGGCGGGCGGCAAGTCCGGCACCGCCCAGGTATTCAGCCTGGCCGAAAACCAGCAGTACGATCACGCCAGCACCAGGGAGCATCTGCGCGACAACGCCCTGTTCGTGGCCTTCGCTCCCTTTGAAAATCCGGAGGTTGTGGTGTCGGTGGTATTGGAAAACGTCGGTGGCGGCAGTTCCCACGCCGCCCCCGTGGCCCGCTCCCTGCTCGATCTCTACATGATCCCCGAGCTACTCCAGGAAACAGAAGGCGAGGAACAGGATAATGAATAAACGCCAGCGCCGTCGCCCCTTGTGGGAAATACTGCACCTGGACTGGCCCCTGCTGTTGGCACTGCTGATCCTGCTCGGAGCCAGCACGGCCATTCTCTATTCCGCCTCCGGTGAAAGCATGGACTCGCTTACTCGCCAGAGTATGCGTATCGGCCTGTCACTGGTGGTGATGATGGGGCTGGCGCAACTGCCTCCCGGCTTTTATGCCCGCTGGGCGCCACCGGTGTTCCTGCTGGGGGTGATACTGCTGGTGCTGGTGCTGCTGGTCGGCGATATCGGCAAGGGCGCACAACGCTGGCTGGAGCTGGGCTCTTTTCGCTTCCAGCCCTCGGAGATCATGAAGCTGGTGATGCCGATGACGATCGCCGCCTACATCAGCCGCTATCCGCTACCACCCAGCCTGCTGCATGTGTTCATCGCCCTGGGGCTGGTGCTGCTCCCCACCCTGATGATCGCCAAGCAGCCGGATCTGGGCACCTCCCTGCTGGTGGCGGCCTCCGGCTTTTTCGTCATTTTTCTGGCCGGCATGTCCTGGCGGCTGATCCTGGCCGCCGTGACCGCCATCGCCGCCTTTCTGCCGGCCCTGTGGTTTTTTCTGATGCACGACTATCAGAAACGACGGGTTCTGACTCTGATCAACCCGGAAAGTGACCCTCTTGGCGCCGGTTATCATATCATCCAGTCCAAGATCGCCATCGGCTCTGGCGGACTCTGGGGCAAGGGCTGGCTGCAAGGCACCCAGTCGCAGCTGGAATTCTTGCCCGAACGCCATACGGACTTTATTTTTGCGGTCTTGAGCGAAGAGTTCGGTCTGGTTGGCGTCTGCCTGCTGATGCTGCTCTATCTGTTTATCATCTGGCGCGGCCTTTATATCTCGATGCAGGCCCAGGGGGCCTTTCCCCGTCTGCTCGGCGGCGCCCTGACCCTGACCTTTTTCGTGTATGTGTTCGTCAACATCGGCATGGTCAGCGGTCTGCTGCCGGTGGTGGGAGTGCCATTACCCCTGATCAGTTACGGCGGTACCTCCATGGTGACACTGATGGCCGGATTTGGCATCCTGATGTCCGTGCATACTCATAAGCGCCTGTTGGCCAAATAAAAGGATTATCGAATGCGTCTTGCCCTTGTTTCTGCCGCCTTGCTGTTCACTACCTCGGTAACGGCCGCACAGATGAATCCGGAACAACAACTCTGGCTTGACGAGCTGGCCGGCAAGTTCGAATTGCCCGTCGCCGAGCTGAGTGACGCCATGGCTCAGGCCACCTATCAGCAATCGATCATCGATGCCATGACCCGTCCGGCAGAAGCCAAACCCTGGCACCAGTACAGACCCATCTTTCTGACCGAGAAGCGCCTGCAGCAGGGTGTCGAATTCTGGCAGCAGCACGCCGAGCTGCTGGCCCGGGCCGAGCAGGAACTCCAGGTGCCGGCACAAATCATCACCGCCATCATAGGGGTGGAAACCTTCTACGGTACCCACATGGGCAGTCACAAGGTGCTGGATGCGCTCTATACCCTGGGCTTTAGCTACCCGCCCCGGGGCGAGTTCTTCCGCTCCGAGTTCGCCAATTACCTGCAACTGGCCAAAGAGCAGGGCTGGGCACTCGACGAGCAGAAAGGCTCCTACGCCGGCGCCATGGGCATGGGGCAGTTTATTTCTTCCAGCTACCGCCATTATGCGGTCGACTTCGACGGTGACGGCGAGCGCAACCTGTTTCAGCCGGTGGATGCCATCGGCAGCGTCGCCAACTACTTTCATGAACACAAATGGCAACTGGGTGACGATGTCGCCTATCCGGCCTTGGTAACCGATACCGAGGCCGCGGACGCCTTGCTGAGCCCGGCCCTGGAGCTGAGTCACAACTGGGCCGAGCTGGTGGCCGCCGGTGTGGTGGTGGATCAGGAGCTGGATGCAGGCACCCCGGTCAAGCTGATCCGCCTGGACGGCGTCGATGGCCCGGAATATTGGGTGGTACGGCATAACTTTTACGTGATTACCCGCTATAATCGCAGCCCCTTGTACGCCATGGCGGTCTATCAACTCAGTGAGCAGCTTAAGCAGGCCTATGAACAGTCTCTCTAAATCCCTCTTGCCGCTGGCGGCACTGATGCTTGCCGCCTGCAGCTCTCAACCCGAGCAAGGCCAGGATCAGACCCGGGACGATGCCTACGATCGGGAAACCGCCGGCGGCCGTTATGCCCTGCGTCAGGACAAGCCGCCCGGCGTGGCCCCCAACCTGGATCACGTCAAGGACGCGGTGCCGCGTTATGAGCCCTATACCCGCCAGGGCAACAAGAATTACAACGTCTGGGGCCAGGATTACGAGGTATGGCAGGAGGTGGAAAACTATCAGGATGAAGGCATGGCCTCCTGGTATGGCGCCAAGTTTCATGGCTACCACACCTCCAACGGCGAGGTATATGATATGTATACCATGACCGCCGCCCACAAGAATCTGCCGCTGCCTTCCTTCGTGCGCGTCACCAACAAGGAAAACGGCAAACAGGTGGTAGTACGCGTCAATGATCGCGGCCCCTTCCACGACGATCGGGTACTCGATGTATCCTATGCCGCCGCCTACAAGCTGGGCATGCTCAATACCGGCACGGCGCCGGTGAAAATCGAGCTGATCAAGGTCGCTCCCAACGGTAAGGAAACCCGTCTGGCAAAGACCACCGAGGGTAAACATATTCAGTTGCTGGCCACCCGCTCTGCCGATAAAGCCAAGGAACTTGCTGCCCGCCTGAGCAAGGAGTATGGTTTCCCCGCCCGAGTGGAGCGCCAGTCTGAGTGGTATCGCCTGCAGATGGGCCCCATTCCGGCGAACAAAACAGAAAACACCCTGACCCGGCTGATTGCCGAAGGGTATGCACAGGCCTATTTTCTGAACTGACAGGCCAGTTTTAATTCACCTTACACCGGCAGCCAATGCCTATTTACACAGGGACCCAGCAGACGTTATGCGTATGGTTAACACTCTCCCCTCCTTATTACTCGCCGCTTTTGTGTCCTTTACCACTCAGGCACAAACCCAGGGTCCCATGATCCCGGAGCCACCGGCCATTGCTGCCAAATCCTATGTGCTGATGGACTATGCCAGCGGCCAGGTACTGGTGTCGCACCAGGCCGACGAAAAACTGCCGCCAGCCAGCCTGACCAAGATGATGACCTCCTACATACTGGGTCAGGCGCTGCAGGAAGGTAAGGTCAAGCGGGACGACATGGTCACCATCAGCGAAGCGGCCTGGGCACAGCATTTCCCCGGCTCGTCGGTGATGTTTCTGGAAGTGGGCAAGCAGGTCAGCATCGATCAGCTGAACCGGGGCATCATCATTCAGTCCGGTAACGATGCCACCGTAGCCGTGGCCGAACATCTGGCCGGCAGCGTCAATTCCTTTGCCGATCTGATGAATGGCTGGGCGGCCCGACTGGGCATGAACAACAGTCACTTCGTGACCCCGCACGGTCTGCACAGCGATGACATGTATACCACCGCTTACGACATGGCGCTGCTGGGTCAGGCGCTGATCCGTGATGTGCCGGAAGAATACAAAATCTATGCCGAAAAATCCTTTACCTTCAATGGCATTACCCAGCACAACCGTAACTCCCTGTTGTGGGATCAGTCTCTGAATGTCGACGGCATCAAGACCGGCCACGTTGAGGCCGTAGGCTACAACCTGGTGTCTTCCGCCACCAAGGAAGAGATGCGCCTGATTGCCGTGGTAATGGGTGCGTCGAACGAACGGATGCGCGCCTCCGAAAGCAAGAAACTGCTGACCTATGGCTTTCGCTTCTATCAGACCCTGACCCCCTATGAGGCGGGCAGCAAGCTGATGGATCAGCGGATCTGGATGGGAGACAAGGACACCGTCGCCCTCGGCGTCGACAAGACGGTTGCGGTGACCATTCCCCGCGGTCAGGCCCAGAGCCTGGAAGCCGACTTTACCCTCGACAAGGCGCTGAAGGCCCCGCTGGCGAAAGGCGAACAAGTCGGCACCCTGCACCTGAAACTGGATGGCAAAGACGTGATGACCATGCCGCTGGTCGCGCTGGAAGAAGTCGAGCAGGGTGGCATCTTCAGCCGCCTGATCGACTACATCAAGCTGCTGGTTCAGGACCTGTTCAACTGATCATCATCAGGGTCGGGTAAGCCGCAAGCCGGAAGAGATGCTCTTCCGGCTTTTTCATCACAGTCCTTCCCCACCCAGATAACTTGCCGGTTTCGAAACCGGCAATTTTATGATAAAAATGTGACATAGGTTATGGAACAGTTTCCATCAGCCCCGAATACCGAATGTTGTAAAGGTTGCCATGAATACCAAATTTGATGAGTTGCTCGATTTTCCCTGCCGTTTCCCCTTCAAGATCCTGGGCCTGGCCGATGAGCGCCTGCCCGATATGGTGGTGGAAGTGCTGCAACAGCATATCCCCGGTGATTACAGCCCCCAGGTTCGTCCCAGCAGCAAAGGCACTTACCATGCCGTGACCGTTCAAGTGACGGTGCACAGCAAGGAACAGGTAGAATTGCTGTACCAGCAACTGGGTGAACTGGATCTGGTCAAGTACGTACTCTAGGACATAGTGATGCCGCAGGATAAGCTTACCGTCAGGCACTGGGGACAGGCCTCCTACGAACACGTCTGGCATACCATGCAGACGTTTACCGACAAGCGGGACGAAGACACCCAGGATGAGTTCTGGCTGGTCGAGCACCTGCCGGTGTTCACCCAGGGGCAGGCCGGTAAGGCCGAGCATATTCTCAATGTTGGCGATATTCCGCTGGTACAGACCGACCGCGGCGGCCAGGTTACCTATCATGGACCCGGCCAGCTGGTGCTGTATCTGCTGGTTGATGTACGCCGCAAGAAACTCGGCGTTCGTCCCCTGGTGACCGGCATGGAAAGCGCCATCGTCAACCTGCTTGCCGATTATCAGATTGAAGCCTATGCCAAGCCCGATGCCCCCGGCGTCTATGTGGGGGACAGCAAGATTGCCTCCCTCGGACTGCGGGTGCGCCGAGGCTGCTCTTTTCATGGACTGGCGCTTAACGTCAATATGGACCTGACCCCTTTTCTGCGGATCAACCCCTGCGGTTACGCCGGCATGGCCATGACCCAGTGTTGTGCCCTGGGCGGCCCCCAGAGCCTTGAAGAAGCTCAGTCCCGACTGGTACCCTTGCTGGCAGAGCAGCTTGGTTATCAACATCTCTACTACACCACAGAGAAACTGAAATTATGAATAAGCCTGTACGCGTAGAGCCCGGCGTAAAATTGCGTGATGCCGACAAGATGGCCCTGATCCCGGTCAAGTATATGCCGGAGGCAGACGAGGAAGTGTTGCGCAAGCCGGAGTGGATGAAGATCAAGCTTCCTCCCAGTAATCAGCGCATACAGAACCTGAAGAACATCATGCGCGAGAACAATCTGCATTCGGTCTGTGAAGAGGCGTCCTGCCCCAACCTGCCGGAGTGCTTCAACCACGGTACCGCTACCTTCATGATCCTCGGCGCCATCTGTACTCGCCGTTGCCCCTTCTGCGACGTGGCCCACGGCCGCCCGCTGGCGGTGGATCCGGAAGAGCCGGGCAAGCTGGCCAAGACCATCAGGGAACTGGGTCTCAAGTACGTGGTCATTACCTCTGTGGACCGGGACGACCTGCGTGACGGCGGTGCCCAGCACTTCGTCGACTGTATCCGCGCCATCCGCGAGCAGAGCCCGAACACCAAGATCGAAATTCTGACTCCGGACTTCCGTGGCCGCATGGATACCGCGCTGGAAATCTTCAAGGATACCCCGCCGGACGTGTTCAACCACAACCTGGAAACCGCCCCGCGCCTGTATCGTGTTGCCCGTCCCGGCGCCGATTACAAATGGTCGCTGGAGCTGCTGCGCCGCTTCAAGGAAATGCACCCCCAGGTGGCCACCAAGTCCGGTGTGATGATGGGTCTGGGCGAGACCAACGAAGAAATCGCAGAGGTACTCAAGGACCTGCGCGCCCACAACGTCACCATGCTGACGCTGGGCCAGTACCTGCAGCCGAGCCGCCACCACCTGCCGGTGAAGCGCTACGTGCCACCGGCCGAGTTTGACGAGCTGAAAGTGCTCGCCGATAGCATCGGTTTCAGCCACGCCGCCTGTGGCCCCTTCGTCCGCTCGTCCTACCACGCGGATCTGCAGGCCCAGGGCGTGGAAATCAAATAACCACCCCGTCCTGCATCAAAAAGGAGCCGCAAGGCTCCTTTTTTTCACGTTTCTATTTACCCCTCACCCCTCACAGTTTTCCGTTCACTCCTCACGCTTTTAACTCTGGCGGCGGGCGGTGACCGCGTCGGCCAGTTGCGCCAGCAAGGCTTCGGTATCTTCCCAGCCGATGCAGGCGTCGGTAATGCTCTGACCGTAGGTCAGCTCGCCACCTTCTTCCAGATCCTGACGGCCTTCCACCAGGTGACTTTCTACCATGACGCCCATGATGGCCTGCTCACCGGCGGCCAGCTGGCTGCAGACATCGTCGCACACCACCATCTGACGCTGGTACTGCTTGCTGCTGTTGGCATGGCTGAAATCGATCATCAGCTTCTGCGGCAAATTGGCCTTTTCCAGCCCCGCGCAAACTGTGGCCACATGATCGGCGCTGTAATTGGGCTCCTTGCCACCACGCAGAATGATATGACAGTCCGGATTGCCGGCAGTGGCAACGATGGCGGAATGGCCCAGCTTGGTCACCGACAGAAAGTGGTGCGAGGCGCTGGCCGCGCCGATGGCATCGGCCGCCACCTTGATGGTACCGTCGGTACCGTTCTTGAATCCCACCGGGCAGGACAGACCGGAAGCCAGTTCACGGTGCACCTGAGATTCTGTGGTGCGGGCGCCGATGGCGCCCCAGCTCATCAGATCCGCCAGATACTGGGGCGTGATCATGTCGAGAAACTCGCTGGCAGTCGGCAGGCCCAGATCGTTGAGATCCAGCAGCAGCTTGCGACCGATGCGCAGGCCGTCGTTAATCTGAAAGCTGTTATCCAGATAAGGGTCGTTAATCAGCCCCTTCCAGCCGACGGTGGTGCGTGGCTTTTCAAAATAGACTCGCATCACGATTTCCAGCCGGTCCGCATAATGATCTCGCAACGCCTTGAGCCGTTTGCCATACTCGATGGCGGCCTCGGTGTCGTGAATGGAGCAAGGTCCAATCACCACCAGCAGGCGATCATCTTCACCCACCAGCATGCGGTGAATGGCCTGGCGTGATTCGAACACGGTAGACGACGCGGTATCGGTGGCCGGATATTTTTCCAGCACCGCTATCGGCGGCAACAGTTCCTTGATTTGATTAATGCGAATATCGTCGGTTTGAAAATGCATGAGCAACCCTGCTTACAATTCCGAGCCCTTGGCTCGTTTTTATCGAAAAAGACTGGTTTTCAATCTATCCCGAGCAGGGGCAGGCTGTAAACGCTCAATTGCCCAATGGCGGTAATTTATTAGAGACATAAGGAATAAAGAGTACACTCTTGCTCTTGCTTGTCTCTTGTCGCCAACGAATGCGGACAAAAACAGGCGCAGGCCAACAGCTGCCATCAGCCTCTTTTGTGTGGCTCGGCCCCCCGCACCTCACGCCGCTCGCCCTCATTTTGTTGCGATTAACTTATTGCGATTAACTGGACAAAACAGGGCCCGGGGTGTGAACATGCAACCAGATTCCCTGTATGAGATAAATAATGAGCTATACCCTGACCGATGCAGACAAGGCCGCCGTCCAGACCATGCGTGACGACGAGCGTTTCAACCATTTCATTAGCCGGGTGTGCGAGCACGACGAAATCTGGATTCTGACCGATGAGCACGGCTGCATGATGCTGACCTCGGATGATGACGAAGACTGCATCCCGGTGTGGCCCCACGCAGAATATGCCAAGGAATGGGCGGTAGACGACTGGAGCCAGTGCAAGCCCGAGGCCATCAGCCTCAAAGTGTGGCAGAGCCGCTGGGTACCCGGTATGGAAGACGACGAGCTGATGGTCGCCGTGTTCCCCACCCCCGACGCCACCGGTGTCGTGGTCGAGCCCCGTGACGTACAAGAAGCCATCGACCGCAAGAAAAAACCGGGTCGACATAACTGATGCACATCTGGGTAGATGCGGATGCCTGCCCCAAGGTGATCCGCGATATTCTGTTTCGCGCCGCCGAACGTACTCAGACGCCGCTGACCATGGTAGCCAATCATTCGCTGCCGTTGCCGGCCTCAAACCTGATCAAACAGCTGCAGGTGCCCAAGGGCTTCGACGTGGCCGATGATGAAATCGTGGCCCGCATCCAGCCCGGAGAAATTCTGATCACCGCCGATATTCCACTGGCGGCCGAGGCACTGGCAAAAGACGCCCGGGTGCTGAGCCCGCGCGGAGAACGGTACGACAAAGGCACTATCAGGGCCAAGCTGACCATGCGCGACTTCATGGATACCATGCGTTCCAGCGGCGTGCACACCGGTGGACCGCCCACCCTGAGCCCCGCCGACCGTCAGACCTTCGCCAACCAGCTTGATCAGCTGTTACGTTGAAACCGTGAGGGGTGAGTCCCCCTTCACTCCTCACCTGTCTTTTAAAACCGAGGTATGCCATGTTCAAGCCCGTTCTTATCCTGTTGAGTACCTTGCTGCTGAGCGCCTGCGCTGGGCTCAGCCAGTACAGCGTGTCGGAAAGCGATATTGAAAAATCACTTTATACCCTGCTGGAACAACAGGCACCGCGCTTCACTCAGGGCCTGGTAGAGACCCGGGTCGACAAGCTGGACTTGCAGATTGGTCCCGACAACCGGGACGTGGTGCGCCTCAACCTGCAGGGCGAAACCGCCATCAATGCCCTGATAGCCCGTTTCCCGGCCCAGCTGGATCTGGCCATCGAGGGCCGTCCGGTCTACGACCGACAGCAGAATGCGATTTTTCTGCGTGACCTCAAGCTGCTACAGAGCAAAGTCGATGCCTTCGGCTACAAGGGTGACATGACCGCCGCTTCGGCCGGCATGATGCAACTGCTGCGTTCGGTACTGGAAAACCAGCCGGTCTACCGGCTCGACGACAGCCGCTACAGCTGGCTGAGCAAGGCTCCGGTGGCCATGGATATCGCCCCCGGACGACTTGTTTTCAGCCCCCGCTTCGGCGACTGATACTCACCAATTTAGTTGCGAATCTGGCGAGGAATGAGGGAATTACCTTTTCCTCCGGTCTACTCACACCTCGCCCTTCTCTGCCTCCCAAATAGCCATAGCCTGTTGTCCGGCATTTGACCTACAATGGCGGATAACATGTATAACCCAAGCCAGAATCATAGGTAGGTGTGCTATTAGCTCCGCAGTCTTGATGGTGTTTATCCCCACATTTTTCTTCGTCTCGGTCACGCCGGGCATGTGCATGACCCTGGCGCTGTCGCTGGGCATGACGGTCGGGGTGCGCCGCACCCTGTGGATGATGGTCGGCGAACTGGTCGGCGTAGGTCTGGTGGCCTGTCTGGCGGTGGTCGGTGTGGCCGCCGTCATGCTGCAATACCCCCAGCTGTTTCAGCTGCTCAAGTACGGCGGCGGCCTCTATCTGGCCTGGCTCGGCATTCAGCTATGGCGGTCCCGGGGCAAGCTGGCCCTGAACCCGATGGATGCCGGCCCGCGCCATATTCCGGCCCGCACCCTCATCAGCCAGGGCTTCATCACCGCCATCGCCAATCCCAAGGGCTGGGCCTTTTTCATCGCCCTGCTGCCCCCCTTTATCGACAATCAGGCCCCCCTCGCCGGCCAACTGCTGATGCTGGTGTCGATTATCCTCTCGCTGGAGTTCATCTGCATGCTGCTCTATGCCAGCGGCGGACGCACCCTGAGCCGGGTGCTGCAGCAAAAGGGCAAGGTCAAGCTGATGAACCGTATCGCCGGCAGTCTGATGCTGGGAGTGGCGCTGTGGCTGGCAGTCGGTTAACAGAGGCTGGCCGTCGGCTGATGTCACGCCAACCCGGCTGGCTGGCCCTGCTGCTGGCACTGTTCGTCATCAGTCTGTGCCTGAGCCAGCGGCTTGGACTTATTTCTTCCTGCCCTGCCTCGGTCCATATGACCGACGCCGCTCTGCCGTTCGATAACAGCCAGTCGCCCGCTGACAAGCCGTCGAGCGCCGACAGCCAGAGCCACCAGTGCAGTTTGTCGGAACAGCTGTTGAGCAAGGTCTGGAATCAGCTGGAGCCGATACTGGCCACCTTGCTGCTGTTATTGTCTCTCTGGCTGCTGGTGCCCCGCACCGGCTGGTACTGCCGCCTGTTACCCCCACCACAACCTTATGCCGGTCGACGGCGACACCTGGTGCTGTGCGTATTCCGGGAATGAGATTAACGCCGCCATCTTGTAAGCTTGCGTTAATCCACCGGAGACTCTATTCGTGATCAGAATTTTTAGCTTTTTTATCCTGCTGTTATCGGCATCCTTGCCGCTGCAGGCCGCCGACACCGGCTGGCTGCAGGCACCCGAGCACCCCCCGGTGCAGGTGCGGCTGATACAGACCGGCCCCTATGACGCGGCCAATAACCATTATCCGGCGCTATTACAGGTTCGCCTGCAAGACGACTGGAAAACCTACTGGCGCTCCCCCGGCGAAGGCGGTATCGCGCCCCGGCTGGACTGGCAGTCATCCGACAATCTTCTGTCGGTCAACTGGCAGTGGCCCATTCCCGAGCGCTTCTCCCTGCTCGGGGTCGAAACCCAGGGCTATCACCATGAGGTCGACTTTCCGCTGCAGCTGACCCCAGCCGAGGCCGGGAAGGCAACCACCTTCGATGCTAGCCTGACCCTGCCCAGCTGCACTACCATCTGCGTGCTCACCGAATACCGGCTTCAACTGCCGCTGGAGCTGCAGCTGCTCGCCGACGAAAACCTGAATCATCAATATCAGCAGGCGGTATCACGAGTACCCCGTCCGGCGAGCCTGGTACAGGCCGAGTCACTGGTCTGGGACCCGACCGCCAAACAACTCAACATCAGCCTGACTAACCCCCGAGGATGGCAGCAACCGGCGGTATACGTCGACGAGCTCGGCAGCAGCATCTTCAGCCAGCCGCAACTGACGGTGAGCGACACCCGGCTGGAA
Organism: Oceanisphaera arctica; assembly: GCF_002936955.1. Taxonomy (GTDB): domain Bacteria; phylum Pseudomonadota; class Gammaproteobacteria; order Enterobacterales; family Aeromonadaceae; genus Oceanimonas; species Oceanimonas arctica. Next base: position 34,041 of record NZ_MPZM01000020.1, on the reverse strand, counting down.
GCCCGGTTCAAGGTCGGCAGCTGGTATCCGGAGCTGAACCTGGAGGACCAGGTGGTGGTGATCACCGCCATCGACGAGGGGCTGGCAGAAGAGCTGGCCGGAGCCATCACTCGCGGCACCCTGGCTCCGTTGGCGGCCAGCATGCCACCGCTGGGACTGGTACTGCTCTATGCCCTGCTCGGCGGTCTCATCCTCAACATCATGCCCTGCGTGTTGCCGGTGCTGGGGCTCAAGCTAAACAGCCTGCTGCTGGGACACCGTTCTCGATCCGAGGTACGTCGCCCCCTGCTATGGTCCGCACTTGGCATCATGCTGTCGTTCTGGGCACTGGCGGGCTTCATGCTGGCCCTGACCTGGTCCGGCGCCCAGCTCGGCTGGGGTATACAATTCCAGCAGCCGGGTTTTATCGGCTTCATGCTGCTGGTTACCGCCCTGTTCTCGCTTAACCTGTTCGGGCTGTTCGAGCTGCACCTGCCCACTGCCATGAGTACCTGGCTGGCGACCCGCCCCGGTCACGGCAACGGCGGCCATCTGTTGCAGGGCATGTTCGCCACCCTGCTCGCCACTCCCTGCAGCGCCCCCTTCCTCGGTACCGCGGTGGCGGTGGCGCTGGCGTCCTCGCCGCTGGTGCTGATTGCCATCTTCACCGGTCTGGGGCTGGGCATGGCGCTGCCCTGGCTGCTGCTGGCGCTGTTCCCCGGCGTCATTGGCGCCCTGCCCAGGCCCGGCGCCTGGATGGTCAAGGTGAAGTGGCTGTTCGGCCTGATGCTGCTCGCCACCAGCCTCTGGCTGCTGTCGCTGCTGCAATATACTCTGGGCGGCATCGTCACCCTGGCGCTGGCCATCCTGCTGATCGTGCTGCCGATAGGGTCACTGCTGCGTCACTATGGCGCCCGGGGTCTGGTGTTCAGCCTGGCTGGCCTGATGCTGCTGGGCGCCGCCGGCGGCATCACCGCCCTGCTCACTCAGTCTCACTGGGTCAGTCCGGTCAAGGATGAACTGAACTGGCAACCGCTGGATCCGGCGCAAATCGAGCGCGAAGTGGCCGCCGGCAAGCGGGTGTTCGTGGACATCACCGCCGACTGGTGCATCACCTGCCAAGCCAACAAAATAGGCGTAACGCTGCGCGATCCTGTCTATTCGGCACTGCAGGCAGACGACATGGTACTGATGCGCGGCGACTGGACCCGCCCCGATGCCGCCATTACCGATTATCTGCATGCCAACCAGCGCGCCGGTATTCCCTTCAACCAGGTGTTCGGCCCCGGCCTGCCTCAGGGCAAGGCGCTGGAGGTATTACTGACCAGCAATAAGGTGATTGGTGCACTGGATGAGGCTAAATGATGGCAGTAAGTAAAAATAACAGCGCAGGTAAAAAAGCAGGCAAAGGGTTACTTTACCTGCTGATGATCATGGTCGTGGTCACGGCGGTAGACCTTTGGCGCAGCAAGGACTTGCCCACCGACATCGCCGCACTGGGCGCCATGACCACCTTAAACGGTGAGGTCCTGGATCTGAAGGAGCTCAGCCAGGATGAACCGGTATTGGTATACGTGTGGGCCACCTGGTGCGGCGTATGCCGCGTGGTGTCGCCCATGGTGGATATGGTAAATACTCCGGTCGTCAGTATCGCGCTGGCCTCGGGGCATGATGCCAAGGTAGCCGGTTATGTTCGCGATAAAGGCTACGATTTTAGCGTGGTCAACGATGAGGATCACCGGCTGGGGCAAACCCTGGGTATCAGCGTGACGCCCACCCTGATGGTGGCGCATAAAGGCCAGCTGCGTTTCGCCACCGCCGGCATCACCATCCTACCCGGCATGGTTGCACGGTTATGGTTGGCGCGTTTGATGGGCTAAGCTCAACAGCTATTCGATAAAGCAAAACCAAAAAGCCGCGCTTGTTAAAACGCGGCTTTTTTACATATGAGCTGCTAGCTGCGGGCTTGAAGTCAGAGGCAGCAGGATTGCCTGCACCAGATCGCTTGAGGATTTGACACTCATCTTTTCAGCCCACTGCGAATCGTTCGATAAAAGTAACGGGAATCCCCGGCACTGCTTTATTATTAGGCTTGGCATCAATGCTATCGACTACGTTTTTCCTTCATAGGGGCAGTCAAAATCGGGTTACATAAAGAAGGGGCTAGCTGGACGACTTGCCCTAAATGTCAGGGACGAGGCAAAAACAGCCAGAAGATCCGCAAAAAAGTGCGCCTAAGCTACCAGAAGGCCGTCGAGCAATTTGAAAAAAGCGGCAGCGAAGGCGCGGCGCCCGTTCGACCCAAGGGTCACCTGTCTTTATGCTTGAACTGTGGCGGATCCGGGCTGATTGCAGCGGATCATCCTCCGGTAGCGGATACGGAAAACTATCCCAACGTGGCTATTATCGGTGGCGGTATCGGTGGCGTTGCACTGGCGGTGGCCTGTTTGCACCGCGGTATCCCTTTTACCCTTTATGAGCGTGATAGCGGCTTCAATACTCGATCTCAGGGCTACGGGCTCACCTTGCAACAAGCGAGTAAAGCGATCGAGGGATTGGGTATTTTCTCGTTGGCAGCAGGAGTCATTTCCACCACCCATCTCGTTCATACCACAGATGGGAAAGTGATCGCTGAATGGGGAGTGAGAAAGTGGCAGCACTCAGATGCGAAAACAGCGCCCAAGCGTACCAATGTACATATCGCCCGCCAGTCTTTGCGCCTGGCGCTACTGGAACAACTGGGTGGACATGGTGCGGTGCAATGGGGCCACCAGTTAGTCGACTTTAAAGAAGCTGAGGATGAAAGCGTTGAACTGCGCTTTCAGGTAGACGGCGAGATCAAATACGCCAAGGCGGACCTGGTCGTTGGCGCCGATGGTATTCGAAGTGCCGTGCGCAAGTTACTGATCGGTGAGGATATAAACCCTCTGCATTACCTGGGTTGTGTGGTGATATTAGGTATTTGCCCCTTGAGTGCTCTCGAAGGGGTTGATAGTGCCTTGCTGGACTCGGCCACGGTATTTCAAACTGCCAATGGCAATGAACGTATTTACATCATGCCTTATGACGCAGACTCGGTGATGTGGCAACTTAGCTTCCCCATGCCAGAAGCAGAAGCCAAGGCGTTGAGTGCTCAAGGCGCTCACGCACTCAAGGCAGAAGCCTGTCGACGAACTCAGTGGCACTCCCCCATTCCGCAGATTTTAGCGGCAACTCAGGAGGCTCAGGTGTCTGGCTATCCCGTGTATGACCGAGAATTACTCGAGCCGGCATTGTTGGAGAAATGTGGGCCAGTAACGCTGATTGGCGATGCGGCTCACCCTATGAGCCCCTTCAAAGGCCAGGGTGCAAATCAGGCGCTGCTGGATGCACTGGCGTTGGCTCGGGGGATCTTCAAAGGATGTAGGCCTCTATCGCAATGGCGAACAGCGGGAATAAGGCAAAGCGTGTTAACCGGGTTTGAATCAGCCATGTTAGAACGCAGTGCTGCCAAAGTGACAGATTCAGCAGAGGCGGCTGAATTCCTGCATTCCGACGTTGTGCTCCATGAGGGTGATGAGCCGAGAGGCCGGTGCCTGAAGAATAAAGATGCATAATACCCTTCACATTAAACATTCTATCTTTTTGACTGCGATATCAATCCCGGACAAAGGGCCCGCTTCGCCGACTCGCTCAAGCACCTCCCTGTGACGCTCAACACATGACTTCCCTGTCATGTGTGTAGTGGCACACTTAAAATGGCCACCTGTTCAGAGGTGATATCATCGCCTCATCAGATATACAGGTGACACAATGACAAGCAAAACACAGCGAGTGTCATGTCATATGGCGTGTCGAGGGAGACGGCTGTGTTACCTCTGGTCTGGGGCCTCAATATGACCAGATCATTACGGGGATTGGTATAACAACCATTCGTTAGCAATAGCAAGCAAAAATCCGCGCCTTAAGAGCGCGGCTTTTTGTAATACCCTGTTTCGTTGACGAACGACCATCAGCTGCCCGCCTCGATTTGGCCAGAGGCCCGCTGCACTTTCTGATGCACCCAGGCCAGCCCTAATAATGCCAGACCCAGCCCCATAAAGGCGGCCACTCGCCACAGCCCTTGCAGGCCATCCATGTCGATCAGGAAAATCTTGGCGATGACCAAGCCCAGCAACACCATGCCGGCTTTATAGAACAGCGGATAGCTCTTCTTGGTGGCATAAATAATCGCGGCGATGGCGTACAGCATGCCCACTACGGAGTAAGTGTACAGCTCGCCGCTGGACATACCGGACGATAATGACATATCGCTGCCCTGCCAGAGCTGGCGTATTTCCAGCCCGGTGAACAGCATCAAGGCAACCGCGGCCACACCCCATACCCATAGTTTTGGGGCAAGCAGTGGGAACCGGCTGAGTGCCAACGCCAGCAACACCGGGCCGCCGTAGGCGGGTAGCAACATGTTGAATATGGGCGTGTCACTCACATTACCCAGGTTCCACAAGGGGTTATACAAGATAACCAAGACAAGATAGCTGACGCTAGACAGACCCAACAAGATCAATGCGCACCACCGGTATAGCCAGGTCAGCTGTAGGCTCGCTTTGGCGCGGATCATATAGGTAATACTGAGCCCGCCCCACAGCAGCATGTTCACGGTGGCTTCAATAAAGCTGTACTCGTGGCTAAAAATATCGCCATCGTAGAGCCAGTAACGTAACTCCGCCCCGAGAAACAACACCAGCAGGTGCAGGGTTGCCGCTTCCAGCCAGGGGCGAATGGTATGACTGCTGTCGGCCATTTTAGTGGCTATCGCCGCCAGTAAGGTGGCACCGCCGTACGTCCATAAAGTCCAATGCACCGTTGCATCATAACCTTGCAGCCAAGGATTGAATGTTAGCCGTACCACCACCACCGCCAACACCACTTTCAACAGCAGGTACAACTCCGGCATACGGTAATGGCGTGCCAGCCAGACCAGGCTGACAAACTGTACCGCCAGCGCCAGCGTCAGCGTCGCCTCACGAAACGCCATCACCACCGCCAGCGAATAACTGAGATGGGCGGCCAGTGTGGCCCACACCCTGCCGTTCTGATAATGCACATGCCCTTGTATCCACCACGTTAGCGCCCCGTAAACCGTGCCAGTCAACAACGCCGCCAGCGCCCAATCAGTGGAGGTTTCAACCCCGTGCAATAACAGCCAGCCGAGTACCAACCACACCAGCGGAGAGAGCACGGTGAACGACGCCCAGCGCCGCTTGTTATCGGCCCGCCACTGCCATAGCCCAAGACTGGCGCAGATGAGGGTCGATATAACAAGATAAGTAATAAAGCGACTGTGTTGGCCTGTGGGTAGTTGCGCCAAGTGGAAAAAATCGATGCTGTTATGCGCCATGTAAAGCAACCAACCGGCTGCGCTCGCCAGTACCGCCCCCCAGGGCAGGTACCAGAGTGCGCCACGGCTTTGCGGCGTCAGCAAAGCGACCGGCAAGATCAGTAACCAGCTAAAGAACAAGGGATGGTCGGCGGACTGCCCCGCTACCGACATGCCCCAAGCTGCCAATAGCGCGATAAACGCCTCTCGCAGCCGGGATGAGTCGATTTTTGCCAAGCGAGGCAACATCGAAAAAATCACCAACAGTAGTGCCAAATACAGGGGGACTGATGGCCCTATATCTGCTGAAAACAAAGCCGCCAGCCACCACAACATGGCACCGGCCAGGGTGGCATACCAGAGCCAATCGCGGAACACATAACGCATCAGCAATAGCGAGCTGAAGGTAATCAGAAAACTGTAGGCCAGCACAAACGCCACACTGCCGTGGTCGCTCGCGATCAGCAGCGGCACCACGTAAGCGCCACTCAAGCCCATGATGGCCAGTAAAGGGCCATGCAGCCGGGCCAGCGCCATGGTTGCCAGCGAGACAATGGCAAGCAACAACAATCCGGATAAGGGCCCGATCAATTCGTAATAATGAATGCCGGCCAGCAAGGCGGCGTACAAGGTGACGCTGCCACCACCGGCCAGAGCAGCGAAGATTTGATCACTGCGGTTATAGCGGCGGCGCAGCGTCTCGGCCCCCGCGTGCAAGCCTAAACCACTGGCGAGAGCAATCAATAATTGCAGCACAGGACCAATCAAGCCTTCACTCACCGAGTAGTGCACCATGAAAATACCGGCTAGCGCGACACTCAGACCACCGAGCCACACCATCCAGTTTTCTTTTAGTGCCAGCATCAGTCGGGATGGCTCGCGAGGCGCAAACCAATCGTTCGCGTTCGCTTGCGCATGTTCCGGTTTTTTTGCGGCGGTCGTTATGAGGCAAGTTGGTTCTGGTTGTAGATCTTGCGAATGTGGCTCGGCCGGACGAAGGTCCTGTGGACCTGGCTCCTGCTCTTGCGAAGAAGCCGAGGGCAGATCGTGCTTGATTTGCTGGCGTAACTCGGCAACCTCAAGACTCAGCGAGTTAATGCGAAAGGCCTGTTTATTCAGGTTTTGGTAAGCCAGAAATCCAAGAATCGAGCCTATCGGCACAAGCAGCACAATGCCTGCACCCAAAATGATGAGTATGACTTCCAAGCCCTTCGTCCTCTTCCATTAAGTAAACGGCCACGATGCTATTAATCCGACACTTTCAAGCCACGCCTGCATTACGACCAGTCTATCGCCTTTGTCACTATTACTCACCAAAACGCACACAGGCTTGTGCTAAACAAAAGGCCGCACTCTTAAAGAGCGCGGCCTTTTTCGTTCATAAACTGAACTCAACGCTGGCTTAAAACAGCACCCGACGACCTTTGATACAGTCCCGACACACGGGTTCGCCCTGCAGGGAGCCCAGCACCTCGGGTGCGCAGCGTTTGCCGCAGCTGCTGCATTCGTGAAACGACTTCAGCCTCAGCGCTATGGTGTCCTCCACCAGCGCCAGCAACTGTTCCAGACTGCCATTACGAGCCTCCACTACACCCTGGGAACGGGGCTTGACCGTATGAATATCGTGATGACGCCACTGCATGGCTGGCAGCAGCACTTCTGCCTTGTCGTGCTGAAACGCCACTATAACCAGGGCAGGATCCCCGATAAACAGCGTCTGTGCCCCCTGTACCGGATAAGGCAGCTGGCTCTTGAGATATTGCCGCCACGACTCAAGAGTGTCTGGCAATGGCATTGCCAGCAGCAGGGCGTCCAACAGCTTGGATGGCATAATATCCTCTCTTCACCGTGCACCGGCGACCAGGGCCGTCGGCTTGTCTGTTCAGCAATTTGCAATTAGTCGCGGATCAGGTAATCCGCCTGGCCTATCCACTTGTAGCTGGTCAGCTCTTCCAGACCCATGGGGCCTCGGGCATGCAGCTTCTGAGTCGAGACTGCCACCTCGGCACCCAGGCCAAACTGGGCGCCATCGGTAAAGCGGGTAGATGCATTAACATAAACCGCCGCCGAGGGCGCGCCGTTGATAAAGCGCTCGGCATTACTCAGGCTGCTGGTGAGAATAGCATCGGAATGGCTGGCGTTATGCTCGCGCAAATGCGCCAGTGCCTCGTCGACACCGGCCACAATTTTTACGCCCAGGGTCAGCCCCAGCCACTCGGTATCGAAGTCGCCGTCGATGGCTGCACGCGCTTTGGCCGGGCCTGAAGACAGCAGTGTCAGCGCATCGGCCCCGGCGACCAGCTCAACGCCTTTTTCCGCCATGCGCTCGCTCAGTACCGGCAAGAATTCGTCGGCCACCGCCTGATGTACCAGCAGGGTATCGATGGCATTACAGACGCTGGGACGCTGGGTCTTGGCGTTATCGATAACCTCGATGGCACGCACCAGATCGGCGCTGTCATCAACGAAGATATGGCCGATACCGAAGCCACCGATAATTACCGGTATGGTCGCCTGCTCCTTGCACAACTGGTGCAGGCCGGGACCACCGCGGGGAATGATCATGTCCACATACTGGTCGAGCTTGAGCAGGCCACTAACCCACTCCCGGCCCGGTTCACTGATGTACTGCACACAGCCTGGCGGCAGTTGGCTGGCCGCCAGCGCCTGCTGGATCACCTTCACCAATTCCTGATTGGTATGAAAGGTCTCCCGACCGCCGCGCAGAATGCTGGCATTACCGGTTTTCAGACAGAGGGCGGCAATGTCGATGGTGACATTGGGGCGTGCTTCATAAATCACCCCCACCACGCCAAGCGGTACCCGGCGACGCGACAGCCGCATGCCGTTTTCCAGCACCCGGGAGTCCAGCTCGCTGCCCACCGGATCCGGCAGAGACACCACATTGCGCACATCGTCGGCAATGGCCTTGATCCGCGCCGGATTCAGCATCAGTCGATCCAGCATCGACTCGCCGGTACCGCTCTCACGGGCCGCGGCCAGATCCCTGGCGTTGGCGGCCAGAATATCGTCTGCAGCCGCCTCGAGGGCATCGGCCATCACCAGCAGGGCCTGATTCTTGGCCCGGGTTGAGGTTTCAGCCAGGGTATAGGCGGCAGCGCGCGCGGCCTGCCCCATCTGTTCCAGATTCATACTATCTCCTACAAGAGCACCAGATCGTCGCGGTGAATGGCCACGTTACCGTAGCCATAGCCGAGCACCGATTCAATCTGCTCAGAGTGTTGTCCTTTGATTCGATTCAGGTCGAGTGCATCGTAACGGCAGATGCCTCGCGCCAGCTCTCGTCCTTCGGGATTGACGATGCGCACCGCCTCTCCACGACGAAAACGGCCTTCTATGCGTACTATGCCCTTGGGCAACAGGCTGGAGCCTTTCTCGCGCACCGCCTTGACCGCCCCGGCATCGATATGAATTTCGCCATGGGGAGGGGGACCGGCCAGGATCCAGCGCTTGCGGCTTTCGAGCGGGGTGGCCAACGCGGGAAAACGGGTACCGATGCGATCACCCTCGGCCAGGCGGCCGATCACTTCCGGCACCTGGCCGGTGGCAATCACCACATCGATGCCGGCGCGGCGGGCCACATCCGCCGCCTGCAGCTTGGTCGCCATGCCACCGGTGCCCAGACCACCGATGCTGCCACCGGCCAGTTTGCGTAGGGTGTCGTCTATGGTTTGTACTTCTTCGATCAATTGCGCCTTGGGATCGTTACGGGGATCGGCGGTAAAGAGTCCCTTCTGATCGGTCAGCAGGATCAACAGGTCCGCCTCGGCCAGAATGGCGGCCCGGGCCGATAAATTGTCGTTATCGCCGACCTTGATCTCGTTGGTCGCCACGGCATCATTTTCGTTGATCACTGGAATGATACGGTGATCAAGCAAGGCCCGCAGGGTATCGCGGGCATTCAGATAACGTTCCCGGTCTTCCAGATCGGCCCGGGTCAGCAGGATCTGGCCCACATGCAATCCATAAAGATTGAACAGTGACTGCCAGGTCTGGATCAGCTGGGTCTGGCCTACGGCGGCCAGCATCTGTTTGTTGGCCATGGTGCCGGCCAGCTCGGGAAAGCCCAGATGTTCACGCCCGGCGGCAATGGCCGCCGAGGTCACCACAATAATCTGATGGCCGGCCCGATGCAGGCTGGCGCACTGACGCACCAGCTCTACCATGTGGGCCCTGTCCAGGTGACGGGTGCCGCCGGTGAGCACGCTGGTGCCCAGTTTTACAACAATGGTTTTGCCTTTCATGGAACGCCCTGCGGCTCCTTACTAACAGCAATGCCGGCAGAGCCGGCAAGATAATAAAATGAGGCGCATCCGGGCCACGGATAATAGCGGCTATTGCCGCAAGAGATGGTCGGCTCAGGCTACGCTCAACAGATGATTGTTTCCCAACGCGGGAGAAGGACGAGCACTGAGCGACAAGCCGTCCAAGCAAACGCCCAGCTTATCGTAAAAATCACGTAGCGTGCGAGCAACCTCGGCTTCGTGCTTTTTGGGCAAGGCTCGCAGTTGCCACTCTCCGCTCGCATCGAAAAAGCCGAGCTGATAATGAAACTCGAAAGTCAGGCCGTCTTCGGTGCTCAGTGTCAGCCACCAGCCCCAGAACTCACGCGCCTCCGGCTCCGCCTTGGCACTGACACAGACTGACAGGCAGTCGAAAAAATATTGTGATTCACTCGACTTCAGCTCCCGCAGATAGGGACCGATGGCGGTGAACTTGCGTACCAGTTTACGATGAGCAACCTTGTCTATGGTCATGAGCACCTCCCTGTTAACTTGCCTATATGTAACGTTTTTTTGGACGGGGGTAAAGGCCGCCCTTGGTCCTTGCCATAAAAAACGTCAGCACTGGGCGCCAAACCACGTAAAGGCGGCATCATCTGCTGCGAGAGCCAATAAAAAAGGCTCCGAGGAGCCTTTTTTTACGCTTTGTCCTGATCGCACAGCGGCGGAGCAAAAACTACCCCCATGTCCCAGGGCTGTTCTATCCAGGTATCCTGGCCAACGCGGACTTCAAAGTCATCCACCAGTGGCTCGCCTTTTGGCTTGGCGAACACGGTAATGAACCTGGCTTTGGGATACATCTCGCGGATGACTCTGGCGGTGTTGCCGGTGTCCACCAGATCGTCGATGATCAGAAAGCCTTCTCCATCGCCTTCGGCCTGTTTGAGCACTTGTAGATCAGAGCGCTGCTGATTGTGGTCGTAGCTGGAAATGCACAGGGTATCTACATGACGGATCCCCAGTTCCCGCGCCATGATGGCGGCCGGTACCAGACCACCACGACTAACGGCGATAATCCCTTTCCACTGACTGGCAGGCAACTGACGCTCGGCCAGCTTACGCGTTTCGCGCTGAAATGAGTCCCAGGTGACGACGAATTTGTTGGACATAAAAAGAACCTTTGGGTGTTAGCTTTCAAGACAAGATGGTCACCGCTGCTCACTGCCCTCTTTCAGACCACACCAGGATTCGGCCAGCCTCAGTCAAACAACGAGCAAACAATGGTCGCATTATAGAGATCCCTCCCATTCTTGACCAGAGTTACAGCTTTTTATTGCAATGTCCTTGCTTAGCCATTACTTGAACAGCAGACCCGCCCGCAGCCCTCATGGACCGGTATTCCTCCTTGATATGGTTAATGGATGGATAACGACACCGCATGAGCGGTAAGCTGTCGGCTTGCTTCCGTTGATATCTGAACCTTTGATATATAAACAAGGTATGCCATGACCCCGATTAGCCAGCTTTCCCCTCGCCTGCTGTGGCAATTTTTCGACACCCTGTGCAGCATTCCCCATCCGTCCGGTCACGAGGCTGCACTTCGCCAGTGGATAGCCGACTGGGCTGTTGAACGCGGGCTCGACGTAATGCAGGACGCCGTCGGCAATCTGATAATCCGAAAGGCCGCCAGCGCGGGCATGGAAAAACGTAAAGGGGTGATATTGCAGGCCCACATGGACATGGTGCCTCAGGCAAATGCCGATACCGACCACAACTTCACGACGGATCCGATACAGCCTTATATCGATGGCGACTGGGTGCGCGCCCGTGGCACCACCCTGGGTGCTGATAACGGCATCGGTCTGTCCGCCTGTATGGCGGTGCTGGCCGATGACAAGGTTCAGCACGGCCCGCTGGAAGTGCTGCTGACCATCGACGAAGAAAGCGGTATGACCGGCGCCTTTGGCTTGGCGCCGGGACTGTTGCAGGGCGATATTCTGCTCAACACCGACTCAGAACAGGACGGTGATGTCTACATGGGCTGTGCCGGCGGGGTGGACGCCAATATCACCCTGCCCTATGAGGCAGAGCCAGTACCGGCCGGACATCAAGCCCTGCGCCTGACCATCACGGGTCTGCGTGGCGGCCATTCCGGCATCAACATTCATCAGGGCCGGGCCAGCGCCAACAAGCTGCTGGCCGAGCTGCTGATGGATATCAGTCAGCATGCGGAGCTCCGACTGAGCGAACTCGACGGCGGGACCCTGCGCAATGCCATCGCACGGGAGGCCTCGGCACTGCTGACGCTCCCTGCCGACGCGATGGATACCCTGTCTGCGTTACTCGAACGGCGCCAACAGCAATACCGGTGCGAGTTTGCCGGAATAGATGATTTCATCAGGCTTGAGCTGGCCCCGGCCACGATGCCCGCACGGGTCATGAGCACATCTCTGCAACAGCGACTGAGTGACGCCCTGCTCGCCTGCCCTCATGGGGTCATGGAAATGAGCCGCAGCATGGACGGCGTGGTGCAGAGCTCTACCAACCTCGGGGTGATCGGTACCCGGCCTGAGCATATTCATGTGCAATGTCTGATCCGCTCGCTCAACGATGAGGGCCGAAACCGGGTCGCCGAAATGACGGCAGCCGTGTTTCGCCTGGCCGGCGCCCGATGCAACTTCGACGGCGCCTATCCCGGCTGGCAGCCGGATCCGGACTCTGCCGTGATGCAGTTGCTGCTGGATACTCACAAGGAGCTGTTTGACGTTCTGCCCGAGGTCAAGGTGATCCACGCCGGTCTGGAGTGCGGCCTGTTCAAGGCAGTCTACCCCGGGTGGGACATGGTCTCTTTCGGGCCAACGATTCAGGGCGCCCACTCACCGGACGAACGGGTTCACATAGAAGCGGTGTCCCGCTTCTGGCAGTTACTGGTGCGAGTACTGAAGCAGATACCTGAACGGTAACTACGTGAGGAGATAGGCGTGAGGAGATATTTGTCTTGCCCCTCACGCCTCACGATTTAAAGCGTCAGCAACCGACTGTCGGACACCGTATCAGGTATTCAAGAGGCGTAATTTGGCTTATGCTTTCGGGCAGAATTCAACGGAGGTATACGCCATGAAAAGCGCCCCTTTTTACCTGCTACTGACCTTGCTGGCCACGCCGGCGATGGCCGGTAATATCTTCAGTGGCATCATCGACTTTGGTCGCGATGTACTGGACGAAACCCGCAAGCTGGCACCCGGTATTCAGAACGACAAACGCAATGAAGCGCCAAGCCGTGTTGCAGCAACGGCGCCGGATGACGGCCGTGACAGCCCGGCGCTGGACGGTTCGGCAACCAACAATGCCACCGTGGTCATAGCGCCACCGCTTGCCGCTTCGCAGCCTGCACCGCCTTCCACCAACCATGGCTGGCAGTTCGTTGAAGAAGATCACCTGAACGGCAATAACCCATGACACAAAAAAGGATATAATTGTGCGCAATTCTGACGACAGATCCTGCCACTGAGAAGCTACTGCCTGGTTTTATATTCTATTTCAATGTGTTAAGGTAGTTAGACATCAAAGCTTAATAAGGAGCCCAAGATGAAAACACCTTCTATTGCCCTTTTTCTCGCCCTGAGTGCCGGATATCTCGGGGCCGCCTCTGCCGATACCATCCTGAACAAGCCCCCGCAAAGCGGCAAAGAAACTCCGGAAAAAACCACCGCCACCGGTGCCGATAACGCCTCATCAGTGCACGATCAGGACTGAGAGCTCTACCAGTCAAACCCCAGTTGTTCTCCCCCGTCCTGACGCTCCTGCTCCTCGTGACAGAGCTCGACACTCACCCCCACCAGTCGAACCCCTCGTCCACGCGCTCGCTCCCAGGCTTCGACACACAGTCGTTCGGCCAGAGCCTGTTGTGGCAACTCGCAACGGCGCGACAGGGTGGTCTGGGTAAAGTCCTCGAATTTCAGCTTGATGCACATCCCCTTGATGGCGCGACCGGCCAGACGTCGTATCAGCTCGGGCCATAACCGCAGTAATACCTGTACCCCCTGCTCCGGCTGATGAATATCGGTCACCAGTGTAGTTTCGACCCCCACCGACTTTCTTACCCGCTCGGTCTGCACTTCCCGCTCGTCGATACCCTGGCCACGCTGCCATAACAGCCGGCCGAACTTGCCAAAACGACGAGCCAGCTCCGCCTCGCCGATCTCAAGCAGCTGACTGCAATGCTCCAGCCCCAGGGCGGAGAGCTTTTCCGCCGTCTTGCGCCCCACCCCGGGCAACTTGGCCAGCGGCAACTGACGGACAAAATCGGCCACCGCCGCGGGCGGCAGCACGAAGAGCCCGTCCGGCTTGTTTTCTTCCGAAGCGATTTTGGCCAGAAACTTGTTTGGTGCCACCCCGGCCGAGGCGGTCAGTTGTAGCTCGTCATTGATGGCCCGGCGAATATCTTCGGCTATCAGGGTGGCACTGCCGCCAAACCAGGGGCTGTCGCTCACATCCAGATAGGCTTCATCCAGTGACAAGGGCTCGACCAGCTCGGTATAGCGATGAAAGATCTCCCGGATCTGCTGTGATACCGCCTTGTATTCGGCCATGTTGCCCGGGATCAGCAATAGCTGCGGGCAGCGTTGCAGCGCCTGATGGCTGGCCATGGCCGAGCGAATGCCGTAAGCCCGGGCCGGGTAGTTACAGGTGGCGATAACTCCGCGCCGGCTGGCGCTGCCGCCGATGGCCAGCGGAATGTCCCGCCACTCGGGATGATCTCGCATCTCTACCGCGGCAAAGAAGCAGTCCATATCGACATGAATGATTTTTCGCATAAGGACAAAGCAGGGATTGGGGAATAGGGAATAGGAAATAGGGAATAGGGAATAGGGACTCGAACACGGCGCCCCCAGTCCCTAATCACCAGTCCCCAATCCCGGGGGGTTAGATGATGCGGTTTTCTCCCAGCATCTGTCTGCGAGCTTCTTCCTTGGCCATTTTCTTCTTTCGGCTTTCGCAAGGATCCGGGCAGTCACAGGCTTTTTCTATGCCTACACCACCCAGGCCGCCACAGGAGCCGGCAATGGTCTTTCGCTGCACGATATAGCCGATGGCCATGGCGAAAATCACCATGGCAAAGACTGCGAAGGTAATCAGAAAATACAGCATATCAACCTCTTGAATACTTCTTGAAGGCGCTGGTCATGTCCACTCTGAAGCCATCTTCCGTCTTGGTCAGCAGATACACCGCCAGCCGGTGTTGCTCGGCAAACGCCAGTGCCTGCTCAGGCCCCATGACCGTCAGCGCGGTCGCCAATCCATCGGCGATCATACAGGATGGATGAATCACTGTCACCGACGCCAGCTGATGGGTAATGGGCTGGCCGGTCTTCGGGTTGACGGTATGAGACAACCGTCGCCCGTCCAGTTCGTAGTAGTTTCGATAGTCGCCAGAGGTCGCCACGCTGCTGTTGCCCACCGCAATCACCTGTTGCACCGAGCCGGTACCGGGTCCCGGTTTTTCCACCGCTATGGTCCAGGACTGACCGTGACTATTGAGACCACTGAGCCGCACCTCGCCTCCGATTTCCACCAAGTGATCGGTCACCCCCTCTTCACTCAGGTACTCGGACACCATGTCCACCCCGAAGCCCTTGGCGATGGACGACAGGTCAACGTAAAGCTCGGGCAGCTGCTTGTACAGATACTCCGCCTCACTGTCGATGCCCACCCGCAGGTACTGCAGTCCGGTACGAGCACGGGTCTCGGCCAGCAGCTGCAGACTGGGTATCCGGCTCGGCCTGGCGTCGGGACCGAAGCCCCACAGGTTGACCAGCGGACCGACGGTGACGTCCAGCACACCGTCAGTCATTCGTCCCAGCTGCAACGCCGCCGTCACCACGCGGGCTGTGTCGGCAGACACAGGAAAAGGGTCCGGCCCCTGATGCCGGTTGAAGCGGCTCAGCTCCGAGTCTTCCCGGTAGGTCGACATCTGATCGTTAAGCTGTTCCAGACGGCGATCGATTTCCGTCTGCAGCGCATGGGCCCGGGATTCATCGACATCCACTACCTTGATGGAGTAGTAGGTGCCCATGGTGTTCCCGGTCAGATGCTGTTGTGAATGTTCGACCACCGCCGGTTTACAGGCGACCAATAAAAAGGCCAGCCCCAGGGGGGCCAGCCATTTGATTACATAAGAACTCATCAGTGTTTAACCACCAAAGTCATCCAGCAGAATGTTGTCTTCTTCCACACCCAAATCCTTGAGCATGTTGATGACGGCAGCGTTCATCACAGGCGGACCACACATGTAGTATTCACAGTCTTCGGGCGCGTCGTGATCCCGCAGATAGTTTTCATACAGCACGTTATGGATAAAGCCGGTGTGGCCGGTCCAGTTGTCTTCCGGCAGCGCGTCACTCAGTGCAACATGCCACTTGAAGTTATCACACTGTTCCTGCAGACCGTCGAAGTCTTCCACGTAGAACATTTCACGACGTGAACGAGCACCGTACCAGAAGCTGATCTTGCGCTTGGAGTTCAGGCGCTTGAGCTGGTCGAAGATGTGCGAACGCATCGGCGCCATACCGGCACCACCGCCGATAAATACCATCTCGGCGTCGGTGTCCTTGGCGAAGAACTCGCCAAAGGGACCGGAAATGGTGGCCTTGTCACCCGGCTTCAGGGACCAGATGTAGGAAGACATCTTGCCCGGAGGCGCGCTCCAGTTACGTGGCGGCGGGGTCGCAATCCGCACGTTGAGCATGATGATGCCTTCTTCTTCCGGATAGTTGGCCATGGAGTAGGCGCGGATGGTTTCCTCGTCTACCTTGGACTCCAGCTCGAAGATCTTGAACTTGTCCCAGTCTTCCCGGTATTCCTCGGGCACATCGAAGTCTTTGTACTGGATGTGGTGAGCCGGCGCTTCAATCTGAATATAACCACCGGCACGGAAAGGCACGCTTTCGCCGTTGGGGATCTTCAGCTTCAGTTCCTTGATGAAGGTGGCCTTGTTATCGTTGGAGATAACTTCACAGTCCCACTTCTTGATACCGAATACTTCTTCCGGCAGCTCGATATTCATGTCCTGCTTGACGTTGACCTGACAAGACAGACGCTCGCCCTCACGGGCCTCGCGCTTGGAGATGTGATCCTGTTCGGTCGGCAGTATTTCACCGCCCCCCTCCAGGATGCGCACCCGACACTGACCACAGGTACCGCCGCCGCCACAGGCAGAAGAGACGAAGATGCCGTTGGCCGCCAGGGCGCCCAGCAGCTTGCCGCTGGCACCCGTGGTGATCGCCTTGTCGGGATCGCCGTTGATGCTGATAGTCACATCCCCTTCCGCGACCAGCTTGGACTTGGCAAACAGGATAATGCTTACCAGGACCAGCACGATCACGGTGAACATGACCACGCCTAGAATGATTTCCATCGATTATTCCTTTTCTATCACTGGGTTTACAGGGATATGCCAGAGAAAGACATGAAGCCAAGCGCCATCAGACCGGCAGAGACAAAGGTGATCCCCAAGCCACGCAGACCGTCAGGTACATCTGAATACTTCATTTTCTCACGCAGACCGGCCAGCAAGACGATTGCCAGCATCCAGCCAATACCGGAGCCAAAGCCGTACACGATGGACTCGGCGAAGTTGTAGTCCCGCTGCACCATGAACGACACACCACCGAAGATGGCGCAGTTCACGGTAATCAACGGCAGGAAGATACCCAGCGCGTTGTAAAGTGCAGGAAAAAACTTGTCCAGCAGCATCTCCAGGATCTGAACCAGAGCCGCAATTACCCCGATAAAGGTAATGAAGTTCAGGAAGCTCAGATCAACCCCTTCGGCCAGGGCGCCGTCTTTCAGGATGAAGTTGTAGATCAGGTTATTGACCGGTACCGCAATGGTCAGTACCACTACAACCGCTACACCCAGACCGAACGAGGTCTTGACCTTCTTGGACACCGCCAGGAAGGTACACATCCCCAGGAAGAAGGCCAGAGCCAGGTTTTCGATGAAGACGGCACGAACAAACAAACTCAGAAAATGTTCCATCTATTACTCCTTCGCCTCCACCTGTTCCGGACGCATGGTACGCAGTACCCAGATAATGCCACCGATGATGAAGAAGGCGCTTGGGGGCAACAGCAGCAGGCCGTTGGCCTGATACCAGCCACCGTTCTTGATCAGCGGCAGTATTTCGATGCCGAACCAGGTGCCGGAACCGAACAGTTCACGGATGGTCGCCACCACCAGCAGGATCAGGCCGTAGCCCAGGCCGTTACCGATGCCGTCCAGGAAGGACATCATGGGCGGGCTCTTCATGGCATAGGCTTCGGCACGACCCATTACGATACAGTTGGTGATGATCAAACCAACAAATACCGACAGCTGCTTGGATATTTCGTAGGCATAGGCCTTGAGGATCTGATCCACCACGATAACCAGAGAGGCGATAATCGCCATCTGGGCGATAATTCGCACCGAGTTGGGGATCTGATTGCGCACCAGCGAGATAAACAGGTTCGAGAAAGCCGTTACCGCGATTACCGCCAGTGACATCACGAATGCGGTCTGCATCTGTGAAGTAACCGCCAGTGCGGAACAGATGCCCAGCACCTGCAACGCAATGGGGTTATTGCCGATGATAGGTCCGAACAGAACCTTTTTCATTTCAGCTTTATCAGCCATTGTTCAGCTCTCCTTTACGAACCTTCGCCAGGAAAGGACCGAAGCCTTGCTCACCCAGCCAGAATTCAAAGGTGTGTTGCACGCCGTTGGAGGTCAGGGTAGCGCCAGACAGGCCATCTACACTGGAAGGAGCACCTTCGGGCGCGCCACCTTTCACCACTTTCAGGGCCGGCTTGCCGTTTTCATCAAACAGCTTCTTGCCGACAAACTGGGCACGCCAGTTCGGGTTTTCCACCTCACCGCCGAGTCCGGGCGTTTCACCCTGCTCGTAGTAGGTAATGCCCTTGATGGTGTTGCCATCGGGTGCAACGGCGACGAAGGCGTACATGGTAGACCAGAGGCCCTGACCATGAATGGGCAGTATTATGCTGTCCAGGTTGCCGTCTTCATCTTTGGCCATGTATACCGGCACCAGATTGGCGCGGCGACGAATGCTCGCCGGATCGTCACTCTGACTCAGCTTGACGCTGGTCGCGGGATCCTTGGCGGCATTGCGCTGGTTGTAGCCTTGTACCGATTTGTCCGAGAACTCACCGGTAGCCAGGTTCAACAAGCGGGCATCGATGAAGCGTTCGTAGTTTTCGGCCACATTGGCACGACCCAGACCCGCCACGTCGACGATATTGGTCTGTACGTCCAGGGCCTGGTTACGCTGCTGGGTCGGTTTCAGCAAAACTGCTGCACCGGATACCACCACAGAACACACCAGACACAAGACGCCGATTACGGCAAAGGTTCTGCCGACAGATTCTTTCTTAGCCACGAGCCAGTCTCCGTTTGATGTTAGCCTGCACCACGAAGTGGTCAAACAAGGGAGCGAACAGGTTGGCGAACAGGATGGCCAGCATCATGCCTTCGGGGAAGGCCGGGTTGACCACTCGGATCAAGACCACCATGACGCCGATCAGGGCGCCGTACCACCATTTACCTTTATTGGTAAAGGAAGCGGATACCGGGTCGGTTGCCATAAACATCATGCCGAAGGCAAAGCCGCCCACCACCAGGTGCCAGTACCAGGGCATGCTGAACATGGCGTTGGTATCGGAGCCGAGGAAGTTGAACAGGGTTGCGGTGGCAATCATGCCGATCATCACGCCCGCCACGATACGCCAGGAGGCAATACCCATGTAGATGATGAAGAGGCCGCCCAGCAGAATCGCCAGGGTAGACACTTCACCAATCGAGCCCTGAATGTTACCGATAAAGGCATCCATCCAGCTGATCATGGAACCGGTGTTGGCATCCATCAGCGCCGCCTGACCACCAGAAGCCCACTGGCCCAGAGCGGTAGCGCCGGAGAAGCCGTCAACGGCGGTCCAGACGGTGTCACCTGAAATCTCGGCCGGATAGGCGAAGAACAGGAAAGCACGACCGGCCAAAGCCGGGTTGAGGAAGTTTTTACCGGTGCCGCCGAAGATTTCCTTGGCCATCACCACGCCGAAGGTAATACCCAGCGCCGCCTGCCACAGGGGCAGAGTCGAGGGCACAATCAGCGCGAACAGCACAGAGGTCACGAAGAAGCCTTCGTTCACTTCATGCTTGCGTACGGTGGCGAACAGCACTTCCCAGAAACCACCGACGATGAACACCGTCAGGTAGATAGGCAGGAAGTAAGTCGCGCCCAGCAGCATCTTGCTGCCCCAGCCGGCACCGTCACCCAGGGTTGCACCCAGGCTCTGTGCCAGACCATAACGCCAGTTACCGTCGATGACCGACGCCAGATCAGCCGGGCTGTACATGTTCATCAGGGCATTGATGGTCTGCCCGCCTGAGTTGTACATACCGAAGAACATGGCCGGAAAGGTCGCCATCCACACCATGATCATGATGCGCTTCAGATCGATACTGTCGCGCACATGAGAGGCGTTGCGGGTAACCATGCCCGGGGTATAGAGCACGGTGGCAACCGCTTCATACAGGGCGTAAAACTTCTCGTATTTTCCACCCGGCTCGAAATGGTGCTCGAGCTTTTCCAGAGTGTGTTTCAAGCTCATTACTTAGCCCTCTAGCTCAATCGTGGTCAGACACTTGCGCAAGGCCTGGCCATAATCGTATTTGCCCGGACACACATAGGTACACAGTGCCAGATCTTCTTCATCCAGCTCCATGCAGCCCATGGTCTGGGCGCTTTCGGTATCGTTGGACAACAGATCACGCAGCAACAGAGTCGGCAGAATATCCAGCGGCATAATGCGCTCATAGTTACCGATGGGTACCATTGCACGGGCAGAGCCGTTGGTGGTGGTGGTCAGGTCGAACAGCTTACCCTTGGTCAAATGACTCAGGTAGGCGCGGGTCACAGAGAATTTATTGGCACCCGGCGCAAGCCAGCCCAGAAATTCTTTTTCGCGACCTTCGGCCAGTACCGATATCTGCAGGTGATAACGACCCAGATAGGCATGAGGACCATTGGCAGTGGTGCCGTACAGCACAGAACCGGAAATAACACGGTTCTCACCATCCTGCAGCTCACCGGTGGTCAGTTCGCTCACAGAAGCACCGATGCGGGTACGCAGCAGACGAGGCTTCTGTACCACGGGGCCACCCAAGGCGACAACGCGATCGGTAAACAGCTCACCGGTGGTGAACAGTTTGCCGAAGGCAATCACATCCTGGTAGTTGATATACCAGACCACCTTACCGGGCACGATAGGATCGATAAAGTGAATGTGGGTGCCTGGCAGACCGGCTGGATGCACGCCACCGAACACCTGTTCGGTGATGTTACCAGCCTGAGCCTGAGGCAGGCTGCCTTCGCCCTTACAGACATGCACCTGACCTTCGGTCAACCGGCTCAACACCTGCAGACCATCGGTAAATGCCTGGGCATTTTCCTTGATGATCAACTCGGCGTTCGCGCTCAATGGATTGGAGTCCATGGCGGTGACGAAGATGGAGCGTGGGGTAGAACCGATAGCCGGCACCTTGCTGAAGGGGCGGGTGCGCAGCGCCGTCCACAGGCCGGATTCAACCAGCTGTTCGCGAACGGTATCAGGTTCCAGTTTGGAAAGTTCAGCAGAAGCGTATTTTGAAAAAGTAATCTGATCTTCGCTGTCATCGACCGCAATCACGACTGATTGCAGTACGCGTTTGGCGCCACGGTTGATTTCAACCACGGTGCCGCCGGCAGGAGCTGTGAACTTAACGCCCGGGTTCTTCTTGTCTTCGAAGATCACCTGACCTTTTTTGACACGATCCTCTACCTTGACGTGCATGGTAGGGCGCATGCCCACAAACTCCTCGCCCAGCGTAGCAACACGTTTGATGGCAGGACCATCGTAGATTACTTGCTCTGGGGTCCCGGAAATCGGGAGGTCCAGTCCTTTTTTAATTGTAATCATACTCACTTGCACTACTTGTTAGGGGAAGACAGGTACTTGCCATGTCAGACATGACAACATGCTGATGAGTCGCTACCGGTCTGCCTCTATCGTGTTGAAACAGCATGACTACAGTCCGGTAACATCCAGCCCGATATAAAAGGCGCATAATTCTAGCACTTTTAACGCGGCGGCTGCCATGGCAATTACCAAAATTTACCGTCTCTTTCGGTAAAGCCAGGTTGTTCAAAGTTTCGCCAAAAAAAATAAGACCATGATATTCGGTTATTTTTATGCCTGGCACTCATGGCAACCACATGGTGTTCACGACTCAAGGTGTAACAAAACGCTCAATGGCGGATAACATCCGTGTCAGGCCGACACGCCACCCTTACCGCGACAGGCGGGGCTGTCGAGCACACTCTGGCGCGTCTGCCACTCGGCGGGGGTCAGGGTATGCAGCGCCAGGGCATGCACGCCGCCGGCCAGTTCGTCGGCCAGCAGCGTATTCAGGGCCCGGTGCCGGGCCAGCAGCCGCTGACCTTCGAACTGCTCGCTGACCACCACCAGCTTGAAGTGGGTCTCGGAGCCCGGTGCCACCCGGTGCATGTAGCTTTCGTTGATCACTTCCAGATGCACAGGCGTCAGTGCCGCCTGCACCTTGCTTTCGATAAGGCTCTGTATCGACATAAGGAACTCCTGAGTAAATGACAATAACGCAAAAATCGTGAGGGTAATCCCCCTCACTCCTCTACACCAAGTACCGAAAGGTCAGGTTGATGCGTGCCGTGTCTGCGGCCCCGATTCTGGGCAAGGCATGCTGCCAATGATGCTGCATTTCGCCCGCCATCACCAGCAGACTGCCATGGCTCAGCTGCAGCTGGCGGCGCTCGCCGTTTCGGTGATGTAACAGGAAGCGCCGCGTCGCGCCCAGGCTGACCGAGGCAATGACCGGGTTTGGCCCCAGCTCGGGCTCGTTGTCTGCATGCCAGCCCATGCTGTCCCGGCCATGACGGTACAGGTTGAGCAAGACGCCGTTGAAAGGCTGCTCACAGATACCCTGCACCTGCTGTCGAATCTCGTTCACCAGCGGATGCCAGGCTTCGGGTTCACGGGTCTTGCCGGAATAACGGTAGGCCGCCTCCCCCATCCAGCAAGACAGCCGGGGTTCGTCGTGTTCACGCCCAAACAATGTCAGCCGGTGCTGCTGCCAGGGGATCTCGGCCTGCAGCTGCCCGAACCAGGCGTCCGCCTCAGGCTGGAAGGCATCCGGCCACCACAGCAGCCGACCCTGAGGCAGGGATATCCATTGGGGCGGTTCGACCCACAGCTCCATACTGCTTTCCTCTATTAGCTGCTAAAATGCCTCTTTTTTCTGTCGGGCCATCGCATCATGAATCACCACCTTCCCCTACCCCAGGGTGGCGAGCTGCAGCTGCAGCGCTACCCTCGCTCTGTTCAGCACAGCCTGCAAGCCTGGGATGCGGCCGATGAATATATCATAACCGAGCTGATGACTCGGGAGTGGGACCAGAGCGCTCCCCTGCTGATCCTCAACGACGGTTTCGGCGCCCTCACCCTGGCGCTGCATCACCACAGCCCCTGCAGCTTCACCGACTCGCGCGTCTCCGAGCTGGCGCTGGCCGCCAACGCCCGGGACAACAGCCTCGAGCCGGGCTGGCAGCCGCTGAACAGCCTGTCCGACTGGCCAGGTTCTGACGAACAGGCGCCGGGGCTGGTGCTAATGAAGCTGCCCAAGACCAACGCCATGCTGGAATATCAGCTGGCCGTCCTGAGTCGGGTAATGGGGCCGCAGACCCTTCTTATAGCAGGCGCCAAGGCCAGAGACATTCACAGCTCGACTCTTAAACTGTTCGAGCACTATATCGGCCCAACCCATACCAGCCTGGCCAGAAAAAAGGCCCGGCTGATCTTCTGCCGGCCGGACTCGGACAAGCGCCCGACGCCACTACCCGCCCCCCTGTCGTGGCCGCTGGAAGGCACCGATTTTACCATTCACAACCATGCTAACGTGTTTTCTCGCGCCAGCCTCGATATCGGCGCCCGCTTCATGCTTGAGCACCTGCCCGCCAACTACCCGGGACGAATCATCGATCTGGGCTGCGGCAACGGGGTATTGGGGCTGATGGCCCTGGCGCGCAACCCCGAAGCACAGGTCACCTTCGTGGACGAGTCTTATATGGCCATGGCCAGCGCCCGCCTCAACGTGAGCGAAAACCTGCCCGAGGCCGAGTCCCGAGCCCGCTTCATGGTCAATAACTGTCTCGACGGCGTGGCCGCCGACAGCGCCGATCTGATACTGTGCAACCCGCCGTTTCACCAGCAACAGGCCATTACCGACCATATCGCCTGGCAAATGTTTGTCGATGCCAAACGGGTACTTCGCCACGGCGGCCACTTGCTGCTGGTAGCCAACCGTCATCTTGATTACCATCAGAAGCTGAAGCGTCTGTTCGGTAATCAACGGGTGGTGGCATCCAACCGCAAATTCGTTATTCTCAAAGCCACTAAACTCTGAATTAAAGGATTTTTTCATGAAATTAATCAAATGGTTAATGACCGGCATGTTGGCCCTGAGCCTGACTGCCTGCGCCAGCTACTATCCCATCGCGGTTGATGTCAGCCCCACGGTACAGACCAATGGCGGCGTTTACCGGGGTCAGCCGGTGTCGCTCAGCAGCCAGGACGGCCGCAAGAACGACTACATCATTCAGATAGAGCAAAAAGGCAAGGCCCCGGTCGTGGTGGGCGCCAGCAACAACCTCAAGGTACAGATGGAACAGGCGCTGGCTCAGGGCCTGAGCACCCAGGGCGCCTTTATCGAGAACGGCGCCCGCACCCAGGTAGAACTGGAACTGCAGGAAGTGCTGGCCCGGGTGATCCGCGGTCACATCAGCTACGACGTGGTGCAACAGCTGCGCATACAGCTGACCCTGAAGCGCGATGGCCGCACCATCACCAAACAGTATCGCCGCAGCGCCCAGGCCGAGTTTCCCGGTCGTCTGCATCCGGAGCTGGACAAGGTAAAAGAAGCCTTGAACGAACAGCTGTCGCTACTGATGCAGGACATGCTGGCCGACCGCGACGTACAGCAATTTATCGGGGGTAACTAAATGAAGCGTTTTATCTTGCTGGCCGCCGGGCTGTTGATGGCCGGCTCTGCGCTGGCCGGCCCCCGCGTCGAGCTGGTCACCAACCTGGGCACGCTGGAAGTCGAGCTGAACGACACCGCCGCGCCCGCCTCCGTGGCCAATTTTCTGCGCTATGTGGATGACGGCAGCTATAACAACAGTATTTTTCACCGGCTGATCCCGGGCTTTGTGGTTCAGGGCGGTGGCTTCAATACCGACCATGAATCCTTGCCGACCTACGCCCCCGTGATCAACGAGTCCGGCAATGGCCTGTCGAACCTGACCGGCACCATCGCCATGGCCCGCACCCAGGATCCCGACAGCGCCACCCGCCAGTTTTATATCAACCTCAGCGACAACCATTCACTCGATGGCGGCCGCAAAGCCGGTTACACCGTGTTTGGCAAGGTGATAAACGGCGAGCAGGTGCTGCAGAAGATGGCGCAGGTCCCTACCGGCATGAACCTCAAGCTGCGGGCGCGGGACGTGCCGGAGCAGGACATAATATTGCAACAGGTTCGCCGACTGGATGACGCCGGAGCGGCGCATTAACGTCTTGAGTAAAGGCAGATGGACACAGCAACTGGCGCTCTATGCCGAGCGCCGGGTGCTGACCCTGTGTGCCTTGGGCTTTTCTTCCGGCCTACCGCTGCTGCTGGTGTTCGGCACCCTGTCGTTCTGGCTGCGAGAAGCCGGCGTCAGCCGCACCAGCATCGGTTTTTTCAGCTGGGTTGCCCTGGCCTACGGGGTAAAGTGGCTCTGGTCGCCGCTGGTCGATCGCCTGCCCCTGCCCTGGTTGTCACGCCGCATGGGGCGTCGCCGCAGCTGGATGCTGTTGTCTCAGCTGATCATCATGGCGGCGCTGGCCGGCATGGCTTATTCCGATCCGACCACCCAGATGGTTAATCTGGCGCTCTTTGCACTGGCCGTGGCCTTCGCCTCGGCAACGCAAGACATTGTCATCGATGCCTATCGCATCGAGTCCGCGCCGGAACGGCTGCAGGGGGCTCTGGCCGCCGCCTACATGACCGGCTACCGACTGGCGATGATCATGGCCGGCGCCGGTGCCCTGGCCATTGCCGCCTGGGCCGGTTCCGATCTGGGTTACGACCCCGTCGGCTGGCAAGCCGCCTACCTGTGCATGATGGGTTTTATGCTGGTGGGGGTGATCACCTGCCTGCTGCTGCACGAGCCCGAGGTCGACTTGCGCCAGCAACAGCAGGAGCAGGCCGACCATCGCCGGCAACTGATAGACAGAGGCTACCCTCGTTTTCTGGCCGGCCTGATGGCCTTTTTCGCCAGTGCCGTGGTGGCGCCCTTTGCCGAGTTCTTTCATCGCTTCGGCCGACAGGCGCTGGTGATACTGGCGTTGATCGCCTGTTACCGGGTGTCGGATGTGGTGATGGGCGTCATGGCCAATCCCTTCTATGTGGACATGGGCTTCAGCAAGTCGCAGATTGCCACCGTGACCAAGGTGTACGGGGTCATCATGACCCTGGTGGGTGCGGCTGTGGGTGGCATCATGGTCAGTCGTTTCGGCACCCTGCGCATCCTGATGCTGGGGGCGGTACTAGCGGCAGGCACCAACCTGATGTTTGCGCTGATGAGTCAGATGGGCCCGGATGTGCGGCTGCTTACGCTGATCATCTCGCTGGACAACCTCAGTGCCGGTATCGCCACCGCCGCCTTTATCACCTATCTGTCCAGCCTGACCAACGTAGCTTTTTCCGCCACCCAGTATGCGCTGTTCAGCTCGGTGATGATGCTGCTGCCCAAGTTTCTGGCCGGCTTCTCGGGCATGGCGGTGGACGCCTACGGCTATGCGACCTTCTTTGTCGGCTCCGCCGCCATCGGCCTGCCGGTGCTGTGGTTGATCAGAAAGGTGGGGAAAACAGCGCCCAGCGCCCAACAAAACCTATAAGACCAACATACTGCACGGATGTAGGCGATGCTTCAGCTTCGCAATGTGGCGTAGCCACATCCCTGCTCTATTCATCGTACAGGGATGAACCTGTGCATGGGATCCGGCGTTGCCGGATTTCGCGGCTAAAGCACGCGACTACATTCGTGCTATATGCCAGTATTCGTGCCGGGCGCCGAATGCTCGGCGCTATTCAATCAATCGCGGAAGTTGTTGAACTGCAGCGGCTGCTCTTGCTCGCCCTGGCGCAGCAGTGCCATCACCTGCTGCAGATCGTCACGCTTCTTGCCGGTAACCCGCAGCTGCTCACCCTGAATGGACGCCTGCACCTTGATTTTACTGTCCTTGATCTGCTTGACCAGCTTCTTGGCGAGAGCGCTGTCGATTCCCTGCATGAAACCCAGCTCCTGAATATGACGCTTGCCCGAGCGCACTATGCTACCCGGATCCAGCACCCGGGTGTCGATGCCCCGCTTGATCAAGGCCCCCCGCAGCATATCCCGCATCTGCTGCAGCTGAAACTCCGCATCGGCACTCAGTTTCACCTTCTCGTCTTTCAGTTCGAAGCTGGCTTCGACCCCGCGAAAATCGAAACGAGTATCCAGCTCCCGATTGGCGTTTTCCACCGCGTTGCGCACTTCATTCATCTCAACTTCAGACACAATATCAAAAGACGGCATCCTGACTCCTTTAAACGGTTTTGTTAACCGGTAGCGACAAAAAAACACACTGGTAACAACGACGCTTCACGGCTAACGTATAGGCTCAAACAAAGAGTAATAATAACAAAATTCAGGGGATAGAGTGATGACGGAATGGACCATTCTCGGGGCTGGCGCCCTGGGTTGTGTAATGGCAGGTCTGCTGCGCCAGCGAGGCGAGCGGGTCAGCTTCATGTTGTCGGCGCGTCACCGCGGCCATTTTCATCCCAGCCTGGACCTGATCACCCTCAGTGGTCGCCATGAGCTGATCCAGAGCCAGCCCCGCTTTCCCGAGCAGGCCCGGCAGGTGGAGTGTCTACTGGTATTCACCAAGGCCTATCAGGTGCTGGAAGCATTAAAAGGGCTGCAAGGGCTGCCGACCACTACGCCCATCATTCTGTTTCATAATGGCCTGGGCGTGGCAGAGCAGGTACAGGAACTGTTTCCCCACAACCCGCTGATTGCCGGCGTCAGCAGCCACGGTGCCATGAAAGAAGGCGACTGGCTGGTGCGTCATACCGGCAAGGGCGAAACCTGGCTGGGGCCGCAGAATGAAGCCGCCAAATCCTGGGCTCATCTGGTCAAGCCGCTGGCGGCGGCGCTGGGGCATGCAGAGTGGAGTAACGACATTACGCTACACCAGCGGCGCAAGTTGGCCATTAATGCGGTGATCAACCCGCTGACCGCCTGCAACAATATCTACAACGGCCAGCTGCTGGAGCCCCGCTATGCCGATGTGCTGGAACAACTGAGTGAAGAGGTGTTTCAGGTCATGGCGAACCTCGGCGACACCGAGGAGCAAAAAGATTTCCGCCGACGTCTGCAGCAGGTGATTGAACTCACCGCTACTAATTATTCGTCCATGCACCAGGATCTTATCCACGGCCGAAAAACCGAGAATGAATACATCACCGGTTATATCCTGGCCCATGCGGGCACACAGCCGGTACCGGTCAGCAGCCAGCTTTATCAGGAAATAAAACGTCGGGGCGGATAAGACGAGGGAGTGTGAGGGGTGAGACAATTGAACCAACAGAAACCCCACCCCCCACCCTCCCCTTGCGTTGCACCCCACGGCTCTTCTATTGATGCAGCGTTAAAGGGGAGGGAGAAAAACGGCACCGGATTCAAAAATCGGCGTCGTTCTGCTCCTCCCCCTAAACAGTGGGGAAACAGGCAACACAGCGGGGTGTCGCCAGGGGGAGGCTGGGTGGGGTGTCAGCGTTTTCTGTTTTACTTACAACTTATAGCTTACCGCTTTAAGCTGCTGTTAAGGCTTGTACACCTTGACGTTATCGAAGCCCTGCTCCTTGAGATGGATAGCCTGCAAACGGCTCATGACCCCACGGGCGCAATACAACAGATAGGTCTTGTCCGAATCCAGCTCGGTAAACTGGCTCGACAGCTTGAAAAACGGCATGGTAACGACTTTATGACCGGGTACTGTCAGCGGCGCCTCTTCTTCTTCTTCCGGAGAGCGAATGTCGAGGATCACCTCGGCCAGATCCTCACCCTGGCTGAACTCCACTTCCGGCAATTCCCACTTCTGTTCCAACTTGCGCACGTCTTCCACAAAGGCGGCCTGAATGGCCGTGTCGAGCACGGCAAAATCGAAGTTGGTTTCTTCATGCTCCACCTTGCCCAGCTTCGCCTTGATGGTGGGGCTCTGAGAAATAACACCGCAATATTCCGGCATTTTTTCGGCATAGGTGGCGGTGCCAATCTTGCGGGCAATATCGATGATATCCTGCTTGTCGGCGGCAATCAGCGGTCGCAGTATCAGGGTATCGGTAACCCGGTCGATCACGTTGAGGTTGGTGACCGTCTGGCTGGACACCTGGCCCATGGACTCACCGGTGACCAAGGCGTTGATCGCCAGCTTCTCGGCCACGGCGGCACCAGCGCGCATCATCATCCGCTTCAGCACTACGCCCATATGGCCGTTATCGACCTTCTCCAGTATTTCGCCGACCACTTCCTCGAAGGGAACCGAGATAAACTTGACCCGGTGCGATGAGCCGAATTTCTTCCACAGGTAGTACACCACCTCGCGTACGCCCGCCTCGTGCTCCGCTCCACCGAGGTTGAAGAAGCAGTAATGGACCCGGCTGCCGCGCTTGATGAACTGATAGGACGAGACCCCGGAGTCGTAACCGCCGGACATCAGGCTGAGCACGCTTTCCTGGGTGGCGATAGGGTAGCCCCCCAGGCCCGCATGCTGCTGGCTGATCAGATAGAGGCGTTCGCCGTCCAGCTCCAGGTTGACCTGAATATCCGGATTTTTCAGCTTCACCCCACCGGTTTCGCAACGCTGATTCAGGCCGCCACCCACGTAACGCTCCACATCCAGCGAGCTGAACGACTGCTGACCACGGCGCTTGGCGCGCACGCAGAAGGTCTTGCCGGCCAGCTGGTCACCAAACATCTCCTGAGTCAGGGTCAGGATCTCGTCCAGTGACTCAACTTTATGCTCCACCACTTCCAGAAACGACTGAATACCCGGAATACAGGCCAATAACTCGATCAGGGCCAGACGGTGAGATTCGGTAAAAATATTGGTACGTACGATCAACTTGTCCCAGTCGGACCGGATCTTGATGTTTTCATCCAGAGGCTTGAGCACATTACGAATATTGCTCTGCAAGATCTTGCTCATGCGCTGGCGCACCGACTTGCTCTTGATGGTGATTTCTGGATGCAGCTTGATAATAAATTTCATAAATTCGGTACGCCTAGGACAACAAAAAAAATAAGACAACAAAAAACAAAGCCCGGCATTATACACAACAATGGCGGGACTTTGCTCAAATAATGACGGCTGCCAGGAGGTGAGGCGGGAAGAGTAAGGCGTGAGGTGGAAAACAGCTGCATCCAGAAATCCCCGTGTTCAGTGTGGTTTTTCCCCCTAACGCCTCACTTATCCCATGTTTTACCGAGGCACGACCGGCGGTCAACCAAGTCTATATGTTTCGCCAAAAGCGGGATGGCAATGGTACTATTGCCCCCCATTTTGCCGCCTAATTACAGAGGATGCCCGTGGCTACCAAAAAACCTGAAAATATGGATTTTGAAAGCGCCCTCGCAGAACTGGAAAATCTGGTAAACCAGCTGGAAGAGGGTGACTTGAGCCTGGAACAGTCGCTCAAGTCCTTCGAACGGGGCATTCAACTGGTGCGCGCCGGCCAGCAACGGCTGACTCAGGCCGAACAGCAAGTACAGGTACTGCTGCAGGATGATGAACAGCTGGTGGCCTTTACTTCTGGTCAGGAGGAGCGCTGAGGTGGGGTTTATTCAATTGCAGCAGCACTACCATGAGCGTATAGAGCGAGTACTCATCACGGCCATCTCCGGCCTCGACCACCTGGCCCCCGAGCTTAAAGCCGCCATGGAGTACGGCCTGCTGCAGGGCGGTAAAAGAGTGCGCCCCATGCTGGTGTATGCCAGTGGCGAAGTACTGGGACAGGCAAATGCCACGGCGCTGGACGCCGCCGCCGCCGCAGTGGAATGCATTCACGCCTATTCGCTGATCCACGACGATCTGCCGGCCATGGATAACGACGACCTGCGCCGGGGCAAGCCCACGGTGCATAAAGCCTTTGACGAGGCCACCGCCATTCTGGCCGGTGACGCCCTGCAGGCGCTGGCCTTCGAGCTGATCAGCCGGCATCAGAACGGCCTGAGTGCCGAACGCCAGTTGCGCATGGTGCAGGAGCTGGCCCGAGCCAGCGGCTATAACGGCATGTGCGGCGGCCAGGCGCTGGATATCCAGTGCGAAGGCAAAGCCATAGACCGCGACACCCTGGAAAGTTTGCACCGTCACAAGACAGGGGCACTCATCCGCGCCGCCGTCCGTCTGGGTGCGCTCTGTGCCGAGAACATGGAGGAAGCGCACCTGACCGCGCTCAGCCGTTATGCCGAGGCCATCGGCCTGGCGTTTCAGGTGCAGGACGATATTCTGGATATCACCGCCGACACCCAGACCCTGGGCAAAACCCAGGGCAAGGATCTGGTGCAGCAAAAAAGCACCTACCCGGCCCTGCTCGGCCTCGACGGCGCCCGTGGGCTTGCGGACGAATTACTACAGCAAGCGTTGTCGGCGCTGACTGATATCTCCCATCCTACTCAAACACTGGAAGCATTCGCTCATTACATCGTGAAACGCGATTACTAGGGCGAGGACAATAATAAGCTTATGAGTCTGAATATTGCCGATTACCCGACCCTGGCGCTGGCCAACCTGCCCGATGAGCTGCGCAGCCTGCCCAAGGAGCGACTGCCCGCCCTGTGCGACGAGCTGAGATCCTATCTGCTGCACTCGGTAAGCCGCAGCAGCGGCCATCTGGCCTCCGGCCTCGGTGTGGTAGAGCTGACCGTGGCCCTGCACTACGTCTATAACACCCCCTTCGACCGCCTGGTGTGGGATGTGGGCCATCAGGCCTATCCGCACAAGATCCTCACCGGTCGGCGCGAACGCATGGCCAGCATCCGTCAGTATCAGGGGCTGCATCCCTTTCCCTGGCGGGACGAGAGCGAATACGACACCCTGAGTGTCGGTCACTCCAGCACCAGCATAGGGGCGGCGCTCGGCATGGCCATCGCCGCCGACCAGGAGCAGCAAGGCCGCAAGGTGGCCGCTATTATCGGTGATGGTGCCATTACCGCCGGCATGGCGTTCGAAGCCCTGAACCACGCCGGCGACATTCACAAAGACATGCTGGTGATCCTCAACGACAACGAGATGTCTATCTCGGAAAATGTCGGCGCACTCAACAATCACCTGGCGCGGATCATGTCCGGCTCCCTGTACAGCAGCCTGCGCGAAGGCGGCAAGAAGGCGCTGGAAATACTACCACCGCTGAAGGAGCTGGCCCGTCGCACCGAAGAGCACCTCAAGGGCATGGTCATTCCCGGCACCTTGTTTGAAGAATTCGGCTTCAATTACGTCGGCCCCATCGACGGCCACGACATCAATACTCTGGTCGAGACCCTGCGCAACATGCGCAAGCTCAAGGGCCCGCAATTTCTGCATATCATGACCCGCAAGGGCAAGGGCTATCTGCCAGCCGAGCAGGATCCCATCGGCTACCACGGTGTACCCAAATTTGATCCGGCCGAAAGCGTGCTGCCGAAGGCCCCCTCCTCCGGCCCCAGCTATTCCGCCATTTTCGGTAACTGGCTGTGTGACATGGCCAAAGCCTGCCCGCAGTTGATGGCCATTACCCCGGCCATGCGCGAAGGCTCCGGGCTGGTGCGTTTTTCGCGGGAATTTCCCAAACGCTATTTCGATGTGGCCATCGCCGAACAACACGCGGTGACCCTGGCTGCGGGCATGGCCATCGAAGGCAGAAAGCCGGTGGTGGCCATTTACTCCACCTTCCTGCAGCGAGCCTACGATCAGCTGATCCACGACGTCGCCTTGCAGAACCTGGACGTGCTGTTCGCCATCGACAGGGCCGGCATCGTCGGTGCCGACGGCCCCACCCATCAGGGTGCCTACGATCTGAGCTTTATGCGCACGATTCCCAACATGGTGATCATGACGCCGGCGGACGAAAATGAATGTCGGCAGATGCTCTACACCGGTTACCAGCATCAGGGACCAGCGGCGGTGCGTTACCCGCGCGGCAACGGCAGCGGTGCCGAGATCCAGAAGCAGATGACTGCACTTGAACTAGGCAAGGGCCGGACGATTCGTACGGGCAGCAAAGTCGCCATGCTGAACTTTGGCACCCTGCTGGCTGAGGCTGAAGCGGCCGCCGAGCAACTGGACGCCACCCTGGTGGACATGCGCTTCGTGAAGCCGCTGGATGAAGCCCTGCTGTTGTCATTGCAGGCCGATCACGAGCTGCTGGTAACGGTAGAAGAGAACGCCATCATGGGCGGCGCCGGCTCGGCAGTAGTTGAGTGCCTGATGCGCCACAAGAAGCTGGTGCCGGTACTGAACCTGGGCCTGCCCGATGTATTTGTCGAACAGGGCAGCCAGCAGCAGATACTGGCCAAGCTGGGCCTGGATGCCAACGGCATGGTGAAGTCCATCCGGGAATATCAGCAGCGCTGAGTTTCAACATACGTCACTCCGGAAAAATACATGCGTCATTCCGGCCTTGAGCCGGAATCTTCCTGCATAGCACTCCAGACCAAAAAGCGAAGCAATCGGCTTCGCTTTTTTGTTTGCCCAGAGAAGCTGGCAAGCGAACAAAGGCCTGCTACGCAGGCTCCGTCGGCTAAAGCGACGGCTACAGACATGCTGTTTATAAACCGGGGCCCTTCATTACCAGTGGCAAGCCTGCCGCAGTAAAAATAACCCGCTGGCAGCTCGCAGCCACAGCCTGGTGCAAGAAGCCGCTTTCATCGACAAAGCGGCGCGAAAGTTCGCCCAAGGGTACTATGCCCATGCCGACTTCATTACTCACGATAATCAGCTCGCCGTTAAAACTTTCCAGCGCGTTTAAAAAATCCTGCCGCTGTTGTGGCTAGTTGCCTTGATGCAGACAGTTGCTCAGCCACAGGGTGAGGCAATCTATCATTACCGCATCGTAATCCTGCAGCTCAGCCAGTGCTTCAGCAAGAGCGATAGGCGCCTCTATGGTGTGCCACTACATAGACGACGCCAACAGGCGACTCCCTGGCATCAAGGAGGATGAAGGGATCTGCTCCGCCGACCCTCCGCGCCAGGGAGGGCGCGGCGG
>NZ_MPZM01000019.1 GCF_002936955.1 Oceanisphaera arctica | reverse complement strand
GGTCAAACTGCCGGCCGGGGTGGAGCTGGATGATCTGATCCAGGCCGGCATGGTGGGGCTGCTGGATGCCCGCGGGCGTTTTGACAGCGCCGCCGGGGCCAGCTTTGCCACCTTTGCCAGCCAGCGTATTCGCGGCGCCATGATTGACGAGCTGCGCACCCGTGACTGGCTGCCGCGCAGCGTGCGACGCAGCGGCCGGGCGGTGGATGCCTGCGTGCGCCAGCTGGAGCAGCGGTTGGGACGGCCACCGGAAGAGCGGGAAATTGCCGCCGAGCTGGGCATCAGCCTGCGGGACTATCAGCAGTTACTCAGCGACACCAACAATGGCCAGTTAATGCCCTACGAAGAACTGGTCGCAAACCAGGGTGAGCCAGAAGCCGATGAGCAGGGGCCGGTGTCGCCCTTTGCTGCCGTGCTCGATACAGAGCAGCGTGAGCAGCTGATTGAAGCGATAGCCGCCCTGCCGGAGCGGGAGAAGCTATTGATGGCGCTGTATTATCAGGAAGAGCTGAATCTCAAGGAAATCGGTGCCGTACTCGGGGTGAGCGAGTCCCGGGTCTGCCAGCTGCACAGCCAGGCGGTCAGCCGGCTGCGGGCCAGGCTGATGGAGGCGGAATAGCCGTACACTTTCTATTATTACTCCTCTGTAAAAATAATTTGCATATTGGCATTATTATCATCGGCTAACATGGTATATACAATGGCGTTAATTAGTGTGAGGCCGGAGTTTTCTTGCCTGGCCCTTGTAGCCTACTGTATTAGCCCACTGTATTGGTGGAGCCGTTAATCATCAGGAGTAAGTAATGGACATGATCAAAACACGTGCCGCCGTCGCCTGGGAAGCTGGCAAACCGCTGAGCATCGAAGAAGTGGATCTGATGCCGCCGCAAAAAGGCGAAGTGCTGGTACGCATCGTCGCCACCGGTGTGTGTCACACCGATGCCTTTACCCTGTCTGGTGATGATCCTGAAGGTATCTTCCCGGCAATCCTCGGCCACGAAGGTGGCGGTATTGTCGAGGCGGTAGGCGAGGGCGTGACTACCCTGGAAGTGGGCGATCACGTGATCCCGTTGTACACCGCCGAGTGTGGCGAGTGTAAATTCTGTAAATCCGGCAAGACCAACCTGTGCCAGGCCGTACGCGCCACTCAGGGCCAGGGTCTGATGCCCGACGGCACCACCCGTTTCTTCAAGGACGGCAAGCCGATCTTCCATTACATGGGTTGCTCTACCTTCGCCGAGCGCACCGTGGTGCCGGAAATCTCCCTGGCCAAGATCAGCAAGGAAGCGCCGCTGGAGAAGGTCTGTCTGCTGGGTTGTGGCGTGACCACCGGCATGGGTGCGGTCAAGAACACCGCCAATGTGCAGGAAGGCGACACAGTCGCGGTATTCGGCCTGGGCGGTATCGGTCTGGCCGTTATCATCGGCGCCGCCATGGCCAAGGCCAGCCGCATCATTGCCATCGACATCAACGAAGACAAGTTCGATATCGCCAAGCAGCTGGGTGCGACCGAGTGCATCAACCCCAACAACTACGACAAGCCGATTCAGGACGTGATTGTCGAACTGACCGACGGCGGCGTGGATTACTCCTTCGAGTGTATCGGTAACGTCAAGGTGATGCGTTCCGCGCTGGAATGCTGCCACAAGGGTTGGGGCGAGTCGGTTATCATCGGTGTTGCCGGTGCCGGCCAGGAAATCTCTACCCGTCCGTTCCAGCTGGTTACCGGCCGTGTATGGCGCGGCAGTGCCTTCGGTGGCGTTAAAGGCCGCTCTCAGCTGCCGGGCATCGTCGAGCAGTACCTGAACGGCGAGTTCGAACTGGATACCTTCATCACCCACACCATGGGTCTGGAAGACATCAATCATGCCTTCGACCTGATGCATGAAGGCAAGTCGATCCGCTCTGTGATCCATTTCGACAAATAAAGCCGCTTCCAACGCCGCGCTCAACATACAGCGCGAATGTAGTAGCTGCTTCAGCTGCTAAATCCTGCGAAGCAGGATCTGGTGCACAGGTTTTTATTCTGGCCACCAAATGTTGTGGCTTCGCCACATTGCACAGCTGAAGCAGTGCCTACAGGTGTGCTGTAGCAGACATACAGCGCGAATGTAGTAGCTGCTTCAGCTGCTAAATCCTGCGAAGCAGGATCTGGTGCACAGGTTTTCATTCTGGCCACCAAATGTTGTGGCTTCGCCACATTGCACAGCTGAAGCAGTGCCTACAGCGGTCTTTTTGTTTAAAGGAGCTTTCATGCAAATTGTTCAAGAACAAAAGAGCTTCGGCGGTCGTCAAATCCGCTATCAGCACGAGTCCAGCAGCCTTAATTGCAGCATGCAGTTTTCGGTGTTTCTGCCGCCCCAGGCAGAGCAGGGCCCGGTGCCGGCCGTTTACTGGCTGTCGGGTCTGACCTGCAGCGACGAGAACTTTTCCAGCAAGGCGGGTGCCCAGCGGGTGGCGGCCGAACTTGGTTTGGCGCTGATCATCCCCGATACCAGCCCCCGTGGCGAAGGCGTGAGTGATGATGAAAATGCGGCTTACGACTTAGGCTTGGGGGCCGGCTTCTACGTCAACGCCACCCAGGCACCCTGGGATAAGCATTACCAGATGTACGACTATGTGCTGAGCGAATTGCCGGCGCTGGTTGAAGCCGAGCTGCCGCTGTCTGGCAAACGCGCCATCAGCGGTCATTCCATGGGTGGCCACGGTGCCCTGGTACTGGCGCTGCGTAACCCCGAGCGGTTTGTGTCGGTATCGGCGTTTTCGCCGATCACCAACCCCTGCGATTGCCCCTGGGGCCACAAGGCGCTGGGTGCCTATCTGGGTAACGACAGGCACGCCTGGGCCCGGTACGATGCCAGCCTGTTGCTGAAAGAGCATGGTAGCGCACTGCCCATGCTGGTAGATCAGGGCGAGGCCGACAACTTCCTGGCCGAGCAGCTCAAGCCCCAGGCGCTGGCTCAGGCCGCCGAGCAGGCCGGTGCAGATCTTACCCTGCGCATGCAGCCCGGTTACGACCACAGCTACTACTTTATCGCCAGTTTCATTGAAGACCATCTGCGTTTTCATGCCGAGCATCTGGCCAGCAACTAAGTATTCAGGCCCGGTCTTCACTGGGCCTTTTATCTATTCAACGCTCTTCCTCTACCCTGATCCATCGCAACGAATCCCTTCCGCGCTTCGGCTAAGCTCAATTCACGAGTTTCGCTGGACATCTATATGCCGAATATTCCCCGTCTTAGCCTGTTGATTTGTTGCCTGTGGCTGACCGCCTGTGAGCCGTCGGCAGACGATCGCTGGCTCGGCACCCTGGAGCGGGACCGCATCGAGCTGACCGCCACCGCCGCCGAGCTGGTACTGGAACAACCGGTGGCGGAGGGTGAGCGGGTCGCGGCAGGCACCCTGCTGGTGCGACTGGATGATGCCCGACAACAGCTGGAGGTCAGCCGCCAGCAGGCGCGGTTGCGTCAGGCCGAGGCCGGGCTGGCGCTGTTGCTGGCGGGAGCACGGGTCGAAGACATCAGCGCGGCCCGCGCCGAACTTTCCCAGTTGCAGGCACTGCTGCCGGAAGCCAGGCGCAATCTGGAGCGGATTCGCACCCTGGCATCCCGCAAGCTGGCCAGCCGGGCCGAGCTGGACAGAGTTCAGGCTAATCATGATCAGCTGAAGGCTCAGGCAGAGGCGGCCCGCCAGCGGCTGGAGAAAGCCACGACGGGTAACCGGGTCGAAGACATAGATGCCGCCCATGCGGCCCGGGATGCCATCCAGGCCGAACTGGCGCTGGCTCACTACCGGCTTGATGAACTGACAATTTACGCCAGTCGGCCCGGCATTCTGGAAACCCTGCCCTACCAGGTGGGGGACAGGGTTGCACCGGGCGCTGTGGTAGCGGTACTGCAGGCACAAGGGGCCCCTTATGCCCGACTTTATGTGCCGGCAAGCCACCGACTCGGGCTTAACATTGGCGACTCGTTTCGGGTCTGGGTGGATGGTATCGAGGCGCCTTATGATGGCCGGCTGAGCTGGATTGCCACCGAGCCGGCCTTTACGCCTTATTATGCCCTGACCGAAGGAGAGCGCAGTCGCTTGATGTATCTGGCCAGGGTGCAGTTACCGGATGCTGCCGCCAGCTTGCCGTCCGGCGTGCCGGCCCAGGCCTTGCCGGAGGCGAGCCATGACTGAACTGGCCATCCATACCCGTGGGCTGACGCGCAAATTCGGCGAGCTGGTGGCAGTCAACCAGCTGGACTTGACCATTCCCGCCGGCACCATCTTCGGTTTTCTCGGCCCCAACGGCAGTGGCAAGTCCACCTGCATCCGTATGCTCACCGGCCTCTTGCTGCCCAGCGCCGGCGAAATGACGGTGCTGGGGCTGGCGATGCCCGAACAGGCCGAGGCCCTGCGGCGCCGGGTCGGCTACATGACCCAGAGGTTTTCTCTCTATGACGACTTGTCAGTGCACGAAAACCTGGAATTTATCGCCCAGATCTACGGCCTGGGCGCGAAAGACAGCCGGGATCGTCTGCGCGAACTGCTGGGCACCTATGAGCTGAGTGCCTTTGCCGGTCGTTTCGCCGGCACCCTGAGCGGGGGGCAGAAGCAACGGCTGGCACTGGCCGCCGCCACCCTGCACAAACCGGATCTGTTGTTTCTCGACGAGCCGACCTCGGCGGTGGATCCGGAAAACCGGCGGGACTTCTGGGAGAAGTTGTTCGATCTGTGCGAGGCGGGCACCAGCATACTGGTGAGCAGCCACTATATGGACGAGGCGGAACGCTGCCACGGCCTGGCCATTCTGGAGAACGGCATCAAGCGCGCCGACGGCTCGCCGGAACAGTTGATGAACGGCATGGGTGTGACCGTGATGGAAGTGGCGGCCCCCGGTCTGCGCGAGCTGAAAACCCGGCTGCTGGCGCTGGATGAAGTGCGCTCCGCCGCCCAGCTGGGACTGAGATTACGGGTACTGGTGGACGGTGATATCACCGATCCGGTCGGCTGGCTGCGCCAACGGCTGTCGGAGCTGGCGACCGGGGCCGAGATAAACCGGGTGCGGCCCAACCTGGAAGATGTGTTTGTCAGTTGCACCGGGGGTCGGCAGCCATGAGCGAGGAGACAGCCATGAGCGGACAGGAAACAGCCATGAGCGGACAGGAAACAGCCATAAGCGTGAGGAGCAGTCATGAACCACAGTAAGCAGCCATGAGCGGATGGAAAAAGCCATGAGCAGCCTCCGGCGCATCAGGGCCATCACCCTCAAGGAGTTTCGTCAGCTGTCTCGAGACCGGCTCACCTTCGCCATGGTGGTGATGGTGCCGCTGCTCCAGCTGCTGCTGTTCGGCTATGCCATCAATACCAAGGTGCGGGATATTCCGGTGGCGCTGGTGGATCAGGCGGCGACCAGTCAGAGCCGGGAGCTGGTGGCCCGGATGGGGGCCAGCCAGTTGGTGGTCTTTACCGAGCGCTTTACTCACCCTCATGATGCCGAAACCGCCATTATTGCCGGTCGGGTGCGGGCGGCGCTGATCCTGCCCGCCGATCTCGAACGCCGCCGGCAGGACGGACGCCCCCGGGGCCAGTGGCTGGTGGATGGCACCGACACCCTGATTGCCAGCGCCATACTGCAGCTGGCCAGCCTGCCGGACGATCCCGGACTGAGCCGGCTCCGGGGCAACTTTGAGGTGACGCTGTTTTTCAATCCGGAGCGGCGGGCGGCAGTGAATATTATTCCGGGTCTGATCGGGGTGATTCTTACCATGACCATGGTGCTGTTTACCGCCTCGGCCATAGTACGAGAGCGGGAGCGGGGCAATCTGGAGCTGTTGATCACCACACCGGTGACGCCGATGGAGCTGATGATCGGCAAGATAGTTCCCTATGTGTTCGCCGGCCTGGTGCAGCTGGTGATCATCCTGAGCCTGGGTTTCTTTATCTTCGCGGTGCCGCTCAACGGCAGCCCGTTACAGCTGCTGCTGGCCACCCTGTTGTTTATCGCCGCCAGCCTGGTGCTGGGGCTGGTGATCTCCACCCTGGCCCAAAGCCAGCTGCAGGCGATGCAGATGACGGTGTTTGTGTTGATCCCCTCGATTTTGCTATCCGGCTTCATGTTTCCCTTTGATGGCATGCCGGTGGCAGCCCAGTGGCTGGCAGAGGGGCTGCCCGCCACCCATTACATGCGCCTGGCCCGGGGCATACTGCTGCGCGATGCCGACCTGATGGCGCTGGCGCCCGATGCCCTCTGGCTGGCCGGCTTTACCCTGCTGGGACTGCTGATGGCGGCGCGGCGCTTCAGAAAGCGGCTGGATTAAAAAATATTAAAATCAAGGAGAAAGGAGGGCGGGTTTTTCCGTTATGGGCTCTGTGTTAATATCCGCCGCGCCAAGTCGAATCGAATTGCGGCGCAATAGAAAATGGAAGCAAACATATCAGCATACTGAGAGCTGTAATTTAGGGGCGGTAGCGTGCCTGAAGCTTGTAATACAGCGTGTTTAATACGAAATTATAGAGAATAATAACTGATGAAAATTCTGATTACCGGTGGCGCCGGCTTTATCGGCTCGGCCGTGGTACGGCACATCATTAACCACACTCAGGATCGGGTGGTTAATCTGGATAAACTCACCTACGCCGGTAATCTGGAGTCGCTTAAATCCGTGTCCGATTCCCCCCGCTATTGCTTTGCGCAGCTGGATATCTGTGACCGGACCGGGCTGGATGCGCTGTTTGCCGAGCATCAGCCCGATGCAGTGATGCACCTGGCGGCAGAAAGCCATGTGGATAGATCCATTACCGGGCCGGCCGAGTTCATCAACACCAATATAGTAGGCACCTATACCCTGCTGGAGGCGGCCCGCCACTACTGGAACGAGCTGGATGACACCCGCAAGGCGGCGTTTCGCTTTCATCATATCTCTACCGACGAAGTCTATGGCGACTTGCACGGCACCGACGATCTGTTTACCGAAACCACCCCTTACGCGCCCAGCAGCCCCTATTCCGCCAGCAAGGCCAGCTCGGATCACCTGGTGCGAGCCTGGCAACGCACCTATGGCCTGCCCACGCTCATCACCAACTGCTCCAACAACTACGGCCCCTATCACTTTCCGGAAAAGTTGATCCCGCTGGTGATCCTTAATGCGCTGGAAGGCAAACCCCTGCCTATTTATGGCAAAGGCGACCAAATTCGTGACTGGCTTTATGTAGAAGATCACGCCCGGGCACTGTATGAAGTGGTGACCAAAGGCGAAGTGGGTGAAACCTATAACATTGGCGGCCACAACGAAAAGAAGAATATTGACGTAGTGCATGCCATTTGCGAACTGCTGGAAGAGTTGGTACCGGAAAACCCTAATTCCATGGCTGCTTACCGTCATTCCCGCACTTCTCCTAGTCATTCCCGCGAAGGCGGGAATCCACAAGGCAATCCAGAAGGTTTCAAAGGTTTGACTACCTATGTAACCGACCGTCCGGGGCACGACCTGCGTTATGCCATTGATGCCACCAAAATAGACAGCGAGTTGGGCTGGCAGCCACAGGAAAGCTTTGATAGCGGTATTCGCAAAACGGTGCACTGGTATTTGAATAACCGGGAATGGGTCGAAAATGTGCAAAGCGGCGCCTATCAAAACTGGATAAGCCAACAGTACGGAGCCGAATAATGCACATTTTGTTACTGGGTAAAAACGGCCAGGTGGGTTGGGAGCTGCAGCGGTCGCTTGCGCCGCTGGGTAAGCTGACCGCGCTGGATCGTCACGCCACCGACTATTGCGGTGACCTGGCTAATCCGGAAGGGCTTGCGAAAACCATTCGTGCGCTTAAGCCGGATGTAATTGTAAATGCTGCCGCCTATACCGCCGTCGACAAGGCTGAAAGCGAAGCCGGGCAGGCCAGACAAATCAACGCCGACAGCGTTGCCGTGCTGGCCCGGGAGGCCGAAGCGCTGGGCGCCTGGCTGGTGCACTATTCCACCGACTACGTATTCAACGGTGAAGGGGAGCAACCATGGCGAGAAACCGACGCCACCGACCCGCTCAACATCTATGGCGCCACCAAGCTGGCCGGAGAGCAGGCAATACAGCGCCATTGCTCTCGACATCTGATTTTTCGTACCAGCTGGGTATATGCTGTCCGGGGCAACAACTTTGCCAAAACCATGCTGCGCCTTGCCGGTGAGCGCAGTGAGCTGGGGGTGATAAACGATCAAATAGGTGCCCCCACCGGTGCCGAACTGATTGCCGATGTAACGGCTCATGCACTTTATCGTGCCATGGCACAACCAGAGCTGGCAGATCTGTATCATCTGGCGGCAGCAGGCGAAACCAGCTGGTACGACTATGCTGCCTTTGTCTTTGAGCAGGCTCGTCAGTCGGGTATTGAGCTGACATTGCAACAGCTGAACCCTATTCCTGCCAGCTCCTATCCCACACCGGCCCTGCGGCCAAGCAACTCACGGCTGAACTGCCACAAGCTGGAAACGTCCTTTGGCCTGCAGCTGCCCCATTGGCGGCAAGGGGTAGCACGTATGTTGAACGAAATTATGGAACAAAAACAATGAGTAAACGTAAAGGTATTATCCTGGCGGGCGGCTCCGGCACCCGGCTGTATCCGGTCACCATGACCGTTAGCAAACAGTTGCTGCCGGTGTATGACAAACCGATGATCTATTACCCGCTCAGCACCCTGATGCTGGCCGGCATCAAGGATATTTTGATCATCAGCACACCGCAGGATACCCCCCGTTTCGAGCAGCTGCTGGGCAATGGCAATCAGTGGGGGCTTAACCTGCAATATGCGGTGCAGCCAAGCCCGGATGGTCTGGCTCAGGCCTTTATCATCGGTGCCGACTTTATCGGTGACGACGACTGCGCTCTGGTGCTGGGCGATAACATCTTCTTTGGCCATAACCTGCAGCAAGAACTGGAGCAGGCCGGCCGCCAGACCAGTGGCGCCACCGTTTTTGCCTACCATGTGCAAGACCCGGAGCGTTATGGCGTGGTGGACTTCAACGACGATGGGCAGGCCCTGAGCCTGGAAGAAAAGCCCGAACAGCCCAAGAGCAACTATGCGGTAACCGGCCTGTATTTTTACGACAATCAGGTGATCGACATTGCCCGTAACATTAAGCCGTCTGCCCGGGGTGAGCTGGAAATTACCGACGTTAACAAAGTCTACCTGGAGCGGAATGAGCTGGCCGTGACCACCATGGGCCGCGGCTATGCCTGGCTGGACACCGGCACCCACGACAGCCTGATGGAAGCCGGCAGTTTTATCCAGACCATAGAGCACCGCCAGGGGTTGAAAGTGGCTTGCCCGGAAGAAATTGCCTACCGCAAGGGCTTTATCAACGCTGAGCAGGTACAAAAACTGGCCCAACCGTTAGCTAAAAATGCCTATGGTCAATATCTGTTGAACCTGATTAAACCGGGATACCGAGCATGAATGTAATAAAAACTACCATTCCCGATGTACTGATTTTAGAGCCGAAAGTATTTGGTGATGAGCGCGGCTTTTTTTTTGAGAGCTTTAACCAGCAACAGTTTGAACAAGCCATAGGCCGAAAAGTAAACTTTGTACAAGACAACCACTCCCGCTCAACAAAAGGAGTTTTACGTGGTCTGCATTATCAGATAAAGCAACCTCAAGGCAAGCTGGTGCGTTGCAGCTTGGGCGAAGTATTCGATGTGGCCGTGGATCTCCGTCGTTCTTCCCTCACTTTTGGCCAGTGGGTGGGTGTGCACCTGTCTGCCGAAAACAAGCGCCAGCTGTGGGTGCCAGAAGGCTTTGCACATGGCTTTGTAGTTCTTTCCGAAGTAGCAGAGTTCCTTTATAAAACCACCGATTATTACGCTCCTGACCACGAACGTTGTATTATCTGGAATGATCTTACTCTTGCTATTGATTGGTCACAGCAACAGCCTGCTTTGTCTACTAAGGACCGTCAGGGTTCACTGTTTTTACAGGCAGAATGCTTCGATTGATTATTCTATCTGGCCTTACACATAGTTTGTTGATTCGGAAGAAATTTGTTCCTTTCCCTCATGCTGTTGCTTGAAGGCACTTTTGGGTACACTAGCGGCTTTTTATTATGTGGGTATTCTTGTGAATCATCTTGTTGCGCTGCGCCGCTTCGGGCGCGACCTCTGGCAAAGCCGCGGACTCTTGCTCAGCTTAGCCAAAAACGATTTTCGTGCCCGCTACATGACCAACCAACTCGGCATGCTGTGGGCCTTTGTGCAGCCCAGCGTGCTGATCGCCATTTTCTGGTTTGTGTTTGAAGTGGGTTTCAAAAGCAAGCCGGTGGCCGACTTTCCCTTTATTCTGTGGCTGATCACCGGCATGGTGCCCTGGCTGTTTGTGGCCGAAAGTCTGCAAAGCGCCACCCAGTCGGTGCTGAACCACAGCTTTCTGGTCAAGAAAATCGTGTTTCGGGTGGCGCTGCTGCCGATGATCCAGATTATTTCGGCGCTGGTGATCCACCTGTTTTTTGTGGCAGTGATG
Organism: Oceanisphaera arctica; assembly: GCF_002936955.1. Lineage (GTDB taxonomy): Bacteria > Pseudomonadota > Gammaproteobacteria > Enterobacterales > Aeromonadaceae > Oceanimonas > Oceanimonas arctica. Next base: position 40,667 of record NZ_MPZM01000019.1, on the reverse strand, counting down.
CTGGCCATGTATCTGGGGTACGGCTACCGGCCCAGCCTTTACTGGTTGCAGATACCCTATTATTTGCTGGCTACCTTGGTGCTGGTGCAGGGCCTGAGCTGGCTGACCAGCGCCGTGGTGGTGTTTGTGCGCGATTTGGGCCAGCTGGTGGCCATGGTGGTGCAGTTTGGCTTCTGGTTGACACCGGTGTTCTGGTCTGTGGCCATGCTGCCCGAGCGCTTTCAGTCGTTGGTGCAACTCAACCCGATTTATTACCTGGTGGAGGGCTATCGTGACAGCCTGATCCACCAACAGTGGTTCTGGCAGCAACCGGGGCTGACCCTGCAGTTTTGGTTGATTACCGGCACCCTTTTTGTAACGGGGGCCCTGGTGTTTCGCAAGCTGCGGCCTCATTTTGCGGATGTGATCTGATGAACAGAAATACGGCAATCAGGGCACAGCATCTGGGCAAGCTGTTTCGCCTTTATCCCAGCCCGCGCGACCGGCTGAAAGAGGCGCTCAACCCCTTTGGCAAGCGGTATCACACCGAGTTTCATGCCTTGAGCGATGTCAGCTTCGAGGTGAAAAAGGGCGAGGTGGTGGGGGTGCTCGGCAACAACGGCGCCGGCAAGAGCACCCTGCTTAAAATCATTACCGGTGTACTCACCCCCAGCCAGGGGCGCGCCACCGTGCAGGGGCGGGTGTCGTCGCTGCTGGAGCTGGGCGCCGGCTTCAACCCCGACTACAGCGGGCTGGAAAACATCTATCTGCAGGGTACCCTGCTCGGCTACCGGCGCGAGCAAATGGCCGCCAGGCTCGACGACATTCTGGCCTTTGCCGATATTGGCGACTTTGTGCACCAGCCGGTGAAGATGTACAGCAGCGGCATGTTCGCCCGGCTGGCCTTTGCGGTGGCCATAAACGTGGATCCCGACGTGCTGATTGTGGACGAGGCGCTCAGCGTGGGCGATATGGCGTTCCAGGAAAAATGCATTCTGCGCATGAAGTCGATGATCCGCGACGACAGGGCGATTTTGTTTGTCAGCCACTCACTGCCCAGCATTCGCAATTTTTGCAACCGGGCCATCTGGCTGGAACGGGGTCGTCTGGTCATGGACGATGTGGCCCACAAGGTGTGCGATGCCTACGCCGAGGCGAGCCAGGCCGCAAACCGGGCACCGGTCGGGGCGCCGCGCCGGGCCGAGGGCGGCGACAGCACCATCACGGTGCTGGGTATGGAACTGGACCAGGCCGGCTACCGTACCGGCGACGATATAGAGGCTACCATTCGCCTGGCGTTCAACAAGCCTTGCGACGACTACGCCCTGGGGGTGCTGCTCTATAACGCCGAGGGGCGTATGGTGACCCTGTTCAATACCCTGCGTGACGATCTGTGCCTGACCGGCCGGCCCGGCACGGTGCGGCTGTGTATTCCCGACAACGATCTGGTGGCCGGCGATTACAGCGTTACCGTGGTGGTGTCTGATAATCAGGGTATGTTTTCTTACGACCGGCTGGATCAGGCCGCGCATTTTCGGGTTTCCCCCTTGCTATCGGCACAAAAGCTGCCGGTGGCCGAGGGAATGTTCCGTTGCAAGCACGAGTGGGAGTGGTGATGCTGTTTGGCAACTTGAGTACCCGGCTGTTTGTTCGGCCCGGGCTGAAAACATACAAGCTGATTGCGGTGCTTAGGGTACGCAACGAAAGCCTGATCATCGAAGATACCCTAGAGCACCTGAGCCGCTTTTGCGACGGTATTGTGGCCTTTGACGATGCCTCTACCGACAACACCGCCGAGCTGTTGGTCCGCCATCCGGCAGTACTGGCGCTGGTGCGCAACAAGAAATGGGCGCCTTCGGTGCAAGACCGGCTCAAGGCCGAAACCGAGCACCGCCGTTGCCTGATGGACCTGGCGGCCCGCTACCAGCCCGAGTGGCTGTTCTGCGCCGATGCCGACGAGCGCTATGTGGGTGATATTCGCGGCTTTGTTCACAGCGAGCAGGCCCTCGAGCTGGACGGGGTGCGGCTGTCGCTGTTCGACGCTTACATGACCCCCGATGACAGCGCTCCTTACCGCCGAGGCCCCCTGCTGGATTTTCGCCGTCATTTTGGGGTCGAACGACGCGATATTCTGATGCTGTTCCGGCTGTCGGCTGCTCCCCGTTTCGAGGGACTGGACCGGCGCGAGCCGGATCTGCCGCCCGCCGCCCGGGTGGCGGTGCGCTTTGCGGTGCAGCACTATGGCAAGGCCATTTCAGAATCCCAGTGGGAAGACACCTGCGACTATTACATCAATCACTTTCCTTACGAGCCTTATGGCAAGAAGTGGCAGGCCCGCAAGGGGCAGGCCATTCACCGGGGGGTGTCGGACTTTGACACCCCGCTTTACTCCTGGGGTGACGAGTTGTTCGCTCGGGCCCGATGCATTTATCCGCAGCCATGATCTCCGTTCTCGTTACCAACCAGTTCCTGCGCGATTTCACCGGTTCCGAGCTGGCCTGTCTTGATCTGGCCGGCGCCTTTTTGCGCCGGGGCTGGCTGGTGACTCTGGCCTGTTTTGAGCACGACGAGCCATTGGCGAGGCAGGTGCGGGAGCTGGGCATTGCCCCCGTGTTGCTGGACACCCTGGAGCCGGCGCATTTTGATCTGATCTGGGCTCATCATTTCACCACCCTGGACTATTGCCTGCTGGAGCTGGGGATCACCGCCGAGCGGGTTATTTTTTCTTCGTTGTCGCCCTATGAGCCGCTGGAGTCGCCACCCCTGTGTGCAGATCGGGTCAACCTGTTTCTGGCCAACTCGCCGGAAACCCGGGCCACCCTGCTCGAGATGGGGTTGGCGGCGGAGCGGGTGGCGCTGTTTTCCAACCCGGTCAGCGAGGCGTTTTTTGAGCACAGGCCTGGCCCGCCGGCCGAACGGCCCAGGCTGGCGCTGGTGTCCAACCATGTACCGCCTGAGCTGAAGGCGGCGTTGCCGCTGCTGGCCGAGCGGGGGGTGGAGGTAACCCTGTTTGGCAAGGAGGGGCGGTTTGAGCTGGTCACCCCCGCGCTGCTGGGGGAGTTTGACGGTGTGATCAGCATTGGGCGCACCGTGCAATACGGCTTGGCCATGGGCCTACCTGTGTTCTGTTATGACCACTTCGCCGGCCCCGGCTGGTTGAGCCCGGCAAACATTGAACGGGCGGCGGAGTACAATTTTTCCGGTCGCTGCTCGCCAACGGCACGTTCTGCGGCACAACTGGCCGACGCGCTGGTCGACGGTTTTGCCGTCGCCCGGCAGGTGGCTGACGGCTTTGTGGCCCTGGCCCGGGATCGTTATCATCTGGGAGAGTGTCTCACCGAGGTACTGAGCCGGGCCGAGCAACCGCCACTGCCACCGAGTACCGATTGTTATCGGGTCATTGCCCTGCGTCAGCGGGAATATATGCGCCGAGCCCGACAACCTCAAACGCTGCACACCAGGCTCTACATCGACCAGGGAGCCGGCTTTTGTGAGCAGCACCAGACGAGCCGCGAGCTGACACCGCCCTATGCCCGCACGAGGTTGCAGTTTGCCTTGCACGAAGCCGGACAGCAGGGGCAGGTGCGGGCGTTGCGGCTCGATCCGCTGGATGCCCCCTGTGTGGTGCGGCTGCGCTCTATGGTGCTGCTGCACAACGGCACCCGACAGGAGCTGGCCGCCCGAGTGACAAGCAATGCCCTGTGGCGGGAAGATGAGTGTTACTATTTTCTGACCCGGGATCCCCAGTGGTGGCTGACGGTGAGCGAGGCCGGTGTAACCGAACAGGCCTCGCTGGAAGTGGAACTGGAGTTTGTTGTCATGCATCAGCCCGCTATTGATTCCTGCCTGGCGCATCTGGAGCAGCAACAGCAGCAAGGCGCTGAGCAACTGAGCCAGTTGCAATATCACAATCGCGAGCTGGAAGCCGCGCTGCAACGTATGCAGGCTCACCCTGTGTGGCGCTGCCTGCGGGCTGTGCGTCGGCTGCTGGGCCGGTCATCCGGCGTAACCCGATAACTTATAACGATATTCATATATGAACCCATTAGACGTCATTATTCCCGTATATCGCGGCCTGCAGGAAACGCAGGAATGTATTCTTTCCACCCTGCCGAGGTTGCCCGAGTGGGCACAGTTGATTGTGATCAACGATGCCTCGCCCGAGCCGGGGCTGACGGCCTGGCTGCGGCAGCAGGCGGCCGAGGGCGCCTTTACCCTGCTGGAAAACGAGCACAACCTGGGTTTTGTAGGCACGGTGAACCGTGGGATGGAGCTTAACCCCGAGCGCGATGTCTTGTTGCTTAACAGCGATGTGGAGGTACCCGCGTCCGACTGGCTGGAGCGCATGCGCGAAGCGGCCTACGCCCACGACAAGGTGGCGAGCCTGACGCCGTTTTCCAACAACGCCACCATTTGCAGCTTCCCGAATTTTTGCGCCGACAATGACTTGTTCGCCGGGCTGAATGTGACCGAGCTGGACGCGGTATTCGCACAGCTTTCGCTGGCCGATCCGCTGGTGGAAGTGCCTACCGGTGTCGGCTTTTGCATGTACATGCGCCGGAACTGCATGGATGCGGTAGGCCTGTTCGACGAAGCCACCTTCGGCAAGGGCTATGGTGAAGAAAACGACTGGTGCCAGCGCGCCGCCAAGGCCGGGTTTGTGAATTATCACCAGCTCAATGTGTTTGCCTATCACAAGGGCGGGGTGAGTTTTCAGGAAGAAGGCGATCCGCGTAAGGCCAAGGCCATTGAGCTGCTGCTGGGATTGCACCCGGACTACAACGATCAGGTACAGCGCTTTATTGCCGCCGATCCGGCGAAAAAGGCCCGCCGGATGGCGGCGCTGGCCATTATTCGCTGCCATCCGGCGCCTGTTATATTGCTGGTGTCGCACTGCCTTGGCGGAGGGGTTAACCAGCACCTGGCCGAGTTGCAGTCGTTTTATGGCGATGGTACCTGCTTTTTGCGCCTGACTCCGGCCAACACTGCCGGTGGCGTTTGGCTGCACCTGTCTGCCGCGGCTAGCGATGGCATGCACTTCAACCTACAGCAGCCGGAGCAGCACCAGGAACTGCTGGACCTGTTGCGGTGGCTGGGAGTGGCGCGGATGCATCTGCATCACACCTTGGGGGTGCCCGAGCCGGTGTTGGAGTTGCCGCAACAGCTTGGCTGTGGCTATATGATGACCATCCACGATTATTACCTGCTGAATGCCAACCCTAGCCTGACCGATGCACAAGGGCGCTTTGCCGGTGATGAAGCGCGACAGCGAGATGCTCAGTGCGCCCAGCATTATCCGTTGCCCGAGGGCATGTCGGCTGCCGGCTGGCGTGAGGCTCACCTTCCCTTGTTGCAGGGTGCGGAACAGGTGGTGTTTCCGTCACAGGATGTGGCAGCGCGTTTTTTGACCGGTTTTGGCGACAAGGTGCTGGCGGCCAATAGTGTGGTGGCCTGGCATCCGGACAGCGAGCAGCAGTCCTGGCCGCCGGTAGTACCCTGGCAGCCTGCAGAAGGTAAAAAACTCAAGGTGCTGGTGCTGGGGGCGCTTAGCCGTGAAAAGGGCGCCTTGTTGCTGGAGCAGGTGGCGCAGCGGCTGACAGGCCGGGTGGAGTTTCATTTGCTGGGGTATGCTTTCAAACCCTTGCAAGGTCTGATCAACCACGGCCCTTACCAGCCAGAAAATCTGCAGAGCAAGCTGGATGAGATTGGTGCCGATGTAACCTGGTTTCCGGCCCTGTGTCCCGAAACCTACAGCTATACCCTGTCTACAGCATTGGGTCGGGGCCTGCCGGTGGTATTCCCCGATATCGGGGCTTTTGCCGAGCGAACCCGGGGGCGACCGCAAAGTTATATGTTGCCGTGGAATATGCCTGCAGAGCAGGTGGTTGCGTTTTGGCTGGCCTTGGCTGCCGGCAAGCCGGTGAGCGACTGGCTAGCAGCCGAGCATGCAGGCCTTGAGTATGCGGCCTGCCCGTCTCCCGCCCAGGGCTACTATCGCCGGCATTATCTGGCCGAGTTGCAGCCTGTCCCGACCGTGCAGGAGTCGCTGGCCGACACCTTGCGCCATACCGCTGAGCTGGTGGAGCAACTGCAGCGGCCAGAGCTGGCTCCCGGCCCGCTTACGGGCCGCGAACGGCTGCTGCTGATGCTGTGGCGGGTGCGTCACTGGCCCGGTGTACGTGGTTTTATCCGATTGGTGCCCTATTCGTGGCAGCAGAAGCTGAAACAGCGATTGAGCAAGAAACAGCTTCACGAAATTTTACCCAAATCCAAATCGTGAGCATGTTGGCGATGCGGCCAAAGTGGGGCCACGAATGATGCCGCCTCATATTGTATTTGTGCATCTCTACAACGATCGCAGCGGCAGCCCCAGGGTGCTGGCGCAGGTGATTACGGCGCTGCACCGGGCCGGCAGAAGCGGCGAGTTGCTCACCAGCGGCCATAGTGATGGCTGCCTGAGCGCGGTGCCGGTGCGGCGCCGTCGGCTGTTCTATCAGCGTAGCGAAAACCACTGGCTCACGTTGTTCTGGTATGCATTGGGCCAGACTTTGCTGTTTTTTCAGTGTTTGCGCTACTGGCCCCGGAATGTTTGTTTTTATATCAATACCATGATGCCGGCCGGGGCAGCACTGGCCGCCTGGTTGATGGGTAAGCCTGTCATTTACCATGTGCACGAAACGTCCATCAGACCGCCTTTGTTCAAGCGCTGTTTACGGGCGGTGATTCGGTTAACCGCCGATAAAGTGGTATTTGTTTCCGGTTTTTTGCGGCAGGCAGAGGGCTTTGTCGGTAAAGAGCAACGGTTGTTGTACAACGCCGTCGAGCCACCGGTCGAGCCGGAGCATTCAAAGTCCGGCTTTGACGTGTTGATGGTGTGTTCGCTCAAAGCCTACAAGGGAGTGGATGAATTCGTGTACCTGGCCAGTGGATTGCAACATCGAGCCGAGATGCGCTTCACTCTGGTGCTGAATGCCGATCAGATCGAAATAGACCGCTATTTTTCCACCTTCGCCCTGCCTGACAACCTCACCCTGGTGGCTCGCCAGCAGGATGTGACGCCCTTTTATTGTCGTGCCTCGGTATTGCTTAATCTGTCCCGGCCCGATGAGTGGGTAGAAACCTTTGGTCTGACCATAGTGGAAGCCATGGGTCACGGCCTGCCAGTGATTGTGCCCCCAGTGGGGGGACCCGCCGAAATTGTGCGTGATGGAGTTGAAGGTTTTCTGGTGCAGGGAACGGACACTCAGACCGTTACGGCTCACCTTGAGCGCTGGCTGACCGATCCAGACTGTTACCGGGCCTTTTCGCAGCGGGCCAGAGCCCGGGCTGCCGACTTTTGCCCGCAGGCGTTTAAACGAGCACTGCTCGATATTGTTGATTAGGACATTCATGGCTGCCAAACAGTTACTGATTTTGGGAATACGTGGTATTCCCGCCGCCCACGGCGGCTTTGAAACCTTTGCCGAACGGTTGTCGTTATATCTGGTGCAGCATGGCTGGCAGGTTACCGTATATTGCCAGGAACAGGGCAAGGGCCCGGTGACCGAGAGCGAATGGTGTGGCATAAAACGGGTGCATATTCCGGTAAGCCGGCAAGGTGCTGTGGGCACCATACTGTTCGACTGGCAGGCGGCTCGCCATGCCGCCGGGCAGCCGGGCATTTGTTTGACTCTGGGCTACAATACCGCCCTGTTCAACCTGTGGCAGCGGCTTTCCGGGCAGATCAATCTGTTCAATATGGACGGCCTAGAGTGGCAGCGCGACAAATGGAGCGGGCCGGCCCGGGCTTGGCTTTGGCTGAATGAACGCGCAGGCTGCCTTCTTGGCCAGCATTTGATTGCTGATCACCCTCGCATTAAGGATCATCTGGCTACCCGGGTGAGTGAGCATAAGATTGCCATGATCCCCTACGGAGCCGATGAGTTAGCGCAGGCAAATCCGTTGGCACTGCAGCCACTGGATCTTGAGCCGGAGGCGTTTTCAGTGATTATTGCCCGGCCTGAGCCAGAAAACTCCATTCTGGAAATGGTGCGGGCTTTCAGTGCCCGTGAACGGCAGCATAAGTTGGTGGTGCTGGGGCGCTTTGAGCCTGATTTAAATTCCTTCCATCGGCGAGTTATGGCGGCAGCTTCCAGTGAGGTGCTGTTCCCTGGTGCCATCTATGAAGCTTCTGTTGTGCAAGCTTTGCGTTTTCATTGTCGTTTCTATCTGCATGGCCATAGAGTTGGCGGGACCAATCCCTCTTTGGTAGAAGCAATGGGAGCTGGTAGCCCTGTTATAGCCCATGATAACCCTTTCAATCGCTGGGTAGTCGGGGAAGGAGCGGCTTCTTTTACCGATGAAGCAAGCTGCAGGGCACTCTTCGACAGCTTGCTAGAAGATGAACAAGCTAGAGTGAGGATGAAAACTGCTAGCAGGCAGCGTTTTCAAAAGCATTTTACTTGGCCCAAGGTGCTGGCAGAATACGAGGCTTTACTTACCCATTGGTTGGCTGCTCCATAACCATCTATAAGCATTACGGAAACTGAAATGTTGCACAGCTCATCGGGCCTTACCGAGCGTTTTCCTCCTCATTTGGTGGTCCCACCTCTGGATGCCGCCGCCTTGGTAGCCGGAGCCCTGTTGGCCCATGGCTGGCGTTTTGGTCATTTTAATTTGCCGGATCGTTACTGGCTGGCAACGGTGATCATGGTACTGCTGGTTACCTTTATTAACAGTACTGTCGGTGCCTATGAGCGCTGGCGCATTACCCGTATCTCCAGCTTGCTGGCCCGCCTGTTTCTGGTGTGGCTGGGAGTGGCGGCCCTGGTGGCTTCTGTGGTGTACCTTACCCATTCGGCGGATCGTTATTCCCGGCTGTGGGTAAGTATGGCATTGCTGATTTCTTTTGTGTTGTCTGGTGCGGTGAGAGTAGCCATTCAGTTGTTGTTACGTCAGGCCCGGCGCCAGGGGCGTTCGTTACGTTCGGTTTTTATGGTGGGGCCTGGGCAGAATATTAGACGCGTAGGGCGGGGTATGAGATCCACCCCAGAAGAAGGCTACTGTATTGCTGGTATACAGCGGTTGGGCATACTGGGAGTGGATGCTGCTGCTTTAATTAGTCTCTCTCGTCGGGTAGCACAATCGGGGGCTCAAGAGGTGTGGATTTGTGTGCCGCTGGAGATGGGGCCTGCCGTGCGTTCAATCTTTTATGCTTTGCGCCACCATACAGTCGAGGTGCGTTTTATTCCCGAGTTTGGAGATATGCAGCTGCTCAACCACAGGGTGAGCGAGGTCGCCGGCCAATATGCCTTTGATTTGAGTGTTACGCCCATGAATGGCGTAGCTCAAATGCTAAAACGGCTGGAAGACCTGGTGATTGGCAGCCTGCTCAGTGTGCTGATTGTGCCGCTTTGTCTGGTGATTGCTGTTGTCATCAAGTTAACATCATCCGGCCCTGTGCTGTTCAAGCAGTACCGTACCGGAGTAAATGGTAAAAGCTTCAAGGTGTACAAGTTCAGGAGCATGAAAGTACACCAGGAAAATAATGGCCAGATTACCCAGGCTGGCAGACAGGACCCTCGTTTTACGCCTATCGGTGCCTTTTTGCGCCGTACCTCTCTGGATGAACTGCCTCAGTTTTACAATGTGCTGCAGGGGCGTATGTCGATTGTAGGTCCCCGACCTCATGCCTTGGCCCACAACGAGTATTATATGGACCTTGTTGAATCGTACATGAAACGTCACAAGGTCAAACCGGGCATCACCGGCTGGGCCCAGGTGAATGGCCTGCGTGGTGAAACCGATACCCTGGAAAAGATGGAGTCTCGGGTTGAACATGATCTCTGGTACATCAATAACTGGTCGTTATGGCTGGACCTGCGCATTATCTTCTGGACTATTTTTAAAGGCTTTGTGAACCGAAATGCTTATTGAACGGCAATATCAAGATGGTGTGGACATGTCTTTGAGTGATGCGTCTTTCTCGCTTGCCAGGCGCTACAGTAGCCTGGCGGTATTCCTGATGGGAGCTATCGCTTTGGTGGTGCCCAGTGGTTACACCTATGGGGCAGCCCTGTTGCTGTTGGGGAGTTTCAGCTTGCTGTACTCTCGGCCGGCGCTGTGCTTACAGAAAGAAGACAAGCAGATAATGACGGTATTGGCGCTGTATTCCCTGCTGTTCTGTGCTCAGCTGTGGCTGGAAGGCGCCGACTCCAGCGCCTATGACAGGCCCAGTCGTTTTATCTTTGCCATTCCTGTTCTGCTGTTTGTATTGGCGTATCCACCAAAGTTAGCATTTATGTGGGCCGGGCTGGTGGTGGGCGGTGTACTCACTGCTGGCTGGGCCATCTGGCAAAAGCTGTTTCTGGGTATAGAGCGGGCCACCGGTTATACCTATGTGATCCAGTTTGGCAATATCAGTATGCTGTTTGGCATTTTCTGCCTGGCCGGACTGGGGTGGGCGGCGGTACAGCCCAATGCGCGTCGTTGGGTGGTATTGCTGTTGTTGGGCGCATTGTTTGGTGCCCTGGGCTCCTTGCTGTCCGGTAGCCGGGGCGGCTGGATTGGGCTGCCTTTTGTATTCTGGGTTCTTTATCGAGCCTATGGCCGGGAGCTGTCGGTTAGAATGCGGGGGGGCGTTCTGGCTGCGGTGCTGGCGCTGGGAGCTCTGGTTTATCTTCTGCCTCAAACCGGCGTGCAGCAGCGGGTGCAGCACGCCTTTAACGATATTGAGCAATATCAGCAGGGCAATAAATGGACCTCGCTCGGCGCCCGGTTTGATATGTGGCAGGGTGCGCTAACCCTGATTGCCGAAAAGCCTTTGACCGGCTGGGGCTGGAATGGTTATCAGCAAGGTATGCAGGCACTGGTCGACAAGGGACAGGTTATTCAGTTTGCGGCGGACAATCATGCCCATAACGAATATCTCGACAACTTTGCCCGGCGCGGCATTCTGGGGCTGTTGTCGTTGCTGGCGCTGTATCTGGTGCCATTACGCCTGTTTGCCCGGCGACTGAACAGTGCCAATATGGAACTTCGCGCCCTGGCCACCGCCGGTGCTTTGCTGCCGGTCGCCTTTATGGACTTTGGCCTGTCGCAGGTGTTTTTTGGTCATAACAGCGGCGTAATGGTATACGCCTTCTGGCTGGCCGTGCTCTGGGGCACCTTAAGGGCCTATGAAAAACACAGTGCAGAGCACCAAACGCCAGGCACCAGGCCTGGCGCTTCGCGCAAGGTGTAATGCTTGATTTGTTGTTGAATAAAAAAAGCCGCTGTTGCGGCTTTTTTTATATTGGCTTACGGGTAAAAATCTGCTGCGCAGATCCGCCAGCTAAAGCGGCGGCTACAGCCCAATCCAGGCATCGGTACTCTTGTTTGGCATGGCCTTGTAGCCGGCGCTTTAGCTGCCGGGGCAGACGGTGCCTAGTCTGCAGGTATGGCGCTGTTTGTGGGTTCGCGCCAGCTAAAGCGGCGGCTACAACCCCCTCACTCCTCATCCCTCACGCCTTACCCCTCACATCTCACCCTTCACCAAGGTCGGCCGTCTGCGCCATCGGCGCATCAGCACAAAGGCCGCACCCAGCACCAGCGCATAGCCGGCCTCCAGCCCCAGCGAGACGAACACGCCCAGACACAAGAGGCTGGCCAGTAGTGCCAGCCAGCGGTAACCGCCGGTGAGCAGCTTGACGCCCGCCACCATGGCCAGCAGATAGACCAGAATGAAGTTGCCGTTGGCGTAGCGCATCAGTGCCTCGAGCGGCAGCTTGAACAGCCAGGCTGCCAGAGTACAGAGGGCGCAGGCCGCAATGACCCAGGTCAGGGCACGGAAGGGGGAGCCGTTACGGTTGAGTTGCGCCAGAGTGGCGGGTAGCTTGCCCTCGTCCGCCATGCTCCACAGCAGGCGGGCAAAGCCCTGCACATAGAGGTTGAGGCTGGCAAAGCAGGCCAGATACCCCACCAGAGCCGCGGCCCAGCGGCCTTTTTCGCCCAGCAGGGCGGCCACCAGCACCGGGAAGGAGGTGGTGTTGGTCAGCTCGTCGCCGAACACCCCAAACTTCACCACCGCCATGGCGCAGGCCAGATAGATGAAGCCGGCCAGCAGCACGCCAAATAACAGCGCCAGCGGAAAATCCCGCTCCGGATTCCTGAATTCCTCCCCCATGTGGGTGAAAGCCTCCAGCCCCACGAAACACCAGAACATCACCGCCAGCACGGCCGGCAGCGCCGTCCACTGCACCTGTTCGACCGGTGGCAATATGGCCAGCGGCTCATGGAGCAGATCACCACTGACCCACACCGTTGCCAGCAAGCCGATAATGGCCAGGGCAATCAACAGCTGGATCAGACCCGAGGCGCCGCTCTTGCGGCTGCCCAATACCAGCACCAGACCAAGAGTACCCAGTTGCACCAGCAGGTCGCCGCTATCCGACAACGGAAACAGCGCATGCCAGAAGCCGGCGGTCAGGGTCAGCATGGCGGGCAGCCCCACCGGTAGCACCGCCAGAAACAAAAAGGCCGCCAGCTTTTCCATCGGTGCGCCCAGGGCCCGGCCAATCAGATGCGGCGCACCGCCGGCGTGGGGAAAGGCGCGCCCCAGGCGGGCGAAGGTGAAGGCCACCGGCAGCACCAGCACCATCAATATCAGCCAGGCCCACAAGGAGTCGGCTCCCGCCAGGCTGGCGGCCACCGCCGGTACCACGAAGATGCCGCTGCCCAGCAGAGAAGTGGCCATCATGCCGGTGCCGTAGCCCAGCCCCAGTTCTTTGTTCAAACGCCCCATGTTGTTTCAAATCCGTATGCAAGAATTCTGATATATTAACGCCAGATAACGATAATAAGGCCTGGCACTATGCTGCTTGAGCACGGCGAAACGTCGCTTTTGGCCGACGTTTGGTCGGGGATATTGAAAAAGAGGGTGCAGTGGACAAGTTTGATCAAAAAATCGTCTCCTTGCTGACGGAAAATGCCCGACTGGCGGTGGCCAGTATTGCCCGCGAGGTCAATCTGTCCCGCTCGGCGGTATCCGAACGCATCAAGAGTCTGGAAGAGCGGGGCGTTATTCGCGGCTATCACGCCCGGCTCGGCAGTCCGCAGACCCTGGTGCGAGCCTACTTCGCCCTCAGCTATCACGTGCGCCAGTGCGAGCAATATGCCGAGTCTCTGCGGGCGGTGCCCGAGGTGAAGCTTTGCTACACCATCAGCGGCGAAACCGACATGCTGGTTTATGTGGAGGCCGCCTCCATGGAACGGCTGGACGCCATTCGCCATATCATAGAGCACACTCCCCATATCAAGACGGTGCGCACGCACATGATACTGGGTGAGGTGATCAACACCCTTTCCTGAGGCGGCGGCATGCAGATCTTCCGGGCGCACTGGCTGGCCCCCTGGTTCAACCATCCCTTTATCGCCACCGAGCCGACCGTCGAAGGTCTGGTGCTGCACCTCAAACGCGAACGCCATGCCCTGAGCTGGACCGAGCTGAAGGCGCCGCCGATGCTGGAGCAGGGGCGGCGGCTCTATCGGCTGCGTTTGCCCTGCACTCAGGGCGATATCGAACTGGGTTGGTTGCCGAAAACGGTGGCCGAGCCACTGTGTGAAGCCATCACACTGGGCTGGTTTCGGTATCACGCCGGAGAACGAATAATACCGCTGGCCGAGTCTTGTCTGGCGCTGCTGGAACTGGGCTATCTGCGAGCGTCTCGCTGGCAGCAGTTAAAGCAACTATTGCAGCAGGAGCCAGTCGACTGGAGCCAGTTATCACCGCCGGTAGCCCTGACCGACCGGGAGCGGGCCGCCTTTGAGCTGGTGGCGACCCTGATGGCGGCGGATGACAACTGGCGGGAGCAATGCTGTCGGGATTATTGCGAGCAGGCGCTGGCCGAGTACGGCGCCCTGTTCGACGGGCTGGAAGCCCACCCCCTGACCGAGGCCCAGCGACTGGCCTGTGTGGTGGACGAAGATCATAACCTGGTGCTGGCCGGTGCCGGCTGCGGTAAAACCAGTGTGATGACGGCGCGGGCGGCCTTTTTGCTGGCGTCCAACCAGGCCCGGGCCGGCGACTTGCTGTTGCTGGCCTTCGGCAACGAAGCGGCGGCGGAAATGGCCGAGCGGCTGGCGAGCCGGCCAGAGACCGCCACCGTCAAGACCAGCACCTTTCATGCCCTGGGGTTGATGATACTGTCTCGGATCGCGGGCAAGAGCCCGTCGCTCAGCCCATTGGCGCAACAAGAAAGCACTCGTATCAGTACCTTCGCCCGCTGGCTGGAGCAAGACTGCCAGCAGGACGAAGACTACGGAGCCAAACTGCATGACTGGCTGCGGCGTCATCGTTTTCAGGTGCTGCCGCAACCGGACTATCGGCGGCTGGCACGGGAGTGGGCACCGCTGGTGGCGGCGCTCAAGCTCTACGGCGAGCCCGAGCCGGACGAGCTGACGCCGGCGCTGGCCGAGCAGTTGACCCTGGTGCGGCCGCTGTTGCACCGCTATCAGCAACATCTGGCCGAGCAGGGCGAAATCGACTTCGACGACATGATTGAAAGGGCTACCGAGCAAGTGCGTCGGGGCCGCTTCGAGGTGCCCTGGCGACATATTCTGGTGGACGAATTTCAGGACATTTCCGGCCCTCGGGCCGCCTTGTTGCAGGCCCTGCGCGATGCCGCCCCCGGGCTGTCGCTGTTTTGCGTGGGAGACGACTGGCAGGCCATCTATCGCTTCAGCGGCGCCGATGTGTCGTTGACCACCGCCTTTGCCGAACACTTCGGTGCCAGCCGGATCACCCGGCTCGACAAGACCTTTCGTTTCAACGATCAGATTGAAAAGGTGGCCAGTCGCTTCGTTACCCGCAACCCGGCGCAATTACCGAAGACACTCGGCACTCACCATCGCAGCGATTCGCCCTGCGTGCATGTGCTACCGGTCGACAGCGACAGCCAGATGGACGCCGTGACCCGGCTGCTGGGGCAGGTTGCCGCCGACAGGGCCGATGCCTCCGTGTACCTGCTGGCCCGTTTTCGCTTCAGCCTGCCGGACGACTCACAGCTGGCCGGCTGGCGCCGGCGCTTTCCCGAACTGAAGCTGGAGGCCCAGACCCTGCACGGAGCCAAGGGCAAGGAGGCGGATTGCGTGATCATGCTGGGGCTCTGTCGGGGCAAATACGGCTTTCCACCCGAGAAGAACGGCGCGGCTCTGCTGGAATTGCTGCTGCCGGACGCGGAAGCCTTCCCCCACGCCGAAGAACGCCGGCTGTTCTATGTTGGCCTGACCCGCGCCCGACATCAGGTGTTTCTGCTGTCCGACCGGCAAATCCCCTCTGTTTTCATCAAGGAACTGCTCGAAGGCGGCTATCCCGGCGTCAGCCGCTGGGGTTGATCGCTTGTTTTGGTTGACCCGGTTAGCATTTGTTAACATTATTCCCCTATCAGTTGTACTGTTTTGGCGTGTTGGAGCAACCCTTGTCTACTGCAAAGAAAAAGGAAATCCGTCGTATTGTCGAGGCGATTGGCCGCGCCATTGTCGAGCAGCGTCTTGCGCCGGGTACCCGCCTGGTGGAGCTCAAGCTGGCCGATGCCCTGAATGCCAACCGCAATCATATCCGCGATGCCCTGCAAGAACTCAGCCATCAGGGGCTGGTGAGCATAGTCGTCAACAAGGGGGCCATGGTGGCTTGCCCCAGCCAGCAGGAGGCGGCCGATGTGTTCGTGGTGCGCCGCTTGCTGGAAGCCGAGGCGATGGCCCTTGCGGCTGCGCGGGTAGAAGAGGCCGACCTGGCCGTGCTCCGCAACCTGATTGAAGAGGAAAGACAGGCGGTGGAAGAAGGCCGGCGACCGGCGGCGGTAAAGCTGGCGGCTCGCTTTCATATCGAGCTGGCGCGTATCGCGGATAATCAGGTGCTGTCGGAGGTACTGGAGCGGCTGATAGCCAGATGTTCGCTGATCGTCAGCATGTACCAGAAGGACAGTCGGGCCCATGAATGCCATTGTAACGAGCATGGCCAGCTGGTAGAGCTGCTGGCGGCGGGTGATGTGGACGCGGCCGTATTGTCGATGCGCCGGCATCTGGATAATCTGGAGTCCAGCCTGGAATTGTCCCAGGATGAAGAGCAGGCCACCGATTTTGTGGCCCTGTTTGCCGATTTACGCGCCGGCTGAATCGCTTGTGATTTTTTTGTAGCCGGCGCTTTAGCTGCCGGATCAGACGGCGCCGATGCTGCAGCTATGGCGTTGTTTGCTGGTTTGCGCAGCTAAAGCAGCGCCTACAGCCCACCAATCATCGGTGTTTTGGTGTTGTGCTTGTGATTTTTTTGTAGCCGGCGCTTCAGCTGCCGGATCAGACGGCGCCGATGCTGAAGCGTTTTCCGCATCAGTCAGAGAAATGTCAAAACGCCGACCGGTTTATGCCGGTCGGCGTTTTAGTTAGGCCTTGCTGGTCGGGAACGAAGGCGGGAAGATCTCCTCCAACGGGGGATGCAGATGACAGCGCTCCGGATAGCTGGCGATAAAGCCGTCAAACTGCTGCTGGGCCTGGTGATGCAGTTGCTGCAGATCCAGGTTTAGCTTCACCAGCTGGCCGTCCCACACTACCTTGTCGCCGTTGACGATCACCCCCTTGATATCCCGGCCGTTACCGTTGATCACCATGGCGGTGATGGGATCGAATACCTGGCCGGTATGAATGTTATCGAAGTCGAACACCATGATATCGGCTTTGGCGCCCGGGCAAAGACGTCCTATATCCTCCCGGCCCAGAGCTCTGGCTCCGCCCAGGGTGGCCATATTGTAATAGTCCGCCGCCGAGGCCTCGGTAATATTACCGCTGTTGACCCGGCTGAGGATGGCGCCGACGTGCATGTTCTGGATCATGTCCGGCGGGTAGGTGTCGGTGCCCATGCTGAGGTTGATACCCGCTTCACGGAAGCGGCTGACGCCATCGAAATACTTGGAGTTGCGGCCGGCCACCAGCGGACAAATCACCGCGCTGGCGCCGCTCTGGCCGAGCAGCGACAACTCCCTTTGTATTTTCTCCGGGGTGGCATGTTTGCCGCCCAATAACTGGAGGTGAGGCAGCAGCAAGCGAGAGTCGAGCAGATCATGTTCGGCCATCAGCTCAATCGACGACATGCCGTTGTGCAGCTGGTGCACCATATCCAGTTCAAACTCGCCCTGGCAGCTGTGCAGCCGAACCGGGCAATCCAGGGCGCGCATGGCCTTTGCGGTCTGGCGCAGCAGCTCGGGGGTACAGCCTTCGATACGGTCCGGGGCCAGCATGCCCTTTATGGTGTCGCCGTACTGGTGGAGCTGCTCTACATAGTGCACCGCTTCTTCCAGCCCTTTTAGTCCCCGCTGTTCATCGAAGCGCATCTCGACACTGGCATCCGGGTTGACCACGCCATATCCGGACATATAGGCCGGACCCAGGTAGGCACGCACCCCCAGGCTGACGGCGATATCGGCGGCACGCCGGAATTCATCGGCGGTCTCGGCCCATTCCCGGTACAGGACGGAGGTGATCGGCGCTATGGTGGTGATGCCGTTCAACAGCAGCTGGCTGAAGGCATAGCGCTTGTTGAAGTCGAGCTGGGCATCGTTGTAGGTTTCGCGCCGTTGCCAGCTGCTGGCAGGCAGACGGCCTTTTTTCCAGCCGGGCTGGTGGTCGAAGGCGAGTACGGTAGAGTCCAGATCGGCGACCGCATCCAGATCGATAAAACCGGGGCCGACCAGGGCGTTGCCCATGGCCAGGGTTTCGTCGACCTGGCCCTGATAGCCGTGGCCGACAAACAGCACGGTATCGCCGCGATAGACCAGCTCGCCCTGCTCGTAGATATGGTGGCCGCCGTCCTTGAAACCGATAACGTACTTGGCGGTGATTTTGGTGGTTTTCATCAATTTTGCTCCATGACCCTTAATGGCTTATCCGTTTGCTCAGAACAGGCATTCGCCGCGGTCGGCGACCAGTTTGCCGGCCTTGAACACGGTGCGGGCCAGAGGCGGCTCGACGATGGCTTCGGCCACCACCCGGGCATCCAGCAGCACCAAATCCGCCTGGCAGCCGACTGCCAGCCCATAATCTTTCAGCCCCATCACCTCGGCGCCGCCATAGGTAATGGCGTGCAGCGCCTGCTCCAGTTCCTTGTCCTGACGCCAGCGATATTTTAGTCCCATCAACATGGCCCTCTGCAGCATGTCCGCATTGCCGTAAGGACTCCAGGTGTCGCGGATGCCGTCGTTACCTGCGGTGACCCTGATGCCGGCGGCGCGCAGCTTTTCATAGGGGGGAACGCTGCGGTTGGCCGGCGCCGTGGTGGCGATGGCGATATTTGCCTTGGCCAGCCCCTCGATGAGTCGATCCTGATAGGCGGGATCCACCTCACCCAGGCAGAAGGCGTGGCTGATGGTCACCTTGCCCTGCAGACCAAGAGCCAGGGTGCGCTCTATCATCAGTTCGACCGAGAAGGCACCCAGCTCGGCCGCTTCGTGCAGGTGTAGATCGACACCCTTTCCGTATCGGGCGGCGATCTCGAATATCGCATCGATATGGGCCACAGGATCGCGTTCGAAGGAGGAGGGATCGATGCCGCCCACATAATCGGCGCCCAGTTTGACAGCCTCTTCCATCAGCGCCCGGGTGCCGGGCCGGCCCAGCATGCCACTCTGGGGGAAACAGACGGTTTCGATATAGACCTGGTCGGCCAGCTTGTCTCTGGTGGCCAGCACCCCTTCCATGTGTTTTAGGCCGATTTCGGTGTCCACATCGATATGGGTGCGGATATGGGTGGTGCCTTTGGCGATAGCCAGTCGGGCGATGCGCTCGGATTGCTGTCGGGAGTCAAACTCCTGCTGCCGGCGGAAGTTGCGCTCGTTTTCGATGATGGCGGGCAACTCTCTGGGCACCTGATTTTCATACCAGTCCATGCCCCACAGGGATTTGTCGATATGGGCGTGGCCATCGATAAATCCCGGCAGCACCAGGCGATGATGCCCTTCTTGCAGGATAGCACCGCTCGGTAACGGAATATGCGGCTCGATGCGAGTGATCTTGTTCCCTTCGATCAGGATATCCCTGCTTTCCTGGTCTCCGCTGAGACGAACCTGTCGGATCAGTGTGGCGGTCATGCTTGCTCCCTGTAGAGATGAGATGAATTCCGTATCGTGCTTTCAACGCCGATGCCATTGCTCTGGAGGTCACCCGAAGGTGGTGGAAAGGCAGGCAATCTGCAACATATCAGCGACATGTTACGGTGTGGAGTCATATCGGCAGATGAATAGTGCTTTTGAGATTGTTATCACATATTAAGTAAATTGCTAGCAATTACCCCTGTGGGAATCTCCGACTTGTAATATAAATGTTATCGAAATGATTGATGATGTTGAACGTCGATCAAGGGATGGCCGCACCGACAGGGCCGAGACATGTTCATTCACAGGGATGATTGATGATGAAATTGACAACGATTACCGCCTGCCTGCTGGCCGCATCTTGCAGCCTGAGCGCTCAACAGGCCCAGGCCGAAAATCAGGCCGAAAATGTGGTGCGCTGGGCGCAGCAGGGAGATATACCCACTCTTGACCCCTATGCTTTCGCTTCTACCCCGGCGCTGGCGTTTCAGAACCATATCTATGAAGGTCTGGTGCAATGGAATGAGCAGCTGGAAATGTCGCCGGCCCTGGCTACCCACTGGGAGCAACTGGACGATACCACCATCCGTTTTTACCTGCATAAAGGTATCAAGTTCCACAACGGCAATGGCTTCAATGCCGACGACGTGGTCGCTTCCATCGCTCGTGTTACCCACCCGGATTCGGGGATCCGCGGCAATGCCTCTTCGATCAAGGAGGCGGTGAAGGTAGATGACTATACGGTCGATCTTCTGCTTAACAGCAAGTCGCCCATCGCCCTCAATGAACTCAGCGGCATTCTGATGATGGACAAGGAATGGCTGGAAGAGCACAAAGCCACCGAGCCTACCAGCATGACCAAGGGCACCGAAGGTTATGCCACCAACCACACCAACGGTACCGGCCCCTTCAAGCTGGAAAGCCGGCGCCGTGACGCCGAGATGGTGCTGGTCAAGAACAACAACTGGTGGCAGGCCGAGAACACCAGGCACAATATCGACCGTATCATTTTCCAGCCGGTGGCATCCGAATCTACTCGGCTGGCCGGTATTCTGGCCGGTGAATTTGACCTGGTCAGCGATGTGCCCCTGCAGGACTTGCCCCGCCTGGAAAAGGAAAAAGGCATCAATGTCAAAGTCAGGCCCTCTTTGCGAGTCATGTTCCTTACTCTGAACATGAATGATGAACTGAACGCGGGCAATGTGGATGGCAAGAACCCTCTCCAGCAGCAGAAGGTACGGCAGGCGCTGCATATGGCCATCGACCGCGAGGCGATCGTCAAGAAGATTATGCGTGGCATGACCGAAGTGGCCAACACCTATGTGGCGCCCGCCATCGCCGGCTTTGACGCCGAGCGAGGTGTGTCCACCAGTTATGATCCCAAAGGGGCCAAGGCGCTGCTGGCCGAGGCCGGTTATCCCAACGGCTTCAAGCTGGCCTTCGACTGTGAGCAGGGCTATTACCTGAACGCGGAGCAGTGGTGTCAGGCGGTGCAGCGTTACTGGTCCAAGGTGGGCGTGCAAACCAGCCTGAACATGCATACCCGCAGCGTCTACTCCCAGATCCGCGACAACGGCCGTACCGATGTGGCGGTACTGGGCTGGGCCAACCTGCCGCTCTATGACGCCTACAGCATCAACCAGCAGTTGCTGCACTCCAAGGATGGCGGCATCTACGGTGCCTTCAATATTCCCCGCTATCAGAACGACACCCTCGATACCCTGATCGAACAGTCTTCATCCGAACTGGATCAGCCGACCCGCACCAGGCAGATGGAAGATGTACTGGCCAGGGCGCAACAGGAGCTGCCTTATCTGCCATTGCACTTTGAGCCAATGGCCTGGGCCACCTCCGACAAGCTGGAAATCACCCAGAACCCCGACAACGTGGTAAGGCTCTGGTACGCCAGCATGAAGCAAGGCTAAGCCGTCGCCAGGCCATCCGGGTTACGGGTGGCCATGGCAATACGTGATTTTTTGGTTGCTATCACAAATATAAACAATTGTTAGCAATTGTACGTTTGTTTTGTAAATAAAATTACCTTGTCGTGTTATAAAAAATCATCGGTGGGCTTCAGGCCCACCCTGATGACAGCAAGGCCGGTATGGACCGGTTGAGGTTTTACTCACAAGGACGATTGATGATGAAATTAAGAACGATAGCGGCCTGCCTGATGGCCGCCAGTTGCGGGCTGACCGCTCAGCAGGCACAGGCGGAAAATGTGGTGCGTTGGGCCCAGCAGGCGGATATTCCCACCCTGGATCCTTACGCTTTCGCCTCAACCCACGCCCTGAGCTTTCAAAATCATATCTATGAAGGTCTGGTGCAATGGAATGACAGCCTGCAGCTGGAGCCGACTCTGGCTACTCACTGGGAGCAGCTGGATGACACCAGTCTCCGTTTTTATCTGAATAAAGGTATCAAGTTTCATAACGGCAATGATTTCACCGCCGATGACGTAGTGGCCTCCATCGCCCGGGTGACCCACCCGGACTCGGGGACCCGCGGCAATGCCTCCTCGCTCAAGGACGCGGTAAAGGTAGATGACTACACGGTTGATATCCGTCTGAACGGCAAGTCGCCCATGGCTCTCAATGAGCTGTCCGGCGTGCTGATAATGGACAGAGAATGGCTGGAAGAACACAAGGCCACCGAGCCTACCAGCATGACCAAGGGCACCGAAGGCTACGCCACCAACCACACCAACGGTACCGGCCCCTTCAAACTGGAAAGCCGGCGGCGCGATGCGGAAATGGTGCTGGTCAAGAACGACAACTGGTGGCAGGCAGAGCAGTCCAAGCACAATATCGACCGCATCATCTTCCAGCCGGTGTCGTCCGACTCAACCCGTCTGGCGGGCATGTTGTCCGGCGAATTTGACCTGGTCAGTGATGTACCTCTGCAGGACTTGCCCCGGCTGGAAAGGGAAAAAGGCATAGACGTCAAGGTCCGACCCTCGCTGCGGGTGGATTACCTGTCGCTGAACATGGCGGATGAGCTGAACGCGGGCAATGTGGATGGCAAGAATCCGCTTCAGCAACATAAGGTGCGCCAAGCCTTGCATATGGCCATCGACCGCGAGGCGATCGTCAAGAAGATCATGCGCGGCATGACCGAGGTGGCCAACACCTATGTGGCCCCCGACATTGCCGGTTATGACGCCGATCGCGCCATCGAGCTTGATTATGACCCCAAACGGGCGAAGGCATTGCTGGCCGAAGCCGGTTATCCCAATGGCTTCACACTGGCGTTCGATTGTGTGCAGGGAGCTTACCTGAATGCGGAGCAGTGGTGTCAGGCAGTGCAGCGTTACTGGTCCAAGATTGGCGTAAAAACCAACCTGAACGTGCATAGCCGCAGCGTCTATTCCCAGATCCGCGACAACGGCCGTACCGACGTGGCGGTACTGGGCTGGGCCAATCTGCCGCTCTATGACGCCTATAGCATCAACCAGCAGCTGATCCATTCCAAGGACGGCGGCATCTACGGTGCCTTCAATATTCCCCGTTACCAGAACGACAAGGTAGACGCGCTGATTGAACAGTCGGTGTCCGAGCTGGACAGGCCGACCCGGGTGCAGCTGATGAGCGATGCTCTGGCCATGGCCCAGCAGGATTTGCCGTTTATTCCGCTGCACTTCGAACCGGTGGCCTGGGTGACCTCAGACAAGCTGAATATCACCCAGAATTCCGACAACGTGGTACGGCTCTGGTACGCGAGCCTGAACTAGCAAACAGGGGTCTGTGAGCCCCTAATCCGCTATTGCGATTCAAAGGAGTGAATGATGTTGGCTTTTATCATACAGCGGCTGATCCAGGCCTGCGGCCTGATGCTGACGGTGGCGTTGATCGCCTTTACCATGTTTCAGTTTGTCGGCGATCCCATCGACGGCATGCTGCCGGAAAGCGCGACCCAGTTTGAACGGGACGAGCTGCGTGAAAAGCTGGGCCTGAACGACAGCGTGATCACCCAGTACGGGCGCTTCGTCGGCAATATTGCCCAAGGCGATTTCGGTATTTCCTACTACAACAAGATGGACGTGCTCAACCTGATCCTGGAACGGTTACCCGCCACCCTGGAGCTGGTGTTCGTGGCGGTGATTATCTCGCTGCTGGTGGGGTTGCCGGCGGGCGTCTGGGTATCCTTGTCCCGTAACAAGTGGCTGACCAGCCTGGTGCAGACTATTTCCCTGATTGGGGTGTCTCTGCCCAGCTTTATCGCCGGTATCGTGCTGATCATCGTGTTTTCGGTCTGGCTGGGCTGGCTGCCTTCTCACGGGCGGGGCGACATAGTGGAGTTCGGCTGGTGGAGCAGTGGCCTGTTCAGCAAGACGGGCTGGGCCTCTATCATACTGCCGGCGCTGTCGCTGGCGCTGTTCATGATCACCATGATCATGCGCCTGGTGCGTAGCGAGATGACAGAGGTGCTGCGCACCGATTACATCAAGTTCGCCAAGGCCAGGGGCATCAGGCAGCGTAGCATCAACTATACCCATGCGCTGCGCAATTCCCTGCTGCCGGTGATCACCATCATAGGCCTGCAGATCGGCGGCCTGATTGCCTTCGCGGTGGTGACCGAAACCGTGTTCCAGTGGCCCGGGATGGGACTGCTGTTTATCCAGGCGGTGAACTACGTGGATATACCGGTGATTTCCGCTTATCTGGTGTTCATTTCCCTGATTTTTATCTGCATCAACACCCTGGTCGATATTCTCTACCGGGTGATCGATCCGCGCTTGAAAACCGCTTGACCGTTAAGCACAAGGACGAGGTAACGTATGGCTATCAATACCACTAAAGCGGCCCTGACCGGCCAGAATAGTCCCCGGCCTGGGGGGCTGAAAAAGATATGGCAACAGCTGTTGGCTGCCTGCGACAGTGACATCGCCTACAACTTCCGGACCTCCCGGCTGACGATGTTCGCCACCGCAGTGCTGGCCCTGCTGCTGTTTGCCGGCATCGGTGCCTCCCTGCTGGCGCACTATGACCCCTTCGATATGGCGGCCTTCGATCTGATGGACTCCGAGCTGCCGCCCTTCTGGGTGGAAGGCGGCGAGGGCCGCTTCTGGCTGGGCACCGATATCCAGGGTCGGGATGTATATTCACTGATCCTCCATGGCCTGCAGGTATCGTTGATCGTCGGTTTTATCAGCGTGCTCTGCGCCATGGTTCTGGGGGTGACCCTGGGGGTGGTGAGCGGCTATTTCGGCGGCATGATCGACGCCCTGATCATGCGTCTGGCCGATGCCATGCTCAGCTTCCCCACCATCATGTTTGCACTACTGGTGAGCGGCGCGGCGCGGGGCCTGCTGCCCCAGGAAATGCACGATCAGATGGCGGTGTACATCATCGTTATCTCCATCACCCTGACCGGCTGGATGCAGTATGCCCGTACTGTGCGCGGCTGTACCCTGCTGGAAGGAAACAAGGAATATGTACAGGCTGCCAAGGTGATGGGCAGCAATAATATGCGCATCATGTTCCAGCATATTCTGCCCAACGTGCTCAGCCCGGTCATGGTGCTGGCCACCCTGCACCTGGCGCTGGCGGTACTGACCGAGGCAACCCTGTCGTTCCTCGGGGTCGGCATGCCGCCGCATCAGCCTTCGCTCGGTACGCTGATCAACGAGGGCAACCGATATCTGTTCTCCGGTCAGTGGTGGGTAGTGCTGTTTCCCTCTCTGGTACTGGTGGTGCTGGCCCTGTCGGTCAACCTGGTGGGTGACTGGCTGCGCGATGCCCTCAACCCCAAACTGCGTTAAGGAGCAAGACATATGGAAAATACAAGCAACAACCGCGGTGAGGTGGTGCTGGAAGTCGATGATCTGTGTATCGAGTTTGCCCATCGCAAGGGAAACCTGAAGGCGATACAGCATGTGTCGTTCGAGATGCGCAAGGGCGAGATCCTCGGGGTAGTGGGTGAATCGGGCGCCGGCAAGTCGCTGACCGGCTCGGCGATCACAGGTCTGCTGGAGGCGCCGGGCTTCATTGCCGGCGGCGAGATCCGCCTTTACGGGGAACGGATCGATAACCTGGAGGAAGATCGGCGGCGACTGCTGCGTGGCAAGGAGATCGGCGCCATCTTTCAGGATCCGCTGACCAGCCTGAACCCGGTGCTGACGGTCGGAAAACAGCTGATCGAAACCATTCAGACCCATCTGCCGCTGTCCCATGAGCAGGCCCGGCAGAAGGCGCTGGATCTGATGAAGGAAGTAGGTATACCTGCGGCCGAACAACGCATCGATCAATATCCCCATCAGTTTTCCGGCGGCATGCGTCAGCGCATCGTGATCGCCCTCGCGCTCTGTGTCGAACCCAAGGTGATTATCGCCGATGAGCCGACCACGGCGCTGGATGTGTCGGTACAGGCTCAGGTGTTGCAGCTGTTGCGCCGGCTGTGCAAGCAGCATGACGCCTCTGTGATGCTGGTGACCCACGATATGGGGGTGATCGCCGAAATCTGCGACCAGGTAGCGGTGATGTATGCGGGCCGGTTGGTTGAGATAGGGCCGGTCGAGTCAGTACTCAAGTCGCCGAAACATCCCTATACGGTGGGACTGATGGGATCGATCCCGCGCATCGGGGTACGGGAACCGCGGCTGTCGCAGATCCCCGGATCCATGCCCCGGCTCAACGCCATCCCCCTGGGCTGCGCCTTTAATCCGCGCTGCCCCAACAGCAGTGCCGAATGCCGGCAGCATGAGCCGGAGATGAAAGCGGTCGGTGACTCCCGGGTCGCCTGTCTGAAAGTGATGCAAGAGGAGCTGGTGTGATGAGCGAGATTACCGAAGAAAGAGGCCTGCTGGAGGTACGCAACCTTCATATCAAGTTCGATATCTCCAAGCCGTTTATTCACCGGCTGCTGAACAGAGCGGAAAAAACCTATGTGCACGCGGTGCGCGGCATCGATTTCAGTATCCGCAGAGGAGAGACCTTCAGTCTGGTGGGCGAGTCCGGTTGCGGCAAGTCGACGGTAGCCCGACTGTTGTCGGGTTTGTA
This sequence comes from Oceanisphaera arctica, assembly GCF_002936955.1. Taxonomy (GTDB): domain Bacteria; phylum Pseudomonadota; class Gammaproteobacteria; order Enterobacterales; family Aeromonadaceae; genus Oceanimonas; species Oceanimonas arctica. Next base: position 14,596 of record NZ_MPZM01000019.1, on the reverse strand, counting down.
CCAGCCGACCGATGGCGATATCAGCTATCAGGGCACAGTGCTGGCCGAAGCCAGTCGGGAGCAGCGCCAGTATATTCGCCGCCGTTGCCAGATGATCTTTCAGGATCCGTTCGCCAGTCTGAATCCACGCTGGAAGGTGGATCGCATCATTGCCGAGCCGCTGGTGCTGTTCGGTATGATCAAAAACCGGGAAGAAGGTCGACAGAGGGTGGGCCAGTTGCTGGAACAGGTGGGTCTGGCGGCATCGGACATGGACAAGTTTCCCCACGAGTTCTCGGGTGGTCAGCGTCAGCGTATCTCCATCGCCAGGGCCCTGGCCGGCGAACCCGAGTTTTTGATCTGTGACGAACCGACTTCGGCGCTGGACGTCTCGGTGCAGGCCCAGGTGCTCAACCTGATGAAGGATCTGCAAGACGAACTGGGGCTGACCTATCTGTTTATCAGCCACGATATGTCGGTGGTGTCCCACTTCTCGGATCGGGTCGGCATCATGTATCTGGGCCGTCTGGTGGAGGTGGGCACGGTGGAAGAGGTTTTCAATCGACCCCGTCACCCTTACACCCGCATGCTGATGGACGCCATCCCCAGCATGGATGTGATCCACAAGGAGCGGACTCCGGTGACCGGCGAGGTACCTAACCCGATTTCGCCGCCTTCCGGCTGCGCCTTTCATCCCCGATGCGCCTTTGCCACCGACAAGTGCAAGCAGTCGACCCCGGCGGCACTGGATATCAGCGCGACCCAGCAGGTGGCCTGTCATTATCCCTTGTCTGTCAGTTAAGCAACGGTTGGTAAACGTGCCTTGGTGACGGGCATTTTCGTGCTGTAAGCACTGTGGTCTATTAATCTCAATCGCCTCGCCGCCGTTCAGGACGGGGAGGCGATATCATTTGCCTTCCCCCTATTGCTTGCTGAAATGGCCTGTTCAGGCCCGGAGTTTGCTATGTTCTCGAGTTCACGACACTGGCTCAATATCGGTCTCTTGTCTTACGGTATGGCGCTGTCTCAGTCGGGTATGCTGATTTATCTCAGTCTGATCTCCATGGTGGGCTTTCAGCTGGCACCCTCACCGGCCCTGACGACCTTGCCGTTTGCCATTCAGTCGGTGTTTTCCGCCCTGGCCAGTTATCCGGTGGCCTATCTGATGGCCTGGCTGGGCCGCAAGTGGGGCATAATACTGGGGCAACTGTTCGGCATCGGCGGAGCCAGCCTGATGGTGGCGGCGCTGATGCTGTCCCAGTTCTGGTTGCTGATCGCCGCCTGCGTGCTGTTCGGCATCTATTTCAGTCTGACTCAGCAGATCCGCTTTGCCGCCGCCGAACTGGTGCCGACCGCGATGAAGGATCAGGCTGTCTCTCTGGTGATAGGGGCGGCGGTGGTGGCTTCGATCCTGGGGCCGGGGCTGTCGACCTGGGGGGAGTCCTTCGGCTATGGCGTGCCCTTCGTAGGCAGCTTCGCCGCCATTATTCCCCTCTGCCTGATGGTGGCTATGGGGGTTTTGTGGCTACGGGTACCGGTCCGCGAGACTAGGCCCCGGATGGGCGGTGGACGCCCCCTGAGCCAGATATTGAAAGCCGGAGCCTGGCGGCCCATGGTGGCGGCGGCCGTGTCCTTTGCCATGATGGCCTTCGTAATGATCGCCACTCCGCTGTCGATGAATCACGCCCATTTTCATGTCAGCGACTCCAATACGGTGGTGCAGTTTCATTCTCTTGGCATGTTTCTGCCAGGACTCTTTCTCGGTCCCTTCCTCAAGCGGTTTGGCCCCAAACGGCTGATCCTCGCGGGCATCGGTGTCTTTGTGCTGGCGATACTGATCAACCTGCAGGGCATGTCGTTCTGGCATTACTTCAGCGGCTTGTTGCTGGTGGGCGTGGCCTGGAGCCTGATGTTCGTCAGTGCAACCAGCTGGCTGACCCGCTATTACCGGCCGGATGAAGCGGCCCGAGTGCAGTCATTCAACGATTTCTGCGTGTTTATGGTCGTGGCGGTGTGCGGCTTTTTTTCAGGCAAGGTGCTGGCCACCTTCGGCTGGGAAGGGGTCAACCTGGTGATGCTGCCCAGTCTGGCGCTGGTGGCCCTGATCTGTCTGCTGGAGCCAAAGACCAGCCCGCTGGCGGACAAGACCGCTGGCTCCACCATCGACAATCAGGCAGGTTGAGTCATTGCCATCACCATGGCGACGGCGTGTTGGAGTTGCTGCTGCCCGACGCCGAAGTCTTTCCCCATGCGGAGGAACGGCGGCTGTTCTACGTGGGCCTGACCCGGGCCCGGCATCAGGTATTTCTGCTGGCTGACAATCAAATTCCCTCGGTGTTTATCAAGGAGCTGCTCGAAGGCGGCTATCCGGGCGTCAGCCGCTGGCAGGGGTAGCCTCTTCGGGTTTTTGTAGCCGGCGCTTTAGCTGCCGGATCAGACGACGCCGATTCTGCAGACACAGCACGGTGCCGGGTTTTGTAGCCGGCGCTTTAGCTGCCGGAGCAGACAATGCCGATTCTGCAGATCTGGCATTGTCTGTGGGTTTACGCAGCTGAAGCAGCGCCTACAGCTCACTCCAGACATCGGCGTTGTGGTTTTGTCGTGCCGTAGGTTGGCGATGAGTGAAGCGAATCCCAACGTCGACAGCGGTATTTTTCTCCTGTCATCCTTTCTTTACACCTTGTCTTCCCGGCTCCGCTCCGGGAATGCCCCTGACTCTTATACTTAATGGCGCATCATCTGGTGAAAGGAGGGCATCATGGCGGCAAACAACGACAAGGGCCTATGGGATAATCCCATGGGAACCGATGGCTTCGAGTTTGTGGAATATGCCTCTCACGAGCCCCGGCGGCTGGCTGAACTGTTCGAGCGGCTGGGCTTTGTGGCCATCGCCCGCCATCGTAGCAAAGACGTAACCCTGTATCGCCAGGGCGACATCAACTTTATCCTCAATGCCGAGCCCAACAGCCGGGCCGCGCAGTTCTCCCGCCTTCATGGCCCCTCTGCCAACGCCATGGCCTTTCGGGTGAAAGACGCGGCCGCCGCCATCCGGCAGCTGGCGGCGCAGGGCGGCACCGTGGTTGCGTCCGGTGCCGGCCCCATGGAACTGAAGATCCCGGCCATCGAGGGCATTGGCGGCTCCCTTATCTATCTGGTGGATCGCTATGGCGACCAGAGCATCTATGATGTGGACTTTCGTCCCGTGCCCGGCGTGGAGCAGCACCCCAAAGGCGTGGGCCTGACCTATATCGATCACCTGACTCACAATGTGGAAATGGGACATATGGATCTCTGGGCCGGCTTCTACGAGAAACATTTCAATTTTCGTGAAATCCGCTACTTCGACATCGAAGGCAAGCTCACCGGGCTGCGCTCCCGGGCCATGACCAGTCCCTGCGGCAAAATTCGCATTCCTATCAATGAATCTGCCGACAAGAAGAGCCAGATCGAGGAATTTCTGCAGCAGTACAAAGGGGAGGGTATTCAGCATATCGCCCTCGGCACCGACGATATCTTCCACACGGTGGAAACTTTACGTGACGGTGGCATGAGCTTTATGACGACACCGGATACCTATTACGAAAAACTGGATGCTCGTCTGCCCGGCCATGGGGAGGATCTGGCCCGCCTGCAAGAGAACCGGATCCTGATGGACGGGGCGCCCACCGAGGGCCAGGGCCTGCTGCTGCAGATCTTCACCGACACCGTGATCGGGCCGATTTTCTTCGAAATTATCCAGCGTAAAGGCAATGAAGGCTTCGGTGAGGGTAATTTTCAGGCACTGTTCGAGTCTATAGAGGAAGATCAGATCCGCCGCGGAGTACTGAAACGGGAATGATCCCCGCACCCGAGGGTGATGAAGTCAGCATAAAACTGAATTTTCTACCGCCAGCCATTTTTTATCTTAGTCATTAATGGCAAACTAGCAGGACATACTGTCAGCTAACCTTTACACCTGTTGTAGGGGAGAATAGCTGACATTTTTTTGTGTCCAGTAACAGGAGTGGCAGCGCCCGTGGCGGAGAACAATCAGCAGGCTGGCAACCCGGCCCAGTGGTCCAGCCGTTTTGCCTTTATCATGGCGGCGGTGGGTTCGGCGGTGGGTCTGGGAAATATCTGGAAGTTTCCCTATATCACCGGTGAAAACGGCGGTGGCGCCTTCGTGCTGGTATATCTGGCCTGTATCGCTGTGATCGGCCTGCCGCTGATGATGGCCGAAGTGATGCTGGGTCGTCGCGGTGGCAAGAGCCCCATCGGCACCATGACCTCGGTGGCAGCCAGTGAGGAGCGCAGCAAGGGATGGGCCGGTATCGGCATCATGGCGACCCTGGCGGCCTTCCTGATCCTGTCCTTCTACAGCGTCATCGCCGGCTGGACCATGCCTTATATACTGTCGGCTGTCAGTGGTGACTTCAGCGGCATAGCGGCAGAAGAGTCCGGCGCCCTGTTCGGCGGCTTGCTGGCGTCGCCGGGCGAGCTGCTGCTGTGGCATTCCATCTTCATGGGGCTGACGGTGCTGGTCTCGGCCGGTGGCGTACGTCATGGCCTGGAGCGCGCGGTCACCAAGCTGATGCCGGCGCTGTTCGTGCTGTTGCTGATCCTGGTCGGCTATGCCATGACCACAGGCCACTTCGGTGAGGCGGTCAGCTTCCTGTTCAAGCCCGACTTCTCCGCACTCACCGCCGAGGCGATACTGGTGGCTCTGGGTCATGCCTTCTTTACCCTGAGCCTGGCCAGCGGCGCCATGATGGCTTACGGCGCTTATCTGAAAAAAGACGTGCCCATCGCCCGTACCTCTGTGGTGGTGGCCATTATGGACACCGGCGTGGCGCTGCTGGCGGGGCTGGCCATCTTCCCCATTGTCTTCGCCCATGGACTGGAGCCGGGTGCTGGCCCGGGGCTGATCTTCGTCACCCTGCCAGTGGCCTTCGGCCAGATGGCCGGTGGCAGCTTTTTCGCCACCCTGTTCTTCGTGCTGTTGCTGTTTGCCGCCTGGACCTCGTCCATCTCCATGCTGGAGTCGCTGGTCAGCTACCTGAACGAAAAAGGCGTGAGCCGGGTCAAGGCGGCAGTCGGTGGCGGCCTGGTGGCCTGGCTGGTGGGGGTTACGACCGTGCTGTCGCTCAACGAATGGTCCGGCTTTACCCCGCTCGACATGTTCGCGCGTTTCGAAGGCAAGACACTGTTCGATCTCTATGATTATCTGACCGCCAATATCATGATGCCGCTGGGGGCCCTGCTGACCGCCGTCTTCGTGGGCTGGAAGATGAAGCCCGAGCACTCCGCCGCCGAGCTGGGCGGCTGGCATCGCCTCTGGTTTCCGATAATCCGCTACCTGTCGCCCATTGCCCTGTTGATCGTGTTCTATTTCAACCTGAAATAACCAAGACAGCTCGGCAAGGCAAAAACCGGCTGGCTCTTTCGAGCCAGCCGGTTTTTTTTATGGGCGGGATTTTATGGCGGGTCTAACGAGCCAAGGGCAGCCAGCCGCCGAGCAGCACGAACAGGCTGGCGCAAATGCGGTTGAAGCGCTTTCCGCTACGTGCAAGCCAGGAACGGGTGCGCTGGGCGAAGCTGGCGATAAAGACTTCGGTCACAAACTCGGTCAGGGCAAAGGTGGTCGCCATCACCACAAACTGGATCAACAGTTCGCGCTCCGGGTCGATGAACTGGGGCAGAAAGGCGGCGAAAAACAGCACCGCCTTGGGGTTGGTCAGCGCCGACAGCAGCCCCTGACGAAACAGGGATCCGCCGCTGCGATAACTTGCCTGCTCACCGGTATCGGCGCTGGGAGCAGGTGCCCGCCACAGCTGAATGCCGAGCCAGACCAGATAGGCGCCGCCGATGATCTTGAGCGCCATGAACAGGGTGGTGGACGCCTGCAACAGGGCGCCGATGCCGAACAGCGACAGGGCGATGACGATGGAAAAACCGATGGCGCCACCGGCCACGGTAAACAGAGTCTTTCGTCGGCCATAAAGGGCACCGTGGGTCAGTGCCAGCAGGCTGTTGGGGCCGGGAGTGAGCGACAGGCCAATCATGGCCGCCAGATAGATAAGCCAGGTGTCCAGTGCCATCGGTGGTTCTCTTGTACGTTGGAGGATGGGCAATATAGCAGCAATATCCATCATGCCGTAACCCCTCGCCCTGCAGACTTGAAGCCAGCCCGTGCACTTTGTCGGTCAAAGTGCACGGCTCGAAGGCACGCTGTGAATACCTCCCTGTAGGCTCCGCTGCGCCATCCATGGCGCAGCGGGCACGGCGAAGCACTCCTTATTGGTCACCGGGTTGACTGTGAGTATCTGACAGACGGCACCACAGTGTAACGAAGCGGCAGCGGGGATTGCCGTAGCCGACCGTCAAATGCCATGGACGGCATTTGCCGAGCGACCCATGGATGGGCTTGCAGCGTGTCGGCGGAGTGCAACCGCGCTGCTGCTTCGCATTGCGCTCGCTCTCAGCGACTTGTGACCAAGAGATAGGCTTACGGCTCCCCGAAGGGACTTAAAGCCCATATCGCTCTATTTTCTTCAGCAGTCCCTGGCGGGACAGGCCCAGGGCTTGGGCGGCGTGGGTGCGATTGTGGTCGAATTTGACCAGCGCCTGACTGATCAGGGTGATTTCCAGTGCTCGCACCTGGGCATCCAGGCTGTCGCCGGGTTGGGCTGTGCTGTGTGCTCTGTCAGGCTGGGCATCCGGGTAGAGCAGGGCTATGTCTTCCAGGGTGATGACGCCGTTTCTGGCGATGGCGGCCACGCTGTCGAGGGCGCTTTTCAGCTCGCGTACGTTGCCCGGCCAGCGGCGTTGAATAAACCAGTTGAAGGCGGCGGTGTCCGGGTGCAGCGGCGGTTGCTTATTGTTCCGGGTCTGCAGCTCCAGAAAATGGGTGATCAGCAGGGGAATATCTTCGGGCCTGTCGTCCAGCGGCCGGGTGTCGATGTTGACCCCCTTGATGCGATAGAACAAGTCTTCCCGAAACGCCCCCGTTTTTACCTTTACGGGCAAGTCTGCGTTGGTGGCCGACACCAGCCGCACGTCGATGGTTTCCAGGACTCGACCGCCCACCGGATAATAGCTGCCTTCCTGCAGCACCCGCAACAGCTTGACCTGCATCGCCAGCGGCATTTCGCCTATCTCGTCCAGAAAAAGGGTGCCACCGTCGGCCAGCTTGAGCAGGCCGTCGCGAGCCTTGTCGGCGCCGGTAAAGGCGCCTTTGGTATGGCCGAACAGCTCGCTTTCCAGCAACTCGGCGGGAATGGCCCCGCAGTGCACCGAGATAAAGGGGCCGGCGGCACGATTGCTGAGGTCATGCACCGCCCTCGATATCACCTCCTTGCCGGTGCCCGAGGGGCCGGTGACCAGCACTCGCACATCGGTGGGGGCGATGCGTTGCACCAGGGCGCGAATGCTGTTCATCGACGGCGAGGCACCAATCAGGCTATCGAGCCCCTGCTGGCCGCCCTGTTTATGCTTGAGGCTGTTGAGCTCGCGCACCAGCTGATGTTTGGTCAGGGCGCGTTTGACCACCACGGCCAGCATGTCCGGATCGATGGGCTTGGCCAGAAAATCCCAGGCCCCTTGGCGCAGGGCTTCCAGCGCCAGCTCGCGCTCGCCATGACCGGTGAGGATGATCACCGGCCGGTCGATGAAGCGGGGCAGCGCCGCCAGGGTTTGCTGCGGATCGAAGTGGGGCGGCAGCGACAGGTCGAGCAGGATCAGATCCGCGTCGAAATGCGGCAACTGCGCGCTCAGCTCATCCAGGCTGGCGCCGGTGTTGACCTCATAGCCTTCGGACTCCAGCCACTGGGCGCTCAGGGTGCGAAAGGCGGGCTCGTCGTCAATGAGCAGGATGCGGGGTGGGTTCAACATGAGCTGTCCTCGGGGAAAAAGAGTTCGAAGGTGACCGGCCAGCCCAGATCGCTGCGATGGCGGATACGGCCGCCGTGGGCATCCAGGATCCGGCGCACGATAGACAGTCCCAGGCCGCTGCCGCCGCTGCGCCGACCGACGAAGGGACGAAACAGGTGGCTGAGCATGTCTTCGGCCACGGCTGGGCCGTTGTTGTGCACCCTCACTATGCCGGGTTGGTCTCCGGCCTCGATGCGGATGATGCCGTCCGGCTGATTCCGTACGAAGGCCAGGGCGTTATCGATCAGGTTGACCAGCACCTGCTGCAGTCGATAGGCATCGGCACAGAGGTGGGCGTCCTCGGCCAGGGCGCACTCGAAGCGGGTATGCTGCCAGTCGAACTGGGGGCGCAGGCTCTCCAGCATGGGGCCCAGCGTTATGGGCTGGCGATGCACACTGATGTTGCCGGAGTAGGCGAGCATGTCCGAGATCAGCCGGTCGGCGCGCTTGAGCTGGGTCTGGATCATGGCCTTGCGTTCGGGCTCCAGCCCGGCGGAGGCCATGGATATGATATTGAGCGGGTTGCGCAGCTCGTGAGCCATGGCCGCCGACAGTCCGCCCAGCTCTACCAGATGTTGTTCCGACAGACGCTTACGCTCGGCCTCGGCCAGTTGCAGTGAACGCTCCAGCAGGCTGCAACGGGTGGTTAGCAGCGAGGCGAACACCTCCGCCGCCAGCCTAAGCCCGGGCGTCACGTCCTCAAAGCCCTGCAACCGGGATTGCCAGCCCGGATCCTGATGGCGACAGATAATGCAGGGGCCCTCTGCGACGGGAGCGCTGTCACCATTCAACAGCAACCGTACCTGCACCGGCTGCCCCATCTGGCGGGCCAGCAGTTGCTCTGCCGCCGCGCTCAGCTCGGTCCAGTGGCTGGCCTCGGCCAGGCGATTGAGCCAGGTGTCCAGCAATTGTTCGTCAAGCCGGCTGCCGGGATAAATCAGCCGCTCCACCAGCTTGCTGACCGGCTGATACAGCGCCAGCGCCAGCATCAGCAACAGCATGGAGTAAAGCCATAGCTGCCACTCGGGCACGTTGGCCAGCGCCTGCAGGCCAAATTGACCGGCCATGGAGCTGAGCAGGGCAATCAGTCCCATTACCAGCACCGTCATCAGTATCCACAGCAGCGCCCGGTTGGCCCAGGCGTTGACCTCCAGCATCTGGTAGCGCACCACCCCATAGACCAGCAGGACCACATAAGTCGGCAGCAGCAGCATGGGCCAGGGATACCAATAGAGGCCGAGGGAGGGGAAGATGAAGCTGGTGGCCAGCCAGAGGCCCCAGGCGCCGGCGGCGAACATGGCGGCGATGGAACGGCGGCGGTTGCCACTATGCACACGCCAGCCCCACAGCAAGAGGGCGTGGGCCAGCACGCCTACACCGATGGTGTAGGCGATGTTGAACCAGCCGGCGCCGCTGAACACGAAGTAATGGCTGAAGGGACCGAAGGCGATGATATCGCCGCCGCCCAGGGCCAGGCTGGTGCCTATCACCAGCAGGGCCGCCAGATAGAAGAGGCCGCGCCGGCGGGCCAGGCGGTCCAGCCAGGGCCGGCGGCCCGGCCCCTGATTGACGAAGCCGATGGCGAAGTCGAGGAAGAAGGTGGGCATCAGGGGATTGGCGAGGATCAGCATCTTGCCCAATCCTTCCCAGCCGTAAAACACCGACACATGACCGCTGCACCACAGCGCCATCATGATGCCAAAACCGGCCAGTGCCTTCATGCTGCGCCGGCGGCGCGCGCGCCAGAACAGCCAGGCCGATACCAGCAGGGCACAGCCGCCGGTGAGCAGCATCATCAATTCAAAAGCCAGATCCAGCGCCATGTTGCGTTCCCGTCATGTAAACATCGTTGACACTTTAGTGGGGAAAGACTGTAAACCTGGTTGTCAGTTGGGGCAAGTTTTGGAAGCTTTATTGATCCAGAACAAGGTGGCAGCAGGCTGTGTGATTGATGGCATGGTTTGTGCTTTATCTATCAATCAACGGGTCCATCAATCGGATTGAGTCCACTCTGGAGATAGATTTTATGAACATGACCGCCTTGGTACTGGAATTTTCTGCCATCTTTATTGTTCTGATCCTGGCAACCCTGCCTGCGGCCGTTAACCGCTTTCAACGTCGTTAAGGAGACATCATGGAGTTAGATGCTGCCATTTTGTCGCGGATCCAATTCGCCTTTACCATCAGTTTTCACATCATCTTTCCCGCCATCACCATCGGCCTGGCTACGGCCATCGCCATCTGGGAAGGCCTCTGGCTGAAAACCCGTAACCCGGTGTACTTCCAGCTGGCCAAGTTCTGGATCAAGCCCTTCGCCATTACCTTCGGTATGGGCGTGGTCAGCGGCATAGTGCTGTCTTACGAGTTTGGCACCAACTTCTCCCGTTTTTCCGAACTGGTTGGCCCGGTTCTGGGGCCCTTGCTGGCCTACGAGGTATTGACCGCCTTCTTCCTGGAAGCCGGTTTTCTCGGGGTCATGCTGTTCGGCTGGCAGCGGGTGGGGGAAAAGATGCACTACTTTGCCACCTGCGTGGTGGCACTGGGCACCTGGATTTCGTCGTTCTGGATTATCGCCGCCAACTCCTGGATGCAGACGCCGGCAGGTTATGAAATCGTGGACGGTCGCTTCGAGGTGGCCAGCTGGATGGAGGTGATCTTCAATCCCTCCATGCCCTATCGTCTGGCACACATGCTGCTGGCTGCCATGCTGACTGCCACCTTCGTGATTGGTGGTGTCAGCGCCTGGTATCTGCGTAAAAACCGAGATCAGGCATTCGCCCGCAAGGGATTGTCGATGGCCTTGTGGGCGGCACTGGTGCTGGCCCCGGTGCAGGCCATGGTGGGCGACTTTCACGGCCTCAACGTGAAGGAGCATCAGCCGATCAAGGTGGCGGCGATGGAAGGCATCTGGCCCGAAAAGGAAACCGGTGCGCCGCTGCTGCTGTTTGCGGTACCGGACATGGAGGCAGAGACCAACCACTTCGAGATCAGGATTCCCAAGCTGGCCTCGCTGATCCTGACCCACGAGCTGGACGGCGAGCTGCAGGGGCTGAAATCGGTGCCCGCCGACGAACGTCCCTATGTGCCGCTGGTGTTCTATTCCTTCCGCATCATGGTGGGTCTGGGCATGCTGATGATCGGGGCCGCCCTATGGGGGCTGTGGCTGCGTCGCCGTGGCGGTCGCTTCGAAAGCCGGCCTTTCCTGCTGCTGATGACGCTGATGATCCCCACGGGCGTCATCTCGACCCTGGCCGGCTGGTATGTAGCGGAAGTGGGTCGCCAGCCCTGGCTGGTGCACGGCCTGGTCCGCACCATGGAAGTGGTGACCCCGCTGCCGGCGGAACGAGTGCTGTTCTCGCTGACGCTCTTTGTGCTGACCTACAGTCTGCTGTTTTGTGTGTATCTCTATTTCATGGCCAAACTGATTCGCAAGGGGCCACCGGACATGGCACGGCTTGAGCAACACATGATTGGCGTCAATGCGCCCGGTTTTGCCCTCGCCTGGGTGAAGAAACTGCAACATGAAGTGGTGGAGGGTTAATATGGATCTGGCGCTGTTTTATTATTTATTGCTGGGCTTTGCGGTACTGATGTATGTGGTGCTGGACGGTTTCGATCTCGGCCTCGGCATTCTCTACCCCTGGTTCAGGAGTGAAGGCGAGCGCGATCACATGATGCGCTCCATCTCCCACGTATGGGACGGCAACGAAACCTGGCTGGTGTTTGGCGGCGTGGTGCTGTTCGCCGCCTTTCCCGCCGCTTATGCGGGTATTCTGTCGACCATGTATACCCCCATCATCATCATGCTGATCGGGCTTATCTTTCGTGGCGTGGCATTCGAATACCGCTTCAAGTCGCACCGCTCCAAACCCTGGTGGGACAGGTCCTTCTTTCTCGGCTCGGCGGTGGCGACCTTCTGTCAGGGCACCATACTCGGCGCCGTGGTGCAGGGCGTGGATGCGGGTCAGCAGGGGGCACTGGACTGGCTGACGCCTTTCAGCGTGTTCACCGGTTTTGCGCTGATGGTGGCCTATGCCCTGCTGGCCTGCTGCTATCTGGTGATGAAAAGCCGGGACAAGATTATGGCCCGCGCCGCCCATCTGGGCCGAAAGCTGGTGCTGACCATCATGGTTGTCATGGTCATCGTCAGCCTCTGGACCCTGTACGCCAACGTCGAGATACGGGCACGCTGGTTTGATGGCATCAACTTCCTGCTGCTGTTGCCGCTGCCGTTGCTGAGCGGCCTGTTCGGCTGGCTGCTGTATCGGGATCTGGATGGCGAACCCCACGAGACCCGGCCTTTCTGGCTGGCGGTCGGACTCTTCATCCTCGGCTTTGCCGGCCTGGTGGTGGGGCTATTTCCCTATCTGATCCCGCATCAGATGACCCTGTGGCAGGCCAGCGCCCCGGATTCCAGCCTCAGGTTTCTGCTGCCGGGCATCTTCATCTTTCTGCCGCTGATCTGTGCCTACACCCTCTGGGGCTACCGGATCTTCTCCGGCAAGGTCGAGGACTTCGAAGAGGGTTACTGATGGCGAACAACAAGAAGGGCTGGCGCTGGTTCGCCGGCCTCTATGCCGTTGGTCTGCTGGCCCTGTTTGCGGTCAGCGGCCTGCTCAAACTGCTGATGGGCATGCTCTAACCTTGAAAAGGTCTCGCAAGAGGCCTTTTTTTGGTCGAAATAAATACAGTCTGGACTTGTTGGGGGATGTCGCCGGAAATGGCTCGGCTATGCTTATCGAGTGGGACACCCTGATGGCCGGGGCTGCGGTTGTCCACGGCAGGGTTGGTCGCCGATGGGAGAACAATGATATCCAGGATTTCCTTTTTAATGCTGGGCGCGGCCCTGCTGGCAATATCGCCGGTTGAGTATGGCTTTGCCCAAAGCGTGGGTAGTAGTGATACAGACTTGATTGAGCGCGGTCGATACCTGGTAAAAATTGCCGGTTGCAACGACTGCCATACGCCTGGTTATGTACAGACAGGGGGCATGGTGCCGGAAGAGCTGTGGTTGACGGGGGATCGGCTTGGCTGGCACGGTGCCTGGGGTACCACCTATCCGGCCAACCTGCGTCTTTATATGCAGGGAGTTTCGGTCGAAGAGTGGATACAGAACGCCAGAACCAGGCAGCTGCGTCCGCCCATGCCCTGGTTTGCGCTGCGGGATATGACGGAGACGGATCTGCGGGCCATCTATAGTCTGGTCAGGTATCTGGGCCCGGCCGGCGAGCCGGTACCGGCTTATGTGCCTCCCGAACAGGAGCCGGTTGGCCCATTGGTCCGCTTTCCGGTCGGCTCGCAATAAACCGGCATGTGGTGACGCTGTCCTGCGGCACCCTCTGCCAGAGTGATGCCGATCGCAGCAGGAGGCATGGAATACTCAAGCTGTTACCTTACAAGGCCTCGCAAGAGGCCTTTTTATCGGCAGAAATAAATACCACCGATGGTCCGTCGAGGATTGTTTATTTTGCAGTTAAGGTGTTAATTATTGAACCTGTATGGTCGGGTCTGCATCACAATGTTGATGATGTACCCGGCCCTTGTGCGGGGTGCGCGTAGCGGGAGGCAATACAGATGGTTGAGTTATCGAACAGGCCAGTGGTCGGGGTCATCATGTGCCGCCAGTCGGTGAAAGGACATCCGTCTCATACGGTACAGGATAAATACCTCAATGCCTTGCTTGATGCCGGGGCGCTTCCTCTGCCTCTGGTACATGGCCTGCTGCAGGACGAACGGTTTCTGCCCCAGCTGCTGCCGATGCTGGATGGCATCATGCTCACCGGCAGTCCGAGCAATATAGAGCCGCACCATTATGGTGAGAGCGGAGATGAGCCCCATGTTGATCCGGGCCGGGATCGTCTGAGCTTCCGGCTGATAGAGGAGTCACAGCGACTGAGCATGCCGCTGCTGGGGGTCTGTCGCGGCTTTCAGGAAATGGTGGTGGCGACCGGTGGCAGCCTGCATCGGCGGCTGCACGAAGTGGAAGCCTTTATCGAGCATCGTGAAGATAAATCGCAGCCCCTAACCGCGCAGTACGAACCGGCTCACCCGGTAACGATCGAGCCTGGCGGTTTGCTGGCTCGGCTTGGTGGCGTCACCGGGCATCGGGTGAACTCTCTGCATATGCAGGGGGTGAAGAGTCTTGGGCCGCGGCTGGTGGCGGAAGCACATGGTCCCGACGGCCTGGTGGAAGCCATTAGCCTGCGCGAGCATCCCTTCGCCCTCGGTGTGCAGTGGCACCCCGAGTGGCAGAGCCGTAAAAATCCCCTGTCCCGCGCCCTGTTCGACGGTTTTATTGCTGCCTGTCGGCGGTATCACGTCGACTAGGATAAGGATCGGCGCTAGCGTCGGGGCCGTTTGCTGCAACGAAAGACGGAGAGCAAGATGGAATACAGAGACAAGGCCTACTGGCAGGCACAGGCGAAAGAGCTGACCATAGAGCACCGGTTGTTTATTGCCGGCGAATACCAGGAAGCCAGGGGCGGTGAATCCTTTACCCGCATCAATCCGGCCACCGAGCAGAGGCTTGCCGAGGTGAGCCGGGCCCAGGCGGCGGATGTGGACGCCGCCGTCGCGGTGGCGCGTCTCAGCTTCGAGTCCGGCGTCTGGTCCGAAGCGGGCCCGAGCCACCGCAAGGCGGTGTTGCTGCGTCTGGCCGAGCTGATGGACGAGCACAGGGAAGAGCTGGCGCTGCTGGAAACCCTGGATA
>NZ_MPZM01000018.1 GCF_002936955.1 Oceanisphaera arctica | reverse complement strand
CGCAAGTCCCAGGGTGATTAGCTCAGCTGGGAGAGCACCTCCCTTACAAGGAGGGGGTCACTGGTTCGAGCCCAGTATCACCCACCATATCTTGTTTATACCGCACTTCTGAAATCGAATTGTCGGGTCGTTAGCTCAGTTGGTAGAGCAGTTGACTTTTAATCAATTGGTCGCAGGTTCGAATCCCGCACGACCCACCATCTTCTTGTTGTTACCCCCCTGTTTTTTCTGTTATTCCTATCTGTTCGCTGCTAATTCCGTACCCGACTTGGGTTTAACGCCGCTGTAACTGTATAATGCCCCATTGATGTTATCCGGATGGAACAACTGGAACCAGGACATGACTGAAGCTGTCGATATTTTCGAGTTTGACTACCCCTTTCCCGCCAAGCCGGCTCCGCTGACAGTTGATCAGCAGCTGGTACTGAAAGATGAAATCAAGGCCCTGCTCAAGGCCAGAAACGCCGTGCTGGTGGCACATTACTATACCGACCCCGAGATCCAGGCATTGGCCGAGGAAACCGGCGGTTGCGTGTCCGACTCGCTGGAAATGGCGCGTTTCGGCAAGGAGCATCAGGCCGATACCCTGATCGTCGCCGGCGTGCGCTTCATGGGGGAAACCTCGAAGATCCTGAGCCCGGAAAAAACCGTGCTGATGCCCACGCTGGAAGCCGAATGTTCACTCGACCTGGGTTGCCCGGCCGATGAGTTCACCGCCTTCTGTGATTCGCACCCGGATCACACCGTAGTGGTGTACGCCAATACCTCGGCGGCGGTGAAAGCCCGGGCCGACTGGGTGGTGACCTCCAGCATAGCGCTGGAAATCGTCGAGCACCTGGACAGCGAGGGGCACAAGATCATCTGGGCACCGGACAAGCACCTGGGTGCCTATATCGAGAAGCAGACCGGCGCCAAGATGTTGCGCTGGCAGGCAGCCTGCATAGTGCACGACGAGTTTCGCGCCAAGGCCCTGAAAGAGCTGAAGGCGCAGAATCCGGATGCGGCCGTGCTGGTGCACCCGGAATCACCGGCCTCGGTGATTGAGCTGGCCGATGCAGTCGGCTCCACCAGTCAGCTGATCAAGGCGGCCCAGACGTTGCCGCAGCAGAAGCTGATTGTGGCCACCGACAAGGGTATCTTCTACAAGATGCAGCAGGCCTGTCCGGACAAGGAGATGGTCGAAGCGCCGACCGGTGGCAACGGTGCTACCTGCCGCAGCTGTGCCCACTGCCCCTGGATGGCGATGAACGGCCTGGTGGCTATTCGCGATGCCCTGCGTGACGGTGGCAAGACCCACGAGATACAGGTGGATGAAGACACCCGCATCAAGGCGATGATACCGCTGGAGCGGATGCTGAACTTCGCCGCCGAGCTCAAGATGAAGGTGAAAGGCAACGCCTAACGGCGAGCTTTAAGCCGTAAGCGATCAGCTGGAAGCTAAAACAAAACCGGCGCCAAGATTAATCTTGGCGCCGGTTTTTTATGGGTGGTTTTAACTTATACCAATTTGAATAAACATCTGATCATTTTTAAACCCGAGCTCAGAGGCAACACAGCCGCCTCCCACGACACGCCATAAACTCATCCCTGAGGGCTCGGGAAATGCCGTCCATGGCATTTCACGGTCGTGGTAGTCGATCTCTGTTGCCTCTTCTCAAGCACCGAGTTGTCTGTAGACGATGCCAACAGGCAACTCCCTGGCATCAGGGAGGATAAAGGGATCTGCTCCGCCGACCCTCCGCGCCAAGGATGGCGCGGCGGAGCCTACATGGAGGTATTCACGGCGTGTCGGCGGAGCGGGCCCTTTGTCCAACCTTTGCAGAGCAACCAAATAGATCAGTTATTTACTCTGTTTGGTATTAAAGCTTAAAGCTTACGGCTTCCAGCTGTCTGTTATCTGTTTTCTTCGCCGCCGAGGGCTTCGATCAAGTCGGGAATAAAGCGAGACAGCTCGCCGGTGACCAGGGCGAAGTCGGCGTCGAAGCGGGCGGCCACGTCTTCGCTGGTGACGTCGTCATTCTGCTCGCGCAGCTCTTCGGAAAACTTCAGCCGCTTGACGCTCATGTCGTCACTCAGCACGAAGCTGATGGTCTCGGCCCAGTTCAGTGCCAACTTGGTGACCAGCTTGTCGGCCTCGAGATGGGCCTTGATTTCTTCACTGAGCAAGTCCTGCTGCTTGGCGCGGATAATACCGCCGTGCTCCAGGGCGGAGCGCAGTTCGGCTTCGTCTTCCAGCGCCAGGCCGGCCGGGGCGGCGCCTTCTTTCAGCCAGTCGGTCAGGGTCAGCTCGGGCGGCGTGGTCATGGCCAGCGGGACGACCGGCAAGGATCCGATGCTCTTGCGCAGCAGGGCCAGAAGATCTTCTGCCCGCTTGGCGGAGCTGGCATCCACGGCAATAAAGCCGGCCTTGGGGTTGATCCAGGCATAGGTCTGCTGAAATCGGCTGAAGGCGCGGGGCAGCAGGGTGACGATGATCTCTTCTTTTATCGATTCTTTTTCTTTTTTCTTCAGCGCGCGACCTTGCTCGATTTCCAGCGCCTCCACCTTTTCGGCCACCATGTCGTTGACGACCGAGCCGGGCAGCATTTTTTCTTCTTTCTTGGCGCAAATCAGGATCTGGTCGTCGGCGCTGTGGGTCAGGGCATGGCCCTGTTTGCCCAGCGGCGAGATCCAGCCGAATTTTGCCTGCTCCTGACTGCCACAGGGGCTGAAGGGCAGGGCTTCAAGCTGCTTTTCCAGATCTTCAAGGGTGACATCGAAAGGGCGGGTAAAACGATAAATCTGCAGGTTCTTAAACCACATAGCGTCCTCGGTAACGAGCCGGAAAAAACGCATTGTACTGCAAAGCGGCTTTGTGATCAGGTAGTCATTCCCGGCCAATAAAGGCCGATCCTGCTCACAGTGCCTGATTAAAGCCGATTCGATGTGGTGGTGCCTCTATACACTCAGGTAAACGAAAGTCGGAGAGAGTGTGATGATACGACAAGCCACGCCCGAGGATACCGATGCCATTCTGGATGTCTGGCTGCTGGCGTCGTTACAGGCTCATGATTTTATACCGGCGGCCTTCTGGTGGCAGCAGCAGGAAAAAATGCGGGCCCGCTATTTGCCCCTGGCACAGATATGGGTCTGCGAAAGAAACGGCGAGGTACAGGGCTTTGTGGCCCTGGTGGACGACTACCTGGCCGCGCTATTTGTGCGGCCCGACTGTCAGCAAAACGGCATCGGCAGGGCGCTGCTGGACATGGCCAAACGCCAGCGGCAGCGGTTATTGCTCAAGGTATTCTGTGAAAACGATATTGCCGTTAATTTTTATCGTCAACAGGGTTTTGCCATTACCGCAGAAAGCACGGACCCGACGACGGGGCAGCCGGAACTGCATATGAACTATCGGGCCGGTGTGCTTCGGCACGACAGTTGTTCCCTTCGCTGACATGGCGGTGTCATAAATTCATAAAACTGTCACACTTGCTGTCAATAATGACGATACACATCGCTAGATCTGTAAGGACAGTTGGAACATGAGCCGGAAAATACTGGTAGTGGAAGACGAAGCCGCCATCCGCGAGATGCTGTGCTTTGTGCTGGAGGAGAAGGGCTTTGCCACCGACTCGGCGGAAGATTACGATCAGGCGCTGGCCATGATCAAGGAGCCCTATCCCGAACTGATACTGCTGGACTGGATGCTGCCCGGCGGCAGCGGTATTCAGTTGATCAAGCACCTCAAGCAGGACGAACTGACCCGCCAGATCCCGGTGATCATGCTCACCGCCCGCGCCGAAGAAGAAGACAAAATCAAGGGGCTGGATGTGGGCGCCGACGATTACATTACCAAGCCTTTCTCTCCCAAGGAACTGACCTCCCGTCTGAAGGCGGTATTGCGCCGGGTGGCGCCGACGGCGGTGGACGACGTCATTGAAGTACAGGGTCTCAAGCTGGATCCGGTGAGCCACCGTGTCAGTGCCAATCACCTGCAACTCGACATGGGCCCCACCGAATTCAAGCTGCTGCATTTTTTCATGACCCATCAGGAGCGGGTATACAGCCGCGAGCAGTTGCTCAATAATGTGTGGGGCACCAACGTATACGTGGAAGACAGAACCGTGGATGTGCATATCCGGCGGCTGCGCAAGGCGGTGTCGGAGTCGGGCCACGACAAGTTGATCCAGACGGTACGCGGTGCTGGGTATCGCTTCTCAACGCGCCTATGAGGCCTGTATGCAGTCACAAGAATCCAGCCACGGTTTATGGTGGCGGTTAATCTTCTACTATCTGGCCTTTTTTCTGCTCGGCCTGTTACTGAACAGGGTTGCGCTGGGGCTGCTGGCAGGCACGGTATTGCATCTGTTGTGGCATTACCGTTTTCAGCACAAGCTGGCAGTCTGGCTGTGGCGTGACCGCAGCCTGACGCCGCCTCAAGGTCAGGGCAGTTGGGAAGCCATTTTCAACGGTATTTACCGTCTGCAGCAACGCCAGCGGGCCCGGCGGCGTGAACTGGCCAACCTGATACGTCGTTTTCGGGAAGGCGCCGAAGCGCTGCCCGATGCGGCCGTGGTGTTTCGCCGCGACGGCAGCATCATCTGGTGCAACAAACTGGCCCAGCAACTGCTGGGGTTTCGCTGGCCGGAAGATTCGGGCCAGCATATCGGCAACCTGATCCGTACCCCTGTGTTTATCTCCTATATGGAGCGGGGGGTGTTTCTCGAGCCGCTTGAACTGCCTTCGCCGATTAACGAAGAAAAACTGATCGAATGTCGCATCATGCCCTACACCGAAGATCAGGCCATGCTGGTGGTACGTGACGTGACCCGGTTGAGAAGCCTGGAGCAGATGCGCAAGTCGTTTGTGGCTAACGTGTCCCACGAGTTGCGAACGCCACTGACGGTGCTCAAGGGCTATCTCGAAATGCTCGAAGAACGGCCCTCCGAGGAAAGGTGGCATAAAACCCAGAAGGTGATGCTGGAGCAGACCCAGCGTATGGATGCCCTGGTGAACCAGCTGATGACTCTGACCCGGATTGAAGCTTCGGCCACCATAGATACCAGCAAGATTGTCGATATTCCGACCATGCTGACGATGCTGGAGCAGGAAGCGCTGGCTCTGAGCGCCGACAAGCATCATGAGTTCAGCTTTCTGGTGGATGCCGGCCTCAAGGTGCGGGGTGATCAGGAGCAGTTGCGCAGCGCCCTTTCCAACCTGGTCTACAACGCCGTCCGTCACTCACCACCAGGCACTCGCATCACGGTGGAGTGGGGTAGGGTGGGCCAGAATGGTCGCTTTGCGGTCACCGATAACGGTGAAGGTATCGCGCCCGGGCATATTGCCCGCCTGACCGAACGTTTCTATCGGGTCGACAAGGCGCGCAGCCGACAGACCGGAGGTTCCGGGCTGGGGTTGGCCATCGTCAAGCATGCGCTGGGCCATCACGACTCCCATCTCGATATCAGCAGCAAGGTCGGCGAGGGCAGCTGTTTCAGTTTTATTCTGCCCGAGCGGTTGTTGGTGCAGGACAACCCCAGCCGGGCCATTGCCTGAGCCGGAAAACTGCGGCGATGGTTTTCCTGTCTGGTTGTCATAATTGTGTCACTTCGGCTTCATATAGTTGTCATCACCGGCGGCAATACTGACCGCGTCTTGAAAGACCGAACTCAGAAATCAGATTGGAGATTAAGGATGAAACTGAACAAACTGGTAACAGCTCTTGGTTTGACCGCAGCACTGGCTTCCACGGCTGCGCTGGCTACCGTAGACAGCTCCCTTCCGGATTACGAGAAGGTCAGCGGTATTTCCGGCAACCTGTCTTCTGTGGGTTCTGACACCCTGGCCAACATGGCAACCCTGTGGGCCGAAGAATTCAAGCGCAGCTATCCCAACGTCAACGTGCAGATTCAGGCCGCCGGCTCTTCAACGGCACCCGCCGCCTTGACCGAAGGCACCGCTCAGTTCGGGCCCATGAGCCGCGCCATGAAGAGCAACGAAGTCGAAGCCTTCGAAAAGCGTTACGGTTACAAGCCGACGCCGGTACGTGTCGCCATCGATGCCCTGGCGGTATTCGTGCATAAAGACAACCCCATCGAAGGTCTGAGCATCGATCAGGTGGATGCCATCTTCTCCAGCACCCTGAGCTGCGGCAACAACGAGCAAATCACCAAGTGGGGCCAGACCGGTCTGACCGGTGACTGGGGCAAGCGCGACATCCAGCTCTATGGTCGCAACTCGGTCTCCGGTACCTACGGTTACTTCAAGGATGAAGCCTTGTGCAAGGGTGACTTCAAGAACAACGTCAACGAGCAGCCCGGCTCCGCCTCTGTGGTGCAGTCGGTGTCTTCCTCCCTGAACGCCATCGGTTATTCCGGCCTGGGTTACAGCACCTCGAGCGTACGTGCGGTGCCGCTGGCCGAAGCCGGCTCTACCGATTACGTTGCCGCCAACGCCGATAACGCCATCAGTGGCGACTACCCGCTGTCGCGCTTCCTCTACGTTTACGTCAACAAGCACCCCAACCAGCCGCTGGGGCCGATGGAAGCCGAGTTCGTCAAGCTGATGCTGTCCAAGCAGGGTCAGGAAATCGTCGATAAAGACGGCTATGTTCCGGTACCGGCCGCCGTGATTGCCGCCGACCTGAAAAAATTGGGTCTGAACTAAATCGGCCAATGCATCTACCGTCGTAGTGAAGATTCCCCGGGGCCACCCGGGGTTTTTTTTGCATTCTATTTATATGATTTTTCATATATTCTTTTTGACGTTCCGAGTTGGCTGTTGGCGGTACCATCAGGCGATATCAATACTTTTAGAGGGCAAAGGGATCTGCTCAGCCGACCATCTGACCACCATGGATGGTGGGAATGCCTGGATGGCAGGAGCATTTCCCGGCCGCGCCACGGATGGCGCGGTTGAGTCTCCATGGATGGATTCACGACGAGTCGGCGGAGCGGGCCCTTTGGCCGATATGCGAATGTCTGGCTAAAACATTAAACAAGGGAGAGCAGGAATGAGTATTAGAGTCGGCATTAACGGCTTCGGTCGCATGGGGCGGTTGGCGCTCAGGGCGGCCTGGGAATGGGACGAGCTGGAGTTTGTGCAAGTCAACGATCCGGCCGGTGACGCGGCTACCCTGGCGCATCTGCTGACTTTCGACTCGGTGCACGGGCGCTGGGCCCATGAGGCGGTAGCCGAAGGGGACGAGATGGTGATAGGCGATCGGCGTATCCGCTGCAGCCAGAACAGCACCATCGACGAGACCGACTGGTCCGGCTGTGACCTGGTTATCGAGGCTTCCGGCAAGATGAAAACCACGTCTCTGTTGCAGGCTTATCTGGAGCAGGGGGTGAAGCGGGTGGTGGTGACGGCGCCGGTAAAGGAAGAAGGCGTACTCAATGTGGTGATGGGGGTGAACGATCATCTTTATGATCCCGAGCTGCATACCATCGTTACCGCCGCCTCCTGCACCACCAACTGTCTGGCGCCGGTGGTCAAGGTGATTCACGAGCGGCTTGGCATCAAGCACGGCTCCATGACCACCATTCACGATATTACCAATACCCAGACCATACTGGATGCGCCCCATAAAGACCTGCGCCGGGCCCGGGCCTGTGGCCAGAGCCTGATCCCCACCACCACCGGCTCTGCCACGGCCATCACCCATATCTTCCCCGAGCTCAAGGGCAAGCTGAATGGTCATGCGGTGCGGGTGCCGTTGGCCAATGCCTCGCTCACCGACTGCGTATTCGAGCTGGAAAACGCCACCACGGAGGTAGAGGTCAATGCGCTGCTCAAGGCCGCCGCCGACGGTGAGCTCAAGGGCATTCTCGGCTTTGAAGAACGCCCGCTGGTGTCGGTGGATTACAAGACGGACCCGCGTTCCAGCATCATCGATGCCCTGTCGACCATGGTGGTGAACGGCACGCAGCTCAAACTTTACGCCTGGTATGACAACGAGTGGGGTTATGCCAATCGTACCGCCGAGCTGGCGCTCAAGGTAGGCCGGCGGGACCTGGCTGGCTAATGCTGTCACGGCTATCTCCCGAGCTGCGCCAGTACTTGCTGATCACCGGCAACTACTGGGCCTTTACGCTTACCGACGGCGCCCTGCGCATGCTGGTGGTGCTGCACTTTTACGGCCTGGGTTACAGTCCGCTGAACATTGCCCTGTTGTTTCTGTTTTATGAATGCTTCGGGGTAATTACCAATCTGGTGGGCGGTTGGTTGGGCGCGCATCTGGGCCTTAATCGCACCATGAACATAGGGTTGGGCTTGCAGGTCGTGGCGCTGGCCTTGCTGCTGGTGCCGGTAAGCTGGCTGACGGTGCCCTGGGTGATGATGGCGCAGGCACTGTCGGGCATCGCCAAGGATCTCAACAAGATGAGCGCCAAGAGTGCCATCAAGAGCCTGGTACCCAAACAGGCGGAAGGCAGCCTCTACCAGTGGGTAGCGCTGCTCACTGGCTCCAAGAACGCCTTGAAAGGGGCGGGGTTCTTCCTCGGTGGTGTTCTGCTGGCGTGGCTCGGCTTCGGTGGCGCCGTGGCGGCCATGGCATCCATGCTGGCATTGGTGTGGTTGTTCAGCGTCATCATGCTGAAAAAGGATCTGGGCCGGGCCCGCAACAAGCCGAAGTTCACCGAACTCTTTTCCAAGAGTCGGGCTATTAACGTGTTGTCAGCGGCGCGCCTTTGTCTGTTCGGTGCCCGGGATGTCTGGTTTGTGGTGGCCTTGCCGGTGTTTCTGGCCAGTGAGTTTGGCTGGGATCACTGGCGGGTCGGCGGCTTTCTGGCGTTGTGGGTGATCGGCTACGGCCTGGTGCAGTCGTTGGCGCCGTATGTTACCGGTAAGCGAGCGGGGCAGGTGCCTGATGGCCATGCAGCCTTCGTCTGGGCGATGGGGCTGACCCTGGTGCCAGCCTTGATCGCCCTGGGGGTAGGGTCCGATTTATACCCCCATGAAACCCTGATTGGTGGCCTGCTGCTGTTCGGTGCGATTTTCGCCATCAATTCCTCGCTGCACAGCTACCTGATCGTCAGCTATGCCAGCGACGATGGGGTATCACTGGATGTGGGCTTCTATTACATGGCCAACGCAATGGGACGCCTGCTGGGCACTCTGCTGTCGGGCTGGGTTTATCAGCAGTCAGGCCTGGTGGCCTGCTTATGGCTTTCTGCCGGTTTGCTGCTGCTGGCGGCGATGCTGTCGCTTAAACTGCCTCGGCAGCGAAAACGACTACCTAAACTCGAGTGATTCGGTCGATATAGGCAATAAATATGGTAAAGCGGCAATCATGCCGCTTTTTTATTTCAGGTAACTGTGGCTAGATAGAGAGAGCAGAGGTATAGGCATACACAGGTATTGGCAGGAGTCAGCATGGAAATCAGGAAGGTCCGCAGCGGTGAAACAGGCAATATCTGGCGTTTGTTCCATGAGACCGTGCACCGCATCAACCAGGTCGATTACAGTGCAAACGAGCTGGCGGTATGGGCGCCTGATGAATATGACGAGCCGCGCTGGGTCAGTCGTTTTATCCGCACGCGCCCGCTGGTGGCGATGGATGGCAATTTTCTGCTGGGCTTTGCCGAACTGGGGGACGATGGCCGCATCGATCTGTTTTATGTGCATCATGCCCATCAGGGTGAGGGTGTGGGGCGGGCGCTGATGCAGCGACTGAAAGCCGAGGCATCATCGCGCGGTCTGTGCCGACTCTATTGCGAGGCCAGCATTACCGCACAGCCTTTTTTCGAACGCATGGGGTTTGTCTGTCTGGAACAGCGCGAGCTTGAGCGCAGAGGCGAACAGGTATCGGTAATTATGATGGAAAACAAGATTTAACAATCTCATGCGAGAAAGAGGTTTCAGTCGTGAGGCGACTCTTCTTTCTTGCGTTAAATTGCAGGCAATAAAAAACCCACCAGAAGGTGGGTTTTTTATTTGATTTGGTCGGCGTGAGAGGATTCGAACCTCCGACCCCTAACACCCCATGCTAGTGCGCTACCAAGCTGCGCTACACGCCGAATCGGGGCTCACTATATAGGGGCAGGTTGGGCGCTGCAAGTCTCTTTTCTTCATTCGGGTTTGTTTGCCGGTTTCTTGCTCAGTGATGCCAGTTCCATTAAGTATCTGATCATATTAAGGCCTATTCTTGAACACCGAGTTGCCTGCAGACGGCACCAACAGGCCACGTCGGCGAATCGGACCCTTTGGCCGACTTCGCCGGATTGGATCAATGTGCATCCACAGACAACCCTTGCTTGCAGCGGGTTTGTCTTTTGCCATAATACGCGTCCCAACGGAGGCGGTAATGAACGAACAAGACGAATACTGGATGCGCCGGGCCATGATGCTGGCGGCAAAGGCCGAGGCAGAAGACGAGGTGCCGGTAGGGGCGCTGGTGGTGTACAAGGGCGAATGTATCGGCGAGGGCTGGAACAGGTCCATCGGCAGCCATGACGCCACCGCCCATGCCGAAATCATGGCGCTGCGTCAGGCCGGGCAGACCATCGGCAATTACCGGCTGCTGGACTGTACCCTCTATGTGACCCTGGAGCCTTGCATGATGTGCACTGGCGCCATGGTACATAGTCGCATTCAGCGGCTGGTGTACGGTGCCGCCGATGCCAAGACCGGGGCAGTAGACTCGGTGTTGCAGCTACTGGCCACCCCCGGGTTGAATCATCTGGTGGCCTGGCAGTCGGGCCTGTTGGCCGAAGATTGTGGCACCCAGCTCAGCGCCTTCTTCAAGCGCCGCCGGGCAGAGAAAAAAGCCGCCCGCAAACAGGCGGCGGAGTAAACAGGTCTTTATATCGACTCCGGACAAAGGGTCCGCTCCTCCGACTCGCTTCAAGCACATCCATGTGACGCTCAGCACATGACGTCCCTGTCATGTGATGGTCGGCGGAGCAGATCCCTTTGTCCTCCTTGATGCTACCGTGTTACCTCTGGAGCACTCTAACCAGATAACGAGCCAGATGGGTATAATTGAAACTCACACGACATCGATGTCGACTACCAAGTCGTCGCTGAGGGCTTCCAGCCGAGCCTGCAAATCGCTCAGGGTCTGGCCATGGGGAAGGGTCAGGGTGCTGTTGGCCTCAAACAGCATGGTGCCGGTGGTGGGCGCCGGGTAGCTGTCGGTCTTGAGGGTTTTCACACTGATATTGAGTTGGTTCAGCACTTGTGTGACCTCGTCGATGATACCCAGCCGGTCGTTGGCGGTGACGGTCAGCTGCAGCTTCTGGCCCTGCAGGGGTTGATGCCTTCCTTCTACCAGCTGTACCTGAAAATCGGGCAGCGCACGCAGCGCCTGACCCAGTGCCTCGCCGTGTTCCTCCGGCACCCGTATTTCGACGATGCCGGCAAAGTAACCGGCCAGTTCGCTCATGGCGCTGGCCTGCCAGCTGCCGTGGTGTTGTTTGATAAGCGTGGCCAGTTGTTTGACCAGTCCGGTCTTGTCGGGACCTATCAGGGTGGCGACCAGAGTTTGCATGGGTTTTCTCCTTGTAAAAATACATGTTTAAACAGACATGGCTGCCAGTTGAAGATAGATGGTTCCAACATATTTTACCGGCATCCAGCTCACGGTTCATGGATGTAACAAAATTGTCATTTACTTGCCATACAATAGGGGCAACTGGAAATATATCGAGGTGACTGATGTCGACCGAAACCCAAACCCTGGCGCTGTCGGGCAGCCGCAAACGCTGGTTTAAAGACCGGCTGGTGCATATAGGCGTGACCACCGGTGGCATTCTGGTGCTGGTGGCCCTGCTATTGATCTTCTTTTACCTGCTCTATGTGGTGAAGCCGATTTTTGACGATGCCCGGGTCGAGCCAGGGCCACAATTCAGCCTGGTCGAGTCCGACACTGTTACCGATATTGGTATTGGTAAGACGGCACTGCTGGGTATTGAAGAGCAGAACGAGCTGGTGTATCGCTTCAACGATCGGGGTGAAGTGAACTTCTATTCCTTGCCCGAAAAGGGCAAGCGGGTTTACAGCCTCAAGGTCGAGGGTGAGGTGACCAGTGTCGCCCGCAACATTACCGACAAGATGGTCGCCTATGGTCTGGCCGATGGTCGGCTGATGGTGCTGTCGCCCAAGTTCAATGTCAGTTATCCGGACAATGTCCGCACCATACTGCCCGAAGTGGAGTTCCCCTTCGGCGAACAGCCTCTGGTGCTGGATGAGCAACAGCGTCCCCTGAGTCAGCTCACCATAGCGCGCAACGGAGACGATTTCGCGGCCGCAGCACTCACCGATGACGGCATCGGGATCCTGACCCGTTTTGCCGGCAAGGAAAACTTCATCACCGGCGAAATTGAACTCAAGGCCACCCAGGTGACGATTCCGGGCTTGCCCGAGCAGGTGGATCAGTTGTTGCTGACCCCGAACCTGCGCTTCCTGTTTGTGCGCAGCGACAACGACGTTTATATCTATGACGTGCGTAATATCAACAAGGTACGGCTGCGTAACGTGCTGGCGATGAATGCCGCCGGTGGCAATATCAGCTCCCTGAGTCTGCTGTCCGGCGGCAACTCGTTGCTGGTGGCCAACGACAACGGCAAGGTGTCCCAGTGGTTCGAGGTGACTCGCGACGGCAAGCGTGAATTTACCTTCATCCGTGAATTCGAGGCCAATGGCGCCATCGCTCAGATAACCTCCGAGGTGAACCGCAAGGGCTTTGTCACGGCGTCGAGCAACGGCAGCCTGGATATCTTCCATACCACCGGCGGCTCTCGTCTGTTCTCCGAAAAGCTGGCGGGTGATGGCGTCTCGGCGCTGGCTATGTCGCCCCGTAACTCCATGCTGCTGCTGCTCAATGGCGACAAGCTGTCCACCTTCCATGTGGAGAACGAGCACCCGGAAGTGACCTGGCGCGCCATGTGGACCAAGGTGTGGTACGAAGGCTATCCCGAGCCGCAATATGTGTGGCAGTCCACCTCCGGCAGCAGCGACTTCGAGTCCAAGTTGAGCCTGGTGCCCATCTCCTTCGGTACCCTCAAGGCGGCCTTCTATGCGCTGTTGTTTGCGGTCCCCATCGCCATTGCCGGGGCCGTTTACACCGCCTACTTCATGTCTTCTGGTTTGCGCAAGGTGGTTAAGCCGACGGTGGAAATCATGGAGGCGCTGCCGACAGTGATCCTCGGCTTTCTGGCCGGTCTCTGGCTGGCGCCGCTGATAGAAAACCATTTGCCGGGCATGGTGATCCTGCTGGTGATGATGCCAGTGTCGATATTGCTGATGGCTTTTGTCTGGCATCACCTGCCCAAAAACATTCGTAATGCGGTGCCCGAAGGCTGGCAATGCATATTGTTGCTGCCGCTGGTGGTGCTGGTGGGCTGGATGTCCTTTGCCTTCAGCCCCATGGTAGAAACCCTGTTTTTCGGCGGCAATGCCCGCAGCTTTCTCACCAACGAGCTGGGTATCGATTTTGACCAGCGCAACTCGCTGGTGGTGGGTATCGCAATGGGCTTTGCGGTGATCCCGACCATCTTTTCCATTGCCGAAGATGCGGTGTTCTCGGTGCCCCGGCACCTGTCCAACGGCTCGCTGGCGCTGGGTGCTACCACCTGGCAGACCCTGACCCGGGTGGTGATGCTGACCGCCAGCCCCGGTATTTTTTCGGCGGTGATGATGGGGCTGGGCCGGGCCGTGGGTGAAACCATGATCGTGCTGATGGCCACCGGTAACACGCCGGTGATGGATTTCAGCATCTTTAACGGCATGCGGACCTTGTCGGCCAATATCGCGGTGGAAATGCCGGAAGCCGAGGTCAACAGCTCACATTACCGGGTATTGTTCCTGGCGGCCTTGGTACTTTTTGTTTTCACCTTCATGGTCAACACGGTCGCGGAGTTTGTTCGCCAGCGGCTGCGTGACAAATACAGTTCAATGTAAGGGCGGGACGACTCATGAGGAAATGGTTTAAATCGGGGGCGCCCTGGATCTGGATGACCGGTGGCGCTGTCAGTATCAGCCTGGTGGCGGTACTGGGGTTATTGTTGTTGATTGGCTGGCGTGGCCTGACGTTTTTCTGGCCGCATGCCATCTACGAATGGCAGGTCAGCTCGCCGGCGGGTGATCGCCAGACCGTTATCGGTGAAATTCATGATCGGGAAGTGGTGCCGGTGGCGCAGTTACGCGGTGCGGGGCTAACGCTGGAAGGCGTGACTTCCGAGACCCTGACTCGTTATCTGGTCAAGACCGGTAACCGGGAATTTGTGCAGCTCGATTTTCGCTGGTTGCTGGAAACCGACATCGTTTCCCGTCAGGAGCCGACCGAGCTGGCGGTGCTGGAGCGTTCCACTCACGGCAACTTCTACGGTTATGTCGAACGGGTACAGGAAGGCGGCAATGCCGTCGGTGGCGACGTGCGCGAGCAGCTCAAGCGCCGTATCGAGCGGGTAAGCGAGCTGAACAGCCAGATGAAAGCCCTGCAGCGGGGCGAGATTGGCACCATCAACTTCGAGCTGGAAAAGCTGCGCCTCAAGCAGCGTCGACTGGAATTGGATGGCGAAGCGACCGACGAGGCACTGGCCGAGATTCAGGCCGAGGAGCAACAGCTTAGAGCCGATTATCAGGTGCTGGAAAAGCAGCTGTTTGCCCTGCGTGAAGAGGCCCGCCGCGATAATGTGGTGGTGCGGGACATGCGTGGCCAGGAAGTCACGCTGTCGCTGGGTAATGTGCTGGATGTGACCTGGCCCAACGACATGGGTCCGGTGGCCAAGGTACTGCACTGGTTTTCGCAAATCGGCAAGTTTGTCAGTGGCGAACCCCGCGAAGCCAATACCGAGGGCGGCGTGTTCCCGGCCATCTTCGGCACCGTATTCATGGTGATACTGATGGCCATTATCGTGACCCCGCTGGGGGTGGTGGCGGCCATTTATCTGCACGAGTATGCGGGCAAGAACAACCTGACCAAGATTATCCGCATCGCGGTCATCAATCTGGCGGGGGTGCCGTCTATTGTGTACGGGGTGTTCGGTCTGGGCTTCTTCGTTTACATGGTGGGGGGCTCGCTCGATCAGCTGTTTTATCCCGAGTCGCTGCCCACACCGACCTTTGGCTCGCCCGGGGTGCTGTGGTCGGCGCTGACGCTGGCTATTCTGACTCTGCCGGTGGTGATAGTGTCTACCGAAGAAGGCTTGTCGCGGATTCCGAGCGCAGTACGCCAGGGCTCGCTGGCACTGGGGGCCACCAAGGCGGAAACCCTGTGGCGCATCGTGATCCCCATGGCCAGCCCGGCGATCATGACCGGTCTTATTCTGGCGATTGCCCGGGCTGCGGGCGAAGTGGCACCGCTGATGCTGGTGGGCGTGGTGAAGCTGGCACCCAGCCTGCCGGTGGACGGTAACTTCCCCTATCTGCATGTAGAGCGTAAATTCATGCACCTAGGCTTTCATATCTACGATGTGGGTTTTCAGAGCCCCAACGTGGAAGCGGCGCGACCACTGGTATATGCGACCTCCTTCCTGCTGGTGACGGTGATCGTCGGTCTTAACCTGACCGCCATCGGTATTCGTAATCACCTGCGTGAAAAATTCCGCTCTCTTGATCAGTAAGTTCAGGACAGCCCATCATTTTGAGGTAATAAGATGATTAATGTAGCAACCACCATGAGCCAGGATGCGACCCTCGATCTCGGCAAATTGACGGACAAGCAGACGGCGCTGAAGGTCCGTGACCTCAACCTGTTCTATGGCGCAAAGCAGGCGCTGTTCAACGTGGACATGAACATTGCCAAGGGCCAGGTGACCGCCTTTATCGGTCCGTCAGGCTGCGGTAAATCGACGCTGCTGCGTTGCATCAACCGGATGAACGATCTGGTGGAGAATTGCCGCATCGAAGGCGAAATTCTGCTGCACGATCAGAACATCTACGGCAAAGGGGTGGATGTGGCGGCCCTACGTCGGCAGGTAGGCATGGTATTCCAGCGGCCCAATCCGTTCCCCAAGTCGATTTATGAGAACGTGGTTTATGGCCTGCGGTTGCAGGGCATCAACGACCGTCGTCGGCTGGATGAGGCGGTAGAGCGTTCATTGCGCGGGGCGGCGCTGTGGGATGAGGTCAAGGATCGACTGCACGAGAACGCCTTTGGTCTGTCTGGCGGTCAGCAGCAGCGACTGGTGATTGCCCGTGCCATTGCCATCGAGCCGGAAGTGTTGCTGCTTGATGAGCCGACCTCGGCGCTGGATCCGATCTCGACGCTGGTGATTGAAGAGCTGATCAGCACCCTCAAGGAACAGTTCACCGTGGTGATTGTAACCCACAACATGCAGCAGGCGGCACGGGTATCGGATCATACCGCCTTCATGTATATGGGTGAGCTGATTGAGTACACCGACACAAATACCCTATTTACGACTCCGGCCAAGAAAAAGACCGAAGATTACATTACCGGACGCTACGGTTAAGGAGCACAGCGATGATGGACAACCACAACCTCAAGAAACATATTTCCGGTCAGTTTAATACTGAGCTGGAAGGCGTCCTGAACCAGGTGCTGGTGATGGGCGGTCTGGTCGAGCAGCAGCTGACCGATGCCATTACCGCCATCCACAAGCAGGATCTGGAGATGGCCCGGCTGATAGTGGCGAACGATCACAAGGTGAACGGACTCGAGGTACAGATAGACGAAGACTGCACCCGTATCATCGCCAAACGCCAGCCGGCGGCCTCGGATTTGCGGCTGGTACTGGCGATCATCAAGACCATCACCGATCTGGAGCGCATTGGCGATGTGGCCAAGCGTATCGGCATGATGCTGCTGGATAACGCCGACAAGAAGCAGCCGCCGCTGGTGTCGATGGAGAACATGGGCCGGCGTACCGTCAAGATGTTGCACGAGTCGCTGGATGCCTTCGCGCGCATGGACGTGGAAGCGGCGATAGAAGTGCACAAGGAAGATGCCAGGGTCGACCGGGAATATGAGTCGATCATTCGCGAGCTGATGACCTTCATGATGGAAGATCCGCGTTCTATCCCTCATGTGCTCAACGTGCTGTGGTGCGCGCGCTCGCTGGAGCGGGTAGGGGACCGGGTACAGCATATCTGTGAATACATCATCTATTTCGTCAAGGGCAAAGACGTGCGCCACACCAGCGATGAAGACATTCACAGCATGCTGGACCGATAAACGACACTTATTGCCAGATCGGACGAGGTGGCCTTGAGTTGCTTAAAAACGCGCGATAGCGCGTTTTTTTGTCTGTTTTTTGTCTGTTCTTTGCATGGAAAATGCGAGCTTTTCGAGTGAGATGGCAGTGGCACGCTGGCGTCGAGTGCTGAAAATATGTACGAATTGTACCGGGTTGTTATTGGTGTTTATATCATTGAATTATATGCAATATTATAAAATAAATGACTTTTTATACACAATTTGTAAATATCCTGTGAGCACTCATTGCAATTCGACTTTGCCTCTGGCTCCCTTCACGAGGTAAACTATCGCTCCCAAGCGATTAGGGTTAGTGATCGGTCTTAAACATAACTACTGACAACTAGAATAGAAGAAGCAACTATGACGGAACGTACTCACCTCGGCACTTTGCAAGTCGCTACCGTTCTTCATGATCTGGTAGTAAATGAAATCATCCCCGGTACTGGCGTTGAGCCAGCGGCTTTCTGGACCGGCATGGAACAGATCGTCAACGATCTGGCTCCGAAGAACCGCGCCCTGCTGGAAAAACGGGAACAGCTGCAACGTCAAATCGACGAATGGCATCAGGCTCATGCCGGCCAGTCCTTTGATGCAGCAGCCTACAAGCAGTTCCTGACCGACATCGGCTACCTGCTGCCGGCAGTCGATGACTTCGCCATCACCACCACCAACGTTGATGCAGAACTGGCGACCCTGGCCGGCCCTCAGCTGGTTGTACCGGTCAACAATGCCCGCTACTGCCTGAATGCCGCCAACGCACGTTGGGGCAGCCTGTACGATGCACTGTACGGCAGCGATATCATCTCCGATGCCGATGGCGCCGAAAAAACCAAGGCATTCAATCCGCGTCGTGCGGCCAAGGTTGTTGCCTGGGGTCGTAACCTGCTGGATCAGGCCGCGCCTCTGGCCAACGGCAGTCACGCCGATGCCAACACCTATCAGGTGATTGACGGTCAGCTGCAGGTCACCCTGGAAAACGGTGAAGTCACTACCCTGGCCGACACCAGCAAGTTTGCCGGTTATAACGGTGACGCTTCCACTCCGGTTGCCGTGTTGCTGCGTAATAACGGCCTGCACATCGAGCTGCAGTTCGACCGCTCCAACCAGGTAGGTAAAGACGACAAGGCGGGTATCAAAGACCTGCTGCTGGAATCCGCCTTGTCCACCATCATGGACTGCGAAGACTCCGTTGCTGCCGTCGATGCCGAAGACAAGGTCGGTGTGTATCGCAACTGGCTGGGCCTGATGAAAGGCACCCTGACCCAGAAGGTACAGAAAGGCGACAAAGAAATCGTCCGCAGCCTGAACCCGGATCGCGAATACCTCAATCCTCAGGGTGAAAAGTTCGACCTGCATGGCCGCAGCCTGCTGTTCGTCCGTAACGTCGGTCACCTGATGACCAACGAAGCGGTACTGGACAAAGACGGCAACGAAGTACCGGAAGGCATTCTCGATGCTCTGGTGACCTGCCTGATTGCCATTCACGATCTGAAAGGCAACGGCCAGTTCAAGAATTCCCGTACCGGCAGCGTGTACATCGTCAAGCCCAAGATGCATGGTCCGGAAGAAGTCGCGTTTGCCTGTGAACTGTTCGCCCGTGTCGAGCAGGTACTGGGCCTGGCCAAGAATACCCTGAAAGTGGGTATCATGGACGAAGAGCGCCGTACCAGTGTCAACCTGAAAGCCTGTATCTATGAAGCCCGCGAGCGTGTGGTCTTCATCAACACCGGCTTCCTGGACCGTACTGGTGATGAAATTCACACCAGCATGGAAGCCGGCCCGGTTGTGCGCAAAGGTAATATGAAGCAGCAGGCCTGGATTGGCGCCTACGAGAACAACAACGTAGACATCGGTCTGGCTGCCGGCCTGCAGGGCAAGGCACAAATCGGTAAAGGCATGTGGGCGATTCCCGACAACATGGCCGATATGATGGAGCAGAAAATCGCTCACCCCATGGCCGGTGCCAACACCGCCTGGGTTCCGTCTCCGACCGCCGCCGTGCTGCATACTACGCATTACCATCAGGTGAATGTGAAGTCTCGTCAGGATGAGCTGAAGTCACGCGAAGCGGCCAGCCTGGACGAACTGCTGACCATTCCGCTGCTGGCCAACCCGGAAAAGCTGACTGCCGAAGAAATTCAGCAGGATCTGGATAACAATGCCCAGGGTATCCTCGGTTATGTTGTGCGCTGGATTGATCAGGGTGTGGGCTGTTCCAAGGTGCCGGACATCAACGATGTCGGCCTGATGGAAGACCGCGCTACCCTGCGTATTTCCGCTCAGCACATCGCCAACTGGCTGCGTCACGGCATTCTGACCAACGATCAGGTGATGGAGTCCATGAAACGCATGGCCGCCATCGTCGATCAGCAGAACGCCGCCGATTCGCAGTATCGCAATATGGCACCAGGCTTCGATGGCATCGCCTTCAAAGCCGCCTGTGACCTGGTATTCGAGGGCGCTACTCAGCCCAGCGGTTATACCGAGCCACTGCTGCACGCTTATCGTCGCAAGCTGAAAGCTCAGGGCTAATTACCCTGTTGCAGCTAAAAAGTTGCTGTTAAAAAATCCCCGGCTGGTCCGGGGATTTTTTTGCCTGTTCGCCGCTTAAAAAAATCATGAGCTCATGTCTTATAATCGTGATCAAAGCCGGATAAAAAAGTGTATCCGGGGTGTTAACCACCTATGTTTCCTGTCAACCTGACGGCAATCTCATCCATTTATTCACACAGCGGTCGTTCATGATAAAACGTCTGGTTATTTCCCTTTCTGCCCTGATTTTCAGCGTCTTCCTCTTGATGGGGGGAAACACCTTTGTCATGACTCTGCTCGGGGTCAACCTGGGCCTCAGGGGCATTGAGCCGACGCTGATCGGCAGCATTATGGTGTGTTACGCGGTGGGCTTTGTGCTCGGCTCCCTGTATGGCCCCCGGGTGATCAAGCGCGTGGGGCATATTCGAGCCTTTGCCGTGTTCAGTGCCTTCCTGGCCAGCTCCACCCTGATCTTTCCGTTGACCGACAGTATCTGGGTCTGGGCACTGTTACGCGCCTTTGCGGGCATAGCGGTAGCCGGCAGTTTTGTGGTGATTGAAAGCTGGTTCAGTGCCGTGGCCACCAATGAATATCGGGCGACGCTGTTTTTTACCTATCAGATTTGTACCTACATTGCGGCGACCGCCGGCCAGTTGCTGATTGGTCTGATCGATCCGGTGGCCTTTGTGCCCTTTACCCTGGGTGCCATCGTGCTGACCGCGGCGCTGGTGCCACTGTCGCTGAGTCGGGTGGAAGCACCGACTATAGAGCACAGCGAGCGCATCAGCGTGAAAGCCATTATCAAGGATGCGCCGGTGGGGCTGTTGGCGGCCTTGTGCAGTGGGGTCTTGATCAGCAGCTTCTATTCGATGGCTCCTGTCTATGCCATTGACGTTGGCCTGCCGGTAGACCAGCTGTCTTATTTCATGGCGGCCTCGGTATTTACCTTTATCCTGTTTGCCTGGCCGCTAGGCCGGTTATGTGACCGGCTAGACCGCAGCAAAATCATGGTCTGGCTCAATGCTCTGATTGTTGGCAGCGCCTTGGGCGTGGTGTTTATGGGGCATCTGAACCTCTGGTTTCTGATCGGTTTTTCTTCACTCTATATGGGCATGGTGGCGGCTATCTATCCGGTGGCGGTGGCGATCACCAACGACCGAATGGAGGCCCACCATATTGTCGCGGCCAGCACAACCTTGTTGCTGAGTTACGGTCTGGGCAGCACCTTGGGGCCGCTGTTCAGCTCCAGCATGATGACCTGGCTCGGGGCCCAGGGGCTTTACTATGGTTGTGCCGGGGTGGCGTTGCTGCTGGGAACCTATACATGGGTCTGGCAGTGGCGCAGCACTTCGGTGCCGGTGCTGGAACAGGCCCACTATATTCAGACCCCGGCGGACACGGCGGGTATCATTGTCGAGCTGGATCCTCGAAACGAAGAGTTTGTGGAAGTGCCGATGGAAGAGGTGTTTCCGCATATGGAACAGGAGGCCATTGCCGAAGCGCAGGCCTGCCAGATGGAACTGGACTTACCCGAACCTGAGCCCGAACCCCAGCCCGATACCGAGGTAGAGGAGCCCGTGCTGTTGCCGCACTGAGTCGAGTCGCATAAGCTGGTGGAATGTTATACAGTCATAAAACCGTCAACAGGAGATGTTAGGGTCACTTGAGGTTTGTTTCACCAGCGAGGACAAGATCATGGATTATGTGCCGCAGATGATGCCCCCCCACCTGTCGTTACCGCTTTGCATGTCGGCGGCGGATGATTGTTATCCGGCGCAGTTGCTGCGCTGGTTGCAGCATCAAGCCGACGACCCTGTTCGGGCCGACCAGCGAGAAATAGAGCTGGAAGGCGTTTGATTAACCCCTGTTTTGATGACTCCCCCGACTGCCTTGGCAGCCGGGGTTTTCCTTTTTAGGGCTCCATCACTTCTCCAGCCATTCCCCTTGGTTTCAATCCCCGTTAGACTTGTGCCTGATTTCAGTACCGGAAGGGAAATGCCCGGTATCGCCTTTATGCCCACAGGAACAAGAGTAAATGATTCGAGTCGCCATTAACGGCTACGGCCGTATCGGACGCAGTGTATTACGGGCGTTTTACGAACGTGATCTGCACCGGTATATGAAGATCGTCGCCATCAACGAACTGGCCGAGCCAGAGGCCATGGCTCACCTGACCCGTTACGACTCCAGCCACGGACGTTTCGGCCGGGAGGTGACGCTGTTGCCGGGTGCCTTCGAGATTGAAGACGATATCATCCGTTTATGTCATGAGCCCGATCCTGCCCGGCTGCCCTGGGCCGAGCTGGGCGTCGATCTGGTGCTGGAATGCACCGGCGTATTGTCCAGCCGGGCCGATGCCCGGCTGCACCTGAAGGCGGGCGCCAAAAAGGTGCTGTTTTCCCATCCGGGCGACAACGATCTGGACGCCACCATCGTCTACGGCGTCAATCATCAGCAACTGACCGGTGACGAGACCATTGTTTCCAACGCCTCCTGTACCACCAACTGCGTGGTGCCGGTGATCGAGACCCTGCACCGGGTATTCAATATCAAGTGCGGTAACATCACCACCATTCATTCGGCGATGAATGATCAGCAGGTGATCGATGCCTATCATCCCGATCTGCGCCGCACCCGCGCCGCCAGCCAGTCCATCATTCCGGTGGATACCAAGCTGGCCAAGGGCGTTGAACGCATACTTCCGCATTTTGCCGGTAAGTTCGAGGCCATTTCGGTGCGAGTACCCACTATTAACGTAACCGCCATGGATTTGAGCGTAATCGTGGACAACAAGGCCACGGTCGAGGCGGTCAACCGGGTGCTGCGCGAGGCCGCCGCCGGGCCGCTCAAGGGGATTCTCGGCTATACCGAGGCGCCGCTGGTCTCGGTAGATTTCAATCATGATCCTCATTCTTCCATCATCGATGGCACCCAAACCCGGGTCAGTGACGCCAACCTGATCAAGATGCTGATGTGGTGTGATAACGAATGGGGCTTTGCCAACCGGATGCTGGATACCAGTCTGGCCTGGCTCAAGCCGGTCGACACGAATTAAAAAACACTAATACTGCAATATAGAGGACGCGTTATGTCTGTCATCAAAATGAACGAACTCGACTTGTCTGGCAAGCGGGTGCTGATCCGCGCCGATCTGAACGTGCCGGTTAAAAACGGCAAGGTCAGCTCCGACGCCCGTATCCTGGCCTCGCTGCCGACCATCGAAGCGGCACTGGCTCAGGGTGCCCAGGTGATGGTGACTTCTCACCTCGGCCGCCCCACCGAAGGTGAATACGCCGACGAGTTCTCCCTGCAGCCGGTGGTAGATTACCTGCAGCACGCCCTGTCTGTGCCGGTACGTCTGGCCAGAGATTATCTGAACGGCGTGGAGCTTGCCGCCAACGAGCTGGTGGTGCTGGAAAACGTGCGCTTCAATAAAGGCGAGAAAAAAGATGACGAGGCCCTGTCTCGTCAGTATGCGGCCCTTTGTGATGTGTTTGTGATGGATGCCTTCGGCACCGCCCATCGGGCCCAGGCCTCCACTCATGGCGTAGCCAAATTTGCCACCATCGCCTGTGCCGGCCCCTTGTTATCTGCCGAGCTCGAAGCATTGGCCAAGGCGCTGGATAACCCGGCCCGGCCGCTGGTGGCGGTAGTAGGTGGCTCCAAGGTTTCCACCAAGCTGACCGTGCTGGAATCTCTGTCCGGCATCGCCGATCAGCTGGTGGTGGGGGGCGGAATTTCCAATACCTTCGTCGCCGCCGCCGGCCACAACGTAGGCAAGTCGCTGCATGAAGCGGACCTGATCCCGGAAGCCAAGCGACTGATGGCCAAGTGTGATATTCCGCTGCCCACCGATGTACGCACTGCCACCGAGTTTTCCGAAACCGCAGCGGCCACTCTCAAGGATGTGTCCGAAGTGACCGACAACGAGCAGATCCTCGACCTGGGTGACGAGTCTGCCGAACAGCTGGCCGAGATCCTGAAAAACGCCAAGACCATCATCTGGAATGGCCCCGTGGGCGTGTTCGAATTTGAAAACTTCCGTCGCGGCACCGACATTGTGGCCAGGGCCATTGCCGAGAGCGACGCCTTCTCCATCGCCGGTGGTGGCGACACTCTGGCGGCCATCGACCTGTTCGGAATCAAGGACAAGA
Source organism: Oceanisphaera arctica (assembly GCF_002936955.1). GTDB lineage: Bacteria > Pseudomonadota > Gammaproteobacteria > Enterobacterales > Aeromonadaceae > Oceanimonas > Oceanimonas arctica. The sequence goes on along the minus strand of NZ_MPZM01000018.1, from coordinate 28,725 downwards.
TCTCCTATATCTCAACCGGTGGCGGCGCCTTCCTGGAGTTTGTGGAAGGCAAGACACTGCCGGCGGTGGCCATGCTTGAGCAGAGAGCCAAGGGCTAACCGGTATTACTGATTCAAATCAGCTGGCACTGGTTGCCGGCCGAATGCTTTTCCTACAGGAGCAAGATAATGTCCCAGAAAATTTTTGATGTGGTAAAGCCGGGTGTAGTCAGCGGCGACGATATGCAGACGATATTTACCATCGCCAAGGCCAACGCATTCGCGCTGCCGGCGGTGAACGTGGTGGGTACAGAGTCGGTTAACGCCGTGATGGAAGTCGCCGCCAAGGTCAAGGCGCCGGTGGTGGTCCAGTTCTCCAACGGCGGCGCCGCCTTCTTCGCCGGTAAGGGTCTGAAGCTGGAAGGTCACCAGGCCGCCATTCTGGGCGCCATTTCCGGTGCTCGTCATGTGCATGCGCTGGCCGAAGCCTACGGGGTGCCGGTTATTCTGCATACCGACCATGCGGCCAAGAAGCTGCTGCCCTGGATCGACGGCCTGCTGGACGCGGGCGAGAAGCACTTTGCCGAGACCGGCAAGCCGCTGTTCAGTTCGCACATGATCGACTTGTCCGAAGAAAGCCTGGAAGAAAACATCGAGATCTGCGGCCAATACCTGGCGCGCATGAGCAAAATCGGCATGACCCTGGAAATCGAGCTGGGCTGCACCGGTGGTGAAGAGGACGGTGTCGACAACACCGGCATGGACAGCTCGCTGCTTTACACCCAACCGGAAGACGTGGCCTATGCCTACGAAAAACTGAGCGCTATCAGCGACAAGTTCACCATCGCCGCCTCCTTCGGCAACGTGCACGGCGTATACAAGCCGGGCAACGTCAAACTGACGCCGCAGATCCTGGATAACTCCCAGAAGTATGTGTCCGAAAAATTCGGTCTGCCGGCCAAGTCACTGAACTTCGTGTTCCACGGTGGCTCCGGCTCTTCTGCCGAAGAAATCAAGGAGTCCATCGGTTACGGGGTGATCAAGATGAACATAGATACCGATACCCAGTGGGCGACCTGGGCCGGTGTGATGGATTATTACAAAGCAAAACAGGATTACCTGCAGGGTCAGATCGGAAACCCGGACGGTGACGACAAGCCGAACAAGAAATACTACGATCCGCGGGTCTGGCTGCGCGAAGGCCAGAACAGCATGATGGCCCGCCTGGAACAGGCGTTCAAAGAACTGAATGCCGTTAACGTATTGTAAATATTAGCCTTTAAAGTTTGAAATCATACCGGCCCAGTGCCGGTATTTTTTTGCTCGCCTTTCCACGTTGCCCCTGATACTCGACAGGTACGGCACGGTGTCGTTCGGTCATCAATCTGCTGTTTTTTTACTCATCTCTGCGCAGTAACCATAACTTCACTAGAATAAGACCCATGCGCTACTGACGGGAGCATCTTCATTCATGCAGGACTCACAATCGGTTCAGGATCCCTTGCTGCATTGCCTGGTGTTCCTGACCAAACTCTATGGTCACCCCTGGCAGGGGGAAGCCCTGATATCCGGGTTGCCACTGCCGGAAGCCAGGCTGACGCCGCTGCTGTTTTCTCGCGCGGCCGAACGGGCCGAGTTATCGGCCCATCATGCGGCCTATTCGCTCGACGATATTTCGGACTTGTTGCTGCCCTGCATTCTGTTGTTGAAAGAAGGCGACGCCGGTGTGCTGCTGGAGACGGATACCGAGCAGGCCCGCTGTCGGGTCATGCTGCCAGGGTCGGGAGAAGGTGAACAATGGTTGTCGTTTGAAAAACTGTCGGCCAGTTACAACGGTCACGTTATTTTTACCAAACCCAAATTTCGCTTCGATGAACGATCCCCCAAGATACTGGACAGTCATGATGGGCACTGGTTCTGGGGTACCCTGCGGCGCTCCTTTTCCATCTACCGGGATGTGTTGATTGGCTCCTTGCTGATCAACATCTTTGCCTTGGTCACGCCTCTGTTCACCATGAACGTGTACGACAAGATAGTGCCCAACCTCTCTTTTGACTCCTTGTGGGTGCTGGCGATCGGCGCCGGAATCGTGTTTTTGTTCGATTTTCTGCTGCGCATGCTACGCAGTCACTTTATCGATGTGGCCGGCAAAAAATCGGATGTATTGTTATCTGCACAGATCTTTTCCAAGGTGATGGGGATGCGCATGGAGGCCCGGCCACCTTCTACCGGTGCCTTCGCCAAGCATCTGCAGGAATTCGAGTCGGTCCGGGACTTTCTAACCTCGGCCACGGTGGCGGCACTGGTCGATATTCCGTTTTCCTTCCTGTTTTTGCTGATCATCTGGATTTTCGCCGGTTCTATGGTGTGGGTGCCGGTTATCGCGATTTTGTTGCTGATCGGCTTCAGTGTGCTGATCCAGCGGCCGTTGAAACGCAGCATAGAAGAAGGATCGCGGCTGGCATCCCAGAAAAATGCCAACCTGGTAGAAGGCATAGCGGGGCTGGAAACCATCAAGTTGTTTGGTGCTCAGGGAACTTTTCAGCACCGCTGGGAGCAGGCGGTGAGCCATATTGCCAGCTGGGGCATGAAAACTCGTCGCCTGACCAACTCGGTATCCACCCTGGCCAGTGTCACTCAGCAATTCACCACTGTTAGCCTGATTGTACTGGGGGTGTACCTGATTGCCGCCGGTGACTTGTCGATGGGCGGACTGATAGCGGCGGTGATGCTGAGCGGCAGAGCCATAGCGCCCATGGTGCAGCTATCGGTGTTGTCGACTCGCTACAACCAGGCCCGCTCCGCCATGGGGATTCTGGAGCAGATTATGGCTGCCCCCGAGGAACAGGAAGCGGGACGGCGCTTTATTCATCATCCGGTATTCAGCGGCGATATTCAGTTTGATCAGGTGTGCTTTCGTTATCCGGGCTCCGAGCATGATGTGCTGAGCAACCTGAGCCTGCATATCAAGGCCGGAGAAAAGGTGGCCGTTATCGGTCGTATCGGCTCGGGCAAGACGACACTGGAGCGGCTGGTGGCGGGTTTGTATAAACCGACAGGCGGCGCTATTCGTATTGATGGCATCGACATCGGCCAGCTGCAACCGGCGGCTCTGAGACGCAATATCGGTTGTGTGCCACAGGATGTAAACCTGTTCTTCGGCACCATTCGAGACAACATAGTGATTGCCAATCCGCTGGCGGAAGAAAGTCAGGTGCTGGCGGCGGCACAGCGGGCGGGGGTGACCCTGTTTACTAACCAGGATCCCGATGGTCTGGACAAGCAGGTCGGCGAAGGCGGCCGCCAGTTGTCCGGTGGTCAGCGCCAGGCGGTAGCCATCGCCCGGGCGATGCTCAACGATCCGGTGATGGTGATGATGGACGAGCCCACCTCCAACATGGATAACCGTTCCGAGCTGTATATTCGTCAGGAGCTGCTCAAGCTCAGGGCCGAACAGACCCTGCTGCTGGTGACCCATCGCACCTCCATGCTGGAGGTGGTTGACCGGGTCATAGTGCTGGAGCAAGGGCGAATAGTGGCGGATGGGCCCAAGGCACAGGTATTGCAGCAGCTGAAGTCTGGCAAGGTACGTAGCAAGGAGGCCAGTTATGGGTAAAAAAACATTGCCGCCAGAGTTGCTCGATTATACCAATGACATCGCCGCCGCCGTGTTGTTGAATACCCCCAGAGCGGGCAAGGCCCTGCTGTGGAGCATGCTGCTGTTCGTGACGGTGGCTTTGATATGGGCGTATTTTGCCGAGCTGGAAGAAGTCACCTCTGGCATGGGCAAGGTTATCCCTTCCAGCCAGATCCAGGTGGTGTCCAACCTGGAGGGGGGCATAGTCCGGGAACTTTATATCCGTGAAGGGCAGCAGGTTGAAAAGGGACAGGTGTTGCTGCTGATCGATGACACCCGTTTTTTATCGGATTTGCGGGAGAGGGAACAGGAAATTGCGGCATTACAGGGCGATGTGCGGCGGTTAAAGGCAGAGATAAACTCGATTCATATTCTTGAAGACCCGGGTCTGGCCTGGCGGGCTCAGGTAAAGGTTGAAAAAGTCGACCTGGAGTTTCCCGATGATTTTCGCGAGCAATATCCGGGGCAGCCCGAGTTTCAGCGATCCCTGTTCAGCGAACGGCTGGGGTTCGTTAAAAACCAGCTGTCCATTTTCGGCAATCAGATAGAGCAGCGCGAGCAGGAAGTCATCGAGACCAATGCCAAGGTGCGTACGCTGCAGCGGGGGGTCTCGCTGGCCGCACGTGAAGTGAACATGAGCCGTCCGCTGGCCCGGGAAGGCATAGTGCCCCAGGTTGAAATTCTGCGCCTAGAACGGCAGCTGAACGAGATGCAGGGGGAGCTGGAGTCGACCCGGTTGCTGTTGCCCAAGCTTGACGCCTCCCTGCGGGAAAACATCTTCAAGCGCAAGGAGGTGGCCCTGACCTTCCGTTCCGAAGCTCAGAAAGAGCTGAACGAGCGGCGTAACCGGCTGGCTCAGTTGCAGCAGGGAGAGGTTGGCCTGCAGGACAGGGTGCGGCGAACCTCGGTGACCTCACCGGTCAAAGGCACCATCAAAACCCTTAATGTAAATACAGTGGGTGGCATAGTGCAGCCGGGGGTAGATCTGGTCGAAATAGTGCCGTTGGAAGATACTTTGTTGGTAGAAGCCCGTATTGAGCCGAAAGACATTGGTTTTTTACGCCCGGGACTGGAGGCAATGGTCAAGTTTACCGCCTATGATTTCACTATCTATGGTGGCTTGGTCGGTGAAGTGGAGAAAATCAGTGCCGACTCTATCCAGGATGAAGAAGGCAATACTTTTTTTCTGGCGACCATTCGTACCAGTGAAAGTTTTCTGGGACAAGAAACGGCACCGCTCCGGATTATTCCGGGTATGCAGGCCGGGGTCGATATCATAACGGGTAAAAAAACGGTACTGGATTACCTGCTCAAACCCATATTAAGAGCAAGGCAGAGCGCTTTGCGTGAGCGTTGAATCTGGAAGGGAGAAATACAAATGAAAAAAACGACGATTGCAGTGCTGGTCGGTGCCGCTCTGGTATTGCCGGTACAGGCCCAGACTCTGGAAGAGGCGGTGACCCAGACTCTGATAACCCACCCCAAGGTGAAGGAAGCGTTTCACCTTTATCAGTCCCGGCAATACGAGCAGGATGAGGCATTTTCTGGTTATTTGCCCACCCTGGATGCCAATGCCGGTATAGGTTATGAATATACCGACAGTCCGGGAACCCGGGACGGCAGTGACAGGGCCGACAAGACCCTGACGCGCAAAGAGGCCGGCCTTTCATTGCGCCAGTTACTGTTTGATGGTTTCAAAACTTCCAGCAACGTGCACCGAACTCAGGCCGAAGCGGATGCGCAGCGTTATACCCTGCTCTCCGATGCGGAAAATATCGCTCTGCGCGTAGCGGAAGTATATTTGGATGTGCTACGTAAGGATGAAATTGTCGAATTGTCGCGCCGAAATCTGGAAACGCACGAACAGATTTTATCCGATATTCAACGCCGGACCGATTCCGGAGTGGGCTCTACCGCCGACTTTACCCAGATTCAGGGGCGGGTGGCGCGGGCCTATTCCAATATGACGGCTGCCGAAAACAATCTGCGGGATGCGCAAAGCCAGTTTATCTCGCTAGTGAATGACATGCCGGGTGATTTGCGCCAGCCCAAAACGGATGCCAATTTCATTCCGCCCACGCTGGATGAAGCGCTGGTGATTGCCAAGGAAAAACATCCAACGCTGGCATCTGCCTCGCTTGATGTGGACGCGGCACGTTATCAGCATGAAGACGCCAAATCCGGTTTTTATCCCAAGGTGAATCTGGAGCTGGACAGCGGCTGGAATGACGATATTGACGGTGTTCGTGGTCATAATAACGACTTCACCGCCATGGTACGTATGCGTTACAACCTGTTTAACGGCGGTGCCGATGTGGCACGCAGTCGCTCGACCTCGGCACTGGAGATGCAGGCCAAGGATATTCACATGAACGCACATCGTCAGGTTGAAGAAGGTATGCGCCTGGCTTGGGCTGCGTATGAATCGCTTGGCCGGCAGAAAAACTTTCTGCGTAAACATGTGGAAGCCAGCTTCAATACCGTCGATGCCTATAAGAAGCAGTTTTCACTGGGCAGCCGGACCCTGCTGGACGTCCTGAACACCGAAAACGAGTTGTTCGAGGCCCGACGTTCCTACATCGACACCGAGTACGATCAGTTACTGGCGGAGTATCGCATCATGAATGCGTCCGGGCAGCTGCTTGAGGCGCTGCGGTTCACTCAGCCGGAACAGTGGCAGGCCAAAAGCTAAAAGCTAAAAAATAAAAAGGAGAGAGATGATGAAAGTATGGATTCTATTGGCTCTTACACTCCCGTTGGCCGCCTGTTCCAGCCTGACGACCGAGCCGGAGCGAGAAACGGTGGCGGCTTATGATCTGAGCGATCTCGATCGGGATGGTGTTATTACCGCAAGGGACAACTGTCTGGATTCGGTCACGAATTCGGAGGTGGATAACGGCGGCTGTGGCGGTAGTGCCTATAAGGCGCTGCAGCAGGATATCATTATCCTGTTTGCCCACGACCGCTCGGAGATCACGCCCAAATACCGGGATGAAATCAACCAGATGGCGACCTTCATGAAGCAAAACCCCGACCTTAAGTTATTGCTGGAAGGGCATGCGAGCAAGGTAGGCAGCGACGAGTATAACCTGGCCCTGTCCAAGCGTCGGGCCGAAGCGGCGCGGCGTGCCCTGATGAAAGCCGGGGTTGAGGGTAATCACCTGGAGATCATCGGTTATGGTGAGAGCGCCCCCTTGCTGATGGGCGAAGATGAACAATCTGCCGCCGCCAATCGACGGGTGGTGGGAGCGCTGACCAGTATGAAGGAAGGAGCCAGAATGCGCTGGAATGTCTATAGCGTTGAAAACTCCGACAAATAATGGGTCGATTTTTACACCGGCTCTGTGGGCTGGCGGTGCTGAGCATAGTGCTTGGCGCGCCAGCCCAGTCGTTACTGGATGAAGATGAAAACATGGCCGAGGCGGTACACCGGTTTTATGGTGACAAGGCCGCGAACCGTCTTCGTGGCTGGCGACAACTGGTACGTGAGGGGCAGGTTACAGACTGGAGCGACAGAGAAACCCTGTCTCGGGTCAACATCTTCTTCAATCGTCTGCATTTTATCGACGATATCAAGTTGTGGGGCAAAAACGACTACTGGGCGACCCCACTGGAATTTTTAGGTGCGGGAGGCGGTGATTGTGAAGACTTTAGTGTAGCCAAGTATTTCTCGTTGCGGGAGCTGGGCATTGACGATGACAAGCTGCGGCTGGTGTACGTCAAGGCGCTGGAACTGAATCAGTTTCATATGGTGGTTGCCTATTATCCGACGGCGTCCGCGGTGCCTTTGATCCTGGATAATCTAGACGGCACCATTCGGCGGGCAACGGAACGCGGCGATCTTGAGCCTATTTACAGTTTTAACGGTCAACATCTGTGGCTGATGCGTGAGCGAGGTCAGGGCGAGCTGGCTGGCAAGGCATCACGACTGTCTCTTTGGAATGATTTACGTGGCCGTGTCGATGTCAAGCGACTGCAGCGGCCCAGCATGAATTTGGACGGCTAACTATGACTCTATACCGGCAACTTCTGGTGACCATGCTGTTGCTCTTTGCCCTGTTGTTTATGACGGCCTATTCGGTGCAGTTCAGTTCAACCCGAAGCTATCTGGCGCAACAGCAGGAAACCACGGTGATCAATACCGTCACTTCGCTGGGGTTGGCGTTAACACCTTATTTGGAAACCAGCGATACCCTGGGCGCCGAGTCGGTGATCAATGCGGTATTCGATGGGGGCTTTTATCGTAAGGTGCAACTCGACTTGCTGGCGGCCGGCCAGCAGATTACCCGCGAACATCAGGCTCAGCCCCGGGACGTGCCGGACTGGTTTGTTGATCTGGGACTCTTTGACGGTGCCCGGCACGAAGCGGTGCTGACCTCTGGCTGGTTACAGCTGGGGAAACTGTATGTTGAAGGGCATCCGGGGCAGGCGTATCACGAACTCTGGCTGGGCATGAGCCGGCTGGCGGCCTGGTTTGTGGTCTGTTTTCTGCTGGTGTGGGGGTTGCTGATACTGGCATTGCGTTATTTGCTGAAGCCGTTGCACGATATTGAAATTCAGGCGCGGGAAATTGAACTGCATCACTTTGGCAAGGTAATCCCCCTGCCGGGCACCCGCGAGCTCAGAGAAGTGGTCTCGGCCATCAACAACATGGCCGGCAAGCTGGAAGTCCAGTTCAGAGAGCAGGCCGATGAGGCGGAGCGTCTTCGATACAAGGCGTTTCTGGATGAGACTTCGGGACTGGGTAACAGGGCCTATTTTGTGTCACGGAGCCAGTCCTGGATCGGCGATGGTACCGGTGGCGCCGTTTTGCTGATAGCGGTCGATATGCTGGAGCAGCTATATCAGGATGAAGGCTTTGATGCCCGGGATCAGATGGTGAGAGCCATTGCCGATCATCTGCGCCGGCTTTGCCGGCGCTTCGGCGAATATGCACTGGCGCGTATTTCCGCTTACGAGTATGCCCTGCTGGTGCCGGAGTCCGATGCCGAACGGCTTGCACTGCTGGGCGACGAGATTAATCGCCTGATTGCCGATCTGGTGATCGATCCGGTGAATGGCCGGGATATCTCGGTGGTGGGAGGGGTCTTGGTGCAGTCCGGTGACGATATCGGTCTGTTGCTGACCAGTGCCGATAATGCCTTGAACAAGGCGCGCATGAACGAAGCCGGTGCCGTGGTGATCGAATACCATCAGGAAGCAGACAAGATAGGCCGGTTGGCCTGGAAGAAGATACTGGAAGAGGCGTTGGCAGAAGACCGCTTCGAGTTGAGCAGTCAGTCGGTGCTGGATTTCAAGGGGCAGCTGCATCATGAAGAGCTGTATATCGGCATTCGCCACGACGGTGCTATCCACAGTGCCGGCCATTTTCTGCCGGTTGCAGAGCAGTTCAATATGGGAGTGAAACTGGACCTGCATATAGTGCAGCGGGCGCTGAGGCTGTTGACGGAGCGGCCGGAACTGCGACTGGCGGTGAACCTTGCCTCGAACAGTTGCCACCAGGCTGGATTCTGGCATGAACTCAGCCTGCTACTCGACCGGCATACCGGCGTGTGCTCCCGACTGTTTCTGGACGTGCCTGAAAGTGCCTTTGCTTTTGGCAAGCAATCACTGACGGCGCCTCTGACCTCCCTGAAGGTGGCTTGGGGCATAGATCATTTCGGTCGACATTTCGATTTATTGACCCAGATTGGAGGGCTGGCTCCTCACTACGTCAAGCTGGATCACGGTTACACCAGCCAGGTGGCACAACCGGGTTACGACGATGCCTTTCTGGCGGCGGTATGCCGCGCGGCGCATAACATGGGCGCAGTAACCATCGCTACTCGAGTGGAAACGGACAGGCAGGTCGATATTCTCAAAACGCTGCATGTGGATGCCTATCAGGGCTTTGTCAGTCCGCCCAGACGACTCGATTAATCGTTCTATTTTTTCGATGTAACAGGTGGCTGGCCTTCGGCTAGCTGCCTATATATTGAGCAGGATCTAAGTGATTTTCGGCCCTAGCCTTAAGGTAATAAAAGGCGAATAGGGATACAAAGACATGGAAACCACTCGAATCGACAGTGCTGTTAAAATCGTCAGTCTGCAAGGGAAAGCCTTCATCATCGGCCAGGATGGTACCGTAGAACCCGTCAGTGCGGGACAGGTATTGCTGCCTGGCACCCTGCTGCTGACCGATAGCAACTCCCGAATTGTCTACGCTGACGCCTCGTCAGCAGATACGTCACCTACCCCTCCCGCCGATGATGTGGCCATGGTGGATGCCGAAGCCATGCAGGCGGTCATTCTGGCCGGACTCGACCCGACCAAACTCTTTGGTGCTCCTGCCGCAGGTAATGCGGCGCGGGTAGCCACCTTCGATGGCAGCAGTGGTAATGCTGGCTTCGTGGTGGTGGACAGAGAGGGGAATGCCGTTATCTCTGAGGCGGGTTTTGATACACGTTTTGCACCCGAGGCGTTTGCCTCGCAGCTGCGGGTGCTGCCGGAGGATGAGCCTGACTCTATTCCGGAATTGGTGGTCATTATCGATCCGCCATTAACCCCGCCGGGGAATTTACCCCAGCTTCCTGAAGGTGGCGCCTTTGTTGAAGAAAGCGCCTTGCCCGGGGGAACTAATGCAACCAGTAATAATGAATCGGCCACCGGATACTTTGATATCGACACAGGTACCGACGATCTGGCGAAGATTGAGGTTCGGCTGGCCAATGGCGACTGGATTGATGTTACCGGGGGAGGGACGGTTGCCGGCCAGTATGGCACCTTGGTGGTGACTCTGGTTGATGGTGTTTATCGGTGGCAATACGATCTGAATGGCGCGACCGATCACCCCATTGCCGACAAGATAGCCGATGAAGACATTCTCAAGGATATGTTTGATGTTCGGGTCACCGACGACGATGGTGATCAGGCTTCGGCGGGATTGACCATCAATGTGCTTGATGATGGCCCTGTGGCTGTGGACGACAGTTATCAGGTGAGCGAGAGTGGTTTGCCCAGCTATAACCTGGTACTGGTGATCGATACCTCGGGCAGCATGGGGTGGATCATCGATGGCCCCGGTGTTCCGGGAGATACCGGTGTCGCTGGCTCCCCGAACCGACTTGAGCTGGCCAAGGAAGCCCTGATCAATCTGATCAACAGTTATCAGAAAATTGGCGATAATCTGAATATCAGTGTGATTGATTTCGGCTCCAGGGTAAAAAACAGTGCGGATAACCTGTCGGTCGAGGAAGCCATTGCCCATATCAACTCGCTGACCGCCAACGGCACGACCAATTACACCGATCCGTTGGGAGATGCACAGACTATCCTGGGCGAGCAACTCAACAGCTTGCCGGATTATGAGCACAAGGTCTATTTCCTGTCCGATGGCTACCCGAATGCCGGTACGGCCCCAGACGGTTGGCAAGCGTTTGTCGACGACAATGGTATCGATGTTATCGCCGTGGGTATCAGTATCCCCGAATCTGCCGTTGCCGAGCTCAATAAAGTCGGTAACAGCACCGATACCACGCTGATCATCATGGATCCTGAAGAACTGGACGATGCCCTGCAAGGTACGGTGCCCAATCCCACCTTGCTTACCGGTAATGTATTGCTCAATGATGTGGCCGGCGCGGATGGCCTGGGTGGGGTGATATCTGTTGCCATTCTGGTCTCCGATGCCTCTGCCTATGAGAATCAGGAAGGTATCACCGTCAGCGATCGAGGCGATGGGACTTTCCTTGTTACCTACACAGTTCCCGAGTCCGGCATGGTCGATATCCTGACCGAACTTGGCGGTATTCTGACCATAGGCCGCGATGGCAGCTTCAGTTACAGTGGCCCCGGTAATGTGGATAATGACACCACGGAAAGCTTTTTCTATAACATGGTGGACAGCGATGGTGATACCAGCGCTGCCAGGCTGGAGATCACCATCATAGATGGAGATACCAGCATCAGATTGCTGGGGCTGGATGTAGCGGGAGGGGAGCAGACCCTGTATGAACAGCATCTTCCTCTGGGGACGGATCCCCAGCCGAACCAACTGGTAAAAACCGGGGTATTCAGTTATGAAGCGGAAGGAACCGTCAAGGATCTGACGATAGCTGGTGTCAAGGTCCTGCAGAACGGCGCCTATAAGGGCAACGGTGACGGAGAGGTCGTGATTGTCGATGATGCGGGACGCCTGCTGGTGATCACCGGATATGACGAACTTAGCAGGACCTTCAGCTATAGCTATACCCTGAAAGATAACACCCTGTTGCATAATAGTGCCGGCAAGGACAGCCTGAGCGAACACTATCAGGTGTTTATCAGTGACACTCAGGGCGCCACCGATATCGCCTCGCTGGATATCAATATCGTGGATGACATACCCGTCGTCAATGTGGTGCAGAACGGTGTCATGGGTAATTTCGCCGGTACCCTGAGTGGTATGGTTGACATTGCCTTCGGTGCAGATGGACTGGGTTCACAGACGTTGTCTGGCACGCCCCCCAGCGATGCATTGATTTACAAAACCGTCAGCAATCCGGACGGTTCCTCGGTGCTGACCGCAAGCTTGAATGATGGCAGCGGGGACATCTATTTTATTCTGACCCTGCATCCGGATGGCAACTATGACTTCGAGCTGGTCAATCCCGACCCCGTCATTGCGGTAACCAAGGCCTTGACCGGGCTCACCCCCGGCGGGCCGGTCACCAGCCTGGATCTCTCGATCAACGGTATTACTGCAACCTTCACCGAGCTGCATCCAAGTCCTGGTGAAAAGGGGATCAACTCATCCAACAACGGCATGGGCATAGACGATAATCGCATCAATGGCAGCGATGTGATGAAGGTGGCGTTTAGCTCGGATATTTCAAACACGAGTTTTACCCTTAACAAGCTAAGTAACAAAAGCACTAGCATCGATATACTGACCTGGGCGGTATTCAGTTCAGGGCTGTTGGTCTCGGCGGGGACCTGGACGCCTCCTGCCGGTACCGGCGAAGGTGATAAGGTGGTTTTCAATATTCTGGATCCTGTCGCCGGCTCGACGATGACCTATACACATGGGTCTGCCGAGGCGATAGAAGCCAGCGGCTTTGATGAATTGCAGCTTGGGTCGTCAGTAGGTGATTACCGTCTGCTGGATATCACCGTATACGAAGAAATCTTCCCTGATGATGTCAACCTCAGCTTCAGTATCGATGCCGCCGATGGCGATGGCGATATGGTCAGTACCGCATTCGATATCACCATAGAGGGAAGCGGAAAGGAAGCATCGGGCTTTACGTTGTCAGGCACCGATGCCGATGAAGTATTGCTGGGCGGTGCAGGCAACGACACCCTGAATGGCGGGGGAGGCAATGATGTGTTGAATGGCGGCCTGGGCGATAACATTCTGACCGGTGGCAGTGGGATCGATACCTTCCGCTTTACCGAGGCCGATGCCGGTTCGGTCAATATCATCAAGGACTTTACAAAAGGCATCGATATCCTCGATCTCAAGGCATTGCTGGTCGGTGAGGAATCCGGGAGTATTTCCGATTATCTGACATTTAGCATGGATAACGGCGATACCCTACTGCAGGTATCCCCGAGCGGCGGTGGCGGTGATAGCCAGCAAATCCGTTTTGAAAACGTCGATCTGCTGGATCTGTACGGGGCGGCCAGCAGTGCGGACCTCATCAACGCCATGCTGGTTGAACAGACTCTGGTGGTAGACAGCTGACATAAGGGCGGGACGACCGCCTTTTCTTGACAGACACAGAGGTGAATATGGCCAAGGTGACCACGGTTCTACTGCAGGGGGTCAGCTATCGTTGGGATGGCCAGGATATTCTGGTCGACGACGGTGTCGGTATACCCTGGCCACTCGGCGGCCATGCACTGGAGCAGGTTGAGCTCTTCGATGGCGAAGGGGAGTCGGTGGCGGCATTTACCATCGACTTCGAAGGGCAGCGGTGGTTCTTGTCCGGGCCGGGTGCTCCGGGGGACATCATTCTTCTGGATGAGATGGGCGTCTCTCTGGCTGTCTATCCACCAGGAATGGAAGAAGGAATGCCGTTGCCATCGAATGTTCTGATATTACCGGAGTCGGCCGAGTCGATGGCCACCGACGAGCTGGTGGTGCTGGATCTGGACGACATTCTCTACGAAAGCGAGCAGTTGGAGCCGATACTGGTCGCGACTTCGGCTGACACAGCGCACCTCGACGGTGAGCTGATCGACGATGTGATCAACTGGCTGGCGGTGTATAGTCATCATGATTAAACAGGTTGTCCCCATCCGGGGCGACCTTGGCGCTTGCTTATCATGAGGCTTTATTATGCGTATCTCTTCACTGGGTAGCCTTTCGTTGTTGCCTCTGCTGTTCAGCTCTACCACCTTTGCCATCTCCGTTCCCGATAATCCCCATCTGGTGACACAGGGACAGGCGGAAATACGGGTGGCTCCCGATATGGCGACCCTGTCGGTGGCGGTGACCGCGCTCAAGCCGGAAAGCCGGCTGGCGAAAGAAGAAGTGGACACCAAAGTGGCGGCGCTGTTCAGCAGCCTGGCGAACCTTGGGATCGGCAAGAAGGACATCGACAGCGGCAACGTGATCACCCGTCCCGATTATACTTATCCGAAGAACGGCGAGGGCCCCAAGCTGGTCGGTTATCAGGCCGAACGCCAGATCAGCGTGCGATTGTATGATCTGGATCTGTTGAGTCAGGCCCTGAACAAGATACTGGAACAGGGTATTCAGACAATTCAGCAGGTCAGTTACGGCCGGCGCAATGCAGACGAATTACATCGAGAAGCACGGCTGGCGGCGGTAGCCAATGCCAAGGATCTGGCGGAAGAACTGGCTCGGGAATTCGGGCACAAGCTGGGTGGAGTCTATGCCATCGAGTATCAGCCTCAGGAGTCGACGGTGCCCCCCCGGCATTTTGGCATGATGAACAAAATGGCCTCGCAAGAAGCGCTGGATGCCAGTTATGTACAGAATGAAATCCAGTTTACCGACCGGGTACAAGTGGTATTCAATCTGGACTGAACGGCACCGAGGAGGCGAATGGAATCGCCATATTTACAGCGGGAAGATTAAAAAAAATTTATAACTTAAAAAAACGTGACTTTGGTTACATAAATTCCCTAAAGGCGATGTTTTTGGTACTTTATGGTGATACTAACGCAGCAGTCATAAAGGACCAGGTAATGGCTAACCATTCTTTAGATAAAGAAAAAATTAAAATTTTATTACTGGAAGGGGTACACCCGGGCACCGTTGAATCTTTCAAAAATGCGGGTTACAGCAACATCGACTACCTGAAAACCTCGCTGGCGGAAGATGAACTGAAAGAACGCATCAAAGACGTTCATTTCGTCGGTTTGCGCTCGCGGACCCAACTGACAGAAGCGGTACTGGACGTCGCCGACAAGCTGGTCGCCATCGGCTGTTTCTGTATCGGTACCAATCAGGTCAATCTGAGCGCCGCCGAAATTCGCGGTATTCCGGTATTCAATGCCCCCTTCTCCAACACCCGCAGCGTGGCCGAACTGGTATTGGGTGAACTGCTGCTGTTACTGCGTGGTATTCCCGAACGTAATGCGCTGGCCCATCGCGGCGAATGGCAGAAAACCGCCCATCATTCCTTTGAAGCCCGTGGTAAACGCCTGGGTATTATCGGTTATGGCCATATCGGTATTCAGCTTGGCATTATCGCCGAGGGTATCGGTATGCAGGTGTCTTATTATGATATCGAAAGCAAGCTGTCACTGGGTAACGCCAATCAGGTAGCCAGCCTGCAAGAGCTGCTGAATATGTCCGACGTGGTGTCATTGCACGTGCCGGAAACCCCGCAGACCAGGAACATGCTGGGTGCCGAAGAGCTGGCGATGATGAAGCCGGGCGCCATTCTGATCAACGCCTCTCGCGGAACCGTCGTGGATATCGATGCACTGGCCGCAGCACTTGCCAGCAAGCACATTGCCGGAGCCGCCATCGATGTGTTCCCGGTTGAGCCCAAGTCCAACGACGAAGAGTTCGTGTCACCCTTGCGTGAGTTTGATAACGTGATCCTGACGCCGCATATCGGTGGATCCACCCAGGAAGCCCAGGAAAATATCGGTTATGAAGTGGCCGGCAAGCTTATCAAATATTCCGATAACGGCTCTACCCTGTCTGCGGTCAACTTCCCCGAGGTGTCTCTGCCCGAGCATCCCGATACCAGCCGCCTGTTGCATATTCACCACAACAAGCCGGGTATTCTGAGCCAGATAGTGCAGGCCTTTGCCGCCGAAGATATCAACATCGCGGCCCAGTATCTGCAGACCTCGCCCAGGATTGGTTATGTGGTCATAGAAGTGGAAACGGCACAAAGCGATCAGGCGCTGGAAAAGCTGAAGAGCATCGAGGGCACCATTCGCGCCCGAATCTTGCACTGATTTAAAGCATTAGCCATTAAAAAGGGGCCTGGGCCCCTTTTTTTTATAATGTCTGCGGATGGATATCGAGTTCGTCCACAAAACGCTCCACGCTTATCTCGGCCTGTTTCACCTCGTCAAAGCTGGCAATATGGTAGACCGCATCCCCTTCGTTAACCAAGGGCATGGTCAGACAGCCAATCACTATGCCTCCCTTGGGGGCTATCACTTCACAGACCTCCGCTCCCAGCGGCGCGGTAATGGTACCCAGGCATTCCCCCTTGCTCACCCTGTCACCCAGTCGGGCCTTGAGATGTAAAAGACCGTCTTGCTCGGCACGGATCCAGGCGCTGGATTTGGCGATCATCGGGTTCATCCGGGCTTTAGTCACCGAGGGCTTCAGCATGCCGAGAGTGCGCATTACGTTTAATACGCCGCGGGTACCGGCCTTTATGGCCACCGGGTCGAAGCGCAGGGCCTCGCCGGCTTCGTACAGGATCACCGGAATGTCGCGGCTTTCTGCCACTGCCCGCAGCGAACCATCGCGGATGCTGGAGTCCAGGATCACCGGCGCGCCAAAGCTCTCGGACATCTCACGGGTGATGTCGCAGTCCAGCTGGGCCCGGATCTGGGGCAGGTTGGAGCGGTGAATGGCGCCGGTGTGCAGGTCGATGATGTGCGAGCACTTGTTGACGATTTCATCGACGAAAAAATGCGCCACCCGTGAGCCGAGCGAGCCTTTTTCCGAGCCGGGGAAACAGCGGTTCAGATCCCGCCGGTCCGGAAGATAGCGCGACTTGTGAATAAAACCGAACACATTGACCACAGGGACCGCGATCAGGGTGCCTTTGAGCCGGGCCGGGTTGACCCGGCTCAATACCTGATTGACGATCTCGATGCCGTTGAGTTCGTCGCCGTGAATGGCGGCGCAGATCAACAGCACTGGGCCGGCATGCTTGCCGTGCACCACTTCCAGCGGCACCGTCAGCGGCGATTGGGTATAAAGCTGGGCCAGCGCCAGCTGCAGTACCTTGCGCTGGCCCGGGGCAACCTGATCCCCGGCGATGTGAAAAGGAACGACCATTAGCCTCGCTCCCGGGTCTTGGTCTTTTTATGGACGTTATTTTCGATGTACTGGATCATCAAGTCCGCCACGTCTTTGCCGGTCGCAACCTCGATGCCCTGCAGGCCCGGCGATGAGTTGACCTCCATCACCAGCGGACCGCGCTTGGAACGCAGCAGGTCAACCCCGGCCACACTCAGGCCCATGGCCCGGGCAGACGCGATGGCGGTCTTGCGTTCTTCCGGGCTGATGCGGATCAGCTGCGCCGCGCCGCCCCGGTGCAGGTTGGAACGAAACTCACCTTCCTTTGCCTGACGCTTCATGGCGGCGATGACCTTGTCACCCAGCACGAAGCAGCGAATGTCGGCGCCGCCGGCCTCTTCGATAAATTCCTGTACCATGATGTTGGCCTTGAGGCCCATAAAGGCTTCGAGCACACTTTCGGCGGCCTTGCGGGTTTCCGCCAGTACCACCCCTATGCCCTGGGTGCCTTCCAGCAGCTTGATGACCAGCGGTGCACCGCCCACCATGTCGATCAGATCGGGTACATCGTCGGGCTTGCAGGCGAAGCCGGTTACCGGCATGCCCACGCCCTGGCCCGACAGCAATTGCAGCGAGCGCAACTTGTCGCGGGAGCGGCTGATGGCGGCGGAGTGGTTCAGCGAATAACCGTTCATCATCTCGAACTGGCGCAATACGGCGGTGCCGTAGAAAGTTACGCTGGCACCGATGCGCGGAATAATCGCATCGAAGTGCTCGAGTTCCTCACCGTGATAGTGAATAGAGGGCTTGTTGTCGTTGATGTTCATGTAGCACTTGAGGGCATCGATGATGCGCACCTCATGGCCCCGGGCCGTGGCGGCTTCGCGCAGGCGGCGGGTGGAATACAGGGATGCATTGCGTGAAAGAATGGCAATTTTCATGGGTGTGGCACGGCTCTCTATCCGTTGGTATTCAGGGGAGACAATTCAGGCCCTCTATCTACGCTATCCAACGGCATTGCGCCAACAAGAAATACCGGGGCTGAAGCCAAAAATATTCGAATATATCTTTAACGTAGCAGTGTTGGCCTGTTTTTACGCCAATAACGGTCTGGCTGGGTGATTTTTGAGCATGTTCTTCCTTTGTGGCTCTGTCTATGTCTAAATAGAGTCATGCCTGTGCCGGTGATCTTTGCACCGGCCCCTTCCATCGCTAAGGAGGAATGATGTCTGACCGTCTGACTTCGTCTTTTACCGATACGCTGACCCTGGGTCAGAAATCCTATCTTTATTACTGTCTGCAAAAACTGCCTCAGAGCCAGGAACTGGCTCGACTGCCCAAATCGTTGAAAGTACTGACCGAAAACCTGCTGCGTAACCTGGATGGCGACACAGTAACCAAGGATGATATTGCCGCCATGGCCGACTGGCTGAAGCGGGGCGCGTCTGATAGGGAAATTGCCTTTCGCCCGTTACGGGTGCTGATGCAGGACTTTACCGGGGTGCCGGCGGTGGTGGATTTGGCCGCCATGCGCGATGCGGTACGGCGGCTGGGCGGCAAGGCCGAGCAGGTGAACCCGCTGTCGGCGGTGGATCTGGTGATCGACCACTCCGTGATGGTGGATGCCTTCGCCAGCGAGCAGGCCTTTGCCACTAACGTGGACATGGAGATGGCCCGTAACGGTGAGCGTTATGCCTTCTTGCGCTGGGGCCAGCAAACCTTCGACAACTTCCGGGTGGTGCCGCCCGGCACCGGCATCTGTCACCAGGTCAACCTGGAATACCTGGGCCAGACGGTCTGGCAACAACAGCAGGACGGCACTACGGTCATCTGCCCTGATACCCTGGTCGGTACCGACTCTCATACCACTATGATCAACGCACTGGGGATCCTCGGCTGGGGCGTGGGCGGCATCGAGGCCGAGGCGGCCATGCTGGGCCAGCCGGTGTCGATGCTGATCCCCGAGGTAGTGGGCTTCAAGCTCACCGGCAAGCTGCGAGAAGGCATTACCGCCACCGATCTGGTGCTGACGGTGGTGCAGATGCTGCGTAACAAAGGCGTGGTCGGCAAGTTCGTGGAATTCTACGGTGACGGTCTGGCCTCCTTGCCGCTGGCTGACCGCGCCACCATCGCCAACATGGCACCGGAATACGGCGCCACCTGCGGCTTCTTCCCGGTAGACGAAGAAACCCTGCGCTACCTGACCCTCACCGGTCGCAGTGAGGAGCAGGTGGAACTGGTTGAAGCCTATAGCAAGGCGCAGGGGCTGTGGCGACATGCCGGCGACGAGCCGATGTTTACCGATACCCTCAGCCTGGACATGGGCGAGGTGGAAGCCTGTCTGGCCGGGCCCAAACGGCCGCAAGACAGGGTCGAACTGTCGAAGGTACCCGAGATATTCGGCCAGAGTTGTGAACTCCGGGTAGATCAGGATCAGAAAGACTGTCTGGAAGGCGAGGGCGGGCAAACGGCGGTGGCGGCCAGACAGTCGCTGGAAGCCGAATTTTCGCTGAACAGTACCCGTTACAAGCTGAAAGACGGCGCCGTGGTCATTGCTGCCATCACCTCCTGTACCAACACCTCCAACCCGAGCGTGCTGATGGCCGCCGGGCTGCTGGCCAAGGCGGCGACCGAGAAGGGCCTGACGAGGGCGCCCTGGGTCAAAAGCTCGCTGGCGCCGGGCTCCAAGGTGGTGACCGACTATCTTGAGAAAGCCGGCCTGATGACCTACCTGGAACAGCTGGGCTTTTATCTGGTCGGCTATGGCTGCACCACCTGTATCGGTAACTCGGGCCCCTTGCCCGATCCCATCGAGCAGGCCATTAAAAAACACGACCTGACCGTGGCGGCGGTGCTGTCGGGCAACCGCAACTTCGAAGGGCGAATTCACCCCTTCGTGAAGTCCAACTGGCTGGCCTCACCGCCGTTGGTGGTGGCTTACGCCCTGGCCGGCAGCATGAATGTCGACCTGACCCGCGAGCCGCTCGGTACCGGCAAAGACGGCAAGCCGGTTTATCTGAAAGATATCTGGCCTTCGCAGCAGGCTATTGCCGAGGCGGTGGAGCTGGTCAACAGAGAGATGTTCCATAAGGAATACGCCGCGGTATTCGATGGTGATGAGCGCTGGCAGGCCATCGAAGTGGAAGACAGCAGCACCTTCAACTGGCAGCAAGACTCCAGTTACATTCAGCATCCGCCGTTTTTCCAGACCATGGCCAAAGAGCCGGAGCCGGTGGAAGACATCGCTCAGGCCCGGTTGCTGGCCATTATGGGTGACTCGGTTACCACCGACCATATTTCTCCGGCCGGCAGTATCAAGGCCGACAGTCCGGCGGGCAAGTACCTGCAGTCGCTGGGCGTGGAGCGTAAAGACTTCAACTCCTACGGCTCTCGCCGCGGCAACCACGAGGTGATGATGCGCGGCACCTTTGCCAATATCCGCATTCGTAACCAAATGCTGGAAGACGTGGAGGGTGGCGAAACCCGGCATTACCCCAGTGGCGAGCAGCTGTCGATTTACGACGCCGCCATGCGTTATCAGGAAGAAGGGGTGCCGCTGGTGGTGGTGGCCGGTAAGGAATACGGCACCGGCTCCAGCCGCGACTGGGCGGCCAAGGGCACTTTATTGCTGGGGGTGCGCGCCGTGATTGCCGAGTCTTACGAGCGTATTCACCGCTCCAACCTGATTGGCATGGGCGTGGTTCCGCTGGAGTTTATCGGCGACAGTGCCGAGAGCCTGGGGTTGAAAGGCGACGAGTTGATCAGCATCAAGGGTCTGAATGACCTGACGCCCGGCAAGGAGCTGGTGGTGAAGATAGAAGGGGACGACGGCAAGGCGCAGGAGATCAAGGTGCGCTGTCGTATCGATACCGGTAACGAACTGACCTATTACCGGCACGGCGGCATACTGCACTACGTGATCCGACGCATGCTGGCGTAAAGGAAGCCGTCAGCTTTGATGGCAGCAGGAAATCGGGCAAAGGGCACTACTCTGCCGACACGCTGTAAACCCCTCCCTGGGGGCTCAGCCGCGCCATCCCTGGCGCGGCCGGGAAATGCTCCTGCCGTCCAGGCATTCCCGCCGTCCATGGCGGTCAGATGGTCGTCTGAGCAGATTCCCTTTGTCCTCCACCGGCAGCGGAGTCGTCTGATGGCACCACCTGCCGACAGCTCCTCATCATGGAAGAGGCTGCAGGGATTGCCTCAGCCGACCGTCACATGCCATGGCCGAAAAATGCTCCTGCCGTTCCGGCATTCCCGCCATCCCTGGCGGTCAGATGGCATGTGCTGAGCGTTACATGGGGCGAGCTTGTCTCGCCGTGACGAACGGTTGCAGCCTGACCGAACATCCAGTGAATGTTCGCAGCAGGCTGAAACAGTTCGTGTCATTTCACCGAAGCGTGTCGGAGGAGGCAACCCTGTTGCCTCTTTGAGCGATACAAGCAGGCTGATCGCTTAAAGCTGACAGCTTTCCTTTTAACCCAGGGTTGCCAGAATCACTTGGGAGGGCGCGAAGCGGGCCTGTACCCGGTCGCCGGTGTTTAATTGCAGTCGGTGGCTGTCCGTTTTTGACAGCAGGGCACAGAGCGGCTCGCCCTGATCCAGCTTAAGTTCATATTCATCGAATTCTTCCCCCGGCACTATCTCGGTAATGATTCCCGGCAAGCGGTTATCGCGGTCGTCGGCCACCGCCGTATTTTCCGGCTCAAGCTGCACCCAGGGTGCCTTGATCAGCGCCAGTACTTCCTTGCCGGGAGCCAGCCCCAGACGATGGCTGCTGCGTTCGGTTATGTCCGCATAGAGCTGGGTGCCGCCGTTCATCTGTAAACAAACCTTGCGACTGAGGTCGGTCGGATCCAGTGAGAGTACCCGGGTAAAAAACTGGTTGCGGGCACTGGTCTGCAGCGAGAAGCGGGCCACTACCGACAACAGGCTGTCGAGGGAGGTGGACTCGTCCTGCAGGGCATTTACCGCCATGCGCTCTATCTGCTCCAGCAGGCGATAAACCTTGAGCAGCCTTTCGCCATAGGGCGTGAGCAGGGCGCCGCCGCCGCCCTTGCCACCGGTTTCGCTCTCGACAACTGGATGGTCGGCCAGTGTGTTGATCTCCCTGACCGCATCCCAGGCTGACTTGTAGCTGATACCGGCTGCTTTGGCGCCCTGGCTGATCGAGCCCTGGGCGCGGATCTGCTCCAGCAGGCGGATGCGCCGGGGATTAACGAACAGTTTATCCTGGCTGTGCAGGTTCAGCAGTAGTTGCAGCTCCATCGGGAGTCCTCTAAGTCGACTGGCGCCATTGTGGCGAAGCCGGAGCCGGTGTTCAAATGATTATCCCCGGCGGCTCTGTCACTCCTGGGTGACCTAGAGACAAGAAGCGTTGTGTTTTTATTTATACAGCGATAGAGTGCCAGTCATTATGTATCTTTTTATATAGCCAGTGGATGGATGAAGATATGAAGAAGACACCGTACTTGCCCCTGCTGTTTGCTCTGCTGGGATGCTCCGCGCCGCTGGCTGCCGATGAAATTCGGGTGGCGGTGGCCACCAACTTCATAGATGTGATGGAACAGCTGGGTAAAAACTTCGGCGAGCAAAGCGGGCACAAGGTGTTGGTGTCTTCCGGATCCACCGGCAAGCTCTATGCCCAGATCAAGAACGGGGCGCCTTTCGATGTCTTTCTCGCGGCTGATGAAGAGCGTCCGACCCTGCTGGATGAAGAAGGGGTCGCCATCGCCGACAGCCGTTTCACCTATGCCTTGGGCAAACTGGTGCTGTGGAGTCCGACCGCCGATGTGGTCGATGAAACGTTGCAGGTACTGAAAGCGCAGAACTTTGATTTTCTCGCCATCGCCAACCCGAGGACCGCGCCCTACGGCCGCGCCGCGCAGCAGGTGCTGGAGACGCTGGGCTGTTGGGAGGCGGTGCAACCCAGGATGGTACGGGGCGAAAACATCGGCCAGGCCTATCAGTATGTTTACAGCCGGAACGCCCAGCTGGGTTTTGTCGCCAAGTCCCAGATTTTCAAAGACGACGTCTTTGCCGACGGCTCTTACTGGCAGGTTCCGGAATACTTGTACGATCCCATAGTGCAGCAGGCGGTGTTGCTGAAAGAGGGCACAGCTGCCCGGCATCTGCTGGACTATCTCCGCTCGCCGGCGGCTGCCAGAGTGATCGAGTCCTACGGCTATGGCGTGGTCGCAGCCCGATAATCCTTATTGACGGAAGGAAGAAGGATGTTGCTGTCTCCGGATGATCTGGCAGCCCTGCTGCTGACCCTGCGCCTGGCGGCCGTCACCGTGCTGGTGTTGCTGCTGATTGGCATGCCGCTGGCCTGGTGGCTGAGCCAGAGTCGTTGCCGGTTCAAGACGCTGGTGGAGGCGGTGGTGGCGCTACCACTGGTCTTGCCGCCGACGGTGCTGGGTTTTTACCTCTTGCTGGCGCTGGGGCCGAACGGCATCTTCGGTATGACCTCCCAAGCGCTGGGCGGCGGCACCCTGGCCTTCAGTTTTACCGGTCTGGTGATCGGCTCGGCCTTTTATTCTCTGCCCTTTGTGGTGCAGCCCTTGCAGGGCGCCTTCGCCAGCATTGGCCGACGACCGCTGGAAGTGGCTGCCACCCTGCGGGCCTCACCGCTCGACCGGTTTTTTACCGTGGTGCTGCCGCTGGCCCGTAATGGTTTTTTAACGGCGGTGGTGCTCGGCTTTGCCCATACCCTGGGCGAGTTTGGCGTCGTGTTAATGATCGGCGGCAATATACCGGGAGCGACCCAGGTGATTTCCATCGCCATCTATGATCATGTCGAAACCCTGCAATACGGGGACGCGCACCTGCTGTCGGGCATCTTGCTGGTGTTGTCGTTCAGCATCTTGCTGCTGGTGTATGCGCTCAACCGGCGCTTTGCGGTGGTGCATCCATGACCATCAAGGCGGCCTTTACCGTACAACGAAAAGACTTCCGGCTGGAGGTGGACGTCGAGCTGCCCGCCACCGGCGTCACCGCCCTGTTTGGCCCTTCCGGTTGCGGCAAGACCACCCTGTTGCGGGCCATGGCCGGTCTGGAGCGCTGTCCCGGCCACTTTTGGCTCGACGACCAATGCTGGCAGAGTGACGGCTTTTTCATGCCAACCCATAAAAGGCGGCTCGGCTACGTCTTTCAGGAGGCCAGCCTCTTTGCGCACCTGTCGGTGCAGGGCAATCTCGATTATGGCTGGCGGCGACTGCCGGTGGCGCAGCGCAGGGACGACAGGGACGAGATCATCGACTGGCTGGGTTTAGGGCCGCTGTTGCGGCAGCGGGCGACCGAGCTGTCCGGCGGTCAGCGCCAACGGGTAGCCATCGGCCGGGCCCTGCTCACCAGCCCCCGGCTGCTGCTGCTGGACGAGCCGCTGTCGGCGCTCGATACCCGAGCGAAAAGAGAAATACTGCCCCTGCTCGAACGGTTATCGGCTCAGGCCCGGGTGCCGGTGTTTTATGTCACTCACGCGCCGGAAGAAGTGGAGCGGCTGGCCGACCGGGTTCTGCTGATGGAGCGAGGGCGCATTACCCACAACGACAGCCTGCAGCAGGCCCTGGCCCGGCCCCGAAGTCCCTTATTCAGGAATGATGAAGCCGCCGCCATTCTGGAAGGCCGGCTCGAACAGACCCTGGCCGATGGTCGTCGGCCCTTTGACTGCGATGCCGGCCGGCTGTGGCTGGCGGGTTCGCATGCCGCCGGGGACGGCCCGGCGCGGTTGCGCATTCTGGCCAGTGACGTCAGCGTGGCCCTGACACCGGTACCCGATATTTCCATACTCAACCAGCTGCCGGCGAGGGTGCAGAGTCTGACGCCGAATTCCGAGGGGAGGGTGTTACTGATGCTGAAGCTTGCCGGAGGCCAGCAGATTCCGGCGCAGTTGTCCGCCTATTCGGTCGGGCAATTGCAACTGACAGCGGGGAGTGGATGCTACGCCCTGATCAAGGCGGCGGCACTGGTTGACTGATAAACGGCTGCGTCCGGGCGGACGCAGCCAGACGCGATCAGGCGCCTTTGCGGACCACGCCATTCGGGGTGCCAATCAGTAGCACATCGGCGCCGCGTTCGGCGAACAGGCCATTGGTGACCACGCCGACGATGGCGTTGATGCGGGCTTCCAGAGCCTTGGGCTCGGTGATCTGCAGGCCCTGTACATCCAGAATATGGTTGCCGTTGTCGGTGATAACACCTTCCCGATACACAGGCTTTCCACCGAGCTTGATCAGCTCGCGGGCCACGTATTCCCGCGCCATGGGGATCACTTCTACCGGCAGCGGGAAGCTGCCCATCACCTCTACGGTTTTGGTGCCATCGACGATACAGATGAAACGATCGGCCACGGCGGCGACGATTTTTTCCCGGGTCAGGGCCGCACCGCCGCCCTTGATCATGGCCATGCTGCCGTCGATTTCATCGGCGCCATCCACATAGACGTTGAGCTCGCTGATGTCGTTGAGGTCAAACACCGGAATGCCCAGCTCTTTCAGGCGTACGGTAGAGGCTTCGGAGCTGGAGACGGCACCCTTTATCTTGTCCTTCACCGAGCCCAGGGCGTCGATAAAGTGGTTCACGGTCGAACCGGTGCCCACACCGACGATGGTGCCCGGGGTCACGTAATCCAGCGCTGCCCAACCGGCGGCTTTTTTCATCTCATCTTGTGTCATTACTTTCTTTCTCTCGCTCAGGGCTGTCTTGCTTACGGCGGTCTGCTGCCCGTGGCCGTCTGCTACAAAGGTGGTGCGCATTATAGCAAAGCACACTTGCCTTGCATGCGGCTTTATACCAGTTTGAATAAAGGTCTGATCATTTTTTAACCCGGGTTCAGAGGCAACACAGCCACCTCCCACGACACGCCATAAACTCATCCCTGAGGCTCGGAAATGCCGTCCATGGCATTTCACGGTCGTGGTAGTCGATCTCTGTTGTCTCTTCTCGATCACCGAGTTGTCTGTAGACGACGCTAACAGGCAGCTCCTTGGCATCAGGGAGGACAAAGGGATCTGCTCCGCCGACCCTCCGCGCCAAGGATGGCGCGGCGGAGCCTACATGGATGTATTCACGGCGTGTCGGCGGAGCGGGCCCTTTGTCTGGGATTGAGATAACAGTCAAAAAGATCGATTTTTTAATCCGATGGCTTTTACCAGCGCCAATGTTGATCAGGTGTGATCAGTTCCGGCAGGGGAATATCCCAGCTGTCGGTGGGAATGGCGGGTAGTTGCTGGCAATTGTGGGCCAGACCCACAGGGCGCGGTCCCAGACCATGGCGCCAGGCGGCCAGGGTGCGGTCGTAAAAACCACCGCCCATGCCGATGCGATTGCCAGTGGAGTCGAAGGCGACCAGCGGGGTATAGATGATGTCCAGCTCCTGCTTTGGCAGCAACAGGCGAATATCGAGCCTGGGCTCGGGAATACCGAAGCGGTTGGCCGTCATCGCAGTATCGGGATCGTAGCGAAGAAACAGCAGATGACCGGGGCTGAAGTGGTGCAGCACCGGCAGGTACACCCGGGTGCCCTGAGACCAATACCAGTCGATCAGGGGCTGGGGATCCAGCTCGCCGTCGTTGGCGAGATAGAGCGCCACCTTATCGGCTCGGGCCAGGTGAGAGGCATCGGCCACATGCTGGATGATCACCTCGGACGCCGCTTGTTGTTCTGCCGTCGTCAGCTGGCGACGAGCCAGTCGTATCTGCTGTCTTATATGATGTCTTTCGCTCATATATTGCTTCCTGCTCATTAAATCCATCGTGAAGTGTGAGATGCGGGCCACTCGGTGTTCAAAAAAGAGGCAACAGAGAACGGCTCCCGCGACCGTGAAATGCCATGGCCGGAAAATGCTCCTGCCGTTCCGGCATTCCCGCCTTCCATGGCGGTCAGATGGCATTTCCGAGCTTACATGGATGTACTCGTAGCGTGTAGTGGGAGGCGGCTGTGTTGCCTCTGGATTCAAATCCGACAAGGTGATCTGGGGCTTAATGGGATTGAAGTCACCTCACTCCTCTCGGCTGTTCAGTGATTCCAGGGACTGCTTTTCAGCCGAACATACAATTCTTCCACTTCGGCACGTGCCCAAGGGGTGCGGCGTAGAAAGGTCAGGCTGGATTTGATGCTGGGGTCTTTCTTGAAACAGTTGATATTGACCCGACGGGCCAGCTCTTCCCAGCCATAACGCTCGACCAGTTCGGTCAGCAGATCCTTGAGGGTGATGCCGTGCAGCGGGTTCTTGGGTTGTTCAGTCATTCAATGGCTACCTGTCACGAAAATTATTCGTGAAGATTGTAACAGGATTTTGCATATCGGATAGGGAGGACGCTGCGCCGAGGCGACACAAGGTCATGTAACTTATATAACAGAGGGGGATCCCCAGGGTGCCGTTGCAGGTGTTAGTCCTTGAACCCGTTGGTTCAAGGCGGAAATCCGGTATCTACCGCAGGCTTCTCGGTCGGGCCGAGCATGCTCAATAGTAAATAACACGGCTTTCCTGTGCTGTGATTATCGGCTCAGGGACGCCACCCGACTGACGGACACCCCAGGGAAAGCTAAACTTTTATCTAAACGCTCCTATACCTAGCCTACTTTGCTGGCCAGGGCGTCTTCAATCGTATGCTGAAGCATCTTGATGCGTTTGTCCATGGCATCAGCATATTGGTAGTTCTTGTCTTTTTCAAGCTCAAGCTCATGGCACACGTTCAGGGCCAGCATAATGGCGATTTGCTCATTGGAGCCTGCTTTACCGCCCTGCTTGAACTTGTGGATCCGCTCATTGAGCATATCGGATGCCCGTTGCAATGCCGCTTCCTGCCCAACAGGACAGGCCACCTTGTAAGGGCGCCCGAGAATAACGATGTCGATTGCCGCTGTGGTCATGTGATCCTCAGATAGCTGATTGCAATAGGCTATGAAATTCTGGCGACTATATAGCGGCGCACCAGAAGTTTCAAGGGGTTGCTGGCCTGAGCGTGGTCAGAATGCTAGGATCTGCCCCATATCCGCCACCTTTTTGCCAATAGAGTAAATGATGAACGACAACGCCCGTCTCAACTACGACGCCTTCACCACCTTGCTGGAACACCACAATATGGTGGTGACCGCCGCCGAAGTACATGGCGTTATTTGCGGTCTTATCTGCGGCGGCATGGCCAAGGACGACGCCCGCTGGCAGGAGCATTTCAATGCCTTGCTGAACGACGATTTTGGTTTGCCCTCAGAGCTGAAAAAAGCGGTCAACCTGCTGTTTAGCCGAGTCTATGACGAGCTGGTCAGCCAGAGCCGATTCGAACTGCTGATGCCAGAAGATGACGAGCCGCTGGATGAGCGGCTGGATGCAATGATGGAGTGGGCCGGCGCCTTTCTGGCCGGGTTCGGTGTGGTGCAAGTGGAGCTGAACAAGGCCTCACCCGAACTGCAGGAAATGATCCAGGACATCAGCAGCATCACCCAGGTTGCCAGCGACTTCGATCAGGAAGACGAAGAAAGCGAAACCGCCTTCGTGGTGCTGTATGAACACCTGAAGCTGGGCGCCACCCTGGCGTTTGAAGAGTTCGGCAAGGGTCAGGCTGCCCCTAAACGCCCCACCTTGCATTAATCACGACAGCTCAGCGTTATGACCCATTATGATGTGGTAATCAACGGCGGCGGCATGGTCGGCGCCGTGCTGGCGCTGGGCCTGAGCG
>NZ_MPZM01000017.1 GCF_002936955.1 Oceanisphaera arctica | reverse complement strand
CGGCGCTGTCCAGCGCCACATCTGTACCCTGGCCCATGGCGATGCCCACGCTGGCCTGCTTGAGCGCCGGGGCATCGTTGATACCATCACCGACCATGGCCAGCTGACGAGTCCGACCCAGATTTATCAGTTGCTCCAGCTTGTCCTGGGGGCTCAGTTCGGCGTGATAATCGATGCCGAGGGTGTCGGCGATGTGGGCGGCGGCGGTCTGGTGATCGCCGGTCAGCATCAGGCACCGGATACCCAGCGCCTGGAGTGCGGCAACGCCAGCTTTGGCATCATCGCGTAGCGGGTCACTCAGGGCGAACAGGGCGGCGATGTGATTACCGACCACCAACACCACCAGGGTATGAGCCTCTGCCCGCAGCCGGTCGATAGTGGCTTGCTGCTCGGCGGTGGGCCGAGTCGTGGTCAGGTGGACCGGGGTACAAATCAGCAGCGGCTGCCCCTGCCACTCGCTTTCGATACCGGCGCCGGGCAGAGTGCGTCTATGGAGCAGAGTTTCAGGCGCTATTCCTTCAGCACCGGCGGCGGCCACCAGGGCCCTGGCCAGCGGATGATGCGAGCCGGCTTCCAGCCCGGCGGCCAGGCTCAGCACCTGTTTTCGTTCGAAGGGCGGATAGATGATCAGTTCTTGCAGTTGGGGCTCACCCTTGGTCAGGGTGCCGGTCTTGTCGAAGGCGAGGGTGTCTATCTTGCCCAGCTGTTCGAGTGCCGCGCCGCCCTTGATAAGAATGCCCATTCGGCTGGCGCTGGCCAGGGCCGAGGTTACCGCCGCCGGGGTGCTGATAACCAGGGCACAGGGGCAACCGATCAGCAAGAGCACCAGGCCGCGGTAGGTCCAGGTTGCCCAGTCGGCGGCCAACAGCAGGGGCGGCGCCAGTGCCACCAGGGCGGCAGCCAGTATCATGGCCGGGGTATACCAGCGGCTGAAACGTTCGATAAAGCGGGCGATGGGGGCTCGGTTGGACTCGGCCTGCTCCATCAGGTGCAGGATGCGGTCTATGGTGTTGTTGCCCGGGGTGGAGGTCACCCGTACTCGCACCGCCACATCGACCAGCAGGCTGCCGGCGGCAAGCCGCTCGCCCCGACTCCGGTCCACCGGTAGCGACTCCCCGGTGACGGCGCTTTCATCAAACGCCGCCAGCCCGGTCAGCAGTACGCCGTCGACCGGTAAACGGCCGCCGGGATGCACTTCTATTTCATCGTCCGGCCGCAGGCTGGCGGCGGTGACTTCTTCCAGCCCGGTGGCGGTGACACGCAGTGCCTGGTCGGGGACCAGTGCCATCAGTGCCTTTACGCCCTTGCGGGCTTTATGCGCGGCCAGGCTTTCCAGCTTTTCTCCTATCAGGAACAGCAGCAGTACCATGGCCGCCTCGGCCGTTTCGCCGAGCAGCAGGGCGCCGAAGGCGGCGACCGTCATTAGGGTCTCGATGGAAAAAGGCGAGCCACTGCGAGCCAGTTGCAGCGCCTTGCGGCCGATGGGCCAGAGACCCCAGAGGGTGGCCAGGGTAAACAGCGGCGGGGCGGCGCCGGGTGCGAACAGGCTGGCGGCAGCGGCGGCCAGCATCAGGGCCAGCAGGGTCAGTATCGATGCGTACTCTTGCCACAAGGGGACGGGAGTGGCGGTCGATGCCTGTTCGGTGCTTTGCCCGGTGCTCTGTTCGCCTAAAGGGGTGAAGCCGGCGGCGCGGATGGCCTCTTCTACGGCATCGCTGGTCGCCTCGGGAGTCAGTTGCACCTGTAGTCGTTCGGTGGCAAAGCGCACCTCGGCGCTCAGCACGCCGGGCAGCCGACGCACCGCCGTTTCAATCTTGCCGGCACAACTGGGGCAGTCCATGCCGCCGATGCGCCAGTAATGAGTCTGGCCCTGGCCGTCGTCACCGACGGTTATCTGCTGGGCGACGCCTGCCGTTGCGAATTGCTCGCAGCCGGACTCTATACGGGGGGCGCATCGATGATCATGTCGATGTTCTGTGTGTTCGGCCCTGACGCCGGTGTGATGGCAGCCATATCCCATGATCTACTCCTTGTCTGAAAGGGCTGATCAGAGTTTAAACCCTGGAGGCACCTCAAGGGTCAAGCGGTGGCAGCGCTTGTCGGGCGTATTCAATCAGGCGGCGGGACAGGTCCTTGTGAATACCTCGTTCCAGCAGCCAGCGATGCCAGTACAGGGGCTGAATCAGCATGCCCTGGGGATAGAGCTCCACCAGCCGGCTCTGGGCCAGATCGTCGGCAATCATCAGCCGGGGGATCAGGCAATAGGCCGCCCCGGAGCGGGCGATGGCGACGAAGGCTTCGGCAGAGCGTACCGCATGGCAGGGATAGCCCCCGGGCGGTAACCCGAAGTGACGCTCTATATAACGGGCGTGCATGTCGTCCCGTTGATCGAACGCCACCGCCGGCGCCTGCTGCAGGGCGGTCAGGCTCAGGCCCTCGGCAAAATAACGTTGCCGGAATTCGGGGGTAGCCACCAGTATGTAGTCCATTTTGCCGAGGGCATCGCAGCGACAGCCTGGTAGTGGCTCGGCGTGCAGGCTGATGGCACCGAAGGCCTCGCCGCGCTTCAGCCGTTCCAGGCTGCGGGATTCGTCTTCGATCAGTAGGTTGAGCTCTATGGGGTGGCTATGCAGCAAGGGCGTGAGTGCCGGGATCAGCCAGGTGGCCAGGCTGTCGGCGTTGGTGACTATGGTCACGGTGAGCGGTTTTTGGGGGGCGTCCGGCAGCAAGTCCGCCATGACTGCGCTTTCCAGCTGGCTGACCTGACGATAATGAGCCAGCAATCGCCGACCCGCCTCGGTGGGCTGCGGTGGCTGGCCGCGTACCAGCAGCGGCTGGGCCAGTCGCAACTCCAGTTGTTTGATGCGTTGCGACACCGCCGACTGGGTCAGGTGCAGCAGGCGGGCGGCCCGCTCGAAGCTTTGCTCGCTTACCACCTTGTCGAGGGCGGCCAGCAGCTTGTAGTCCAGTTCGCTCATTAACGCTTCCAGTTATTAATTATTCTTATGATGATGAAGTTTTATTAGTTTTACTTAACTCTAACCGCTATCTAGTCTGGTCACCATCCGAGTCAACAAGACGAGCATAAGCAATGATGTACTGGTTACCCTGGGTGCAGGGATTTACGCTGGGGGCGGGGTTGATTATTCCCATTGGTGCGCAGAATGCCTTCGTGCTCAATCAGGGGATGCGGCGGCAATATCACCTCCTGGTGGCGGCCATCTGCAGCCTGTTCGATGTGCTGTTGATAAGCCTGGGCGTGTTCGGTGGTGGTGCCGCTCTGCAGTCTCACGGCCTGCTTTATTGGGGCATCAGCCTGGCCGGCATGGCATTTTTGCTGTTGTACGGTGCTCATTGCTGGCGTCGGGTGTTCCAGCAGGGGCAGGCGGTGGCGCTGAGCGGGCGTGAACGGGGGCTGAAGGCGGTGATCATCGGGGTGCTGGCGGTGACCCTGCTCAATCCTCAGGTCTATATCGAAACCGTGATGATACTGGGCTCGGTCGGCGGCGGTTTTGCCGAACGGGAAAAATGGGCCTTCGCCATCGGTTGTTTCAGCGCCTCGCTGATCTGGTTTTTTACCCTGGCCCTGGCGGCGGCACGGATGAGCAACTGGCTCAACCGGCCTCTGGTGCAGAAGGTAATGGATGCCACCATCGGCACCCTGATGTGGCTGCTGGCCGCCAAGCTGGCGCTGGGGTTGAGCGAGACCTTATAGCAGCTCCTCCAGCTTGCTCTGCCGTGTCAGGCGCGCCCTGTGCACGGCAATAGTGGTGGTTTCGACCAGCTCATCTACTCGTTCCGCGACCATGAACTGTTGGCTGAAGCCGGGACTGACCGGATCTATATGCAGCCGTGCGGCCAGGATGATATGGGCGATCAGCTCCCGTACCCGCTCTATGCCCATGGCCACCCGTATGCCGGTGCGGCTGATACCGGCGGCGGCCAGGGCGGCATCGTCCAGCTCGGAATGGGAAGTCAGTGCCGGGCATAGCACCAGGGTGTTGGTCTGGCCCAGACTGACCATATGCGAGAAAGCCGGCTCCAGGGCATCAAAGAAGCGTACGAAGGTTTCACGAGGTAACGCCGCTGGCTCCAGATCGAAGGTAAACAGCGGGCTGGGCAGACCCTGTTCCAGCAATTGGCGGCGCAGCCCGGCATTGGGGTGCTGCTCCAGGGCGTGGGAGTTCACCCGGATCTGCGGGTGGGAGTCCAGAAAGCGGGTAAACACCAGGGTATTGATGCACTTGGCCAGCATGCGCAGCTCCAGGGTCTTCAGCCCCGTCATCACCTCATAGGCCTTGTCGCCGTCCAGAAAAGCCCCCTTGATGTAATACACCTGCCAGAACAGGGTCTGCTCCCAGCCTGGCTCGCCCTTGGGCAGGAACATGCGGGGTTGTTCGCCTATCACCACACCGGCGGTGGTGCTGCCGGTGCCGCTCAGATCCTTGGTATAGGAGTGGATGACAAAATCCGGTCGTTCGGCCTTGTCGGCACGCTGCAGCGGACGAAACAGCACAGGGGTGGCCAGGGTGGCGTCCAGCATCACCAGGGCGCCGGCCTCGTGGCCGAGCCGGCTGATGGCGGGTACATCCAGCATAAAACCATGGGGGTTGCAGGGCGACTCGATATAGACCCGCAGTCGTGCGCCCCGGTCCAGTGCCTCTTGGTTATTGGTGAGTGCCTGTTGCAGGGCCTGGCGGAATTCATCGGCTGTGGTGCCGTCAAACCAGGCCAGAGTGACGCCCAGCTTCTGCGGTCGGGCGTAATAGTCCTGCAACAGCTGATGCACGCCACCATAGACATTGCGGCTGACCAGCAGCACATCGTCACGCTCCAGTACCGTGCCCAGCAGGGCATCGATGGCGGCCATGCCGGAATTGAAGTTCCAGGCCAGATAGTCGGCGCTGTGGGGGCCCGCCTCCAGCTCGACCATGGTATTGGCCAGCGCCAGTGAGGTGGGATTGAGCAGCCGGGTATAGATGGGATGGCTGGACTCCCGGCCCTGAAAGGCGTCGTCTATCCATTCGGTACAGGCATAGATATAGGTGGCGGTGCGCACGATCACCGGATTGGCGGAAAACAGCGCCGGCACCCGATCAAACAACGGATAGGGACCCTTGGCCAGCCGAGAGCCCAGATCCATGTTCAGGCCGCGCCATTGCTGACGAAACGGGGTTTGCAGGTTTTCCAGCACCTTGGCCAGCTGAAAGGAGAGAAACTTCTTGGCGTTGAAGCGGCTGACCTGCTGTTCGGGCGGCAGGCTGGCGAGGGTGTCCTCGGTCAGTTGCCAGAGCGCGTGAATGTCCTGATTGGTGCGGTTGAGGTTAAGCACAGCCTGGCCCAGACTCCGCCCATAGGGGCTGTCGGGATCTATGCCAAAGTGCTGTAATTGTTCGGTGACCAGGGCCTGCTCATCCTTGGCCTGGCTGGAATGACGACGGGGTGACAACTCCGGATTAACAGACATATCTGGCTCCTGTTCAGGCATATCCCCAAGCATGGCCGAGGAAGGCTGAAAGGGCCAGATGGAGAAGCCGGCCTGTTGTTTTCGCATCTTCCCTGAAGAGGGTTGCCCGGGATAATGACGGCTCTTTTATCTTGCTCCAGCTCCAAGTTCAGACGGCTCTGTTCGACCACTGAGCGTGGTTATGGCGTGTTATAGTTGCATGCCTTATCGAGCTTGGAGTTGCACCTCATGGATATCAGTTACCGTCAGCTCAAGGCTTTTATCACCCTGGTGGAAGAGCGCAATATTACTCGTGCCGCCGAGCGAGTTCACCTGACCCAGTCGGCTCTTAGCCAGATGCTGAAACGGCTGGAGCAGCAACTGGAAGGTGAATTATTTATACGGGAAGGACGGGAACTCAGCTTGACTCAGGCCGGTGAGGCACTGTATCGGGAGGCCCGTGTCATCGTCAATCGGTTGGATAAGCTGCTACGGGATAACCGCGACCGTAGTCACGGCTTTCATAAGTCATTGGTGGTGTCGTCTCTCTACACCTTGTCCGCCTCGTTGGCTCCCATGACGCTGAACAGCATGAAACGCCAACATAACGATTTCACTTTCCGCCTGATCGAAGAGCAGGTGGATGACATCACGCGTTCTGTGCTTGAAGGCCGGGCCGATGTGGGTATCAATACCCCCAGCTATCATCCCGAACTCCATTTTATCCCGTTGTTTCAAGATTATCTGTGTCTGGCTTGCCGCGAAGATCATCCCTTGGCAAACGCCGACAGAATCAGTTGGGAGCAGGCTTACGAGCACGCAGGTATCGGCGTCAGCCCAGGGAACAGTTTACGCACCCTGGCCGACGAGGCCTTTCATCGTATCGGGTTAAGCTATGATCCCGAGTTCAATGCTTCCCACACATCCACCCTGTTGGGCATGATCTCCAGTGGCCTGGGCTCGGCCATTCTGTCTTCGACCATTTTTGCCATCGACAATACGCCTGGCATCCGCTTTCTGCCCATCCGCGCGCCTTACCAGTACCGTCAGGTGGGGTTATTGCTACGCAAGGATGCCCAGCGGCCGCTGATCGACGAGTTCTGTCTCAAGATTCAGGAGCAGGTGGTGAGTTGGCAGGCGGTAAAGCTGGGGCTGGTACTGCTCCCGGGCCAACCGGGAGCAGTAGCGTGATTACATGGGCCCGACTGGCAGTCCCAGCATGAAGTACAGCAAGAAAGCGCCGCCCCAGATTGTGAATAGCAACAGGGCATAGGGCAACATCATCGCCAGAAAGGTACCGAAGCGTACCTCGGGGTTATAGCGGGCGATCAACGCAAGCACCATGGGGATATAAGGGTTGGTGGGCGAGATAATGTTGGTAGTGGAATCCGCGATACGGTAGGCCATCTGGGTATTGGCAGGGTCTACGCCCAGCAGCATAAAGAGCGGTATAAATACCGGCGCCATGATGGCCCACTGGGCAGAACCGCTGAATACGATCAGGTTCATGGCACCGGCCAGCACCATGAACAGCGCCAGCATCACGATATTGGGCAGCTGCAGCCCGGATAACCATTCGGCCCCATTTACTGCCACATAGATGGCCAGATTAGACCAGCTGAACCAGCCGATAAACTGGGCGATCACAAATACCAGGACTATGTAGCCGCCTACACTTTTCAATGCCCTGGTCATCAACTCCGGCACATCGTCAGCTTGCTTGATGGCCCCCGACTTCACGCCGAACACCACGGCACAGAGAATAAAGAAACCCATGATCACCGGGATGATACCGCTCAGAAATGGCGACGGTACCAGTCCACCATCGGCGTTGCGCAGCGGAGAGCCGGACGGCAGCAGTACCAGCAGGAACAGCGCCAGGTAGATGGCAGCGGCGGCCAGAGTCCATTTCAGCGCCTGCTTTTCTTGGGTTGAGACGGTGTAGCTCTGCCCCATGTCGGCGCCTTCACGACTACGCAGAGAATCAAAGCGGGGTTCGATATATTTATCGGTAATCAAGGTACCCGCGATCACCAGTAAGGGAACTGAGATCAGCATAAAGTACCAGTTGGCGGCCGGAGATACTTCTGTCGCCTGCACCACGGCCGCAGCTTCGGTGGATATACCCGACAAGAGTACATCGGTACCGGCGATAAACAGATTAGCGGTAAAACCGGCGGCCACTGCCACGAAGCCGGCGGCAATGCCGACTATGGGGTTGCGGTTGGTCGCGGCAAAGACAATACCAGCCAGAGGCGGCACCAGGATAAAGGCAGCATCCGAGGCAAGGTTGCCAATGATACCCACCATAAAGACGGTGCCGGTGACAAACTTGCGTGGGGCATTAAGCAAAGAGGCCTTGATTGCCGCCTCGGCCAGACCCACTTCCTGCATCAGCCCCACCGCCAGCATCATGCACAGCACCAGGCCGAGCGGCTTGAATGACACGAAATTGTCGACCATGGACTGGAGGATGTAGATCAGTCCTTCACCACTTAGCAGACTGCGCACCATTATCTCGTTGCCGTTGCCCGGGTGAATGACACTACCGCCGATGGCGTTAATCAGGGCCGACAATACCATGACGGCGCCGCACAGATAGATAAACAGATAAAAGGGATGCGGCAGTTTATCGCCGATGCGCTCGATCCGCTGGATCATGTTGGAGGGGCGAGAAACCGCCCCGGTATCGATGGATGACATTGCTGGAGTCCTTTCTTGAATTAACAGAATTGGCCCTCCGATTCTGGAGAGCCGTTCCGGGGTTATCCCATCTGGTGTACCAGGGTCACGAAATAGGCCGCACCCGCCGGTATAATTAAATCGTTAAAGTCATATCGTTTGTTGTGCAGCCCTACGCTGCAGCCGGGGTCGTTGCTGCCGTTGCCGATAAAGCCGTAGCAGCCCGGCACCTTGCCGAGGAAATAGGCGAAGTCCTCGCTTCCCATCAGTGGCTCGGTAGCCCCATCTACTCCGGCCTCACCGGCTACCGCAGTAGCGGCTTGAACCGCCATGGCAGTTTCTGCGGGAGTGTTGACGGTAGGCGGATGGCTGACAGGACCGAGTCGGAATTCAGCTTCCATTTCGAAGGCTTTGGCCAGATTAGGCACCAGGGTTTGCAGCCTGGTGATGACGTTATTGCGGGTATCATGTGCCAGGGTGCGGAAGGTACCGCTGATATGAGCCTCGTCGGCGATGGCGTTGGTGGTTTCACCGCCGTGGATTTGGGTTACCGAAATGACGACAGGCTCCAGCGGACTAAAAGTCCTGCTGACCAGAGCCTGGATACCCTGATAGATATGGGTCGCCACCAACAAGGGATCCCGGGTTTTGTGGGGTAGACCGGCGTGACCGCTATCACCCTTGACGGTAATAAACAGCCGATCCGAACTGGCCATGATGGGCCCTTCCCGGAAGGCAAACTGGCCTGCAGGAATGCCAGGCATATTGTGCAGAGCAAAGCAGCTATCCACTGGGAAACGCTCTAGTACGCCTTCATTTATCATCCGTTCGGCACCTCCCACTCCTTCTTCCGCTGGCTGGAAGAACAGGACGGCAGTACCTTTGAAATCCTTGTGCAGAGCAAGGTATCTTGCCGCCATCAGTAGCATGGTAGTGTGGCCGTCGTGACCACAGGCGTGCATCTTGCCGGCACAGCCGGATTTGTGTTCGAAGGTATTTTCTTCATCAATCGGTAGGGCATCCATATCGGCACGCAAACCGATACGTTTACCCGGCCCCTGGTTGCCATGGATCACCGCTACTACTGCCGTTTCGGCAAAGTCGGTACAAATCTCGTCTACCCCATAGGCGGTCAGGTGCTCTACGACCAGCGCCTGGGTATTACGTTCTTCAAAGCCAAGCTCAGGATGACGATGGATACGACGACGAATGGCTTGTGCTTCTGGCTGCCATTCATTCAGTTGTTCTAAGAGAGACATCAATATTTCCGACGGCTAATTGGATTGCATCACGCTAGCAGTTTCCGGCAAACAACTGATAATCGGTTTGCTAATGGTTCCAGTAGCGAAATTAATAACTGACATTGATGTGTTGCTGGACGTATCGGGAGGGATTTACGGCGAGTCGGGGAGCTAACTCCTTTGCTGCTGGAGTTAGCTCTTTGCATATAAGGCGAGGGCGGAAGGGATCAGGCCTTCAGCGCCTGCTCCAGATCGGCGATGATGTCGTCGCTGTGCTCTATGCCGATGGACAAACGGATCATCTCCGGCTTGACGCCGGCCTGGGCCTGCTCGGCTTCACTCATCTGACGGTGGGTGGTGGAGGCCGGGTGGCAGGCCAGTGACTTGGCGTCACCGATATTTACCAGTCGCTTGATAAGCGCGAGCGCATCGTAGAAATGCACGCCGGCTTCGTAGCCGCCCTTGAGACCGAACGACAGAATGGCCGAAGGTTTGCCTTTCATGAAACGCTGGGCGCGTTCAAAGTCCGGATGTTCCGGCAGGCCGGCATAATTGACCCAGGCCACCTGCGGATGATCTTTCAGGAAGTTGGCCACCTTGAAGGTGTTTTCTACATGACGTTCCATACGCAGCGGTAGGGTTTCCAGCCCCTGCAGCAGCAGGAAGGCGTTGAGCGGCGCCAGGGCGCTGCCGGTGTTGCGCAGCGGTACGGTGCGGGCGCGGGCGATAAAGGCGGCCGGGCCGAAGGCCTCGGTGTAGACCACGCCGTGATAGGCCGGCTCGGGTTCGTTGAACTGGGGGAAGCGTTCCTTGTTCTCGGCCCAGGGGAAGGTGCCGCTGTCGACGATGATGCCACCGAGAGAGTTGCCGTGGCCGCCAATGTACTTGGTGAGCGAGTGAACGACGATGTCGGCACCGAACTCGATGGGCTTGCACAGCAGGGGAGTGGCGACCGTGTTGTCGACCACCAACGGCACGCCCTGGGCATGGGCCACGTCGGCCAGTCCCTGGATATCGGCGACGTTGCCCGCCGGGTTGCCGATGCTTTCGCAGAACACCGCCTTGGTGTTGGCATCGATCAGTTTGGCGATGGCTTCTGGGCTGGCATCTTCGGCGAAGCGCACTTCAATGCCCAGGCTCGGCAGCATGTGGGCGAACAGGGTGTAGGTGCCGCCGTACAGCTGAGGCGTGGTGATGATGTTGTCGCCGTTTTTGGCCAGGGTGAGGATGGCGTAATGGATGGCGGCGCTGCCGGCCGAGACCACCAATCCGGCGATGCCGCCTTCCAGCGCGGCCACCCGCTGCTCCAGCACGTCGTTGGTCGGGTTCATGATGCGGGAATAGATGTTGCCCGGCACTTCCAGGTTGAACAAATCGGCCCCGTGCTGGGCGCTGTCGAATTCGAAGGCCACGGTTTGATAGATAGGCACGGCCACCGACTTGGTGGTGGGATCCGTGGTGTAGCCGTGATGGACCGCCAGGGTTTCGTCTTTCATCGAATACTTTCCTTGTAGGAGTGAGGCCGTCCAATGTAGGAACTTTCATTCTGGCTGTAAAGTCGGCGTTAACGCGGTAGCTGCACGCTGACCAGCAGACCCCCCTCAGGATGATTGTCCAGAACGAGTGTACCGCCATGCTGGTGGATCAGGGTGCGGGCGATGGCCAGCCCCAGGCCGATGCTGCCGTCATCCAGATTGCGAGCCGAGTCCAGCCGGGTGAAGGGCTTGAACACCTCTTCTAGTTGAGCAACCGGAATGCCGGGGCCGAAGTCGCGGATTGATATGTGCACCTGTTTCGGTTCGACCTGCAGTCGCACTTCTACCGTGCCGCCGTATTTGACGCCGTTGTCGAGCAGGTTCTGCAACGCCCGGCGCAGGGCCGTGGGGCGGCCCCGGTAGATGACGGGGGCCTGCTCTTCCAGCGAGACCTGATGGCCGTTGTCCTGCAGATCGTCACACAGGCTTTGCAGCAGGCTGGGCAGGTCCAGATCCCGTACCGGCTCGGCCAGGCCATCTTCCCGGGCAAATTGCAGGGTGGCATTCAGCATCTGCTCCATGCGTTTCAGGCCCAGCTGTATTTTCTGTTTGTCTTCACCCTCGGGCAAAAATTCGCAACGCAGCTGCAGTGTGGTTATGGGGGTGCGCAAGTCGTGCGAAATGGCCGCCAGCATGCGGGTGCGATCGGACACGAAGCGATCGAGCCGGTCCTGCATGCGGTTAAAGGCCGACAGGGTGTCGCGAATTTCACTGGGCCCGCTTTCGGTAATGGGCTCGGCCTTGTCGCCCCGGCCCAGCCGTTCGGCCTGACGGGCCAGCTTTTTCAGGGGCCGGATGGTGCGTTGCAGCAGCCAGATCATCAGGCCGGTGAGCAGGGCGGCGAGCACAATGAAAGACAGTATGGCCCTGGCGGACCAGCCGGGTACGTCTCGATCGCTCAGCGAGGTGAAGCTCAGCCAGCGGCCGTCATCGAGTTCGATTGCGCCCCGCAGGCGAATATCGGGGCGCCGTGGCGGGTGTGGGTGTCGCCGATGTTCCCGTGGTGCCCAGTCGGTCAGGCCCTGGCTGGACTCGGCACTGATATAAATGTTAAGCCGGTCGGGATAGTCGAGCTTGCCCCGCACTATGCGCTCGAAGTTTCCGCTGCGATCACCGGGCTCGGGGCCGCTTTCACCCAGGTGCAGATGCAGGGTTTCGCTGCGGCTGGCGCGCAGAATTTCGGCGTGCAGGCCGGGGGGCGATTGATTCAGCAGACGGGTCACCGCAATCAGCCGTTGCAGGGTGAAACGGCTATTGACCAGGCCCAGGGTTTCTTCCCGCTCCATGCGATAGATTTGTATGCCCACCAGCTGGATCAATAACAGGACGCCCAGCGCCACCAGTATAACCTGGCCGGTCAGGCTGCCCAGCCAGTAACGCAGCCGTTTAATCCCCATGGTGAATATCGGCCACCAGCATGTAGCCGCCGCCCCAGATGGTCTTGATAAGCTGCGGATGTCGGGAGTCGGACTCCAGCTTGCGCCGAAGTCGGCTGACCAGGGTGTCGATGGCGCGGTCGAAGGCCTGGGCTTCTCGGCCCCGCGCCAGATCCAGCAGCTGATCCCGGCTCAGCACCCGGTTGGGGTGTTGGGTGAAGACCCGCAGCAGGTCGAACTCGGCGGTGCTCAGGCTGATGGTCACCCCCTTGTCGTCGAGCAGCTCGCGGCGGGCCAGATCCAGGGTCCAGTGCGCGAAGTGGATGTGTTTTGGCTCATCGGCCGGCGGCGTCAGGCCCGGCTCGGGTTGCCGGCGCAATACCGCCTTTATGCGGGCCAGCAGTTCGCGTGGGTTGAAGGGTTTGGGCAGGTAGTCGTCGGCCCCCATTTCGAGCCCGACGATGCGGTCGGTCTCTTCACCCACGGCGGTGAGCATGATGATGGGTACCTGGTTGCCATGGACGCGTAATTCGCGGCACAGGGTCAGGCCATCGTCACCGGGCAGCATCAGATCCAGAATGATCAGGTCCGGGCTCTGGCGGCTCAGGTGCTGGCGCATTTCCTGGCCGTCACGCACGCCCTGTACCCGATAGCCGTGCTGTTCCAGAAAGCGTTTCAACAAATCACGGATTTCTCCGTGATCGTCCACCACCAGTAATTGCCTGCCTTTGCTGCTCATTAGTCGCCCTCTCGTTGTTACCGGGCCAGTATAAGCGCCTCGGCCCGGGAAATAATGTCAAAGTATGGCAGTGAGCAAAGGTGTCACACTCTGTGACAAAAAAGCCGCTGAGTGACACAGTTGGCTGACAGGGGGCTGCTTTAATTGATGATGAAACCACCACTGATTAGAGGTCATTATGATGAAAGCCAAATACAGCACCCTGTTACTCGCCGCCACCCTGCTGACGGTTCCCGCTCTGGTGAGCGCCGCGCATCACGAAGCCGACGGCCAGTCCGGAGCTCAGGAGGCGCGCAAAGCGCACATGAAAGAGGGCTGCGAGGGAGAGTACAAGGGTATGAAAGCACACTGGGGCATGAAAGAGCGGGGGCATCACGGTCAGCGCCATCACGGCCAAGGTCATCATGGCATGATGGGCGGCAAGATGATGGACCCGGCCCGTTTCGAGCAGCACCTGAACAAAAAGCTGGAAAAGCTGGATAGTCCCGAGCTGAAGGCGCAGTTTCTGACCAGCCGCAAGGCCGGTCTGGCGGCCATGGAGCAGCAGATGTTGCTGCACAAGCTGATGGCCGAGCACAAGGCGGGCAAGATAGAAAATGCGGAGCTGAAAGCCGCCACTCAGGAGAAAATTGCCGCCGACAGCAAGCTGAAGCAGCTGCGCCTGAAGCAGATGCAAGAGACCCTGAACAAGCTGAACTGATATCAAACAGATTAAATAACTGCTCTATTTGGTGGCTCTGTAAAGGTCGGATAAATGGCCTGTTCCTCCGACACGCCGTGAATACCTCCATGTAGGCTCCGCCGCGCCATCCTTGGCGCGGAGGGTCGGCGGAGCAGATCCCTTCATCCTCCCTGATGCCAGGGAGTTGCCTGTTGGCAACGTCTACAGACACCTCGATGTATTCACCGCTTTAAGGCGTCACATCCCTGTCTATCGGCTGTTGCAGGGAGATCAGCGTTTCGGTGGACTGAATTTCGTCGATGGGCTGCAAGCGGTGGATCAATACTTGTTGCAGTTCGTCGATGGAGCGGGTCATCACCTTGATGAAGATGTTGTAGTGGCCGGTGGTGTAGTAGGCCTCGACCACTTCTTCGAGCTGTTCCAGCTTGGCCAGCGCCTGGGGATAATCCCGGGCGCTTTTCAGTATGATGCCGATAAAACAACAGACGTCGTAACCTAGCTTTTTAGGGTTCACCTGGACCCTTGTGCCTTCGATGATGCCCGCCTGTTTCATCTTTTCTACCCGTACATGAATGGTGCCGGGGCTGACCGAGAAACGCTTGGCCAGCTCGGCATAGGGCACCCGGGCATTTTCCATCAACGCCATCAGAATGGATTTATCCAGATTGTCGATTCGATAATGAAGGTCGCTTTTTTCCATGGTATTTTGAATATCCTGCAAAAATAAGGCGGTATTTTGATGAATTTAAATTAAGTATTGAGTTTTTGCCATTCAATGTTGAATTTAAGATGATATTCCCTGAGTATTCATCAAAACCAATCAGCAACCTCAGGTGAATGAGATGAAGCAATCCTATATTGAACGCCAACGCCAGATCCGTTTTGTGAAGGAGTATTTCTCCGGTCAACTGGCGCAGCAACTCAATCTGCTGGAAGTGCAGGCCCCCATTCTCAGCCGCCTGGGTGACGGTATGCAAGACAACCTGTCCGGCTCCGAAAAAGCGGTACAGGTAAAGGTCAAGGCCATTCCCGCCGCCTCCTTCGAAGTGGTGCATTCCCTGGCCAAGTGGAAGCGTCACACCCTGGGTCGGTTCGGCTTCGAAGCGGGTGAAGGTATCTACACCCACATGAAGGCTCTGCGCCCGGACGAAGACCGCCTTAGCCCCATCCATTCCGTCTATGTGGATCAGTGGGACTGGGAGCAGGTGATGTCGGCACAGGATCGGGATGCAGACTTTTTGGTCGGTACCGTTAACCGCATCTATGGCGCCATCAAGCGGACCGAACAGGCCGCCGCTGC
This sequence comes from Oceanisphaera arctica, assembly GCF_002936955.1. Taxonomy (GTDB): domain Bacteria; phylum Pseudomonadota; class Gammaproteobacteria; order Enterobacterales; family Aeromonadaceae; genus Oceanimonas; species Oceanimonas arctica. Next base: position 52,059 of record NZ_MPZM01000017.1, on the reverse strand, counting down.
CGAATTCGGCCTGACGTCCTTCCTGCCCGAGCAGATCCAGATTCTGCACGCAGAAGAGCTGCTGACTCGTTATCCGGATTTGGACGCCAAGGGCCGAGAGCGCGCCATCGCCAAAGAGCTGGGCGCCGTGTTCCTGGTCGGCATCGGCGGCAAGCTCAGCCACGGCGACATTCACGATGTGCGTGCACCGGATTACGACGACTGGTCCAGTGCAGGTAAAGACGGCCTGGCTGGCCTGAACGGAGACATTCTGGTGTGGAACCCGGTGCTGGAAGACGCATTCGAGATCTCCTCCATGGGTATCCGGGTCGATCAGGAAGCGCTGCGCCGTCAGCTGGCGCTGACCGGTCATGAAGACAGAGCCGGTCAGGAATGGCACCAGGCCCTGCTGGCCGGTGAGCTGCCCCAGACCATCGGCGGCGGTATCGGTCAGTCGCGCCTCGCCATGCTGCTGCTGCAACTGTCGCATATCGGTCAAGTACAGTGTGGTGTGTGGCCTGCCGAACTGAGCGAATCGGTCGACGGCTTGCTGTAATCGGCGGCGCAGAAATGTAAAAACGGGAACCCTCGGGTTCCCGTTTTACGTTATGAAAATTGTTATCAGTAACTGATAGAGCAGTTTTGCAGCTGCTTGTTGAGAAAAATCATTACCTGATGGCGGGTCACGATACCGATGACTTTACTCTCCTCTACTACCGGATAAAGTTTGGGTTTGGCGCCGCCCATGGTGCGAGCCAGCTCGAATACATCGGCATCTGGAGTGACCGTCAACGGATCCTTGCGCATCAGGTCATTGACCGTGACCCTGTTATCGCAGTGGTAACTGGCGTTAATTAACTTGGGGATGCAGTCCTGCTCAGACAGAAAGCCGATAATCTGCCGCTGAGAGTCTACTACCGGCAAACCACTCAACTCGGACGCCAGCAGTTTATCCAGCGCCTCGGTGATCGACATCTCGGCCCTCAGTAACGGCAGGCTGTGCCGCATAATTTCGCTTACTGTTGCCATCGCAACTCTCCTTCCATTACTCATAAACCAAGTGTGGCATTGTTACGCCCGGTAAGCCAATAGGTACAGACTGAACGATTGATAGTCAGGGCCCTGCCGTTGCGATAGCAGCGGCGGCTTTACGGCCAGGAGCTGGCGCGCACGATACGCTTCGGGTGACCGTTTTTGTTTCTGTAGTCTGCGTTTTCAGGCATTTTTGTTATTCTGCGTTGCTAGGGTCTGTTGACCTTTCGCGGTGAAATTTTGTTCGAGTTAAACGCGTTTTTATCGCGGCGAGAGGAGGGTAGCCTAGTCATTCTAAGCAATGCCCTCTCAACAAAGAGAAAAACGCGTTTAGCCGAACCAGCAGGGCAGCGTTTGTGGGGTCTTGCTACTGCGTTATCGCTCATTTATGTAGAATGACTACATGGCATAAGCGTTGCCTTGTATCAAGACCCCACAAACTGCTGTAAAAATCATCTCGAAAGGTCAACAGACCCTAATAACCGATTGAGTGTATGAATAATGTCTAACGCGGTCAGGGGGTTTGCCCCCCGCTCTTTGCTGCGACTGGTATTGATCGCCTTTACCCTGGTATTGCTACCTCTGATCCTGCTGGTCATCCAGAACGGCCGCAGCCTGGACAGGGTCAACCTGCTGGCGCAGGACGGGATTGAAAGCGCTGTCATCGATACCCGGCGTGCCTCGGATATGAACGATCTTGCCCTCGAGATGGAGCGTGCCATCCGTCGCTATGCGGTATTGGGAAATCCGGAATTACGTCACTCCTATCTGCGGTTGCTGGAACGCTATCGTCTGGAGCTGGATCAGCTGTTGCTGGGGATAGACGGCGGCGACCTGGGCGCCTCCTTGCAGCAACAGCTGGTCTATCTGGTGGATCTGGCCCAGGCCAGTGGTGAACAGATTCGTGAGCGAGTGGAGATGTTTAACGCCTTCAACAGCGACACCCTGGCGCTGGATCAGTTGACCCGGGCACAGATTGACGGACGCATTCGGCAGCTGCGGGAACATGTTATTCAGGTGCGGCAGCAACTCTGGATGCTGAGCGCGGCCCTGGGGGGCGCCAGCCTGTTATTGGTACTGCTGTTTACCTACCTCATCATTCGTCCGGTTCGACAGCTGGAGCGGCGAATTCTTAGCCTGGGTGCCGGAGTCGAGCCGGACGAAAAACCGATACGGGGCCCGGCGGAGCTGGTGGCGCTGGGCGACAAGCTGCAGTGGCTGCATCAGCGGTTACGCGAGCTTGAAGCACAGAAGCTGCAATTTTTGCGTCACCTTTCCCACGAGCTGAAAACGCCGCTGGCAAGCCTTAGGGAAGGAGCCGACCTGTTGCTGGAACAGGTGACGGGTCCGCTGACCGCCGATCAGGAAGAAATCTGCGAGCTGCTGGTACATAACAGCTTTCGCCTGCAGGGCCTGATCGAGCAACTGCTCGATTACAACCGCATTCAGCAGGTGCAGGTCTATCAGGAGCCGGTAGTGGTGTTACCACTGCTGAAGCAAAGCCTGGAGGCCCATCGGCTGACCATCGAAAACAAGAGGTTAGAGGTAAGCCTGACGCTGGATAATGCATGTCCGCTGGCCGATGGGCATCGACTCAAGCTGGTGTTGGATAATCTGATCTCCAATGCGGTCAATTACGCCGACGTCGGCGGCGAGATCAGGGTGGAAGCCCACTCCGAGGCAGAAGATTACGTGCTGACGGTGGCGAACACCGGTCAGCCGATACCGGAGCGGGACAGAGAGCGCATTTTCGAACCCTTCGTGCAGGGTAGCCAGGTGCGCAAGGGGGTGCTGAAAGGCTCCGGTATCGGGCTGAGTATCGCGCGGGAGGCCGCCGTCAGCATGGGCGGGCGCCTGATATTGAATACAAGCGTGGCAGAGCTGGTTTGTTTTGAGCTGAGTCTGCCAAGAGATAATAACAAAGGGATAAAAGATGAATAGAGCGTTGTATTGCGGTGTGCTGGCCTTGATGTTGACTGGCTGTTCATTGCCGTTTTCGCTGCCTTATCAGCAGCAGGCAGATCCCATCTGGAGTCCGGCTTCCGACAATCAGGAGCTCAATGACTGGTTGCAGCTGTCGGCCGATATGATGCACAGCAGCGAAGCCGAGCGTCAGCAACAGGTACAGAAGTGGCAGCAAATGTCTGCCAACAGTGAGTCCGCCAACAAGGAGCTGAAACTGGCCTTGTGGTTAAGCCATCCGCGGGCCAGTATCAGCCAGCGGCAGCAGGCCCAGCAGCTGTTCAAACAGCACCTGCCGGCGGTGAACACCCGGGTGCAGCAATTTTTTGGTGCCTATCAGGGCTATAATCAGGAACTGCTGAACCAGCAACGGCAGCTGGCCGAACGCCAGCAGCAGGTCGACACCCTGACGCGCAAACTGAAGGAGCTGGCCAGCATCGATGAGCAGATCAACGAACGTAAATTCCGAGAGTAGACGCCATGAAGCGTAAAGCCCGAATACTGCTGGTGGATGACGACGTCAGCCTGCTGAAGCTATTGGGTCTGCGCCTGAAAAGCGAAGGCTTCGAGGTGAACACGGCCGCCAGCGGCGCCGAGGCGCTGGAGTGGCTGGAGCAGGAAAGGCCGGATCTGGTGTTGAGCGATCTGCGTATGGATGGCATGGATGGTCTGGCTTTGTTCGACCGGATTCAGCGCCAGCATGTGGGGCTGCCGGTGGTGATCATGACCGCCCACGGCTCCATTACCGACGCAGTCAGCGCTACGCGTTCCGGTGTGTTCGGCTTTCTGACCAAGCCTATCGACAAGGAAGCCTTGCGCAAGACCATCAACGAAGCCCTGGCGGTGTCGTTGCCGGCGATGGAAGACGACTGGCAGCAAAAAATCATGACCCGCAGCCCGGCCATGGTGGCGTTGCTGGAGCAGGCCCGGCGCATGGCACCGCTGGATATCAGCGTGATGCTGACCGGACCTTCCGGCTCGGGCAAGGCCTTGATGGCCCAGGCGCTGCACGATGCCAGCCCGAGGCGGGATTATCCCTTTATTTCCCTCAATTGCGGCGCCATGACGGAGCAACTGCTGGAATCGGAGCTGTTCGGCCATGTCAAAGGCGCCTTCGACGGCGCCGTGTCCGATCATCCGGGCGTCTTTCTCGCCGCGCGGGGCGGTACCCTGCTGCTGGAAGAGGTCGGCGAACTGTCGTCTTCGCTGCAGATAAAGCTATTGCGGGCACTGGAGCAGCAGAAGGTACGACCGCTGGGGGCCACCCGCAGCATAGAAACTGATGTGCGGGTCTTGTCTTCTACCAACCGGGATCTTGTTTCCGCCATGGAGCAGGGGGCCTTTCGGGAAGACTTGTTTTATCGACTCAACGTGGTAAACCTGAACCTGCCTGCGTTACAGCAGCGGCCCGAAGATATTCCGCTGCTGGCGCGTCATGCGCTGGACAATCTCAGGCAGCGTCAGCAGACCCAGGTGACAGGGTTTTCCCCCGAGGCGCTGTCGATGCTGGCGGCGGCCAGCTGGCCGGGTAATGTGCAGCAATTGCTGAATGTGGTGGAGCAGGCGGTGGCGCTGGCCTCGGCCCCGGTGATTGGCCCGCAGCTGCTCGAAGGCATACTGGCGGGCAGCGGCGAGCAGTTTCCCACCTTCAACGAGGCCAGGGCCGAGTTTGAACGGCTGTACCTGCACAAGATACTGCGCATGACAGAAGGCAATGTCAGCCAGGCGGCAGCGCTTGCCGGACGCAACCGAACCGACTTCTACAAGCTGCTTAACCGGCACGGCATCGAGGCGGGCATCTACAAGGAAAAAGGTAAGGGGTGAAATTTTTCCGCGCGGGTAACGCTCTTTGTATGCAACTCTTGGTATGCAATCAGACAAACACAACGGACCTCTTATGCGGATTAACAACAAGAAAAAATCGGAACTGAGTGAAAATCAGGTTACCCCCGAACCCATTTACCGTCAGCGCCGGCAGATACTGCGAGGCCTGGGGTTAGGCCTTGGGGCGGCGGCGCTGAGTGGGCCGGCCAGCGCCGGCTTTCTCGGTTCCCTGCTGGGTGACAAGGAATCCGCGCCCAGTGCTGGCGTGGCCACCACCACGCCCCTGACCTTCGAACGGCCCGACGCCTATCGGCTGGCCATACCGCAAACGGCCGAGCGGGTAGCAACCAGCTATAACAACTTCTACGAGTTTGGCGCCGACAAGTCGGATCCGGTTCGTTATGCGCAGCAGTTCAAGACCCAGCCCTGGACCCTGACCATCTCGGGAGAAGTCGACCGGCCCCAGACTCTGGATGTATGGGAATGGATGGAAAAACAGCAACTCGAAGAGCGTATCTATCGTCATCGCTGTGTCGAGGCTTGGTCCATGGTCATTCCCTGGCTGGGGGTGCCCCTGGCGGACATCATCAAGGCGGCCGGGCCGACCTCCAAGGCCAAATATGTGGCTTTCGAAACTCTCTACGATCCGGAACAGATGCGCGGCCAGGCCTCGCGCTTTACCGGCGGCGGTATCGATTACCCCTATGTGGAAGGGCTGCGACTGGACGAAGCCATGAACCCGCTGGCCATGCTGGCGGTAGGGATGTACGGCAAGACGCTGCCGCCCCAGAACGGGGCGCCGATAAGACTGGTAGTGCCCTGGAAGTACGGCTTCAAGGGCATCAAGTCCATCGTTCGCATCCACCTGACTGACCGGCAGCCGCCCACCACCTGGAATCAGCTGGCCTCTTACGAATATGGCTTTTATGCCAACGTGAATCCAGAGGTGGATCATCCCCGTTGGAGCCAGGCCAGCGAGCGGGTCATCGCCGAAGGTGGCCTGTTCGGCAGTGAGCGCCAGCCGACCCTGATGTTCAACGGCTATGAAGACGAAGTCGCCAGCCTCTACCGGGGCATGGACTTGAGGAAGTTTTACTGATGATGTCCCCCAAAGGGGTAACCGGGCTGAAGGCACTGCTGCATGTGGCGGCCGTGCTGCCGCTGCTGTGGCTGCCCTGGGCCTTCGAGGTCGGGCGCTTCAGCGCCGACCCCATTCCCGAGCTGCTGCAGTTTCTCGGTGACTGGGCACTGCGGCTCTTGCTGCTGACGCTCTGTATTTCCCCCCTGGCCAAAAAACTGAAAAGCGGCGCCCTGATCAAGGTGCGCCGCTTGTTGGGGCTCTGGTGCTTCGCCTATGCCAGCCTGCACCTGCTGGTGTGGCTGCTGCTCGACTTACAGCTGGCCTGGGGCCAGATTGGCGAGGAGATCGTCAAGCGCGGCTTTATTACCTTAGGGATGGTGTCCTGGCTGGTGCTGCTGCTGCTGGCGGTTACCTCTACCCGGGGCTGGCAGCGCCGGCTCGGCTCTCGCTGGCAGCGGCTGCACAACTGGGTTTATCTGCCGGCCCTGCTGATACCGATACACTTCTGGTGGGGCGTGAAGTCCGGCTGGATTGAGCCGGCCATCTATCTGGCACTCAGTCTGAGTCTGTTGTGGTGGCGGCGTGACAAGCTGAGCCGCTGGTGGCGCACCAGGCTGAAAGCGAAGAGAGTGGGGTGATATCCATCATATTACACATTCGATCTTTTTGACTGCGATATCAATCCCGGACAAAGGGCCCGCTTCTCCGACTCGTTCAAGCACCTCCCTGTGGCGCTCAGCACATGACATCCGACCGCCAGGGACGGCGGGAGTGCCAGCATTGCAGGAGCTTTTGTTGGCCCTGTCATGTGATGGTCGGTAAAGCAGATCCCTTGGTCCTCCTTGAAGCTCCGGGCGTTGCCTGTAGGCGCCCTTCACCTCACCCCTCACATCTTTGCCGGCTATCGGTTAAACTGGCGGCTTTACGGGCAAGCAGCGGAGTATTGAATGGATAACCGGTTATGGGGATTGTGTTTTCTCGACGAGGGCGTGGCGTTATCGGTGATCAGCCGCAAGGAGACCCGTTGCCAGTGGCTGAGCGACGAAGATCATGCCCGCGAGTATCTGCTCAGTGATTACCTGGATCATGTGGCAGAACTGGGTGAGCTGGACAAGGAGCAAACCTCGGCGGCCCGGGAGCGGTTCGAATTGCTGATGGAGCAATATCCAGAGCCGGAAACCCTGGTGGAATACCTCAACGATCTCACCAGTGGCCTGACCCGCATCCTCTGGTTTGGCCCGCTTTCTGCCCTGGCCGAAGACTACGGCGACTTTGCCCTGGCGCTACGCGCCTATTACTGGGAAGAGTACGGCGAGGGTGAAGAAGACCCGGTGACCCCTGTGGTGGAAGATGACTGGATTTATCTGGTGGAAGCCATGGACGACTTTTTGCTGCAGGACGATTATTGAAGTCGGCCCCGCCCTGCTGCTAACCTGTATTCATATACAGTAGCCAGATGCAGCAACAAGTGCCCCCTATGATCCTCTATATTGCCGAAAAACCCAGCCTTGGCCGCGCCCTGGCCGAGGTGTTGCCCAAACCCCATCAGAAGGGAGATGGTTTTATTCGTGTGGGCAACGGTGACGTGGTCAGCTGGTGCATTGGTCATCTGCTGGAGCAGGCCCAGCCCGACGCCTATGATCCGGCATTCAAGCAATGGCGGCTGGAACACCTGCCGATCATCCCCCGCGAGTGGAAGCTCGAAGCCAAGCCAAAGACCCGCAGCCAGCTGACGGTGCTGAAAAAGCTCCTGAAACAGGCGAACGACATCGTTCATGTTGGCGATCCGGATCGCGAGGGCCAGTTGCTGGTAGATGAGGTGATCAGCTTCTGCGGGGTGTCCGCCGCCCGGCGGGAAAAGGTGCAACGCTGCCTGATCAGCGACCTTAACCCGGCTGCGGTCAGGAAGGCGCTGGCGGCGCTGCGGCCCAACCGGGACTTTGTGCCGCTGTCGGTGTCGGCGCTGGCGCGCTCCCGGGCCGACTGGCTTTATGGCATCAACATGAGTCGACTCTGTACCATTCAGGGTCAGAAAATGGGTTATCAGGGGGTGCTGTCGGTCGGGCGGGTGCAGACCCCGCTACTGGGCCTGGTGGTGCGCCGGGATCAGGACATTGGCTCCTTCACCGTCAAACCCTATTACGAAGTACAGGCCTTGTTGCAGACCGACGACGGTGAGAGATTCAAGGCCAAATGGCAGCCCAGTGATGCCTGTCAGCCTTGGCAGGATGAAGAAGGTCGGGTGCTTTCCCGGGCGTTGGCAGAAAACGTCATCAAACGCATTCAGGGTCAGTCGGGGCGGGTAGTCGGAGCCGAACGCAAGCAGCGCCGTCAGGCGCCGCCCCTGCCTTACAATCTGTCGACCTTGCAGATTGACGCCGCCCGTCGCTTCGGGCTCAGCGCCAAGCAGGTGCTGGATGTTTGTCAGACCCTGTATGAACGGCACAAGCTGATCACCTATCCCCGCTCCGACTGCCGCTATCTGCCGGAAGATCATTATCATCAGGCCGCAGCGGTCACCGGGGCCCTGGCCCAAACCTGCCCCGAGCTGGCGCCGGCGGTGGCCGAGGCGAAGTTAAGCCTGCGCAGCAAGGCCTGGAACGACAAGAAAGTCGAAGCGCACCACGCCATTATTCCTACCGCCCGAGCGATGGACGGCGGCAAGCTGTCCGGAGCCGAGCAAAACGTGTATCAGTTGATTGCCCGTCAGTATCTGGTCCAGTTCTATCCGCCCTGGGAATATGCTGACAAGCAGCTGGATGTCGACATCGCCGGTGGCCGCTTTATCGCTCGCTCCCGCCAGCAAATGAAGCAAGGCTGGAAGGCCCTGTTTGCCCAGCCGGGTAAAAAAGAAGATGAAGACCCCGAGTTACAGCCGACGTTACCCACGCTTGCGGTGGGTGATGCCTTGTTGTGCCTCGAGGGCGAATTACTCGATAAGCTGACCCAGCCGCCCAAGCATTTTACCGATGCTACCCTGCTGGCGGCCATGACCAATATTGCCCGCTATGTCACCGACGGTGAGCTCAAGAAGATACTGCGCGACACCGATGGCCTGGGCACAGAGGCGACCCGCGCCGGCATTATCGAGTTGCTGTTCAATCGTGGCTTCCTGAAGCGGGAGGGCAAGCAGATCCGGGCCACCGAAGCGGGAACCAAGCTGATCGCCAGTCTGCCCGAGTCGGCCACCACCCCGGACATGACCGCCCGCTGGGAGGCGGTGCTCGATGCCATCAGCCGCAAGCAGGCCGGTTATCAGGACTTTATGGCCGAGCTGGAGGCCTCGCTGCCCGTGCTGATTAGCCAAGTAGACCCGGCGGCGTTCAGGGGGCTGGAGGGTGGCGGCAAGCCGAAGAATTTCCGCAAACGAAAGCCCCGTAAAACGGCCGCTAGCGCTGGTGCTAAGGCGAAAATGCGCTAGGCGATTGCCTGCGAAGTTCGATGCTGGTGGGCTGCTATGCTTAGGCTTTTAACGCCGCAGACGGAAGCCCATCATGGATAGAATATCGCTGTTGTTCGCCCTATTTTCCTTGCTGCTCGCCGGCTGCGGCCTGAGCGGAGGTGCCGAGTATCAGGCAGGTTACGCCGCCCGTCTTGCCGGAGACGACGACAGGGCCTTTGAGCATTATCTGGGCGCGGCCAAGAGCGATGATTATCCCGAGGCGCGTTACGAGGTGGCGGCTATGTATCTTGAGGGCAGGGGAACCCGGCAGGATACGGGCCAGGCCATAAGCTGGTTAACGCGGGTGGCGGATGCAGACGATCCGCAGTGGAGCCTCCAGGCTCACCGGCAACTGGGCATCATCTACCGGGGCGATCATGGGGAAGGGTACCGGGATCGACGGAAGGCGGCGGAACACTTCCGCCTCTGCGCCGGGCTGGGGGATGCAGGCTGTGACCGGTTGCTGACGCTGCTTACCCCACCGTCCTTGCGGGTAGTGGCGGCGAGCAGCGAAAGCGCAGCTTCCGGCCTGCCGGCAGTAAACATCTATGCCCGTCATGCTTCCAGCGTGTACAAGATAGTGGTGTATGAGCAACTGGGCGCCGGCCTCGAGCCCATCAGCGTCGGCTCGGCCATTGCCATAGATCCTTACCGCGCCATCACCAGTTACCATCTGCTGCAGGCCGGAGGTGTACCTGTCAGCATCGACCGCCGCACCGACACTGATGCCGTGCGGGAGTCTGATGTGCAGGTATGGCAGGTAACCCGGGTGGATCCCCGGCGAGATCTGGCCCTGCTGACTCTGGCCGAGCCGGTTCGAGAGTTGAACTTCACCAATACAATGTCACCTTTCGATCGGGTTCGGGTCGGTGAAAAGGTCTTTGCCATCGGCGCCCCGGCCGGGCTGGATAAAACCCTGACCGAGGGCATCGTCTCTGCCCTGAGAACCGAGAACGGGGTGCGGTTGATCCAGACCACGGCCCCCATCACCTATGGCTCCTCGGGCGGCGCCCTGTTCGATACCGAAGGGCGGCTGATCGGCATGACCATCAAGGGCGTGCAGGCCTGGGGTAATTTCAACTTCGCCCTGTCGATGGATGAGGTTCAGGCCTTTCTGGCTGAGTAGGCGGTCTTCACCTTGTACACCTTGTACATCGGACAAAGGGCCAGCTCCGCCGACTCGCCATAAACCCGTATATGGGGCTCCGCCGACCCTTTGTCCTCTTTGATGCTACAGAGTCATCTGTAATACCAATCCCAGTAATGATCTGATCATATTGAGGCCCCAGACCAGAGGCAACACAGCCGCCTCCCACGACACGCCATAAACTCATCCCTGAGGGCTCGGGAAATGCCGTCCATGGCATTTCACGGTCGTGGTAGTCGATCTCTGTTGCCTCTTCTCAAGCACCGAGTTGTCTGTAGACGATGCCAACAGGCAACTCCCTGGCATCAGGGAGGATAAAGGGATCTGCTCCGCCGACCCTCCGCGCCAAGGATGGCGCGGCGGAGCCTACATGGAGGTATTCACGGCGTGTCGGCGGAGCGGGCCCTTTGTCCAACCTTTGCAGAGCAACCAAATAGATCAGTTATTTACTCTGTTTGGTATAACTCGGTGTTCAAGAAGAGGCAACCCACAGAATGCTCAGATACTTGAGGTGATTGGAATATAGGGAGCGTCAAAATCGGGCCTGACCATCCCAGTCTCTGTGGTTGAATACCTGTCCCTGGGCTCGGACCTCGGCCAGGGCCGCCAGATCCAGTTCGGCCACTACCCACTGGGCCTGCTCTGGCTCACCCATTACCAGCACACCGTCGTCCGGATAGCCGTAGTCCACCGGGGTATAGATGGCGGCCCGGCCGGTGTTGATGTCCACCGCCTCCGACCAGGGCGCCGTGCCTATGGTGGGGGACTGCGCCACAAAGCACTGGTTTTCCAGCGCCCGGGCCTGACAACCGATGCGCACCCGGTTGAAACCGGCTTCGGTATCGGTACAGCTGGGCACCAGTATCAGGTTGGCGCCGGCCTCGACCTGGCGGCGGGCCAGCAGCGGAAACTCGCTGTCGTAGCAGATGGCCACCCCTACCTTGCCGAAGGAGGTATCCAGCACCTTGAGCTCGGTACCGGACCGGATTTGCCATTGTTCGTTCTCGAAGCGGGTCATCTGCAGCTTGTCTTGCCAGTCGATACGGCCATCGGGATAAAACAGGAAGGCGCGGTTGCAGTAGCTGCCATCGGCCTGGCGAACCGGAAAGGTACCGGCCAGAATATGCAGCCCATGTTGCTGTGCCAGAGCACCGAACAGGGCCTTGAAGTCCGCCAGCAGGCTTTGCATGGCGTCGAGTTGGCCATGGAGCGAACGATAGACACTTTCCTCGAACAGGGACGCCAGCTCCATGCTGAAATATTCCGGAAACAGCAGGAAGTTGGCGTCCTGGCCGACTGCGTCCTGCACCAGATGCCGGATCTTGTGCTCATAGGCGGTCCAGTCCGGCAGAAAGTCGATTTGATACTGGGCGCAGGCCAGGCGCAGAGCGGGCGTCATAGAGCTGTCTCCAGTGGCTTGAGGTAAAACTGCATCGGTTTGTCGGTCTCGTTCGGCTGGTCGATATCCTTCCAGCCGAAGTGGGCCAGCAGGCCCGGCTCGGGCCGGTAACCGAAGTGTTGCCAGACCGGCTCCAGCGACCGATAGCCATGGGGTCGCAGCGGATGCTCGGCGGGGCGAACTACGGCGCAGAAGGCCGCGAGCTCGAAGCCGCCCAGTTGCCGGGCGTGAGCCTCGCGACCATTGAAGAAGGCCTTGTAGAGCCCCTGTCCGCGATAGGCGGGCAGCAGCACTGACTCGGCGCAGTAGAAGATGCGGTCGGTATCCAGCCCTCGCTCGACAAAGGAGCGGCGAAAGGCATCGGTTTCATGGCTCAGGGGCAGACCGGTGGAGGCACCCACCAGCCGGTCGCCGTCGAGGGCCAGCACACAGACGCTGCTGTCGGTCTCCAGGTAGGTGTTCAGGTAGTCGGCTTCGTAACCCGGATCTCCATCATAGAGATAGGGAAAGTCGCGAAATACCCGGATACGCAGTTCGGCCAGCTTGTTCAGCCAGGGTGCCAGCTCGGGGCCGGTGACCGTCAGCAGTCGGACCGGTTCACTCATCAGGCACCGACCTGGGCTATCCAGTCGTTGAGGTTGTAGTAATTGCTGATGCGGGCCACCTTGTTATCGCGTAGCTCGAAGAAGGCGCCGGCAGGCAGTCGGTAGCGCTGGCCGCGGGCTTCGGGCAGGCCGTCGTCGGTGACCAGATATTCGCCCAGCACCACAAATTCGGCGGCGGCACGGCTGCCATCTGCACTGCTCATGATCTGAATGTCGACCAGCTGTTCCCGGTAGTTACGGTTCATGCGGTCCATGAAGGCGGCGAAGGCCTCGCGGCCGGTTTCGCGGTCGCCCTGATTGATGTCGTGCTGCACATCGTCGGTCAGCAGGGTGAGGAAGGTGTCCATATCACCGGCGTTAAAGGCCTGGTAATAATCGGCGATCAATTGTTCGGTATTGGCTCTGTTCATGATGAGGCTCCTGATTCTGACAATAGCAGGCTAATCTCGGTGAAAGCGCCGAACCGGTCAAGACCAGTGGGCCAAAGCGGCCGGCAAATGACTTTTTCAGCTCGGAAAAAGTGGCGACAGATATGTGCCGGTGTCGTTACGGCGCGGCTTAACCCGCTTGGGTACTTGGGGTACACTTGGACGGCATTTATTCAGGAACCGTGACCATGCAGCTCACCCCGGCATCCCTTGCCCCCTATAACACCTTTGCCCTGACCCAGACTGCCGACCGTTTGACGGTGCTGGAGCAGAGGGAACACTTACTCGCATTGTGGCAAGCCCGCCAGGATGAGCCCCTGCTGATCGTGGGAGAAGGGTCCAATCTGCTGTTTACAGCACCTTTTCATGGTCTGGTGTTGGTTAACCGGCTCAAGGGCATCAATGTCACCGAAACCGACGATGCCTGGCTGCTGAAGGTGGAGGGCGGAGAAAACTGGCATCAGCTGGTGTGCTGGACCCTGGCGCAGAAGATGTCGGGGCTGGAAAACCTGGCGCTGATCCCCGGCACCGTCGGTGCCTCGCCGATCCAGAATATCGGCGCCTACGGGGTAGAGCTGGCACAATTCTGCGAGCAGGTGGAAAGCTTCGACTGGGACACGGGTGAAACGCATCACTGGTCGGCAGTCGAGTGCGCCTTCGGCTATCGAGACAGCGTGTTCAAGCATGAGGCGCGTCATCACCTGATCCTGAGTGTGACCCTGCGACTGCCCAAGGCCTGGCAAGCGGTGCTGGGTTATGGCCCATTGGCGGAGCTGGGCGAGGCGGCTACGGCGCAGCAAGTCTTCGAGCGGGTCTGTGCTACCCGCCGGGCCAAGCTGCCGGATCCGGCGGTGCTGGGCAATGCGGGTAGCTTCTTCAAGAATCCCAAGGTGGTGACCGCCCAGGCCGAGGCGCTTAAGCTGGCCTGGCCGGCGTTGCCGATGTTTGCGGCGGAACCGGGACGGAGCAAGCTGGCTGCCGGCTGGCTGATCGACAAGGCGGGCCTCAAGGGCACTCAGATCGGGGGCGCCGGGGTTCATACCGAACAGGCGCTGGTGCTGGTTAACCACGGCGGCGCGACCGCCGAGGATGTGCTGCGGCTGGCGGCGCTGGTGCGGGAGCGGGTAGAGCTGCTGTTTGGTGTGCGGCTCGAACCCGAGGTGCGCATGATAGGTTCAACAGGTGAAACCCATCTGGACGAGGCGCTGGCATGTCTGAACTGACCCCCTTGCGCGAGGCCCTGCTCCGCCTGCTGGCCGATGGTCAGTTTCATTCCGGCGAACAGCTGGGAGAGCGGCTTTCCGTCAGCCGGGCGGCGGTCGGTAAGCACGTGCAGGCGCTCAAGGCCCTGGGGCTTGAGGTATACAGCGTCAGCGGCAAGGGCTACCGACTGGCAGTGCCGCTGCAGCTGCTGGATCAGACACGGCTGAGCGAGGCTCTGGCACCGAAGCGGGCCGAACTGGTGCCGGTGATCGGTTCCACCAATCAGCATTGGCTGGACTCGCTCTCCCGGCTGGAAAAAGGCGATATCTGTGTCTCCGAATGTCAGACCGCCGGGCGTGGACGACGCGGTCGCCAGTGGATCTCTCCCTTTGGCGGTCAGCTGATCATGAGCATGTACTGGCGACTGGAGCAGGGCATGGCGGCGGCCATGGGCCTGAGTTTGGTGGTGGGCATTGCCGTGGTCGAGGCGCTGGAGGCGCAAGGCTTTGCCGGCGTGAAGCTGAAATGGCCCAACGATCTTTATCTGAACGGTCGCAAGCTGGCGGGCATTCTGGTGGAGATGTCCGGCACCGCGGGTGGACCCTGTCAGCTGGTGATCGGCATGGGCCTCAACCTGCTTCTACCCCAGACCGAGCAGGAGCGTATCGACCAACCCTGGGCGGAGCTGGCCGAGCTCGGCAATATCGAAGATCGTAATGGCCTGGTGATTGCCGTGGCGAGCCATTTGCAGCGTAGTCTGGTGTTGTTCGAGCGGCAGGGGATTGCCGCCTTTCGCGAGCAGTGGAACCGGCTGGACTACTTCAACGGCAAGACGGTACGGGTGTTGATGGGAGAGCAGGAGATACACGGCATCGCCCGGGGCATCGATGCCCAGGGCGCCCTGCTGCTGGAGCTGGAAAGCGGTGAAACCAAACACTTTCTCGGCGGCGAAATATCACTGCGCGGGGAAGGGCAGCTGTAAGCCTTAAGCCTGCTTCTTGGTCACAAGTTTTTGTCGCTTGCCGTATTGTGCACTTTCGTCGGACAAAGCGCACTCCTTCTCCGGCACGCCGTGAACTCATCCCTGAGGGCTCCGCTGCGCCATCCATGGCGCAGAGGGCCGGCGAAGCAGATACCCTTTGCCCTCCTTGGTTGAGCACGGAGTTGACGGTCAGTATCTGACAGGCCGCACAGCATCTTCACGAAGTGGCTGCGGGGATTGCCGGAGCCGACCGTCAAATGCCACGGATGGCATTTGCCGAGCGTCCCATGGATGGGCTTGAAGCGTGTCGGCGGAGCGCAACCGCGCTGCTGCTTCGCGTGGCGGTCATGTTCAATGACTTGTGACTAAGAGACAGGCTTATAGCTTATGGCTTAACGCTTTGTTTCAGAATCATTTTTTCAACCACACCTGATCTATGCCGTGCTCCCTGCCTTTGGTGAGGATCAGCTCGGCCCTGTCCTTGGTGGGCAGGATATTCTGCTTCAGGTTCTTGTAGTTGATTTCCTGCCAGATGCGGCCGGCCGTGGCCACCGCCTCTTCTTCCGATAGCTGGGCGTAGTGGTGAAAATAAGACGCCGGGTTGGTGAAGGCGCCGGAGCGTAATTTAAGAAAGCGCTCTATATACCAGGTCTTCAGCAGGCGCTCGTCTGCATCCACGAAGATGGAGAAATCCACGAAGTCCGACACAAATACCCGATGCGGCTCGTGGGGATAGTCCATGCCGCTCTGCAGCACGTTCAGGCCCTCGATGATCACGATATCCGGCTGCTCTACCACCGCTTCCTGCCCCGGTACCACGTCATAGCTCAGATGGGAATACACCGGCGCCGTGACCCTGGGCTTGCCGGACTTGATATCGGAGACAAACTGCACCAGCCGGCGAATATCATAAGACTGGGGGAAGCCTTTTCTGCGCATCAGACCGCGTTCTTCCAGTACCGCATTGGGGTAGAGGAAGCCGTCGGTGGTCACCAGCGCCACCCTGGGGTGCTGAGGCCAGCGTTCCAGCAGCGCTTCAAGAATGCGCGCCGTAGTGCTCTTGCCCACCGCGACCGAGCCGGCGATGCTGATGATATAAGGCACGTGACGGGGTTCTTTGCCGAGAAACTGATCCAGCACCCGATTGCGGCGCTGCTTGGCCTTGATATAGAGGTTGAGCAGGCGGGACAGGGGAAGATAGATGTCTCTGACTTCCGCCAGTGACACCTTGTCGTTGATGCCTCGCAGGCGCGTGAGTTCTGCTTCGCTCAGGGGCTGATGTACGGTATCGCGCAGTTCTGACCAGGTTTCGCGAGAAAAGGCCAGATAGGGTGAGTAGTTGTCTATCGTCATGGGCGTGTCCTGTGGGTCGCTCGAGGACGATACACCATGGTTTGGGGATGAACAAGGCGGTAAAGGGCTACAGCCGGAGCCGTGAACCGCTCTGTTACGATGGTGATTGGATAACATCCGACCAGTCGCGGAGGGATTTGACGTCGAAATGGTGTTGTCTTGTTGTTTTTTTGTTCGCTTGAGCCTGCAATTGAAAAAACTTGCGGCAAAGGTGTTGCATAGAGTCATGGCCTTGCCCTAGAATTCCGCTCGCTCAAGTGCCGGCATAGCTCAGTTGGTAGAGCAACTGACTTGTAATCAGTAGGTCCCGAGTTCGACTCTTGGTGCCGGCACCATTAAAATTTGGAGGGGTTCCCGAGTGGCCAAAGGGATCAGACTGTAAATCTGACGGCTCAGCCTTCGCTGGTTCGAATCCAGCTCCCTCCACCAATTTCCGGGTCTGTTCAACGTGACGGGCTCGAAATAAAACAGCTTAAAAGCTGTTAAAGACAAAGAGTATTGCGGGCATCGTATAATGGCTATTACCTCAGCCTTCCAAGCTGATGATGCGGGTTCGATTCCCGCTGCCCGCTCCAGTTGCTGATATAGCTCAGTTGGTAGAGCGCACCCTTGGTAAGGGTGAGGTCCCCAGTTCGAATCCGGGTATCAGCACCACTTCTTTACTCTTGTACCCCCAGTACCTCAAGCCTTTTTTGTTATATACTTTCTAATTGCGATTCGTGTGGTATAGCTCACCACCCAACCAGTTAGAGGGACTAGCATGTCTAAAGAAAAATTTGAACGTAACAAACCGCACGTAAACGTCGGCACCATAGGCCACGTTGACCACGGTAAAACGACCCTGACCGCTGCTATCACCAACGTCCTTGCCAAACAGTTTGGCGGTGCTGCCCGCGCGTTCGACCAAATCGATAATGCCCCGGAAGAAAAAGCCCGTGGTATCACCATCGCCGCCTCTCACGTCGAGTACGACACCGAAGCGCGTCACTACGCACACGTTGACTGCCCTGGTCACGCCGATTATGTGAAAAACATGATTACCGGTGCGGCTCAGATGGATGGCGCCATCCTGGTGGTTGCCGCGACCGATGGACCCATGCCGCAAACGCGTGAGCACATCCTGCTGGCCCGCCAGGTAGGCGTACCTTATATCGTTGTATTCATGAATAAGTGTGACATGGTTGACGATGAAGAGTTGCTCGAACTGGTAGAAATGGAAGTGCGTGAACTGCTGTCCGAGTACGACTTCCCGGGCGACGATATTCCGGTTATTCAGGGCTCCGCTCTGAAAGGCCTGGAAGGCGACCCGCAGTGGGAACCGAAGATCCTGGAACTGGCTGCTGCTCTGGATTCCTACATCCCCGAGCCGGAGCGTGCCATTGATGGTGCCTTCCTGCTGCCTATCGAAGACGTGTTCTCCATCCAGGGCCGTGGTACCGTGGTTACCGGTCGTGTTGAGCGTGGTATCGTTAAAGTTGGTGAAGAAGTGGAAATTGTGGGTATCAAGGATACCATCAAGACCACTTGTACCGGCGTTGAAATGTTCCGCAAGCTGCTGGACGAAGGCCGTGCCGGTGAGAACGTCGGCGTTCTGCTGCGTGGTACCAAACGTGAAGACGTTGAGCGTGGTCAGGTGCTGGCCAAGCCGGGTTCCATCAACCCGCATACCGGTTTCGAGTCTGAAGTATACGTCCTGTCCAAGGAAGAAGGTGGCCGTCATACTCCATTCTTCAAGGGCTACCGCCCTCAGTTCTACTTCCGTACCACCGATGTGACCGGTACCATAGAGCTGCCGGAAGGCGTTGAAATGGTCATGCCCGGCGACAACATCCAGATGGTGGTCAACCTGATTGCTCCCATCGCGATGGAGGAGGGTTTGCGCTTCGCCATCCGTGAAGGTGGCCGTACCGTTGGTGCTGGTGTAGTAGCCAAAATCATCGAGTAATTGCGCTTACAATCGCATCGGAAAGCCCCTATAATAGGGGCTTTCTTGTATAGGGGCGTAGTTCCAATTGGTAGAACGGCGGTCTCCAAAACCGACGGTTGGGGGTTCGAGTCCCTCCGCCCCTGCCACTTACCTCGCCAACAGCGGGGTTTTCGCGTCTGTGACAGACTCAGTTTTTTAAACGGGTAGCTTTTATGAGTGCAAACATTGAGAGCCAGGGCGGGGCCAAAGACACCCTGTTATGGGGGCTGGTTTTCATCATTTTGATCGCAGCCGTGGTCGCCAATTATCTCTATAGTGATCTGGCGGTGGTTATTCGCGCTGCCGGTGTCGTAGTGGCTGCGGGCGTAGCCGGTTTGCTCGCCTATCAGACCCAGAAAGGCAAGAACAGCTTTGCCTTCGCCAAAGAATCCCGTCTGGAAATGCGTAAAGTTGTCTGGCCGAGTCGCCAGGAAGCAATCCAGACCACCCTGATCGTATTGGCCGTCACCGCTCTGGTTGGCCTTTTTCTGTTTTTGCTGGATGGCCTGCTGGTGTGGCTGGTCAATCTGGTCACCGGAGTATAAGGATTAACCATGTCAGAACCAGAACAAAGAATGCGTTGGTATGTGGTCCAGGCGTTTTCCGGGTATGAAGGTCGCGTCTCCAAGTCGCTGCGTGAATATATCAAGATGCAGGGCATGGAAGAACAGTTCGGCGAAGTGCTGGTTCCTACCGAAGAAGTGGTAGAAATGCGCGCTGGCCAGAAACGCAAAAGCGAACGCAAATTCTTCCCCGGCTATGTGCTGGTGCAGATGCAGATGAACGATGCCACCTGGCACCTGGTGCGTAGCATTCCCCGGGTGATGGGCTTTATCGGCGGTACGCCCGAGCGTCCGGCACCGATTTCCGACAAGGAAGCCGACGCCATCCTCAATCGTCTGCAGGATGCGATCGACAAGCCGAAACCGAAGACGCTGTTCGAGCCGGGCGAAGTGGTTCGCGTCTCCGATGGTCCTTTCGCCGACTTCAACGGCGTGGTGGAATCGGTCGACTACGAGAAGAGCCGGGTCAAGGTATCTGTGCTTATCTTCGGTCGTTCTACACCGGTAGAGCTGGAGTTCGGTCAGGTAGAAAAATCTTGAGCGAAATTCAGCCATAAAACTTGCGAGGGGCGGCAAATAAAACTACAATTTGCCGCCCTTTTAACACTGGGGAGCCGTTCAGGAGCAAGACTCCGAGGCGCTATCACCCATTCACGAGGTATTAATAAATGGCTAAGAAAGTACAAGCCTACATCAAGCTGCAGGTTGCAGCCGGTGCAGCTAACCCGAGCCCGCCCGTTGGTCCTGCTCTGGGTCAGCACGGCGTTAACATCATGGAATTCTGTAAGGCGTTCAACGCCCGCACAGAAAGCATGGAAAAAGGCTCGCCTACTCCGGTTATCATCACCGTATACAGCGACCGCTCCTTCACTTTCGAAACCAAGACTCCGCCCGCAGCCTTCCTGCTGCTGAAAGCGGCTGGTCTCAAGTCCGGTTCCGGCAAGCCCAACACCGATAAGGTGGGTACCGTAACCCGCGCTCAGCTGGAAGAAATTGCCGGCGTGAAGCAGAAAGACATGACCGGCGCCGATGAGGATGCTCGTGTTCGTTGTATCGAAGGTACTGCCCGGTCCATGGGCCTGGTAGTGGAGGGCTAAGACGATGGCTAAACTGACTAAGCGTATGCGTACCATCCGTGAGCGTGTAAGCGCCACCAATGAGTACCAAATCAACGAAGCTGTTGCCCTGCTGCAAGAGCTGGCCACCGCCAAATTCGTAGAAAGCATCGATGTTGCCGTTAACCTGGGCATCGACGCGCGTAAATCCGACCAGAACGTACGTGGTGCTACCGTACTGCCTAACGGCACCGGTCGTGACGTTCGCGTTGCCGTATTCGCCCAGGGTGCCAACGCCGAAGCCGCCAAGGCTGCCGGTGCTGAACTGGTAGGTATGGATGATCTGGCCGATCTGGTCAAGAAAGGCGAAATGAACTTCGACGTTGTTATCGCATCTCC
Source organism: Oceanisphaera arctica (assembly GCF_002936955.1). GTDB lineage: Bacteria > Pseudomonadota > Gammaproteobacteria > Enterobacterales > Aeromonadaceae > Oceanimonas > Oceanimonas arctica. Next base: position 31,639 of record NZ_MPZM01000017.1, on the reverse strand, counting down.
CGATGCCATGCGCGTTGTTGGTCAGCTGGGTCAAATCCTGGGCCCGCGCGGCCTGATGCCTAACCCGAAAGTGGGTACTGTGACCCCGAACGTTGCCGAAGCCGTTAAAAACGCCAAGGCCGGTCAGGTGCGCTACCGCAACGACAAAAACGGTATCATCCATACCACTATCGGTAAGGTTGATTTCGACGCTGAAAGCCTGAAAGGCAACCTGGAAGCCCTGCTGGGTGCGCTCAAGCGTTCCAAGCCTGCTTCCGCCAAAGGCGTGTTCATCAAGAAAATCACACTGTCCACCACCATGGGTGCCGGCGTGACGATTGAACAGGCTAGCCTGGACGCTTAATAAGCATTTACAAGGCGCACCGATTCCCGTAGAATTTTGCGCCTTGTGATTTGGTTGGGGGCTTCGACTCCCGTCCAAGACCGCTGGAGACTTTAACGTCTTAATTTTCCAGCGTAGATGGTGCCGGGACCCAGTTAGAAAGCATTCCTTTCTTCTGGAATCTGCCACCTTGGTGTCTCTGATATTACAGAGGCGTGTGTTTAATCTGGGTATATCCCAGGTGGATCCAGGAGTTTAGCCAATGGCATTAAGACTCGACGACAAAAAAGCAATTGTTGCTGAAGTCAACGAAGCTGCCAAGGGCGCCCTGTCTGCAGTAGTTGCCGATTCTCGCGGCGTTACTGTAGCTGCCATGACCACACTGCGCAAGCAAGCCCGTGAAAACGGAATCTACCTCAAGGTAGTCCGTAACACATTGGCTCGCCTGGCAGTGGAAGAGACCAGCTATGAGTGCCTGAACGAGGTATTCGTTGGTCCTACTTTGATCGCCTTCTCTAACGAGCATCCCGGTGCGGCTGCTCGTCTGTTCAAAGATTTTGCTAAAGAACAGAAAGAGTTTGAGGTTAAAGGTCTGGCATACGAGGGCGAGTTTATCCCCGCAGCCGATATTGACCGTCTCGCAAAACTGCCGACTTACGACGAAGCAATTGCGAAGCTGATGGCGACCATGAAAGAAGCCTCTGCTGGCAAGCTGGTTCGTACCATCGCTGCCCTGCGCGACAAGAAAGAAGCCGAAGCCGCCTAAGCTGTTTCTGGCTGCTTGATTACCGAAAACTTCAGAACATTAGGAATTTGAGTCATGTCTATCACTAAAGACCAAATCATCGAAGCCGTTGCAGAAATGTCTGTAATGCAAGTTGTTGAACTGATCGAAGCTATGGAAGAGAAGTTCGGCGTTTCTGCCGCTGCTGCTGTTGCCGTTGCTGGCGAAGCTGCTGTTGTAGAAGAGCAGACCGAATTTGACGTTATGCTGACCGCAATTGGCGCCAACAAGGTTTCTGTTATCAAAGCCGTTCGTAGCGCTACCGGTCTGGGCCTGAAAGAAGCCAAGGGCCTGGTTGAAGCCGCTCCGTGTGCTGTTAAAGAAGCACTGAGCAAAGGCGAAGCCGAAGCACTGAAGAAAGAACTCGAAGAAGCCGGTGCTTCTGTTGAGCTCAAATAAGCTATTTTATAGCTTAGCGGCCTGAGAAATCAGGCTAGGGCTGGTGAATCTTTATTCACCGGCCCTTTTGCGCTGTAGGATGAGAGGAATTTTCACATCGTTTGTGCCTCTTGTTGTACCAGCCACCGGGTGTTGTCGAGACATTCGGTCTGACAAAAAACGATGTTTTAGAGCTGTCCCATTTGGACAGAGTGGGTCACTTATCAGCGAGCTGAGGAACCCTATGGTTTACTCTTACACAGAGAAAAAGCGCATTCGTAAGGACTTCGGTAAACGTGACCAGGTCTTGGACACGCCTTACCTGCTATCAATCCAACTTGACTCCTTCAAACAGTTTATTGAAGCAGATCCGCAAGGCGAGTACGGACTGGAAGCGGCTTTCCGCAGCGTTTTCCCCATCACCAGCTATTCTGGCACTGCCGAATTGCAGTATGTCAGTTTCCGTCTGGGCGAGCCCGTGTTTGACGTGCAGGAGTGTCAAATCCGCGGTGTAACCTATTCGGCCCCGCTGCGTGTGAAGTTGCGGATGGTCCTGTATGACAGAGAGGCTGCGGCCGGTACTGTCAAGGACATCAAAGAGCAAGAAGTCTACATGGGCGAAATCCCGCTCATGACTGAAAACGGTACCTTCGTTATCAACGGTACCGAGCGGGTAATTGTCTCCCAGCTGCATCGCAGCCCGGGTGTGTTTTTCGATCACGATCGTGGCAAGACCCACTCTTCCGGTAAGGTCCTGTATAACGCGCGCGTGATCCCCTACCGTGGTTCCTGGCTCGATTTTGAGTTTGATGCGAAAGACAACCTGTTTGTCCGTATCGACCGCCGTCGTAAGCTGCCTGCGTCCATTATCTTGCGAGCGCTGGAATTCAGCACCGAAGAGATCCTGGAAATGTTCTTCGAAACCACCCGTTTCGAAGTGACTGACGGCAAGCTGATGATGGAGCTCAAGCCTGAGCGCCTGCGTGGTGATACCGCCTCTTTCGACATCCTGGTGGATGGCGAAGTGCTGGTTGAAACCGGACGCCGCATTACTGCCCGCCATATCCGTCAACTGGAAAAGGCCGGCATCGACAAGCTTGAAGTACCGGTGGAATATGCCGTCGGTAAAGTGTCTGCCAAGGACTATATCAACGCCGATACCGGTGAAGTGATTATTCCTGCCAACAGCGAGCTGAGCCTGGAAAACCTGGCCAACCTGTCTGTGTCCGGCATCAAGCAGTTCGAGACCCTGTTCACTAACGAACTGGATCACGGCGCCTACATGTCCGAGACCCTGCGTATCGATTCCTCCAACAGCCGCCTCGAAGCGCTGGTGGAAATCTATCGCATGATGCGTCCCGGCGAGCCGCCGACCCGCGAAGCGGCCGACACCCTGTTCGAAAACCTGTTCTTCTCCGAAGACCGTTACGATCTCTCCACCGTCGGCCGGATGAAATTCAACCGTCGCCTGTTCCGTGAAGAGTCTACCGGTGCCGGTACCCTGACCAAGTCCGATATCGTCGACGTGATGAAGCGTCTGATCGACATCCGTAACGGTAACGACGAAGTGGACGATATCGACCACCTGGGTAACCGTCGTATCCGTTCCGTGGGCGAGATGGCTGAGAACCAGTTCCGCGTCGGTCTGGTTCGTGTTGAGCGGGCGGTGAAAGAGCGTCTGTCTCTGGGCGATCTGGATACCCTGATGCCGCAGGATCTGATTAACGCCAAGCCGATTTCGGCGGCCGTTAAGGAGTTCTTTGGTTCCAGCCAGCTGTCCCAGTTCATGGATCAGAACAACCCGCTGTCGGAAGTGACCCACAAGCGTCGTATTTCGGCCCTGGGCCCGGGTGGTTTGACCCGTGAGCGCGCCGGCTTTGAAGTGCGAGATGTACACCCGACCCACTACGGTCGTCTGTGTCCCATCGAAACGCCTGAAGGTCCGAACATCGGTCTGATCAACTCATTGGCTTGTTACTCGCGCACCAACGAATACGGTTTCCTCGAGACCCCGTATCGTAAAGTGATCGACAGCAAGATTACCGATGACGTGGATTACCTGTCCGCCATCGAGGAAGGTCACTTCGTGATCGCCCAGGCGAATGCTGCCATCGATGAAGAAGGTCGTCTGCTGGACGAACTGGTTCCGTCTCGTCACAAGGGTGAAGCCACCTACATGAACGCGGATCAGGTCCAGTACATGGACGTGAGCCCGCAGCAGATTGTTTCTGTTGCTGCTTCCTTGATCCCCTTCCTCGAGCACGATGATGCTAACCGAGCCCTGATGGGTTCGAACATGCAACGTCAGGCCGTACCGACCCTGCGTGCCGACAAGCCGCTGGTAGGTACCGGTATCGAGCGCGCGGTTGCGGTAGACTCCGGTGTTACCTCTGTCGCCAAGCGTGGCGGTATCGTCGACTACGCCGATGCGTCTCGCATCGTGGTGAAGGTTAATGAAGAAGAGATGCTGCCGGGCGAAGCCGGTATCGACATCTATAACCTGACCAAATACACCCGTTCCAACCAGAACACCTGTATCAACCAGCGTCCTTGTGTGATGCCGGGCGAGCGGGTACTGGCCGGTGACGTACTGGCCGATGGCCCGTCCACCGATCTGGGCGAACTGGCGCTGGGTCAGAATCTGCGCGTCGCTTTCATGCCCTGGAACGGTTACAACTTCGAAGATTCCATCTTGCTGAACGAGCGGCTGGTAGAAGAAGATCGTCTGACCACCATTCACATTCAGGAACTGACCTGTATCTCCCGTGACACCAAACTGGGTCCGGAAGAGATCACCGCCGACATCCCCAACGTGGGTGAAGCGGCGCTGAGCAAGCTGGATGAGTCCGGTATCGTTTACGTGGGTGCAGAAATGCAGCCCGGCGATATCCTGGTCGGCAAAGTCACGCCGAAAGGCGAAAGCCAGCTGACCCCCGAGGAGAAGCTGCTGCGAGCCATCTTCGGTGAGAAGGCGTCCGACGTGAAGGATTCTTCACTACGGGTTCCCAACTCCGTATTCGGCACCGTCATTGACGTGCAGGTCTTTACCCGCGATGGCGTGGAAAAAGACAAGCGTGCTCAGGACATCGAGCACATGCAGCTCAAGCAGGCCAAGAAAGACCTGACCGAAGAGTTCAGCATCCTCGAAGACGGCGTTTACGCTCGTGCTCGTACGGTGCTGCTCACCTCAGGTGTCAGTGCGGCCCAAGTCGAGAAAATTGCCCGTAACCAGTTGCTGGAACAGGCGATTGACGACGAAGCCAAGCAAATCGAGCTGGAACAGCTCGCCGAGCAGCATGCCGAGCTGAAAGCCGACTTCGACAAGAAGTTCGAGAACAAGCGTCGCAAAATCACCCAAGGCGATGATCTGGCACCGGGCGTACTGAAGATCGTCAAGGTTTACCTGGCGGTGAAGCGTCGCATTCAGCCCGGTGACAAGATGGCGGGTCGTCACGGTAACAAGGGTGTTATCTCTACCATAGTACCGGTAGAAGATATGCCACATGACGAGCATGGTGTACCGGTCGACATCGTACTGAACCCGCTGGGCGTACCCTCGCGGATGAACATCGGTCAGATCCTCGAAACGCACATGGGCCTCGCGGCCAAGGGCGTTGGCGAGAAGATAGACCGCATGATCAAGGAACAGCAAGAGCTGGCCCGCCTGCGCGAATTCATCCAGGAAGTTTATGATCTGGGTGACAACGTGCAGCAGAAAGTGGACCTGTCCACCTTCACCGACGAAGAAGTCCGGGTGCTGGCCAACAACCTGCGCAAGGGCGTGCCGATAGCAACGCCGGCCTTTGATGGTGCGAGTGAGCAAGAGATCAAACGCCTGCTGAAGCTGGCTGATTTGCCGGAGTCCGGTCAGATCACCCTGTTCGACGGTCGTACCGGTAACACCTTCGAGCGTCCGGTCACCGTGGGCTATATGTACATGCTGAAGTTGAACCACCTGGTGGACGACAAGATGCATGCCCGTTCTACTGGCTCCTACAGTCTGGTTACCCAGCAGCCGCTGGGTGGTAAAGCCCAGTTCGGTGGTCAGCGTTTCGGTGAGATGGAAGTGTGGGCACTGGAAGCATACGGTGCCGCCTATACTCTGCAGGAAATGCTGACCGTCAAGTCGGACGATGTTAACGGTCGGACCAAGATGTATAAAAACATCGTGGACGGCGATCACCGCATGGAGCCGGGCATGCCCGAGTCCTTCAACGTACTGTTGAAGGAAATTCGCTCCCTCGGTATCAACATCGAGCTGGACGAAAGTTAAGGCGACAGACTGCCTCGGAAATAACGGCGCCCCTTTTCCTTAGGGGAGGGGGGCGCCCAGGTAGAACTCCTCACAGGAGACTAACGTGAAAGACTTGCTTAAGTTTTTGAAAGCGCAGAATAAGACCGAAGAGTTTGACGGTATCAAAATCGGTCTGGCTTCGCCGGACATGATCCGCTCTTGGTCCTATGGCGAAGTCAAGAAGCCAGAGACCATCAACTACCGTACCTTCAAGCCGGAGCGTGACGGCCTTTTCTGTGCCCGGATTTTCGGTCCGGTCAAGGACTATGAGTGTCTGTGCGGTAAGTACAAGCGCCTCAAACACCGTGGTGTTATCTGCGAAAAATGTGGCGTTGAAGTTACCCAGACCAAGGTGCGCCGTGAGCGCATGGGTCACATCGAGCTGGCCAGCCCGGTTGCCCATATCTGGTTTTTGAAGTCCCTGCCCAGCCGTATCGGCCTGTTGCTGGACATGACCCTGCGTGACATCGAGCGGGTACTGTACTTCGAATCCTTCGTGGTAATCGAACCGGGTATGACCAACCTGGAGCGGAGCCAGATGCTGTCTGAAGAACAGTACCTGGATGCGCTGGAAGAATGGGGTGATGAATTCGACGCCAAGATGGGTGCCGAGGCCGTACTGGCTTTGCTGCGTGCCATCGATCTGGAAAGCGAAATCAACACCATGCGTGAAGAGCTGGGTCAGACCAACTCCGAAACCAAGCGCAAGAAAATCACCAAGCGCTTCAAGCTGATGGAAGCCTTCTTTGGCTCAGGCAATAAGCCCGAGTGGATGGTCATGACAGTGCTGCCAGTGCTGCCGCCGGACTTGCGTCCGCTGGTACCCCTGGACGGCGGTCGCTTCGCGACCTCGGATCTGAACGATCTGTATCGCCGAGTGATCAACCGTAACAACCGTCTAAAGCGCCTGCTGGACCTGGCTGCACCCGATATCATAGTGCGCAACGAAAAGCGGATGCTGCAGGAGTCTGTGGATGCCCTGCTGGACAACGGTCGTCGTGGCCGCGCCATCACCGGCTCCAACAAGCGCCCGCTGAAGTCCCTGGCCGACATGATCAAGGGTAAACAGGGTCGTTTCCGTCAGAACTTGCTGGGTAAGCGCGTCGACTACTCCGGTCGTTCCGTTATCACCGTGGGTCCGACCTTGCGTCTGCACCAGTGCGGTCTGCCCAAGAAGATGGCGCTGGAACTGTTCAAGCCCTTCATCTACGGCAAGCTGGAAGCCCGTGGTTTAGCGACCACCATCAAGGCTGCCAAGAAAATGGTTGAGCGCGAGGAAGCCGTGGTCTGGGATATCCTGGACGACGTCATCCGCGAGCACCCGGTACTGCTGAACCGGGCACCGACTCTGCACCGTCTGGGTATCCAGGCGTTCGAGCCGGTTCTGATCGAAGGTAAGGCCATCCAGCTGCACCCGCTGGTATGTGCGGCCTATAACGCCGACTTCGATGGTGACCAGATGGCGGTACACGTACCGCTGACTATCGAAGCGCAGCTTGAAGCCCGTGCACTGATGATGTCTACCAACAACATCCTGTCACCGGCCAACGGCGAACCTATCATAGTTCCTTCACAGGACGTGGTATTGGGTCTGTATTACATGACCCGCGACCGGATCAACGCCAAGGGCGAAGGCATGTTGCTGACCAGCGCGAAAGAGGCCGAAAAGGTCTATCGTGCCGGTCACGCAGAGCTGCACGCCAAGGTTAAAGTTCGGATCACCGACTTCGAACGTATGGAAGACGGCAGCGAAGTGAAAACCACCGCTATCCGTGATACCACCATCGGTCGTGCCATCCTGTCTCTGATCGTGCCCAAGGGTCTGCCGTTCGGCATGATCGATCAGGCCATGGGCAAGAAGCAGATCTCCAAGCTGCTGAACGGCTGTTACCGTCGTCTGGGTCTGAAAGATTCCGTGATCTTCGCCGATCAGCTGATGTATACCGGTTTCCATTACGCCACCCTGTCCGGCGTATCTGTCGGTATCAACGACATGGTGATCCCGGATGCCAAGAAAGACATCATTGCCGATGCCGAAGCGGAAGTAACCGAAATTCAGGAGCAGTTCCAGTCTGGTCTGGTTACCGCCGGTGAGCGTTACAACAAGGTTATCGATATCTGGGCCAGCGCCAACGAGCGTGTGTCCAAGGCGATGATGGAAAACCTGTCGAAAGACGTGGTAATCAATCGTGACGGCAAAGAAGAGCTGCAGGACTCGTTCAACAGCATCTTTATGATGGCCGACTCCGGCGCTCGAGGCAGTGCCGCTCAGATCCGTCAGTTGGCGGGTATGCGTGGTCTGATGGCCAAGCCGGATGGCTCCATCATCGAAACGCCGATTATCGCGAACTTCCGTGAAGGTCTGAACGTACTGCAGTACTTCATCTCGACCCACGGTGCTCGTAAGGGTCTGGCGGATACCGCACTGAAGACCGCTAACTCCGGTTACCTGACTCGTCGTCTGGTAGATGTGGCACAGGATCTGGTTATCACTACCGATGACTGTGGCACCTTCAATGGCTTGTGGATTACCTCCTTGATTGAAGGTGGTGACGTAGTTGAACCGTTGCGTGAGCGCGTATTGGGCCGTGTTGTGGCTGAAGACGTGATCCGCCCGGGCACCGAAAGCGAAATCCTGGTGGCTCGTAACACCCTACTCGACGAGAAGTGGTGTGACGAGTTGGAAGACAGCTCTGTCGACCGCATCAAGGTACGCTCCGTTATCTCTTGTGATAACGACCACGGTGTTTGTGCGCATTGTTACGGCCGTGACCTGGCCCGTGGCCACCTGGTGAACCAGGGCGAAGCGGTTGGTGTTATTGCGGCTCAGTCTATCGGTGAACCCGGTACCCAGCTGACCATGCGGACCTTCCACATCGGTGGTGCGGCATCACGAGCGGCAGCAGAAAACAGTATTCAGGTGAAAAATGCCGGTACTTTAAAGCTGCAGAACGCCAAGTTCGTTACCAATGCCGACGGCAAGACCGTTATCGTGTCGCGTTCTTCCGAACTGACCATCATCGACGAGATGGGTCAGACCCGGGAAAACCACAAGCTGCCTTACGGTGCCCTGCTGGATAAAGCCGACGGTGAGCTGGTACAGGTTGGCCAGATAGTGGCAAACTGGGATCCGCACACGCACCCAATCGTTACCGAGGTAGCGGGTCAGATCAAGTTCATCGACATGATCGATGGCGTGACCATTAGCCGTCAGACCGACGAACTGACCGGTCTGTCCAGCATCGTGGTGATGGATGTCAACGAGCGTCCGGCTTCTGGTAAAGAACTGCGTCCGACCGTGAAACTGGTCGACGATGCGGGCAAGGATGTGTTCATCCCCGGTACCGACTTGTCTGCCCTCTACTTCCTGCCTGGCCGTGCCATCGTCAGTCTGGAAGATGGTGCCGTGGTGAACGTGGGTGACGCGGTTGCGCGTATCCCGCAGGAATCCAGTGGTACCAAGGACATCACCGGTGGTCTGCCGCGGGTTGCCGACTTGTTCGAAGCCCGTCAGCCGAAAGAACCGGCCATTCTGGCCGAAGTATCCGGCACCATTTCCTTCGGTAAAGAGACCAAAGGCAAGCGCCGTCTGGTCATTACCCCACTGGAAGGTGGCGATGCTTACGAAGAGATGATTCCGAAATGGCGTCACCTCAACGTGTTCGAAGGTGAAAAGGTCGAAAAAGGCGAAGTACTGGCCGACGGTCCCGAATCTCCGCACGATATCCTGCGTTTGCGTGGTATCAGCCCGGTGGCGAACTATATCGTCAACGAGGTGCAGGAGGTTTACCGTCTGCAGGGCGTTAAGATCAACGACAAGCACATCGAGACCATCGTCCGTCAGATGCTGCGTCGTGCCGAGATCATGAACGCCGGTGACTCCGACTTCATCACCAGTGAACAGGCCGAAGTGGTTCGTATCCGTCAGGCCAACCGTGCACTGGAAGCCGCAGGCAAGCAGCCTGTTGTTTACCGTCACGTGCTGATGGGTATTACCAAGGCTTCTCTGAGCACCGAATCCTTCATCTCGGCGGCGTCCTTCCAGGAAACCACCCGAGTGCTGACCGAAGCAGCCGTCTCCGGCAAGGTAGATGATCTGCGCGGCCTGAAGGAAAACGTGATTGTGGGCCGTCTGGTACCTGCCGGTACCGGTTTCGCCTACCATCAGAGCCGCCACGGCAACCGTAATCCGGAACAGCCGATGACTGTATCGGCAGACGAAGCCGAACAGAACCTGGCCAACCTGCTGAACGCGGCCGGCGGCAACGAAGAATAAAATTATCTCGACTCGCTGATAAGACAAGGGCTCCCGCAAGGGGGCCTTTTTTTATTCTGTGAGGGGGAGAGGCGTAATACCAATTCCACTAAATAAATGATCTCTTTCATTTTTGTATAAACGTCGGATAAAGGGCCCGCTCTCCCGACTCGCCGTGAATCCTTCCCTGGAGGCTCAGCCGTGCCATCCGTGGCGCGGATGGTCGGCTGAGCAGATCCCTTTATCCTCCCTGATGCACCGGAGTTGCCTGTTGGCGCCGTCTGCGGACGACTCGGTGCTATAGCAGAGGCAACAGAGAACATCTCCCACGACCGTGACATGCCAGGGATGGCATGTCCGAGCTTACAGGGATGTACTCGTAGCGCGTCGTGGGAGGTGACTGTGTTGCCTCTGGAGCCCAAATCTAAAAGGTGATCAGATCTTTACTGGGATTGGTATAAAACCATCCCGAGCCAGGTCTGCAATTCTCCTCACGCCTCACTCTTCACCCCTCATGTTCCTTTCATATTCTTTATAAGTATAAAAAATCATCTTTTATTCTTTATTGTTTATCCTTGCCTTGGCTTAAGCTGTATCCAATCTGGAAAAGTGGAAGTGAATGTCATGCTTTTAAAGGAACTCGCGGCGTCTGCCAGCCCGCTCAACGAACAGCAAGTCCATAAGCTTACTCAGGTGGCAGCCGAGTTGAGTGCGACTCAGCTGGCCTGGGTCAGCGGTTATTTTTACGGCATCAGCCAGCAGCCGGGCGGTGTCGCGGCTCCTGCGGCGGCGGCTCAGCCTGCCGGCAAGCTGACCATCATCTATGCCTCTCAGACCGGTAACGCCAAGGGCGTGGCCGAGGCGCTCAAGGCCCAGGCCAGAGCCAACGGCGTAGCGGTCGATCTGTTTAACGCGGCCGACTACAAGATCAAGCAGCTCAAGAAAGAGACGCATGTACTGATCGTCGCCAGCACCAATGGTGAGGGTGAGGCGCCCGATGACGCCATCGAGTTCCACAAGCAGTTGAAAGCCGGCAAGGCCGGCAAGCTGGATGGCCTTCATTACGGCGTGCTGGGATTGGGAGATTCGTCTTACGAATTCTTCTGCCAGACCGGCAAAGACTTCGACGAGTATCTGCAGAAGGCCGGTGCAACGCCCTTGCTGGGCAGGCTAGACTGCGACGTGGACTACGATGCGGTCGCCGAGAGCTGGAGTCAGTCTGTGGTTGCGCTGGTAAAGGATGCGCTGCAGCTGGAGGCCGCCAATGACGTGGCCCCGACTGTTGGCCTGACCCAGGGCGCGGCCAGTCTCTACAATAAGAAGAACCCTTTTACGGCCGAGCTGGTGACCAATCAGAAGGTCACCGGCCGTGATTCCGACAAGGATATCCGTCATTTCGAGATATCGCTCGAAGGCTCTGATCTGAGCTATCAGCCCGGCGATGCCCTGGGTGTCTGGTTTAGCAACGACGAAAGCCTGGTCGATGCCCTGCTGGCATTGCTTGAACTGTCGGCCGACACCCAGGTCAAGATAGACAATGAGTCGGTCAGCATCCGCGAGGCGCTGATCAACCACTATGAGCTGACCCAGGGTTACGCCAGCTTTGTGCAGGCCTATGCCGAACTGTCCGGTGCCGACAAGCTGCAGCAGCTGCTGGCCGACAAGGCGGCCTTGCGTGAATACTGCGCCAACCACCAGATCCTGGACATAGTCCGGGAGCAGCCAGCCAGCCTTACCGCCGAGCAGCTGCAGGGGGCCCTGCGCCGCCTGACACCGCGCCTCTATTCCATCGCTTCGGCTCAGGCGGAAGTGGAAGAAGAAGTTCATCTGACCGTGGGCGTGGTGCGTTTCGAACAGGACGGCGAAGCCCGTGCCGGTGGTGCCTCCTCCTTCCTGTCGGATCGGTTGGAAGAAGGCGGCCAGGTGCGGGTCTTTGTCGAGCACAACGATAACTTCCGTCTGCCGGCCAGTGACGACACCCCGGTGATAATGGTGGGGCCGGGCACTGGCATAGCGCCCTTCCGTGCCTTCATGCAGGAGCGGGAAGCCCGGGATGCGGATGGCCAGAACTGGTTGTTCTTCGGCAATCCGCACTTTACCCAGGACTTCCTCTACCAGACCGAGTGGCAGCGTTACGTCAAGAGCGGCCTGCTCAACAAGATCTCACTGGCCTTCAGCCGGGATCAGCAGGAAAAGGTCTACGTTCAGCACAAGCTGCGTGAGCAGGGTGCCGAGGTGTATGCCTGGCTGGAGCAGGGCGCCCACTTCTATGTGTGTGGCGATGCCAACAAGATGGCCAAAGACGTACATGAGGCCCTGATCGAGCTGGTGGCCGCGCACGGCAACAAGAGCCGTGAACAGGCCGAAGACTATGTAGATGCGCTGCGCAGCGCCAAGCGTTACCAGAGGGATGTTTACTGATGAGCGAACAAAAACTGTCCGACAACGAGCGCCTCAAGCGCGAGAGCAACTTCCTGCGCGGCACCATAGAGCAGGATCTGCAGGACGAACTGACCGGTGGCTTCAACGGCGACAACTTCCAGCTGATCCGCTTTCATGGCATGTATCAGCAGGACGATCGCGATATCCGCAACGAGCGTACCGCCCAGAAGCTGGAACCCCTGCACAACGTCATGCTGCGGGCCCGCCTGCCCGGCGGCATCATCAACCCCGATCAGTGGCTGGCGATCGACAAGTTTGCCGAAGAGAGCAGTATCTATGGCAGCATTCGCCTGACCACCCGTCAGACCTTCCAGTTTCACGGCGTGCTCAAGCGTGACATCAAGCACATGCATCAGGTGCTGAACAGCACCGGTATTGACTCCATCGCCACAGCCGGTGACGTTAATCGCAACGTGCTCTGTACCAGCAACCCGGTTGAGTCCGAGCTGCACCAGGAAGCCTACGAGTGGGCCAAGAAAATCTCCGAGCACCTGTTGCCGAAGACCCGTGCCTATACCGAGATCTGGCTGGACGGCGAGCGTCTGGACACCCCGGACGAAGAGCCGATACTGGGCTCCAACTATCTGCCGCGCAAGTTCAAGACCACTGTGGTGATACCGCCCCAGAACGACGTGGACGTGCATGCCAACGATCTGAACTTCATCGCCATCGCCGACAACGGCAAGCTGGTGGGCTTCAACGTGCTGGTAGGCGGTGGCCTGGCCATGACGCACGGCGATAACGCCACCTATCCGCGCAAGGCGACCGACTTCGGTTTTATTCCGTTGTCCCACACCTTGGATGTGGCGGCCGCCGTGGTGACTACCCAGCGTGACATGGGTAACCGCAGCAACCGCAAGAACGCCAAGACCAAGTACACCCTGGAGCGGGTGGGCGTCGAGGTATTCAAGGCCGAGGTCGAGAAGCGGGCCGGTATTGCCTTTGCCGACACGCGGCCCTATGAATTTACCGAACGCGGTGATCGCTTCGGCTGGGTGGAAGGCATAGATGGCAAACACCATCTGACCCTGTTTATCGAAAACGGTCGTCTGCTGGATTATCCGGGCAAGCCGCTGAAAACCGGCATGCGCGAGATTGCCAGGGTGCACAAGGGCGACTTCCGTCTGACCGCCAACCAGAACCTGATCATCGCCGGCGTGGCCGCCGGGGACAAGGACACCATAGAGCAGCTGGCACGGGCGCATGGCCTGCTGGAAGACAGTGTCTCGGAGCAGCGCAAGAACTCCATGGCCTGTGTGGCCCTGCCGACCTGTCCGCTGGCGATGGCCGAAGCGGAGCGCATGCTGCCCGCCTATGTCACCGACATCGAAGGCCTGCTGGCCAAACATGACATGGCCGGTGAAAACATCATCTTCCGGGTGACCGGTTGCCCCAACGGCTGTGGACGGGCCATGCTGGCCGAGATTGGTCTGGTGGGCAAGGCGCCGGGGCGTTACAACCTGCACCTGGGCGGCAATCGGGAAGGCACCCGTATTCCGCGCATGTACAAGGAAAACATCACCGACGCTCAGATCCTGGAAGAGATGGACGGCCTTATCGGTCGCTGGGCGACCGAGCGCGAAGCGGGCGAAGGCTTCGGCGACTTTGTTATCCGGGCCGGCATCATAGCGCCGGTAATAGATTCAGCGAGGGATTTTTATGCCAGCAACTATGACATCTAGTCTGCAGCCCTGCCTGAACGAGCTGAACAGTCTGTCCCGGGCGGAGCAGCAGGAGTTTCTGGCTCCCCTTAACCGGCAACTGGCGGCCATGACGGCCGCCGAGCGGGTACGCTGGGCACTGGAGAATCTGGAAGGAGAGCCGGTGCTCTCCTCCAGTTTCGGTATTCAGGCGGCGGTGATGCTGCATCTGGTGACGCAAGAGAAAGCCGACGTACCGGTGATTCTCACCGATACCGGCTATCTGTTCCCGGAAACCTATCGTTTCATCGATGAGCTGACCGAGCGTCTGGGGCTGAACCTCAAGGTCTATCAGGCCGCCAGTTCGGCCGCTTGGCAGGAAGCCCGTTACGGCAAGCTGTGGGAGCAGGGGGTAGAGGGCATCAGCCGCTACAACCAGCTCAATAAGGTGGAGCCGATGCAGCGTGCCCTGCGTGATCTGCAGGCCAGTACCTGGTTTTCCGGCCTGCGTCGCAGCCAGTCCGATACCCGCGGCAAGCTGCAGGTGCTGGGGCTGCAGAACGGCCTGTTCAAGTTTCTGCCGATCATCGACTGGAGCAACAAGGACGTACACTACTACCTCAAGGAATTCGATCTGCCGTATCACCCTTTGTGGGAGCAGGGCTATGTCTCGGTCGGCGATGTACACACCACCACCAGGTGGGAGCCGGGCATGAGCGAAGCCGATACCCGCTTCAATGGTCTGAAGCGGGAATGCGGCCTGCATGAAACCCCCGAGTCAGACGGCAGCGGCATCTGATCGAACTGCACGGGCCGGCGCCGGTCGGCCGTGTTTCTTTACCCTCTCTTCTTGACCTCTCGCTTCCTTAATATCAGTTTGGAATAAAAAGTCATTTTATATTCTTTTGCGAGCTATTCATTTCTGTTTATAGTCGGTCTATCTCAATGAATCAATGGAGCCGGCCATGGAACATCTGCCCCTGTTTATCAAAATCAAGCACCGCCCTTGTCTGGTGGTGGGTGGTGGTGCCGTGGCGGCCCGTAAGGTCCGGGTTCTGCTGGCGCGGGGGGCCCGGGTCACTGTGGTAGCACCCGAGCTTTCTCCCGAGTTGCAGCGGCTGCAGGCGCAGTTTGTCTGGCAGAACGATGTGTTTTCCGAAAGCTACCTCGACGACCAGTTTCTGGTGGTGGCGGCAACCGACAATACCGAAGTCAACGCCCTGGTTTATCAGCTCGCCAATCAGCGTGGACTGCTGGTCAACAAGGCCGACGACAGCAAGCGATCGGCGGTGATCTTTCCTTCTATCGTCGAACGTCTTCCGATACAGGTGGCTTTCAGTACCGGGGGCGATGCACCCTGGCTGGCGCGTCTGTTGCGTGCCCGGCTGGATGCTCTTTTGCCGAAACACTGGGGTCAGCTCAGTCTGGTGGCGGGTAAATTACGGCAAAAGGTCAAGCGGACGCTGGACAGCAGCGATGCGCGGCGCCGGTTCTGGGCCCGGACCCAGGACGATACGACCCTGAATGCCTTTCTGAAACAGGGCAATCTTGCCGCCGCCGAGCTCTGGCTGCAGCAGGAGATACAGAAGCCCCAGACCGGTGAAGTGATACTGGTAGGCTCTGGCCCCGGTGATCCGGACTTGCTGACCATCAAGGCCCTCAATGAATTGCAGAAAGCCGAGGTGGTGCTGTTCGATCAGCTGGTGTCGGAAGAAATACTGGCGCTGATCCGTCCCGAGGCCGAGCTGATTTCGGTGGGCAAGAAAGCCGGTCATCACAGCGTACCCCAGGATCAGATCAATCAGTTGCTGGTGGAGCAGGCGCAGGCAGGCAAGCGGGTGGTGCGACTGAAAGGGGGCGACCCCTTCATGTTCGGTCGTGGTGCCGAAGAGCTGCAGAGCCTGAAGGCTGCGGGCATTCGCTATCAGGTGGTGCCGGGCATCACCGCCGCCGCCGGGGCCACCGCTTATGCGGGCATCCCTCTGACTCACAGGGATCACGCCCAGAGTGCGGTCTTTATCACAGGCCACAGCAAAAAAGACGGCAAGGAGCCGGACTGGGCCTCGCTGGCCCGGGGCCGCCAGACCCTGGTGATCTACATGGGGTTGATGCGCTCGGCCCATATTCAGCAACAGCTGATCGAACACGGCCTGGACGCAGCCACCCCGGTAGCGCTGATCGAGCGTGGTACGACTGTGCATCAGCGAGTGGTGCGTGGTGAGCTCAGGGAGCTGGGCGCTCTGGCGGAGCAAGTCGTCAGCCCCTCCCTGATGGTCATCGGCGAAGTGGCTGCACTGGCCGACTCCCTGGCCTGGTTCAACCCCCAGCCCGAAACCGACATCGGGCAAGAACAATACGCTTGAGAATCATAGATAAGGCGTGAGGAAGTAAGATAAACTGAGTTGCCTCACGCCTCACGCCTCATGCCTCACGCCTCACGCCTCACGCCTCACGCCTCACGTTTCAGTCATTTCTGACTCAGTTGCCCCAGCGGTGACAGCAGCAGTACCGATAACTCACCAGATCTACTTCGGGCAGGCTGAGAAGCAGTGTATTGCGGTTCTTGATTTTATGCTCCTGTACTGCGTTTTTAGTCACCATAGACTTCTATTGTTAACAAGGTTGCGATCATGTTAAAATTAAGGCCTTAACCTTAATTTTAAAGAGGAGCGCCGGATGCACATGCAACAAATCCAGAAAGGTAAACCCAGCATGGGCAGGTTGCTCCTGTTGGTGGGCTATCTCTCAAGCCTGGGGATACTGGCGACCATCATCGCCATCATAGAATAAGCCCCAGGCTGGCCTTATTTAGTCCGCCATATTATCTGTCTGCCACACCCGCCGCGGGCATAAAAAAAGAGCACCGAAGTGCTCTTTTTTGACGTCTTGTCATCAACAGAGGCGATCAGGCCTTGTTGTAACGCTCGGCGGAGCTGAGAATCTCGGCTTCGGCGGCGGCTTTATCGCCCCATCCTTCCAGTTTGACCCACTTGCCTGCTTCCAGCTCTTTGTAACGCTCGAAGAAGTGCTTGATCTGCGCCTTGAGTAGTTCGGGTACATCGTTGATGTCCTGAATATGGTCGTATTCCTTGGTCAGCTTGCTATGCGGAACTGCCAGTATCTTGGCGTCTTCACCGGATTCGTCGGTCATGTTCAGCACGCCAACCGGGCGGCAGCGGATCACGGAGCCATGCACCAGCGGATGCGGGGTGGGTACCAGTACGTCAACCGGGTCGCCGTCCAGAGACAGGGTGTTGTTTACGTAGCCGTAGTTGCAGGGATAGAACATGGGAGTAGACATGAAACGATCGACAAAAATCGCTCCGGTGTCTTTATCTACTTCATATTTGATGGGATCGGCGTTCTGCGGGATCTCGATCACTACATAGATATCTTCGGGCAGGCTTTTTCCGGCCGGTACCTGGTTCAGGCTCATGACGTTTCCTTTAGTGTTGTCTGTGACGGGTTTGATTACCGAGTTTATCACCCACGCCGGGGGACATCTGTTATACAAATGGGTAACGGTTATCAAGGCGCACATTATAACCGCTGTCGCACAGATCACCATACAAGTGCCCAAAGCGACGGCGGATTGTTAGAATGCGCTCAATACAGCAGCCAAGGGCATTTTATGCACATTCATATTCTCGGTATTTGCGGCACTTTCATGGGCGGGCTGGCGGTACTGGCCAAACAGCTGGGCTATCGCGTCACCGGCAGCGACGCCAACGTCTATCCGCCGATGAGTACCCAGCTCGAACGCCAGGGCATCGAACTGATCGAAGGTTATGATCCCGCCCAGCTGGATCCGGCGCCGGATCTGGTGGTGGTGGGCAACGCCATGAGCCGGGGTAATCCCTGCGTGGAGGCGGTGCTGGATCGTCGCATTCCCTATACCTCGGGTCCCCAGTGGCTGCTGGAGCATGTGCTGCAGGATCGCTGGGTGCTGGCGGTGTCCGGCACTCATGGCAAAACCACCACAGCCGGCATGCTGGCCTGGATTCTGGAAGACTGCGGCCTTGCGCCCGGCTTTCTGATAGGTGGTGTGCCCGGCAACTTCGAGGTGTCCGCCCGTCTGGGCGAGGCACCCTTCTTCGTGATCGAGGCCGACGAATACGACAGCGCCTTCTTCGACAAGCGATCCAAATTCGTGCACTACCGGCCCAGCACTCTGATCCTCAATAATCTCGAGTTTGATCATGCAGACATCTTCGACGATCTGGCGGCTATCCAGCGGCAGTTTCATCATCTGCTGCGGATGGTGCCGGGCCACGGCCGAGTGCTGGTGCCGACCCGGACGCCGGCGCTGGACCAGGTGCTGGCCATGGGCTGTTGGAGTGAGGTGGAATATCTGGGCGAAGACGGTCTGTGGCAGGCCGAGCCCTTGCAAGCCGATGGCGGCCACTTTGCCGTCTTGCTCGACGGCAAACCGGTCGGCGAAGTGCACTGGGGCTGTATCGGCTTGCATAACGTGCACAACGGCCTGATGGCGCTGGCCGCCGCGCGTCATGTGGGTGTGCCGGTGGCGGAAGCCATAAAGTCGCTGTGCCTCTTCGTGTCGCCGAAGCGGCGCATGGAGCTGAAAGGCGAGGTGGCCGGCATTCGGGTATGGGACGACTTTGCCCATCATCCCACCGCCATCGAATGGACCCTGGCCGGGCTCAAGGCTCAGGTGAAGGCTCAAGAAGGTGGCCGGGTACTGGCGGTGCTGGAGCCGCGATCCAACACCATGAAGATGGGCGTGCACCAGCAGCCCCTGGCGGACTCCCTGCAATTGGCGGATCAGACCTATCTGTTCCGGCCCCCGGGCCTGAACTGGGATTTGACGGCGGTGGCCGAACTCTGCCCTCAAGGCCGGGTGTTTGAGGAGTTGGACGCGCTGATCGCGGCCCTGATCGAGGCGGCACAGCCGGGCGATCAGATCCTGGTGATGAGTAACGGCGGCTTCGGCGGCATTCACGACCGCCTACTGCAGGCGCTGGAGGCGGCTCATGTCTGTGCATAAGTACCCGCGGCATCGACAGATCACCCTGGCCTTGTCCGGCGCGTCCGGCGCTCCCTATGCGCTGGCACTGCTGGGGCGCCTGCTGGCCGCCGGCATGCAGGTGCACCTTTTGGTGTCCAGCGCCGCGCGGGTGGTGTTGGCTACCGAAGAGGGCGAGCAGTGGCCGGGCAAACCGGAAGCGCTGGCGGCCCTGCTGACCGAACGCTATCAGGCGGCCCCGGAGCAGCTTCTGGTCTACGGCAAGGAAGAGTGGTTTTCACCGGTGGCCTCGGGCTCGGGCGCGCCGCGGCGCATGGTGATCTGCCCCTGCTCCATGGGCACTGTGGCATCCATCGCCATGGGATCGTCGGATAACCTGATCGAGCGTGCCGCCGATGTGGTGATCAAGGAAAAGGGTCAGTTGATCCTGGTGCCACGAGAGTCGCCATTCTCGGCGCTGCATCTGGAAAATCTGCTCAAGCTGGCGCGGCTGGGTGTGACCATAATGCCGGCGTCGCCGGGATTTTATCATCAGCCGCGCACCATAGCTGATCTGGTCGACTTCATGGTGGCGCGCATTCTGGATCATCTCGAGGTGGATCAGGATCTGGTGCCGCGGTGGGGCTATGGCGGGTCGGAAAGCTGACCCGGTATGCAGATAAGCGAGAATTCCGCTAGAATACCGCTTTAATCACAGTCGGGCATTTCAGGCCCAGCGGAGCTAAAAATGAAACACAGAGTAGACGTCCTGATCAGCACCGAGGAAGTTAACGCCAGGATCCAGGTCCTGGGCGAGCAGATCAACGCCCATTATAAGGGAGTTGATGAGTTGGTGATGGTTGGGCTACTGCGTGGCTCCTGTGTGTTTATGGCCGATTTGTGTCGCCAGCTTACCCTGCCGGTGCGGCTCGATTTCATGACCGCCTCCAGCTACGGCAGCAGCATGGAAAGTAACCGCGACGTGCGGATCCTCAAGGATCTGGACGACGAGATCCACGGCAAGCACGTGTTGATCGTCGAAGACATCATCGACACCGGCTACACCCTGAGCAAGGTCAAGGAGATACTGTCGCTGCGCAACCCGGCCTCGCTGACCATCTGCTCGCTGCTCGACAAACCCAACCGCCGCGAAGTACAGGTGCCGGTAGACTGGATCGGCTTTACTATTCCCGACGAATTCGTGGTCGGCTACGGCATCGATTATGCCCAGTTGTATCGCAACCTGCCTTATATCGGTAAGGTGATACCGCTCGATTAAGAATTTTTTGCTTATACGCCAAGTCTGCCTGGGAATGGGGCGACGGGTTCTTGCCCGTTACCTGCCCCGGGTATTTTTTATTCTATGGAGCCAATAATGACCAAAGCACTGGAGATTGATGGCCTGCGCAAGACCTACGCCGGTGGCGTAGAAGCCTTGAAGGGCATAGATCTAACAGTCAACAAGGGCGATTTTTATGCCTTACTCGGCCCCAACGGGGCGGGAAAATCCACCACCATCGGTATTATTTCCTCTCTGGTGAACAAGACGGCCGGCAAGGTAAAAGTCTTCGGTTACGATATCGATACTCACCTGAATCAGGCAAAGACCCAGATTGGTCTGGTGCCCCAGGAGTTCAACTTCAACCAGTTTGAAAAAGTCGGCCAGATAGTCGTTAACCAGGCCGGCCTGTACGGGGTTGAGCGTCAGGAAGCCAAGACTCGCGCCGAACGTTACCTGAAACAGCTGGATCTGTGGGACAAGCGAGATGTGCCCGCCCGCACCCTGTCCGGCGGCATGAAGCGACGACTGATGATAGCCCGGGCTCTGATGCACGAGCCCAAGTTGTTGATTCTTGATGAGCCTACCGCTGGGGTCGATATCGAAATTCGCCGGGCCATGTGGGATTTTCTCAAGGATATCAACGAACAGGGCATTACCATTATCCTGACCACCCACTACCTGGAAGAAGCGGAGATGCTGTGCCGGAATATCGGCATCATCGACAAGGGGCGGTTGGTCGAGAACACCAGCATGAAGGGGTTACTCGGCAAGCTCAACGTGGAAACCTTTATTCTGGATCTGGCTACCGACAGTCGGGAACCCTTTCTGTCCGGTTTCAACTGGCAGTTGCTGGACGATCACACCCTGGAAGTGGAAGTGAAGAAAGAGCAGGGGCTGAACGGCGTCTTTGCCCAGCTCAACGAGCAGGGGATTCGGGTGCTGAGTATGCGTAACAAGGCCAACCGGCTGGAAGAACTATTCGTCACGCTGGTGGAGCAGGGGAGAACGACGGCATGAGCGGAAAAAATTATTACGTTGCCTTCAACAGCATCTTGCACCGGGAAATCGTACGCTTTACCCGGATTTGGGTACAGACCCTGGTGCCGCCGGCCATTACCATGACCCTGTATTTCGTGATTTTCGGCAACCTCATCGGCAGCCGTATCGGCGATATGGGCGGTTATTCCTATATGGCCTTCATAGTGCCGGGCCTGATCATGATGTCTGTGATCACCAACTCGTACTCGAACGTGGCCTCGTCGTTTTTCAGCAGCAAGTTCCAGCGCAACGTGGAAGAATTGCTGGTGGCGCCGGTACCGACCTATGTGATTATTGCCGGCTATGTGGGCGGCGGCGTGGTACGGGGCCTGCTGGTGGGCTTGATCGTCAGCCTGGTGTCGTTGTTTTTTGTCGACTTACAGATAAGCCACCTGTTCAGCGTGATCTTTACCGTGTTTCTGACTTCGGTGCTGTTTTCGCTGGCGGGCCTGCTCAACGCCATCTTTGCCCGCAGCTTCGACGATATCAGCATCATTCCGACCTTTGTGCTGACGCCGCTGACTTATCTGGGCGGGGTGTTCTACTCCATCAATTTGTTACCCGAGTTCTGGCAGGCAGTTTCTCATGCCAATCCGGTACTCTATATGGTGAATGCCTTCCGCTATGGTTTTCTCGGTATCTCCGACGTGCCGCTGACCATCGCCTACGGCATTATCATCGGCGTTATCGCCCTGTTCTACGGGCTGGCCTGGTATCTAATTCACACCGGGCGCGGATTACGCTCCTGAATGCAAAAGGCAGCCAACTGGCTGCCTTTTGCATATAACCTGCGGGGAATGGTAGCGATCAGGCCAGCTGCAGGGGGATGTTCTTGCTGGTGCGTACTATGTTGTTGTCCGCATCCAGATACACCAGGTTGGGATCGTAGCTTTCGATTTGCAGCTCGCTCATCGGTGCATAGGCGCAGATGATGATGCGGTCGCCCACGGCGGCCTTGCGGGCGGCGGCGCCGTTCAGCGAAATCATCTTCGAGCCACGTTCGCCGGAAATGGCGTAGGTGTGGAAGCGCTCACCGTTTTCGATGTTGTAGATATCGATCTGCTCGTATTCGCGGATGTTGACCGCGTCCAGCAGATCCTGATCGATGGCGCAGGAGCCTTCGTAGTTCAGCTCGGCGTGGGTGACCCGGGCCTGGTGCAGCTTGCCTCTGAGCATAATGCGTTGCATGTCCATCTTTACCTTGTCTCCATTTTTACTACTGCCTCAAGGGCTTACTGGTTCAGTGCCGGCACACAGAAGAGGAATCAGGCTCCTTCTCCTTGGCGACAGCTGAGTGTCACTTCAGGGGCACGACTTTATTGTCTATCAGTCGGGCCTTGCCGAGAAAGGCGGCCATCAGGATGACGACTGCCCGACTCTGCGCTGTTAACGGCAACAGGATGTCCGCATCGACGATATCGATGCCGTCGGTACGAAAGCCGGCGTCGTTCAGCCGGGCACTGCCTTCTGCTGCCAGCCGTTCAATATCCCGCTCGCCGTCGGCCATGCGACTGGCCAGCCAGTTCATGGTGGCGGCAAGCTCGGGGGCCTGAGCGCGTTCGGCGTCGGTCAGATAACCATTGCGGGAACTCAGCGCCAGGCCGTCTTCGGCGCGTACAGTGGGCACGCCGAGGATCTCGACCGGCATGTTCAAATCGGCGGTCATTTTACGGATTAGCGCCAGCTGCTGGTAGTCTTTTTCGCCGAAGCAGGCCAGATCCGGTTGCACCAGGTTGAACAGCTTGCACACGACGGTACTGACGCCGTCGAAGTGACCCGGACGCAGGGCGCCTTCCAGCACCTCGGCGATGCCGGGCACCACGACCCGGGTTTGCTGCTGCTGGCCATCGGGGTACATCAGCGCCGGCGTGGGCGTAAAGACGATATCCGCCAGTTCACCCAGCCGCTCGCAGTCCTGCTCCAGGGTGCGTGGATAGGCTTCGAGATCGGCGGCCCGGTCAAACTGCATCGGATTGACGAAGATGCTGACTACTACGCGATCGCAGAGGGTCCTGGCCTGCTTGACCAGTTCCAGGTGCCCCGGGTGCAGGTTGCCCATGGTGGGTACGAAGCCGATACGCTCGCCGTGGCGGCGCCAGCCGTTGATGACGGCTCTTAATTCGTCCGGGGTGCTGACCAGCTGCATTGTCTGTCCTCAGTTAAAACTGTGTTCCGGGCCAGGGAAACGGCCCTCGGTCACGTCGGCTACATAGGCTTCGATGGCGGCCTTGACGTTGCCGTTGTCGGCCAGGAAGTTCTTGGTGAATCTGGGCACATAGCCGGTAGTGAGCCCCAGGGCGTCCTGCATCACCAGCACCTGACCGTCGGTATTGGCACCGGCGCCGATACCGATCACCGGAATGCTCAGCATCTGACTGATATCGGTGGCAAGCTGGCTTGGCACGCATTCCAGCACCAGCAGCTGAATGCCGGCGGCTTCCAGCGCTCTGGCATGGCGTTTGATTTGCTCGGCCTGCTCGGTCTCACGGCCCTGTAGCTTGAAGCCGCCGAACACGTGTACCGACTGCGGCGTCAGGCCCAGATGACCGCACACCGGAATGCCCTGACGGGTCAGCTGGGTGACGCTCTCGGCCAGCCAGTCGCCGCCTTCCAGCTTGACCATGTGGGCACCGGCGCGCATCAGGGCGGCGGCGCTGGCACAGGCCTGCTCTGGATTGCTGTAACTCATAAACGGCATATCGGCGACGATAAGCGACTTTTCACAGCCGTTGGCCACAGATTTTGTGTGGTAGGCGATATCCTCGACCGTCACCTTGAGGGTGCTGTCCTCGCCCTGCAGTACCATGCCGAGAGAGTCGCCGATCAGAATAGCATGCACGCCGGCTTGTTCGAATAGTGTGGCAAAGGTGGCATCATAGGCGGTGATCATGGCGATTTTCTGCCGGGCCTGTTTCATCGCCAGCAGGCGTGCCGTGGTGATTTTACTCATGAGTGATTCCTTTACTGCGGAGGCAGTCGGGTCATGCTATTGGCCGGGCACTGTTGCAACAGCTGGGCCAGGGGAGTACCGCAAGGCAGTGTCAGGCCAGAAGCCAGATCTGCCAGCGGGTAAAGCACAAATTCCCGTTGCTTCATGCCATAGTGGGGGACCGTCAACCGTTCATCTTCTATGTGGCGTTCGCCATAGAGCAGCATGTCCAGATCCAGGGTGCGAGGTCCCCATCGTTCTTCCTTGCGTACCCGGCCGTGTGCCTGCTCTATGCGTTGTAACGCATCCAGCAGGTCATGTGGCTCGAGCCGGGTATCAAACATCGATACCCCGTTGATATAGGGCGGCTGATCTGCCGGCCCCATGGGCAGACTTTGATACAGCGGCGAATGCTGAAGGCTGCCCGCTGTGGCCAGCGAGGCCAGGGCGAGCTGAGCCGCCCTGATTTGTGCCAGCGGCTCGCCAAGGTTGGCACCGAGGGCGACAAATACGGTGGTCATGCGTCTTTTTTCCGACGCGGACGACGACGTGGCCGTTTGCGTGGCTTGCGTGGTTCGGACTCGTTAGCCGCATGGGCGGGAGCTTCCTGCGCACCCCGGGCCGGCTGTTGCCGTTCGACCGGGTTGGCGACCTGAAAATCGGTCCACCATTCGGCTAGCTCCTTCAGGCGCGGGTCCAGTTCGGCACGCAGCAGCAAAAAGTCGTAGCCGGCGCGGAACTTGGGATGCTCGAGCAGGCGGTGCGGCCGCTTACCGCTGCGCTTGGTGAGACGATCCTGCAGCTGCCAGATATCGCGTACCACAGAGCTGAAACGACGAGGAATAGCGACGGTTTTCACCTGGCGACCCAGCACATCATCGGTGGCCAGCATAAAGGCGTCGTAATGGTTCAGGCCGCCTTCATTCATGAAGGCCTGGGTGCGGGTTTCTACCGGACCCCACAGAAGGGCGGCGTACAAGAAGGCGGGGGTAACCCGCATATCCTGGGCGATACGCTCGTCAGTGTTGGTCAGCGCCAGCTCGATGAAGCGACCGTAGCGATTCTTGCCCGCGCCCATGACCTCGGCAGCTTCCGGAAATAACGGCGCAAAGAGGCCGTATTGCTGCAACTGGCGATAGGTTTCCAGTCCGTGACCGGCAAGAAACAGCTTGAGTGTTTCTTCGAACAGTCGGGCGGCGGGTATATCGGCCAGCAGCGGCGCCAGGCTGTGAATGGGCGCTTCGGTGCGGGGGCTGATGGTCAGACCGAGCTTGGCGGAAAAACGTACCGCCCGGATCATGCGCACCGGATCTTCCCGATAGCGGGTTTCCGGGTCGCCGATCAGTTCCAGACGACGCGCTTCCAGATCCTTGATTCCATTGGCAAAACCGACCACGCTGAAGTCGGCAATATTGTAATAGAGGGCGTTAACGGTAAAGTCGCGGCGCTCCGCGTCTTCTTCGATGGTGCCGTAGACGTTGTCGCGCAGCAACATGCCTTCGGAAGACTGGGACGAGACGTTCTTGTTGGTATTAACCTGATGGTGATGGCCGCGGAAGGTGGCCACCTCGATCACATCGCGACCAAACAGCACGTGGGCCAGGCGAAAACGGCGACCAACCAGACGGCAGTTGCTGAAAAGCTGCTTTATCTGGTCAGGGGTGGCGTTGGTGGAGACATCAAAGTCCTTGGGCAATCTGCCCAGCAGCAAGTCACGCACACCACCACCGACCAGGTAGGCATCGAAGCCCGCCTTGTTCAGGCGATACAGTACTTTGAGGGCGTTTTCACTGATCTGTCGGCGCGAAATACCATGTTGGGCGCGCTCTAGAACCACGGGTTGCAATGGCAACGCCTCCTGTTGTCGGGTAAGCAGCTTTCTACAAAAGCCAGCAATCTGGGAAAAAATAGGACACCTCGCAAGGCCTTAAGCTAAAAAAATCGGCGCACTATAATAGCGCAGGGCGCTGAAAATGCGAACTGTCTGCGCACTTCAGCTCGATATTTGGTCTGCTGGCCACTCGATCCAGGCGCCAGTGACGGCAAGCCCAGAGCAGTAGTTCGGCAGCACCGGCACCAAAAAGTGCCGGCGGGGGTTCTTGTCCGAGAAAATCCAGCGCGTGCCAGAGCGTCTTGCCCGGCTGCTGGTCATCCAGTGCCGGAGCGTGATTCTGCTTGGACAGTTTATGGCCTGAATACAGAGCCAGCGGCAGATGCAGCCAACCGGGCTCCGGTGCATTCAACATCCGGTAAAGTGCAATCTGGCGTACCGTGGGGTCGAGCAGGTCGGCACCCCGTACCACCTCGGTAATACCAGTCTCGGCATCGTCGACCACCACCGCCAGATTATAGGCGTAGAGCCCGTCGCGACGACGCACGATAAAGTCTTCTTCGGCCAGCGCGACGGGCACTGTGATGACCCCCTGCAGCCGGTCATGAAAGCCGTAAACCGGCTGGTCCATAACCAGTCTGATGGCCGCGTTTTCGGCCGGCAGAGCAAGATCACGACAATGGCCGTTATAAAAGCCGCCGGTGGCGCTTACCATCTTGCGGGTACAGTGGCAGTGATAGGTCAACCCTCGTCGGGCCCAGTCGTCCAGCACGGCCCGGTACACCTCGAGTCGTTGACTCTGATACACGACGGAATCGTCCCAGTGCAGACCAAAGGAGTCCAGGGTGCGCAATATGGCATCGGCCGCCCCGGGAACCTCCCGCGGCGGATCCAGGTCTTCGATACGCAGCAACCATTGACCCTGATGACTTCTGGCTTGCAGATAGCTGCCGAGGGCGGCTATCAGAGAGCCGAAGTGAAGGGGGCCGCTGGGCGAGGGGGCAAAGCGCCCAATGTAGCAGTTGGGC
The DNA here is from genome assembly GCF_002936955.1 of Oceanisphaera arctica. Taxonomy (GTDB): domain Bacteria; phylum Pseudomonadota; class Gammaproteobacteria; order Enterobacterales; family Aeromonadaceae; genus Oceanimonas; species Oceanimonas arctica. The sequence goes on along the minus strand of NZ_MPZM01000017.1, from coordinate 4,453 downwards.
GCGGTCTTGTTCATGTTGGCAGGGACGGTTTAGTAACCGGCCATCTGTTTTTCCTTGATCTCGGCCAGGGTCTTGCAGTCGATGCACAGATCGGCGGTGGGGCGTGCTTCCAGTCGGCGAATGCCGATTTCCACGCCGCAGTGCTCGCAATAGCCGAAGTCGTCTTCTTCGATTTTCTGCATGGTTTTTTCGATCTTCTTGATCAGCTTGCGCTCCCGATCCCGGGCACGCAGTTCAAGCGCGAATTCTTCTTCCTGAGCGGCTCTGTCCACCGGATCGGGGAAGTTGGCTGCTTCGTCTTTCATGTAGCCCATGGTGCGATCCACTTCTTCGCGCAACTGATTGCGCCAGGCACCCAGAATTTTGCGAAAGTGCGTTTTTTGCGCATCGTTCATGTATTCTTCGTCGGGCTTCGCCTGGTAGGGCTCAACACCGGCAATGGCCAGAATACCGAGAGATTTTTTGGTTTCGACTGCTGGCATTCCGTATCTCCTAAAAAGCAATATTGCGCCAACCAATGTTAAGAAGCGGCTATCTATAGCAGAAAGCATATTGGCAAGGCAATTTTGCATTGCTGTTTCTGCGAAAATCGACCCTTAAATACGACCATAACCACTTTTTTCTGAAATTACTCTGGTTGAGTGGCCCGGGTCGTAAAGAGCGGCAGCTTCTTGGTGAGCCCTCCATATGGGGATGAGGAACAGTATTTTCAAGAGTAGAGTCGGGGCTGTGATAAAGATTACTATCAAACTCTATTCATGAACTATAGGTACAATCGTGCAGTTTTCCTCTTCTTTGTGCCGAGGGCAGTTGATCCGGCGCTACAAGCGCTTTCTGGCCGACGTCATCCATCAGGACTCTTCGCCAGAGGCTCCGCTGACCATTCATTGCCCCAATACTGGCAAAATGACCGGCTGTGCCGAGCCGGGCTGGACGGTGTACTTCTCTACATCAGACAACCAAAAACGCAAATATGCTCATACTTGGGAGCTGGTCGAAAACCAGCGCGGTGATTTCATCTGTGTCAATACCGCCCGGGCCAACCTGCTGGTGGGTGAAGCGCTGGAGCAGAAGCGAATTCCACAGCTGGCGCAATATGGCGATATCAGGGCCGAGGTCCGCTACGGCAACGAGGGCAGCCGCATCGACTTTTTGCTGAGCGGCGGCGTTGAGCCGGTCTGTTATGTGGAGGTCAAGAGCGTGACCCTGTTGGATGAGAGTGAGGGAGAGATGACCGGTCAGGGCTATTTTCCGGATACCGAGAGTCTCAGGGCGCAGAAGCATGTGCGGGAGCTGATCGACTGCGTTAATAACGGGCACAGGGCGGTACTGCTGTTCTGTGTGCTGCATACCGGCATCGAGCGCGTCAGTCCGGCTAGTCATTTGGATTCGGCCTATGGCGCCCTGGTGGCCGAGGCGCTGGCGGCGGGGGTGGAATGTCTGGCTTGGCGGGCCGACATCAGCCCCGGCGGCATGCAGTTGGTACAGGCGCTGCCGTTTGACATGCATGTGAATAATGGGGCGTGAGGCGGCCCCCTGGAAGCAGGTTTTTGCCTATTATGGCAGCATGAAATCGGGCAAAGGGCACCACTCCGCCGACACGCCGTATGACATGACACTCGCTGTTTCAGCCTGCTGCGAATATTCACTGGATATTCGGTCAGGCTGAAACGGCTCGTCACGGCGAGCAAGCTCGCCCCCTTGAGGCTCAACCGCGGCATCTTTGGCGCGGCCGGGAAATGCTCCTGCCGTCCCAGCATTCCCGCCATCCATGTCGGTCAGATGGTCTGCTGAGCGGACACCCTTTACCCTCATCAGGGCAACGGAGTCGCCTGATAACACTTCCCACAGACAGCTCCGGGTCATGCAAGAGGCAACAGGGATTGCCTCAGCCGACCGTCACATGACAGGGATGTTATGTGCTGAGCGTTACATGGACGTACTTGAAGCGTGTCGGGTGAGGGTAACCCTGCTGCCTCTTTGTTCAGCAAGTGGATTTGTGACAAGGAGGCAGGTTTTCAGCTTTCAGAGAAAGCCGGTTCCAAACTTCGTCCCTTTTAACCGGTAGCTGATTGCCATCTCAGTTAAAGCTATCTGTCAGCGGCCAGGATTGCAGAATATGGTAGTTGGGACCTTGCTCGCTCAAGGTGGAGCTGTAGAGGCACAGCCGCGAGGGACGATAGCGGATGGGGGTGATCGGCGGCAACTCCTGGGTGCTGTCATGGCGGAACAGGGTAATATGCGGCCGAAAGGCTCTGTGAGGCGGCCCCAGCTTAAGGGCGGCACAACGTGCGGCCAGTTCATCGGATAGCGTAGAGAGGGCGAAGGGAACCCGAGAAGGGCCTATCCAGACCACCTTGGCTCGGGGAAAGCTGCCGAGCCGATCCAGTTCCAGCGTGAAGGCAGGTAGCCGCATCTTCGGTAGCTGTTTCAACAAGGAGCCGGACTGTACCGGCGTGAGTGGCCCGAGAAAGCGTAGCGTCAGGTGAAACTGGCTGGCCGGTATTCGTCGCCCGGCCAGGGCCAGACGGTCCTGCAACCGGCTCAGAGCCGGGGCCTGGTCGTCGGCGGGAAAGGCCAGAAACAACCGCGATGTATCCATGTTCAATACCGTAGTCCTTTTCCGGGGCTTTTGGCACAATATAGTCGTTTTCGATCAGTCAGGTAATCACGTGAATCAGCTTCCCATCGTCGAGGCCCTGCCCCGGTTACAGCAGGCGCTAACGGCGTCCCAGATCATCATCGAAGCGCCACCCGGCGCCGGTAAATCCACCTGGCTGCCATTATGGCTGCTGGAGCAGGCCGAGATCCGGGGCCGTATCATCATGCTGGAGCCCCGGCGGCTGGCGGCGCGCACCATCGCCCAGTATCTGGCGACGCAGCTGGGTGAAACGCCGGGTGGCCGCATCGGCTATCGCATGCGCGGTGAAAGCCGGGTCGGCAAAGACACCCGGCTGGAAGTGGTCACCGAGGGGGTGCTGACGCGTATGCTGCAGGCCGATCCGGAGCTGGACGGCGTCGGGCTGCTGATATTCGATGAATTTCACGAACGCAGCCTGCAGGCAGACTTGGCGCTGGCCTTCGCCCTGGAATGTCAGGCGCTGCGTGAAGACCTCAAAATCATGGTGATGTCCGCGACCCTGGAGGGGCTGGCGCTCGACAGCCTGCTGCCCGATGCGGCCGTGGTGCAGAGCGCCGGGCGTAGTTTTCCGGTGACGCTGGAATATCAGCCCCGTAATCAGCACAGCCGGCTGGATGAAGCCATGGGCCGGGCCATACTGGCGGCGCTGGATCATTTTGATGGCAGCGTACTGGCCTTTCTGCCCGGTGAGCGGGAAATCCGCGGCACTCAGGATTGGCTGAACGGCAAAACAGGCTCGGAGGTTGAGCTCAGGCCGCTTTATGGCCGGTTGACGCTGGCCGAACAGCAGGCGGCCATTGCTCCCGCCGGACCCGGGCGGCGAAAAGTGGTGCTGGCCACCAATGTGGCAGAAACCTCGCTTACCATCGACGGCATCAGCATAGTGGTGGACTCGGGACTGGAGCGACAGTCACAGTTCGAGCCCCAGTCAGGCATTACCCGGCTGCACAGCCGACAGATTAGCCAGGCCTCGGCCACCCAGCGGGCCGGTCGGGCCGGGCGCTTGCAGCCCGGCGCCTGTCTGCGGCTATGGAGTCAGGAGCAACAGGAGCGGCTGGCGGCCCGGCGCCCGGCGGAAATCGAACAGAGTGACCTGGCAAGCTTCTTGCTGGAATGCGCCGCCTGGGGCGCCGAGCCCGAGCAGCTGCCCTTGCTGACGCCGCCACCCTCCCCCCTGCTGGCGGCGGCCCGCAACCAGCTCGCAAGCCTGGGCTTACTGACGGGGGCTCAGCTCACCCCGCTCGGGCGACAGGTCTGGCAACTGGGCACAGAGCCCTGGCTGGGGCAGTTGCTGTTGACGGCGAAAGACTGGCAACGGCAGGGCCGGGCTGGGGCCTTGGCCGATGCGGCCTATCTGGTGGCCCTGCGTGGAGGAAGGCCGCTGGGATAATGGCCCCTTGTCGGGACAGCTATTGGCGCGTCAGGGACGGCTGAAACCGGCGGCCCGGCGTTGGTTCAAACGGCTGAAACAGGACGAAAGTGCGCCGGCCCGGGTACCGTACCCCGTTAGTTCGTTGGGGGCCCCCTTTTCGGACGTAGGGACCCGAACCCGGACCCCAACGAACCTTACCGGTAAATTCCGGGTTTGGGCCCTTGGCCCCGTAGTCGGTCCGGACCGGTCGGTAGGACGACCGGACGTACGTCCGGGGGTCCGTTAGGGTTTTCCCCGGGGTTGGGACCCGTCGTAGGGTAAGTACTACGAACCGTCCCCGGTAACCTTCCAAGGGGCCAACGACCCGGCCCGGTCGTGGTACGGTCGAAAAGCCCGATGGGCCGGTCGATATGGCGGCGCTGGGGGCGGGGGCGATCGCG
>NZ_MPZM01000016.1 GCF_002936955.1 Oceanisphaera arctica | reverse complement strand
ATGGCGCTGGAGCGCGCCGGTGTCAAACCGGATCAGGGCCCTGTGCTGGTCACCGGCGCCAGCGGCGGCGTGGGCTCGGTGGCGATACGCCTGCTGGCCAAGGCCGGCTTTGAAGTGCATGCCGAAACCAGCCGTATGCAGCATAAAGAGTGGTTGCTGTCCCTAGGGGCCAGCCAGATTATCGACCGCACCGAACTCGACAAGGAGCCGGCGGCGCTTGAATCCCAGCGTTGGGCCGGCGCCATCGATGCCGTAGGTGGCCGCACCCTGGCCCGGATCCTCAGCCAGACCAAGATGAACGGCGCCGTTATCGCCTGTGGCCTGGCCGGTGGCGTGGCTCTCAACACCACCGTTATGCCCTTTATTCTGCGCGGCGTGCAGCTGCAGGGCATTGATTCCGTTTATATCTCCAAAGAAAAACGCATCGAAGCCTGGCAGCGTCTGCAGAAAAGCCTGCCGCTGAACTTTGAAGATCAGGCGCAAGAGTTCACCCTGGAGCAGAGCATCCAAGCCGCCCAGGACCTGCTGGCCGGCAAGCTAAAGGGCCGGATAGTCATTCAGCCTTAATCTAATACAAACCCGCCGACACTCTGTTGCTGTCGGCGGGCTTATCTTCGCCTTATACCCACCGTCTTTATAAGTTGATCTCATTCATTTCCGTGTTCACGTCGGACAAAGGGCCCGCTCCGCCGACTCGCTATGAATACATCCGTGTACGCTATCTGTTTCATCCCTGAAACAGAAGGTCGGCGGAGCAGATCCCTTTGCCCTCCTTGATGCATCGGCGCCGCCTGCAGACAACTCGGTGTTCAAGAAGAGGCAACAGAGAACGGCTCCCACGACCGTGAAATGCCAAGGACGGCATTTCCGAGCCCCAGGGATGGTTTATGGCGTGTCGTGGGAGACGGCTGTGTTGCCTCTGGGAACCGGCTCAAAAGATGACCGGATACTGGCTCTGATTAATAGAAGTGACGGAGCTGGCCCTTTGCCCGCATCTTCACCAATCCATCCACCATTAATACTCCGCCTTTTTCCTTCCCAGAACATGTTATAAGATAACAAAATCATTCTTTGCGGACGAAGCCATGAGCACTCCCGTTACTACCCACCTCGTCATGGGTTTTCTCGGCACCGGCAAAACCACCCTGCTGCGCCACCTGCTGGCCAACAAACCGGAGCAGGAACGCTGGGCCATTCTGGTCAACGAATTCGGCGAGGTCGGCATCGACGGCGCCCTGCTGACGGAGCAGGGCGCCATGATCAAGGAAGTACCGGGTGGCTGCCTGTGCTGCGTGTCCGGCCTGCCCTTTCAGATTGGGCTCAACGCCCTGCTGCACAAGGCCAAACCGGACCGGCTCTTCATCGAGCCCAGCGGCCTGGGCCACCCCAGTCGAATTATGGATACCCTGACCGCCGAGCATTATCAGAACGTGTTGCAACTGGGTGCCGCCTTCTGTGTGGTCGATCCGCGCCAATGGAGCGACCAACGCTACCAGGATCACGAAACCTATCGGGATCAGCTGGCGCTGGCCGACATCATAGTGGCCAACAAGACCGAACTCTGCGAGCCGGCACAGCTCGAGGCCCTGCGCCTGGGTATAGACCAGAATCAGCCACCCCAGCAGCTGGTGGAGGTGACTCAGGGGCAACTGGATATTAGCTGGCTGCAACAGCCGCACCACGCCGAACGCAGGGCCAAAAGCCCCCAAGCCCACGCCAGCAACGCCGCTCGTCCGTTGATTGCCGACTCAGGCCCACGACTCAGTCGCAATCAGCCCTGGCGCCGCTATAGCAACCACGGTCAGGATCATTATTCGATTGGCTGGCGTTTTCTCAACGAGGTGTGTTTCGATTTGCCGGCGATAGAAACCTTCTGTCGCGAGCTGAAAGTAGCCCGGCTCAAAGCGGTGTTGCGGGTGGAAGACGGCTGGCGAGCCTTCAACAAGGTGGATGACCAGCTCAGCGTCTACCGCATCGCCCCTCAGAAAGAAGGCCGGCTGGAATTGATCGATCCCGAGCCACTGATGGCTCAGCCATTGCATAAAAAACTGATGCAGACGGTGAGCTCACTGCCGTCATCATAAAAGGGCGACACGCAAAATATAAACATCGCCGTCGTGCGTTACAGCTGAGAGTGTTACAGCCGATCGATGGGGATTTTCAGGAACACCTTGCCCTGCTCGTCTGCCGGCGGCATCTGCCCGGCGCGAATGTTGACCTGAATGGCCGGCAGGATCAGCCGGGGCATGCCCAGGGTGGCGTCCCGCTCTTGCCGCATCCGGACAAAGCTTGCCTCATCGATGCCGTCACGCACATGAATGTTGTGCTGGCGCTGCTCGGCCACCGTGGTGCCATGGCGATGGTCCCGGCCGGGCTTGGGGTAATCGTGACAGACATGAATGTCGGTGCTCTCCGGCAGCGCCAGCAGGCGCTGAATAGACTGATACAGCCGGCTCGCGCTGCCACCGGGAAAATCGCAACGGGCTGTGCCCACGTCGGGCATAAAGAGGGTATCGCCCACAAAAGCCGCCTGCTCGTTGATGACGTAGGTCAGATCCGCCGGGGTATGGCCGGGGGTGTGCATCACCCGGATATTAAGCTCGCCGACCTCTAGGGTGTCGCCGTCGGCAAACAGACGGTCGAACTGGCTGCCATCGGGCAAAAAGGTCGCTTCCAGCTCGAATACGTCACGGAAAATGGCCTGTACTTCGGTGATCTGCTCGCCGATGCCAATCTTCGCGCCCAGCAGCTCCCGCAGAAAGGGCGCCGCCGACAGATGATCCGCGTGGGCGTGGGTTTCCAGAACCCAGGGTACGGTCAGTCTCTGCTCACGCACAAAGTCCAGCAGCTTCTGTGCCGAGTCGGTACGGGTGCGTCCGGCGGCATAATCGAAGCCCAGCACCGGATCGATCACCACCGCCTGTCCACCCGGCCGGTCGTACACCACATAGCTGAAGGTTTCGCTGTCCGGCTCCAGAAACGCCTTCACCAAAGGTGCCTTGTGTCCCGTCATTGCATCCTCCTCTCGCATCAGATTATTAAATTAGCGTAACCTAAACAAAAGAAATGCGCACGGATCCGGTTTACAGCGCCTGCTTAATATAGAGATCGAAGCGGTTGTTCTTGGTCTCGATCTGGGCGGAAGGTTTCACCTCGTTGAGAAAGCCTGCGTAGCCGGGTCGCTTCACCACTACCCGCGCCCGGGCCAGTTGCAGCGCCAGTGGGAGCAAGACGTCGGCGTCCAGGTCCGGGCCCACCAGCGAATGGAACACCCGCATCTCTTTCTTGACCAGCGCCGTCTTCTTCTTGTGGGGAAACATGGGGTCCAGATACACCACGTCCGGCTGCCGCTCTATGCCTGCCAGAGTCTGGCCGAAGGGCAGCAACCGTAGCCGCTCACCGACCCAGTCGCCGATATCCGGGTCCTGCGCCGCCCGGCGCAGGCCGTCGGCCAGCAAGGCATGCACCACAGGATGGCGCTCGCACAGGGTCACCTCGCAACCCAGCGAGGCCAGCACGAAGGCATCTCGCCCCAGGCCGGCGGTGCCGTCCACCACGCTCGGCGTGTGGCCGTGCTTGAGGCCCACGGCCTTGGCAATGGATTGGCCACGACCGCCACCGAACTTGCGCCGGTGCGCCACCGCCCCTTCCGCCAGATCCACATAAACGGCGCCCAGTTTGGGCTCGTCCAGCTTGCGCAGCTCCAGCCGCCCCTCGGTCAGCACCAGGGCGAAGGGCGCTTCTGCACTCACCCCCTGCATGGCCAGCGTCAGTCGCTCGGCTTCATGCTGCAGCGCTGGATCTTCCAGCTCAATACGCAGCGGGAACACATTATCACTCATCGGGAATTACCATTAAAAACGGCTGGCACCAAGGCCAGCCGTCTGGAAAAATATAAATCATTGTCGTCAAGTATACGACAAGGGACGGGCCGGCGTTCGGCCCGTCCTCATCGTCAGGCAATAATACCCGAATGCCGCAACAGGGCGTCGATTTTCGGCTCGCGGCCCCGGAACTGCTTGAACAGCTCCATCGGCTCCTTGGACCCGCCCTGCTCCAGAATCGCATGCAGGAAGTCGCGTCCGGTCTTGGCCGAGAAGACCCCTTCTTCCTCGAAGCGGGAGAAGGCATCGCTCGACAGCACTTCAGCCCACTTATAGCTGTAATAACCCGCCGCATAGCCGCCGGCAAAGATATGGCCGAAGCTGTGCTGAAAGCGGTTGAACGCCGGTGGCGGCAGTACCGATACGGTCTCGCGCACCTGGTTCAGAATGGCCTGAACCCGGCCCGGCGTGGCGCCGTCGGCCGCCATGTGCAGACGGAAGTCGAACAGGGCGAACTCCAGCTGACGCAGCATCATCAGCGCCGAATGGAAGTTGCGCGCCGCCAGCATCCGCTCCAGCAAGTCTGCCGGCAGCGGTTCGCCGGTTTCATGGTGGCCGGAAATAAATGCCAGCGCCTCGGGCTGCCAGCACCAGTTTTCCAGGAACTGGCTGGGCAGTTCTACCGCATCCCAGGCCACGCCGTTGATGCCGGCCACCCCGGCCACGTCCACCTTGGTCAGCATGTGATGAATGCCGTGACCAAACTCGTGGAACAGGGTCTCGACTTCGTTGTGGGTAAAGAGCGCCGGGGTATCGCCCACCGGGCCGTTGAAGTTGCAGGTAAGGTAGGCCACCGGCTTTTGCAGGCTGCCGTCTTCCCGATAGCGACGACCGATGCAGTCGTCCATCCAGGCGCCACCACGCTTGTTGGCGCGGGCGTACAGGTCCAGATAGAAGCTGCCGCGCAGTTCGCCGTCTTCACCGCAAATGTCGAAGAAGCGCACGTCCGGATGCCACACTTCTACCCCGAAACGCTCGGTGACCTTGACGCCGAACAGCCGCTTCACGGTCTCGAACAGGCCGTGTATGACCTTGTGCTCGGGGAAGTAGGGCCGCAGCTCTTCGTCGGAAATGGTGTATTTATGCTGCTTGAGCTTTTCGCCGTAATAGGTGACGTCCCAGGCGTTGAGCTGCTCTACGTCATGATTCTCGAGGGCAAATTCCGCCAGCTCGGCCAGGTCGGCCAGGCCCTGGGGATGAGATCTCTCGGCCAGTTGGTCGAGGAAGTCCAGCACCTGCTGTTCGTTCTCGGCCATCTTGGTGGTCAGAGACAGCTGGGCATAGTTTTCATAGCCCAGCAGGGTGGCCAGCTCCTGCTTAAGCTCCAGGGTTTCTTCGATGATGGCGGTGTTGTCGAACTCGCCGGCATTGGGGCCCTGATCCGACGCCCGGGTGCAGTAGGCGCGATACAGCTCTTCACGCAGGGTCGCATCGTCTGCGTACATCATCACCGGCAGATAAGAGGGAATGTCCAGGGTGAAGAGCCAGCCGTCCAGCTCGCGGGCCTCGGCCTGAGCCTTTGCCGCCGCCAGCGCCGACTCGGGCAAGCCGGCCAGCTGTTTTTTGTCGGTAATCAGTTTGGTCCATGCCTGGGTAGCATCCAGCACCCGATTGGAGAAGCTGGACGCCAGATCCGACAGACGGGACTTGATGACGCCGAAGCGCTGCTTTTGCGATGCTTCCAGCGCGATACCAGACAGGCGGAAGTCACGCAGTGTGTTGTCCACTTCCTTTTGCTGGGCCAGGCTCAGCTTCTTGAAGCTGTCCCGCTCCGCCAGGCTCTGATAGGCCTCGAACAGACCTTCGTGCTGGCCCATCCAGGTGTGATATTCAGACAGCAGCGGCAGGCAGGACTCATAGGCCTGACGCAGCTCGTCGCTGTTCAGCACGCTGTTGAGGTGGCTGATCGGTGACCAGATGCGCCCGAGGTGATCGTTCACCTCTTCCAGTGGCGCTATCAGGCTGTCCCAGGTGAAGTCTTCATCGCGGGACAGCACGGTTTCGACCCGCTTCTTGCAGTCGGCAATGGCGTGCTCTATCGCCGGCTTTACCTGTTCCGGTTTGATCTGGCTGAAGGGCGGCAGGCCGTCCATGGTCAGTAGCGGGTTCGTCATGTCCTGTACCTCTTAATCGTTTTGGCCGTCGACTTGCCCACAGGCAATCGAGGGAATACCCCTAACATGGTGATAGTGGCGACAATGTTCAAGCTTTTCATGCATTCAGCGCCCGATTGGCCATCGAACCGGCTATTTACTGACCGCCTTCTACGATGAAACTTGGTGTACAATCGGCCGAGAGCATTAATCGACCCACTAATCCAGGGAGCAGACATATGGCACAGCATTTCGACTATATCGCCATCGGTGGCGGCAGCGGCGGCATCGCCTCCGCCAACCGCGCCGCCATGCACGGTAAAAAAGTAGCCTTGATTGAGGCCAAAGATCTGGGCGGCACCTGCGTCAACGTGGGCTGCGTGCCCAAAAAAGTGATGTGGCACGGCGCTCAGATTGCCGATGCGGTCAAGCTTTATGCGGCCGATTACGGCTTCGACGTCGAACTCAAGGGCCACAACTGGGCCAGGCTGGTCGAGAGCCGCCAAGCCTATATCGGTCGCATTCACCAGTCTTACGACCGGGTGCTGGGCAAGAATAACATCACCGTGATCAAAGGCTTCGGCCGCTTCAAGGACGCCAACACCCTTGAGGTGAACGGCGAAGAAGTGACCGCCGACCATATTTTGATCGCCACCGGTGGCGAGCCCATCATCCCTCAGATCCCCGGTGCCGAGCACGGCATCGACTCCAACGGCTTCTTCGAGCTGAACGAGCAGCCCAAGCGCGTTGCCGTGGTCGGTGCCGGCTACATAGCCGTCGAGCTGGCCGGCGTAATGAACGCCCTGGGCTCAGAGACCCATCTGCTGGTGCGCAAGCATGCACCGCTGCGCAGCTTCGACCCGCTGATCACCGACACGTTAGTAGAGGTCATGGCCACCGAAGGGCCTCAGCTGCATACGCACTCCATCCCCAAGAGCGTGGAAAAGCAGGCTGACGGCAGCCTGCTACTGAATCTGGAGAACGACGAACAGCTCGAGGTGGACTGCCTGATCTGGGCCATCGGCCGTCGTCCGCTGACTCAGAGCCTGAACCTGGACGCGGCTGGCGTAGAAGTGAATGAGCGCGGCTACATCAAGGTAGATGAATTCCAGAATACCAGCGCCAAGGGCGTGTACGCGGTGGGTGACAACATCGGTTACGTAGAACTGACCCCGGTGGCGGTCAAGGCCGGTCGTCAGCTGTCCGAACGGCTGTTCAACAACAAGCCCGACGCCAAAATGGACTATGATCTGATACCCACCGTGGTGTTCAGCCATCCGCCCATCGGTACCTTAGGGCTAACCGAGCCCGAAGCGCGCGAGAAGCACGGCGACGATCAGGTGAAGGTATACACCTCGTCCTTCACCGCCATGTACACCGCGGTCACCAGCCACCGCCAGCCCTGCAAGATGAAGCTGGTATGTGTGGGTGACGACGAGAAGGTTGTGGGCATTCACGGCATCGGCTTCGGCATGGACGAAATTCTGCAAGGCTTTGCGGTCGCCGTGAAAATGGGCGCCACCAAGGCCGACTTCGATTCCTGCGTGGCGATACACCCGACCGGCGCCGAAGAGTTCGTTACCATGAGATAAGCATTTGATATATAAAGTAAAAGGCCGGGCGGTTGCTCGGCCTTTTTGTTTGGCTCAAACCATTAAACCATTAAACCAATGTCCGCTTTCGGTACTCGATAAAGGTCGGACAAAGGGCCCGCTCCGCCGACTCGCCGTAAACCCATCCCTGGGGGCTCCGCCGCGCCCTCCCTGGCGCGGAGGGTCGGCGGAGCAGATCCCTTTGCCCTCCTTGATGCCCGACGCCGCCTGTTGGTGTCGTCTACGGACAACTGGCCACACCACAGGGGGGCAGGCCTTTCTTTTCCCCTGCCTCCCGGCTCAAGTGTTTTGCTACAGAAGGCAAGAAGCAAGACCAGCGGCCAAATAACCCTTGCCACAACGAACGAATGGGATGATTACACATTCGAAATCAGAGAATGGCTACAGGATAAAGTCGCACCACTACTCGAGAATTAAAGCGACGCTGCATAACAAACAAAATCAGGGTGTTACTCTGTAGGAATTGGGAAAAGTAGGAAGTCAAATTCTTTCTCATTGACTCTTGGTTCATGAATAACATAACCGCCTTCGGCAATATTCATCTTTGTGAGATCAGCCGCACCAAACTCAATATAATCGCTCTTCTTGCTCATATGAGGCCTACGAACTTTGAGTTGACCATTTTCGTTAACCTTAATTGCGACAGCCCCATTTTCACTATCAAAAAATAGATCTGCTCTCATATCTGCTACGTAATCTAGGCCTAATTTTTTCATTATTTCAATGCCAGAACACCCTATCCTCAATTTTGCTTGTGTCACCTCACCTTTCTCATTTTTGTAAGCACGAAAGCTAGCATGAGCTCCTAGAGGAGACTTGCGAGCGGAAGCGACAAATTTAACAAAAGCCATAAAACACACCTTAATACAAAATTTTCAGGATTGTTGATCAAAGAAATAACAATATCAACAAGTATTTTGCGCACAACTTTAATTTACAAGATTTTTAATTTCAATAAAAATACAAGAGTGGATAGGAGAACAAGGATAATGAGGAGAGTGAGGAGAGTGAGGAGAGTGAGGAGAACTAGGAGAGCGAGGATAAAAAGAATCACAGGGTTAGGACTTTTGCCAGGGGCAACGCATGATCAGTTTTCGTTCAGCTTGATCAAGCTTCGATCGGTCAAAAAGTAAGATGAACGGTTGGCCTTGCCTCCTTCGCCACAAGAGAGTAAATAGTGGCGATCTTGACCAACCTGGCTTTGTTATGGCCCAAAACCCTTGCTCGATTATCTCGAAACGCTCCCAGACCCACATCTGCCGGCGAAGTGCTCGCATGTCTTATCTGAAGTCGTTTTCATGGCGACCTGTGCCATAATGTGCGGATTCGACACTTAGAGTGAGATCACCTTAATTTGCCAAAGAGCGAGAGCAATGGTTCCGGCGGTGGCTGACATTGCCTGGTGGCATTCCTTCACATGACACCTTTAACCGCATCTTTGCCATCCTGCCACCAGAGAGCCTGAAATCCATTTTTCAGGACTGGATTGGCGACATTCTGGACAACAAAGTCAGGGGGGCAGGTCTTGCCTCTTGCCCTTTTTATTCGCGCTTCCACCGACGACTCCGCGCTGATCAGAGAGGCGGCTGGGATAACCTCAGCCGACCATCACATGCCATGGATGGCATGTGTGAGCCCACATGGATGTGTTCACGGCGTGTCGGAGGAGGTTGCCCAGTTGCCTCTCGGGGCGCTAACCGTTTGTAGACTTGAGTCATGTGCAGAGGCCAGTCCCGCACGCCGTCAGCGTCCCCCCGTGACCTATACTTCAATCGTCAAGCGATGTTCCGTATCTGTCAGGAGGATTTGTTATGCCGGCCCAACGATTACAGCAATATCTGGACCAACAAGGGGTCAAGTATCGGGTGATTACCCACTCGCCGGCGTTTACCGCTCAGGATGTGGCCGAGGTCGCCCATGTACCGGGCTGGGTGATGGCCAAGGTGGTGATCATGACACTGGATGGCCAGATGACCATGATAGTGGTACCCGCCCCCAAGAAGATCCATACCGACACCCTGGCCCAGGCCCTGTCGGCGAAGGAAGTGACCTTTCTGCATGAAAACGACTTCCGCGAGAAATTTCCCGACTGCCAGGTCGGTGCCCTGCCCCCCTTTGGCAACCTGTATGAAATGCCGGTGTACATCGACACCGAACTCGCACACCAGGAAGAAATCGTCTTCAGTGCCGGCAGCTACCGTGAACTGTTCAGCCTGCCCATGAAAGACTACCTGAGACTGGTTCAGCCCAAACAGTTTGCCGGCTAGTCCAGGCGTGTGCCGCATGCCGCACCCAACAAAAAGGCCGAGCATCTGCTCGGCCTTTTTGTTCGCGCTCCTCACCAGCGACTCCGCACTGATGAGAGAGGCGGCGCTCACGCCGACCACTTCCAGGTCGGGTGCAGCGGGGCTACCCGCTTACGTTGAACGCTGATCTGCTGCGGAAAGAATTTTGATTCTTACGCTTCGTCATCCGCTTCTGTAACACTCGGGCGCGGCCCGTGGTTACAAGCTCTGGCAAGAATCTCTACATAGAACTCGGGTAGTTCCTGCGCCACGGCTGCATCGATATGTTTATTGATTTCAGACGTATAGACCTCTTCTGCCGCATCTTCTGACGCACCAAAGCGACAATCGAACGTCCAGTAGTCCATACCTTCGGGCAGCGTCTTGTTACGCTCTCTTTTAAGGTACTTCTTAATGTCATACTTGATTGAGTCCACCAGGCGAGCAGGTTGCAGCTTAGGGTGAGTTAAAGCGATTGTCTTTTTCATGTGGGGTTCCTACAGGGGTGCACTCAACAGCAAAAGCTGCATGATCATTGAAAACGCATTCTACATGGATGGGTAGAAGATAACTGCCAATTTCAGCGGTTTTCTGACCCGGATCTTGTGTGGGGGTGATCACGAACTGGGGTGGCATTCACGGTCGCGGCACGGGCGAACCTGCCTCGCCGTGACGAACAGTTTTAGCCTGACCAAACATCCAGTGAATGTTTGCAGCAGGCTAAAACTGTGAGTGTCATCATTTTTAGCGGGACGGCGAAAGCCACCCCGCTGCCTCTATACACACACCCAGCCAAAAACCGTGTTCAGCTCAGGTTTTAATCTTTTCTTACAGCTTACCGCTGTAATTAATGGTGGTGACCACCTTCGCCGTGGGCATGACCGTGGGCCAGTTCTTCTTCGGTGGCGGCACGTACGCTGACGACTTCCAGATCGAAATTCAGCGTCAAACCGGCCAGTGGATGGTTCATATCTACATCGGCCATGAACTTGCCTACCTTGGCTACCGTAACCTGACGCTCACCTTGCTCGGTATGCACTGTGGCCATCATGCCCGCTTTCCACTTCTTGGCACCTTGCAGATGCTTGACCGGTACGCGCTGGATCATGTCGTCTTTGCGCTCGCCATAACCTTCTTCCGGGGTCAGGGTGACACTGAAGCTTTCGCCTTCTTCTTTACCGGTCAGCGCTTTTTCCAGGCCTTCCATCATGCCGTTATGGCCATGCAAATAGGCCAGCGGCGTGTTGTCTACGTTGGTGTCCAGCACCATGCCGTCTTCGTTTTTAAGGGTGTAGTTGAACTGTACTACGGTGTTGTCAGCAACTTGCATCTGTCGTCCTGCCTGTATCGGGAAAATAATCGGCACAAATAATAACAGATGGTGATGCTCGATTCAGCGCCATCGTCCGCCGTCAGCGGCCCCCAAATTGAGCGCTGCTGGCTATTGGGATACACTGCCAGTCAACCTAGCCCGCCGAGAATCAGTGTCGCATGTCAAAATCACAGGACAGTATCCGCATCATCAAGAAGTACCCCAACCGCCGCCTGTACGACAGCCACACCAGCAGCCATGTCACTCTGGTCGATATTCGTCGGCTGGTGCAGGAAGAAGAACCCTTTCAGGTGGTGGACGCCAAAAGCGGCGACGACATTACCCGCAGCATTCTGCTGCAGATCATTCAGGAAGCGGAAAGCGACGGCGACCCGATATTTTCCAGCGACATGCTGAAGAACATCATCCGTTTCTACGGGCCCTTTCAGGGGGTGCTGGGCAGCTATCTGGAAGAAAGCATTCAGTCGGTGATCGATATTCAGACCCAGACCGGTAGCCAGTCGTCACAGGCCTGGACCCAGTTCATGCACGGTCAGGTACCTGTGATGCAGGATATGATGCGGCAGTATGTAGAGCAGTCCCGCAGCCTTTACCTCAACACCCAGAACATGTTCGGTCTGTTCGGCGGCTTCAACCAGCCCGATAACAAGAGCGACAACAAGGGCGGTAGTGCCGAGAGCTCTGAAAATAAAGACGAAAAAAAAGACGATAAGGAATAATTCTTATCGTCTTGAACGAGATAACCGCTGTTATTTATCGTTA
Organism: Oceanisphaera arctica; assembly: GCF_002936955.1. Classification (GTDB taxonomy): domain Bacteria; phylum Pseudomonadota; class Gammaproteobacteria; order Enterobacterales; family Aeromonadaceae; genus Oceanimonas; species Oceanimonas arctica. The sequence continues at coordinate 58,418 of NZ_MPZM01000016.1, read as the reverse complement.
TCGTTTAATTAATTGCTTTTGGCTGAGCTACGCGCGTTTTTCGCATTGTTGTTGGCATTGCTTGCGTGCTGTGCGGCGGCATTGGTCGCGGCGCTAATGCCTTTCTCGGCAGTTTCTGCTACCTGTCTGGCGGCCTTTTCAGACTGCTCGGCTGCCTGCTTGACCGCCTTGTCGGTGATCTCGGCGGCTTCTTTGGCCGCTTTTTGCGCCTGCTCATAGGCTTCGTTGGCGTTGTTTACCGCAGTCTTCAGCGCGGTAACAGCAGATTCGGTACCGGCGGGGGCATTGCCGGCCAGCTGCTCAATCACTTCATTCAACTGCTGGCTGCCGGCGGCAATTTGCTGCTCGGTAAACTGGCCAACCTGCTGCTGGCTATCGGTCAGCAGGGCCAGCACTTCACGGTTGAAAGCCAGGTGACGGTCCAGAATGGCGGTGGGGCTGAAGAAGGCGCTTTGCAGCTCACACAGATCCTTGATGTCACGCACAGCCAGCAGCTTGCCGGCATAGTCAAACTGGGCGGCACCCAGTTCGGCCACTGAATCCTGCTGCAGCTTACCCAGCTTGGTGGCACTGGCAACCAGATTATTGGTCAGACCCTGTACCAGGTTCAGGTTGGTTTGCTGGATGTTTTGCAGTTTTTCAAAATCGAACAATGACATTTTTTATCTCCTGAAGAATGGGGTGGCTCTAGGCCCGGTACGCCAGCAAGAAAAACATCATCACTCCACTTTCTTGGCCTCGGCGCACACCACCAATATTGCACCGCACAAAAACGTTTTACAAGATCTTTTTTTGTGCAGCGCACAACTCACGCAAGTACCCTGTCAAATCCACCGCCGACTCCATTACCTACACCCGAGTATTACAGTAACGGATGACCGCCGCATGACAGGGGTTTCAACAGGCTGGGTCACCCGGACTAACCCATCCATTCGATTAAGTTGCAGCATGGCTGCCAGCTGGCACTGATTGCCGGCTTTTGGCGCGTGCAAGCCGCCAAAAGCGGACTAGACTAAAAAAGCTCGGATCACGATTACTTGTGGCATTGCACAAGATTGGTATGACCCTGTTTATATAAAATAATGAGTTAATTGTTCACACAGTTGTAATCAAAACTGTACCAAATGTTTATTTGGTAATAGTATTGTTACCACCCGTGCGCCGGTGGCACCTTCACTCCCGGCTTCTGTGCTCATTAGGCCACAAATGGAACACGGGCTCCATTGTGTCCCACGCCAGTAGCGCAGCAATAAACTCCTTTAAAAACAAAAAATAACTACCGAGTAACCAGGGGCGATAACAGGAAAATCCGTTTCAACAATTTCCGCATTGTAAAAATGATTTCCAAAAACATGTTGATCGTCACAGTTTTTTTTGTATCATCAAGCTAAGCGTTACGTGGTTGTTAACCGCCTCACCAAGCGGAACTGCGTACCGAATATCATGGACAACCAACAACGGTGCCGAGAGCACCTCAGATGAATGGATACCGATTATGGCTAAAATGAAAGCAATCGAGGCAGTCGCCAAAATCCTTGAGCTGGAAGGTGTAACTAAAGCCTTTGGCGTTCCCGGCGCCGCTATCAACCCTTTCTACGCAGCACTGCGTGGCCTGGGTACTATCGAACACGTGCTGGCTCGCCACGTTGAAGGCGCGTCACACATGGCCGAAGGCTACACCCGTGCAAACCCAGGCAACATCGGCCTGTGTATTGGTACTTCTGGCCCTGCCGGTACCGATATGATCACCGGTTTGTACTCAGCCATGGCTGACTCGATTCCAATTTTGTGCATCACAGGCCAGGCGCCGCGTGCTCGCATGCACAAAGAAGACTTCCAGGCTGTAGACATCGAAGCTATCGCCAAGCCAGTAACCAAGTGGGCTATCTGTGTAATGGAGCCGGCTCAGCTGATCGGTACTTTCCAGCAGGCTTTCCACATCATGCGTTCTGGCCGTCCTGGTCCTGTACTGATCGACATGCCGTTCGACGTACAGATGGCTGAGATTGAATTTGACGCCGAAGCTTACCAGCCAATGACTGCGTACAAGCCAGCTGCTAATCGCATTCAAATCGAAAAAGCGCTGACCATGCTGAACGAGTCAGACAAGCCGCTGTTGGTATCTGGTGGTGGTGTTATCAACGCCAACGCAGACAAGCAACTGACCGAGTTTGCCGAACTGGTAAACGTACCCGTTATTCCTACGCTGATGGGCTGGGGTACTATCCCTGACGACCACGCGCTGATGGCGGGTATGTGTGGTCTGCAGACTTCACACCGTTACGGTAACGCCAACATGCTGGCATCTGACTTCGTGTTGGGTCTGGGTAACCGTTTCGCTAACCGTCACACCGGTTCTGTTGATGTTTACACCAAGGGCCGTAAGTTCGTCCACGTAGACATCGAACCTACTCAGATTGGTCGCGTATTCTGCCCGGACCTGGGTATCGTATCTGACGCCGGCGCCGCTCTGGATCTGTTCCTGGAAGTTGCCAAGGAATGGAAAGCCGCAGGCAAGCTGAAAGACCGCTCTGCTTGGGTTGCCGAGTGTCAAGAACGCAAGCGCACCATGCAGCGCAAGACCAACTTCGACAACGTGCCTGTTAAACCACAGCGCGTTTACCAGGAAATGAACAAGGTCTTTGGCCGCGATACTACTTATGTATCTACCATTGGTTTGTCACAAATTGCTGCTGCCCAGTTCCTGCACGTGTATAGCGCACGTAACTGGATCAACTGTGGTCAGGCTGGCCCTCTGGGTTGGACTATTCCTGCTGCTCTGGGTGTGGTTGCTGCAGACAAGTCTCGCAACGTTGTTGCTATTTCTGGCGACTACGACTTCCAGTTCATGATTGAAGAATTGGCCGTTGGCGCACAGTTTAAACTGCCGTACATCCACGTACTGGTAAACAACTCTTATCTGGGTCTGATCCGTCAGGCACAGCGTGGCTTCGACATGGACTTCTGTGTTCAGTTGTCGTTCGAAAACATCAACTCTCCCGAGCTGGGCGAGTACGGCGTTGACCACGTGAAAGTTGTTGAAGGCCTGGGTTGTAAAGCCATCCGCGTTTACAAGCCGGAAGAAATCGCTCCTGCACTGGAACAAGCCAAGAAACTGATGGCTGAATTCTCTGTACCAGTAGTAGTTGAAGTGATTCTCGAGCGTGTAACCAACGTCTCTATGGGCGTTGAAATTGACGCAGTTAACGAGTTTGAAGAACTGGCAGAGAAAGGCGTTGACGCCCCTACTGCTATTTCAATGCTCGATTAATTAATACGCTAAAGCCCAGCCACCAGGCTGGGCTTGTTTGTGCCCCAATTAATGAAGGACATTGTTATGCCTAAATTAGCTGCCAACTTGTCGATGCTGTTTACCGAAGTGGCCTTTATGGACCGCTTTGCAGCCGCCGCCAAGGCTGGCTTTAAGGGTGTAGAATATCTGTTCCCTTATGCTGAAACTGCACAAGACATTAAAGCCAAACTGGATGCCAATGGCCTTACTCAGGTGCTGTTTAACCTGCCAGCCGGTAACTGGGACGGCGGCGAGCGCGGCATTGCTTGCCATCCTGACCGTGTTGAAGAGTTTCAAGCCGGTGTTGATAAGGCTATCGAATACGCCCAGGTTCTGGGTAACAACCAGGTGAACTGTCTGGCCGGTATTCAGCCTGCCGGCGTGTCTTATGACGAAGCCGAAGCGACCTTTGTGGCCAACCTGAAGTTTGCCGCCGAAAAGCTGGAAGCAGCCGGTATCAAGCTGATTGCCGAAGCGATCAACACCCGTGATATTCCGGGCTTCTTCCTGAACAACACCCGGCAGGCGCTGGATATCATCGAGAAAGTCGGTTCAGACAACCTGGCCTTCCAGTACGATATCTACCACATGCAGATCATGGAAGGGGACATCATCCCGACCATCGAGAAGAACCTCGGCATCATCAATCACATTCAGCTGGCCGATAACCCGGGTCGTCACGAGCCGGGCACTGGCGAACTGAACTACCACAACATCTTCGCGTTCCTGGACAAGATCGGGTACCAGGGTTGGGTAGGCGCCGAATACAAGCCGGCCACCACCACCGAAGAAGGTCTGGGCTGGTTGAAGACGCACGGCGTAGTATGAGTCTCTAACATCTGATTTCTCCTGGCGTCGGTACTGCCGGCGCCGCAAGACAAGAGGAAAAGAACATGAAAATAGGTTTCATCGGTACCGGTATCATGGGCAAGCCCATGGCGCAGAACCTGCAAAAAGCGGGTCACACCCTGTATTTCTCCGAGCATTACAACAAGGCTCCGGCCGACTTGCTGGGTGACAACGGCATTGCTCTGGCAAACCCTGCCGCCGTGGCTACGGCCGCCGAGATCATCATCACCATGGTGCCCGATACCCCTCAGGTTGAAGAAGTGCTGTTCGGTGAAAACGGCGTAGCCGAAGGCCTGTCTGCCGGCAAGATCGTCGTCGACATGTCTTCCATCTCTCCGATCGCCACCAAAGTTATCGCCAAGCGCGTTAACGAAACTGGCGCAGACTACCTGGACGCTCCGGTATCCGGCGGCGAAGTGGGTGCGATCAACGCAGCCCTGACCATCATGGTCGGTGGCGAGCAGTCCGTATTCGACAAGGTCAAGCCGCTGTTCGACCTGATGGGCAAGAACATCACCCTGGTGGGCGGTAACGGTGACGGTCAGACTACTAAAGTAGCTAACCAAATCATTGTTGCCCTGAACATCGAAGCCGTTGCCGAAGCGCTGGTATTTGCTTCTAAAGCCGGTGCCGATCCTGCCAAGGTGCGTGAAGCACTGATGGGCGGTTTCGCTTCTTCCAAGATCCTGGAAGTGCACGGCGAGCGTATGGTCAAGGGTACCTTCAACCCGGGCTTCCGTATTGCACTGCATCAGAAAGATCTGAACCTGGCCCTGACTGGCGCCCGTGAACTGGGTATTTCTCTGCCCAACACCGCCGGTGCTCAGGAACTGTTCAACACCTGTAACGCTCTGGGCGGTGCTGGTTGGGATCACTCCGGCATGGTTAAAGCGCTGGAGCACCTGGCCAACCACAACATCCGGGGCGAATAAGCCTTTACCGGTTCGCGACTTTCAGGCTTCAGTCGCGGACCGGTCTGAATCGGGGCAGGCATCGGCAAGCGCAGACTTTCACTCAGGGGGCTTTGTGTCAGATCTTGATTGCCGGTGTGCTGCCCCACCTATTCATAAGCCTTAAATAAAGACAGCCGTTTTTTCAGGAGTATTTGCAATGGATATCCACCCCAAGGAGTTGTTACAGCAGTTATTCGACAGCGCCGTTGCCGCCGCCCTGCCCAAGGGTAACCTGGCCGAATACCTGCCCAAGAATACTCGTCAAAAAGCCGTTGTCATCGGTGCCGGCAAAGCCGCCGCATCCATGGCCGCCGAACTGGACGCCATCTGGGAAGGCGAATTGTCCGGTCTGGTGGTGACCCGCTACGATCACGGCGCGCCCTGTGAGCGCATCGAAATCATCGAAGCCGCCCATCCGGTACCGGATGATGCCGGTGAGCGCGTGGGTCGTCGCATGCTGGAACTGGTGTCCGCCCTCGGCGAAGACGATCTGGTGATCTGCCTGCTATCTGGCGGCGGTTCTTCATTGCTGAGCCTGCCTGCACCGGGTCTGACCCTGTCCGACAAGCAATCCATCAACAAGGCGCTGCTCAAGTCCGGTGCCGCCATCGATGAAATGAACTGTGTGCGCAAGCACCTGTCCGGCATCAAGGGTGGCCGCCTGGCCGCCGCCACCTATCCGGCCCGTCTGATTGCCCTCGGCATCTCCGACGTACCCGGCGACGAGCCGACCGTGATCGCCTCAGGCCCCACAGTGGCAGACCCAACCACCTCTGCTCAGGCTCAGGCTATTCTCGACAGCTACGGCATCGAAGTGGGCGAGCACGTGCGCAGCTGGCTGCAGAACCCGGAGTCCGAAACCGTCAAGCCCGGCGACGTACGCCTGAGTAAGGCCGAGTTCCACATGATTGCCACCCCGCAAGATGCATTGGACGCGGCAGCCGCCAAAGCTCGCGAGCTCAACATCACCCCGCTGGTGCTGGGTGACTGCATCGAAGGTGAATCCCGCGAAGTGGCCAAGGTACATGCCGCCATCGCTAAGCAGATTATCAAGTGTGGCCAGCCTATTCCGGCGCCCTGCGTGATTTTGTCCGGCGGTGAAACCACGGTGACCATCAAGGGTAACGGCCGTGGCGGACGCAACAGCGAATTCATGCTGAGCCTGTTTAACGAGCTCAAGGGTCAGCCCGGCGTCTACGCCCTGGCCGCCGACACCGACGGCATCGACGGCGTGGAAGACAACGCCGGTGCCATCATAGGCCCCGAGCTGTACGCCCAGGCCGAACAGGCCGGACTGAAAGCAGAAGAATATCTGGCCAACAACGACAGCTACTCTTTCTTCTATCAGCTGAACGCCCTGGTAGAAACCGGCCCGACCCGTACCAACGTCAACGACTTCCGGGCCATTCTGGTGCTGCCAAAGTAATTCAGATTAGTCCAAATAATGACCGCCGACTTCAGGGGCGGCTAAGCCATTAATCCTCACCGATAAACAATAAAAGCACCTTCTAGGTGCTTTTATTGTTTTCAACATATGGCTGACGTCGTCGGCCATGATCGGTTTGCACTGACGCCAACTAATCCAACCCCAGCAACGCCTTCAGTCCATCCACCACCTTAGCCGTCACCGGCTTATTGGCGGCGGCGTCCAGAGCTTCGGCTTCGGTCTGCTCGGCATATTCCAGCGATTGCTCTACCTCCACATGTCGGGCTTCGAGCCCGGCAATCTGCCCCTCAAGCGTCTCGAGATCGGTCTTGGTATAAAGTGCCGCATCCAGTTGCTCGTACAGCTCCCGGTTGAGGGCATCAAGATCCTGCTGATAAGCGGGTAAATTCGGATCCAAGGCCGCTAGCTCGGTTTGCAGTTCGATAATTCGCTGCTCGACCTTCTCGGGATCCACTTCCTGCAATCGGTCTCGATGGTAGTTCAGCTCGGCCATTTCCGCGTCGATAGCGGCCAGTTCGCCACTGAGCTCACGGCCTTCCAACACCGCCTGCTCATAGCGGGCAATCAAGCCAACCCTGGAGTGCGGGTTGGCCTTAGCGCGGGCATTGGCGGAGGCATGGCCGGCATTCAGGCCACCCATTGCACTGGCCAAGGAGCCGTGATGATGGCCGAAAGACTTGCCTCTGGCTGAATGTTCGGACTGGTGCTGCCGCCCGGAATTGTCATGACCATGTCCGGCATCGGTACCATGGCCGCCGTGATTTCCGCTGCCGCTATTATTGCCGTTGCCATTATCTCCCCCCGCTTTCGCATAGACAGTGCCGCCCGTATCAAGGCCGGTAACCGAATCCAGCAGGGGAAGTGTAAGCAGCAGGCTCGCCGCCAGTGTTATTCCACCCAACCCCGGATAGTATTTTGTTATCTTCATTGTCTGACCTCCTCCCTGAGTGCACAGTAAGTCAAACAGCTGGATCAGGTTTTCGCCAGTATTTTGGAGTCAATAAAGGGCTTGGCAGGATCTATTCGAACCTGCAGCCGACTGTAATGGCGTAAGCCATCGCCAATGTGAACAAGACTAAAGACGGCAAACAGTGCTCCGGCCCGGTTTGCCGCCTGCCTCTATGCCATACCGGACCACACTACAAGCAAATTGAAATTGCAACCATGGCACTTTTTTGCTCGAAGCATCCCCCCCTTTCCACTATAATCACGCGCTTTAAATTTCCCGAGCTTTGGCCGGGCGGTTAAACCGAGTAAGAGGGTATGACTCAGGTGATTAAGACGCCGTACTATCTCATCGACAAAAGCAAGCTGCTGCGCAACATGGAGAAGATCGCCTATGTGCGCGAACACTCCGGCGCCAAGGCGCTGCTCGCTCTGAAATGTTTTGCCACCTGGTCGGTTTTCGATCTGATGAGCCAATACATGGACGGCACCACTTCGTCCTCCCTCAACGAGGTCAAACTCGGCAAACTCAAGTTTGGCGGTGAAACCCACGCCTACAGTGTGGCCTATGCCGACGACGAAATAGCGGAAGTGCTGGCTCACTCCGACAAGATTATTTTCAACTCTGTTGGCCAGCTCGAACGCTTCGCCGACGCCTCCGCCAGCCATGTCCGTGGCCTGCGCCTGAACCCCGGCGTATCCAGCTCCGAATTTCTGATTGCCGACCCCTCCCGCCCCTTCAGCCGTCTGGGTGAGTGGGACGCGGACAATGTGGCCACCGTCATCGACCGGATCTCCGGCTTCATGATCCACAACAACTGCGAGAACAGCGACTTTGCCCTGTTCGACCAGATGCTGGGCGAAATAGAAGACAAATTCGGCAGCCTGCTGGAACATCCCCAGATCAGCTGGGTCAGCCTCGGCGGCGGCATTCACTTTACCGGCGACGACTATCCGCTGGATCAGTTCTGCGACCGGCTCAAGGCATTCTCCGAGCGCTACGGCGTGCAGGTCTTCCTCGAGCCCGGCGAGGCCTCCATCACCATGAGCACCTCGCTCGAGGTGACGGTGCTCGACACCCTCTATAACGGCAAGCAGCTGGCGATAGTGGACAGCTCCATCGAGGCCCACATGCTCGATCTGCTGATCTATCGCGAGTCCGCCAAAATGGCGCCCAACGAGGGTGAGCTAGAATACATGGTATGCGGCAAGTCTTGCCTGGCCGGCGATATCTTCGGTGAATTCAGGTTCGAGCGCGAGCTCAAGGTCGGTGACCGACTGTCCTTTATCGACGCCGCCGGCTATACCATGGTCAAGAAAAACTGGTTCAATGGCGTCAAGATGCCCGCCATTGCCGTACGTGAGCTCGATGGCAGCGTGACGCTGGTCAAGGAGTTCACGTTCGACGACTTTGTAAGCAGCCTCTCCTGAGGCATGGAGTAACCCCAACAAAGCCTTTCCAAGGAGGCTCCAGAGGAAAAAAATGAAGAAAAACGTTCTGATTATTGGTGCCGGTGGTGTATCCCAGGTTGTCGCACACAAGTGCGCTCAACATAACGATGTTCTGGGTAACATCCATATCGCCTCGCGTACTGTCGAGAAATGTCAGCAAATCGTCGACAGCGTGCGGGAAAAGGGCAGCCTCAAGGTTGCCGGTGAATTGCAAGCCCATGCCCTGGATGCGCTCGATATCGAAGCCACCAAGGCGTTGATTGACAAAACACAGTCGCAGATGGTGATCAATGTCGGATCGGCTTTCATCAATATGTCGGTGCTGCAGGCCTGTATCGAGACCGGCGCCGCCTATCTGGATACCGCCATTCACGAAGACCCGACCAAGATCTGCGAAACGCCGCCCTGGTACGCCAACTACGAGTGGAAGCGCAAGCAACTGTGTGCCGACAACGGCATTACCGCCATTCTCGGTGCCGGCTTCGATCCGGGTGTGGTCAACTCCTATGCCGCAGTAGCGGCAAACGAGTACTTCGACAGCGTTGATTCCATCGACATCATCGACATCAATGCCGGCAGCCACGGCCGCTACTTTGCCACCAACTTCGATCCGGAAATCAACTTCCGCGAGTTCACCGGTCGGGTCTGGTCCTGGCAGAACAGCGAGTGGGTGCAGAACCAGATGTTCGAAGTGAAGCGCACCGACGATCTGCCGGTAGTAGGCAGCCAGACCAGCTACATGACCGGTCACGACGAAGTGCATTCCCTGTCTCAGAACCTGAATGTACCCAACGTGCGTTTCTGGATGGGCTTTGGCGAGCACTACATCAACGTGTTCACCGTGCTGAAGAATCTGGGTTTGCTGTCCGAACAGCCGGTGAAAACCGCCGAGGGCCTGGAAGTGGTGCCGCTCAAGGTAGTCAAGGCCGTGCTGCCCGACCCCTCTTCTCTGGCTCCCGACTACAGCGGCAAGACCTGCATCGGTGATCTGGTCAAGGGCAAGAAAGACGGCAAGGATAAAGAAGTCTTTATCTATAACGTGGCCGACCATGCCGACGCCTATTCCGAAGTGGGTAGTCAGGGCATTTCCTACACCGCCGGTGTTCCGCCGGTGGCCGCCGCCATCTTGATCGCCACCGGCGAGTGGGATGTGAAGCACATGGCCAACGTGGAACAGCTGCCGCCCAAGCCGTTCATCAACCTGCTCAACGAAATGGGCCTGCCGACCCGTATCAAGGACGAGCAAGGCGATCGCGCCCTGAGCTTCTAAGCTCCAGAGCCCGATAATAAAAAAGGCCAGTCCACCGGACTGGCCTTTTTTGATCGGACAGGAAAAAGCGGTAAGCCGTAAGCGAAAAACACACCAACACAGCAACCCCTCCCTAGCCCTCCCCTTGCGTTGCACTTCGGCGTTATTCTGCAAACCCGAATAAAGGGGAGGGAACAGGTTGGAGAATGACGCAGGATCTAGAGTCATCGCCTGAACGGCCCCTCCCCCTTGGCAGCGGGAACACAGAATCACTGCGGATTGTCGCCAGGGGGAGGCGGGGTGGGGTGTAGCTTTGGGCTACACCACAATCTGCAAACAAAGAGAAATTACCCGGCAGAACGCAGGCCTGCGCTCATGACGGTTTCACTTATGGCTTACCGCTGCTGTTCAGGGTGCCTTGCCGCCGATAGCGTGGGTTACTTCCCGGGCGGCGTCCATCACCAGAGTGCTGAGCTGGGATAGCTGTTCCCGCTTCACCCGTACCGCCGGGCCGGAAATGGAAATGGCGGCGACCGCTTCACCGTATTCGTTATAGATATTGGCGGCGATGCAACGCAAACCCTCGAACTGCTCTTCATCATCCAGCGAATAACCCTGCCGATGGATCTTGCCCAGTTCCTGCTCAAACTGCTCGTAACTGGTGATGGTATGCTCGGTAAAGGCGGTCAGCTCGGTTTGCCTGATCAGCCCCATCGCTTCTTTCGGCGGTATCACCGACAGCAAGGCCTTGCCCACGCCGGAGGCGTGCAGCGGCGAGCTGCTGCCCAACGACACCACCATGCGCATGGTCTGGGGTGATTCCACCTGCCCCACATAGACGACCCTGTCCTGCTCCAGTATCGCCAGGTTGGAGGTTTCTCCCGTTTCTGCCACCAGCCGCTTCATGAAGGGCCGGGACTGGGCAATCACATCGCGCTTCTTGAGGTAGGCGTTGCCGATCGAAAAGGCATTGACGCCGATGCTCCACAGGCCCTGGCTTTCATCCACATCCACAAAGTCGTGGCTGCGCAGGCTGTTGAGCAGGCGGTGCGCTGTAGAAGGTGCCAACCCCAGGCTGCCGGCCACTTCGGTCAGCGACATGCCCATATCGGACGCCGCCAATCGCTCCAGCAGCAGCAGGGCACGAGAAAGAGACTGCACCTGAGTGGCACTGCCCGATTTGGTGGTTTTCGGTTTTTTATGTTTTATTTCTTCGGCCATGAATAAACCATGATCTGCGAGACTTGGCTGTCATTGTATGGTTATTCGGCCTCTAAGTCCTGCTTGTGTTTGAAAGCAGTGAGGCGTGAATGGTGAGGGGAGATGCTTGGCGCTGTTTTGGTGAATTGCAGACGAAAAAAAGCCAGCTACGAGAGCTGGCTTTTTAAATTGGTCGGCGTTGCAGGATTCGAACCTGCGACCCTCTGGTCCCAAACCAGATGCGCTACCAAGCTGCGCTAAACGCCGATGTCTTACTTTTAACTCTGTGCATTGTACTTATTTTAAGAACAATTACAACCTATTGAAGCAGTGGTGCGAAGGGGGGGACTTGAACCCCCACATCCATAGGACACTAACACCTGAAGCTAGCGCGTCTACCAATTCCGCCACCCTCGCATTTTTCTACTGCTTCCAGACCTTGGCCTGAAACTGGGGTGACCGACGGGGCTCGAACCCGCGACAACTGGAATCACAATCCAGGACTCTACCAACTGAGCTACGGTCACCATTTTCAATTCATCGTCCAATACCAGATGGCGCGCCCGACAGGATTCGAACCTGTGACCTCTGCCTCCGGAGGGCAGCGCTCTATCCAGCTGAGCTACGGGCGCTCTACATTGGGACGCCGCGAATACTAAGACCCGACCCCTTTCTTGTCCAGCATTTTTTCACAATAAACCACCAAGTGGTTGTTTTGTCGACAAAGCGCTGTTTTTTTTGGCTAGACTGGCCTTAGGCGCCCCGGCGGGCGATTGACTTATAGATGAAAAGACTTAAAATTCACGAAATGAATGAACGTTCATTCATTAGTCATCTCATACTGAAAGGCCGGTCACCTCATGCCAGATAAACGTGAACGTATTTTAGCTGCAGCAGAAACCCTGATTGCGCATGGTGGTTTTCATGGCATATCGATGCAGCTGGTGGCCAAACACGCCAACGTCGCTACCGGCACCATCTATCGATATTTTGCCGACAAAGAAACCCTGCTGCGCTGCGTGCATGAAGAACGACTGATCGAGGTGTCGGCGGCGATACTGCAGAACGTCAATACTAAAGAGCCGAGCTACGAACAGTTTCAAAAGTTATGGCTTAACACCATGCACTATCTGCAGGCCAATCCGGACAGTCTCTGTTACCGGGTGCAGTATGAGGCTTCTCCCTTGTTTGACCGGGAAGAAGAGCGACAGAGGGACGAACGTTACTTCAAACCGGTTTTCGAATTCTTTGAACATGGTCGCGAAGCCGGGTTATTTCGAGACATGCCGGCTGAGCTGCTTGGCTTTCTGGCGCTCGAAAACCTGATGCTGCTGTCGCAGAAATGCACCAAGGGCTGTATCGAGCTCGATGAACACCTTTATCAGCAGCTGCTCGATGCCAGCTGGAACGCCATTCTTAAACGTTAATTCTTAATAAAAGTTGCGGGAGTAATCTGATGAAAAAATGGACTCTGTCCATGTTGTTGCTGGTGGTCGTCATCTTCGGCAGCGTCATAGGCTTCAATCTGTTCAAACAGAAAATGATGGCGCAATATTTTGCCAACATGCCGGTACCCAGTTTTCCGGTGACTGTGGAAGAAGTCACCCCCACCGACTGGACGCCACGCATTGCCGCCATCGGTTTTATCGAGCCTATTCAGGGCATCAACGTCAGTAACGAGGCGGCCGGCATAGTACGCGTGATTCACTTCGAGTCGGGCCAGCAGGTCACCACCGGCGATATTCTGCTGGAACTGGACGCGGATGTGGAAAAAGCCAACCTGCGCAGCACCGAGGGTCGCTTGCCTGCAGTAAAGGCCAACCTGGAACGGATGCGCCAGCTGTTTGCCCGCGGCTCCGTCTCCAAGGGCCAGCTGGATGAAGCCCAGGCCAGCTATCAGGAGCTTCTGGGGCAGGTTGACTCGCTCAAGGCCACCATAGCGCGACGCACCATTCGCGCACCTTTCGACGGTGTCATGGGTATCCGCAACGCCTTTCTCGGTCAGTACCTGAATGCCGGTACCGATATTGCCCGACTGGAAGACATCAGCCAGTTCCGCATTCGCTTTACCATTCCCCAGACCCGCATTGCCGATATCAAGGTCGGTCAGGCACTGAACATCTTCGTCGATGCCTACCCGGAAACCCCGTTTGAGGGCGAGATCACTGCCATCGAACCTCAGGTTAATCCGGAGTCTGGCGTGGTGCAGGTACAGGCCAGCATCCCGAATAAACAAGGCACACTACGCTCCGGCATGTTCGCCAAGCTGGATGTGCAACTGCCGACCCAAACCGGGCAGATACTGGTGCCTCAGCACGCCATCAACTTCACCCTCTACGGCCAGACCGTATATGTAGTGGAAGAAGAGCAGGCAGAAGGAAAGGAAGAGGGGAAAACCGTGCTGGTCGCCAGACAACGAGTGGTGGAAGTCGCCGAACGGGAGGACGAGTTTGCCCGAGTGGTCAAGGGCCTGAAGCCGGGCGAAACCATAGTGACCTCGGGTCAGGTACGCCTGTCTAACGGCAGCCATGTGAAGCCGGTGGAAGACGACGCGCTGGCCACGCCTGAATCAGCCCCCCAGCTGTAAGCGGAGAATTCGATGCGTTTTACCGATATCTTTATCAAACGGCCGGTACTGGCCATCTCGATCAGCCTGCTGATCGTGCTGCTGGGGCTGCAAGCCCTGCAGAAAATGCAGGTACGTGAATACCCCGAAATGACCAACACCGTCATCACCGTCAGTACCGGTTATTTTGGCGCCAGCGCCGAGCTGATCCAGGGCTTTATTACCCAACCGCTGGAGCAGGCCATCGCCCAGGCCGACAACATCGACTTCATGAGCTCCAGCAGCAGCAACGGTCGTTCCAGCATTACCGTACAGATGAAGCTGAACACCGACTCCAACGCCGCGCTGTCGGATATTCTGGCGCGGGTCAACTCGGTGCGTTCCCAGCTGCCGCGTGAGTCGGAAGACCCCAGCCTGGAGATGACCACGGGGGCCTCCACCTCCATCATGTACATCGCCTTCAGCAGTGAGGAGTTGAACGCCCCCCAGATCAACGATTATCTGGAGCGAGTGATACGGCCCCAGTTCTACTCCGTGGACGGGGTGGCCAAGATCAACCTGTTCGGTGGTGCCAAGTTCGCGCTGCGTATCTGGCTGGATCCGCTGCGCATGGCCGCCCATCAGCTGACTGCGCCCGAGGTGTTGTCGGTACTGCAGACCAATAACTATCAGGCAGCATCCGGTCAGGCGACCGGCTATTTCATGCTGTATAACAGCGACATCAATACCCAGATAGAAAACGCAGAGCAGCTGGAATCGCTGGTGGTTGCCACCCGTGACGATGCCGTAGTGCGGCTGCGCGATATCGCTCAGGTCTCGCTGGAAAAAAGCCACGATGTGGTGCGCGCCCTTGCCGACGGCGAGTCGGCGGTCATCATAGGTGTGGATCCGACCCCGTCCGCCAACCCGCTGACCGTGGCGGACAATGTGCGTGAGATGCTGCCCAGCCTCGAACGCAACATGCCCGACACCATCAAGATGAAACTGCTGTACGACGCCACCGACGCCATCAACGAGTCCATCAGTGAGGTAATCAAGACTATCCTCGAAGCCTCGCTGATCGTTATCATCGTCATCACCCTGTTCCTGGGCTCGCTGCGCGCCGTGCTGATCCCCATCGTCACCATACCGCTGTCGCTGGTTGGGGTGGCGATTCTGATGAGCTTTTTCGGCTTCAGTATCAACCTGATGACGCTGCTGGCCATGGTACTGGCCATCGGCCTGGTGGTGGATGACGCCATAGTAGTAGTGGAAAACGTCGACCGGCACATCAAGGCCGGCGAGTCACCTTACCGGGCCGCCATTATCGGCACCCGGGAAATCGCCGTGCCGGTCATTACCATGACCATCACACTGGCAGCTGTGTATGCGCCCATCGCGCTGATGAGCGGTATTACCGGCTCCCTGTTCAAGGAGTTTGCCCTGACCCTGGCCGGGGCCGTGTTCATCTCAGGCATAGTGGCTCTGACCCTGTCGCCGATGATGTGCTCCAAGCTACTCAAGCCGCACGATAATCCCAACCGCTTCGAGCGCGGTGTGGAAAACACCCTGGACAAAATTACCGACAGCTATGCCCGCATGCTGGATTCGGTGCTGGCCAGGCGCCCCGTGGTGATCGCCTTCGCGGTGCTGGTGTTCGGCTCCATGCCGGTGCTGTTCGGCTTTATTCCCAGCGAGCTGGCACCGAGTGAAGACAAGGGCGCCTTCCTGATGATGGCCAAGGCCCCCAACTCCGCCAACCTCGACTATATCGAAAACAACATGCGCAAGGCGGTGGAGGTACTCAACAAGGAAGAGGGCCTCGCCACCTCCCTGACCATTGCCGGTGTGCCCAATGCCAACCAGGGTCTGGCCGTGGCCGTGCTCAAGCCCTGGAGTCAGCGCGACAGCCAGAAGACGGTGATCGAGCGTGTAACGCCGCCGCTGCAGGCCATTCCCGCCGTAGCCATCAGCGCCTTCGGGTTTCCCGAGTTGCCCGGTGCTTCCAGCGGTCTGCCGGTACAGTACGTGCTGACCACCCCCAGCAGCTTCGAGAGCCTCTATTCAGTAGCGGCCGAGGTGCTGGGCAAGGTAAGCCAAAGCCCGCTGTTCGTGTACAGCGAGCTGGACCTGGCGTTCGACTCGGGCACCATGAAAATCAAGGTCAACCGGGACAAGGCCGGCGCCTATGGCGTGACCATGCAGGACATCGCCATTACCCTGTCGACCATGATGAGTGACGGCTATGTCAACCGGGTGGATCTGGACGGCCGCAGTTACGAGGTGATCCCCCAGGTGTTCCGCAAGGACCGACTCAACCCGGACTCCATCAAGGATTACTATGTGCGCGCCCACAACGGTGACATGGTGCCGCTGGCCAACCTGGTGTCCATCACCATGGAAGCTCAGCCCCGCTCCCTGCCCCATTTTAACCAGCTGAACTCGGCCACCATAGGTGCCGTACTGACACCGGGCGTGTCGATGGGCGATGCCATCAACTTCCTGGAGCAGGACGTCACCGCCCAGCTGCCCAACGGCTACAACCATGACTACCTGGGTGCCGCTCGTCAGTTTGTGACCGAGGGCAATGCCCTGTACATGACCTTCCTGCTGGCGCTGTTCATCATCTTCCTGGTGCTGGCGTCCCAGTTCGAGAGTGTGCGAGACCCCCTGGTGATCATGGTCTCGGTGCCGCTGGCCATTTCCGGCGCCCTGATTGCTCTGGCCTGGGGGCTGGCGACCATGAACATCTACACCCAGGTGGGATTGATCACCCTGGTGGGCATCATTACCAAGCACGGTATTCTGATGTGTGAGGTGGCCAAGGAGGAGCAGCTGCACCGCGGGCTGAACCGTACCGATGCCATCCGGGTGGCCGCGCGCATTCGTCTGCGCGCCATTCTGATGACCACGGCGGCCATGGTGGCCGGTCTGATTCCGCTGCTGTTCGCCGTGGGTGCCGGTGCCGTCTCCCGCTTCGGCATGGGTATCGTCATCGTCTCGGGCCTGAGCATAGGTACCTTGTTTACCTTGTTCGTGCTGCCGGTGATCTACACCTTCCTGGCTTCACGGCACAAGCCGCTGCCGGTGTTTGATGAAGACCAGGCACCCAAGACGCTGGAAAGTCATTAATCCCGTCTCGGGGTAATGAAGTGAATCGAAGGGCTGCATCGTGCAGCCCTTTCTTTATTTATGCTCACCCAACTAAATATCTGGTCAGGATTTTGGCCTGCACCCCAGAGGCAACACAGCCGCCTCCCACGACACGCTACGAGTACATCCATGTCACGGTCATGAGAGGCCATCTCTGTTACCTCTTTCTGAACTCCGGGTGACCCGAAGGCGGCGTCACAAGAATGTGCTCGAAGCGAGTCGTCGGAGCGGGCCCTTTGGCCGATATGCAACGCTGGACGAGGTTATTGGTAATTGGCCCTGATCTTAATCCAATTGGTATAGACTGACCTTTTCACACCGGAGGGAACCGTTATGTTGCTGTGGATACTGTTGCTGGGGCTGGCCATCGGCCTGGTATTGCTGCTGGTGCATCAGGGCCGGACTCAAGGCGAGATCGATGACCGAGTGCAGGAACTGGAAGCGGAAAACCGGCGGCTGTGCGAACGAGTCAACACCCTGGAAAAACTGCTGCTGGAAAAAGAAAAGAGTCGTCCCTTCGAGGAATTGGAATAACCGTGACGCCGGCCCCTTGCCCATCGCCCCCCGGCTTTCTACACTACCCCCCCTCTCGCACGGGTTGATAACCTTTAATAACAAACAGTTGATAACAATATGAAAGATCAGAAAAAAGCCTACCTGTTTGGACTGGGGGCCGTGGCCTGCTGGTCTACCGTGGCCACCGCCTTCAAGCTGTCGCTCGGTTACTTTTCTCCGGCCCAACTGTTGCTGGTGGCCACCATCAGTTCGTTGCTGCTGCTGCTCGGCATGCTGGCATGGCAGGGTAAGCTGACCTATCTGGCGCGCTATTTTCACGCCCGCCCCGGCTATTATCTGCTGCTGGGGCTGATCAATCCGACCCTCTATTATCTGGTGCTGTTTCAGGCCTACGACCGGTTGCCGGCCCAGCAGGCGCAAACGCTCAACTACACCTGGGCCATCACCCTGACTCTGCTGGCGGTACCCTTTCTCGGTCAGAAAATCCGCAAACAGGACTGGATAGCCATAGTGCTCGGCTACCTCGGCGCCATGGTGATCGCCACCAAAGGCGACCTGCTCAGCCTGGACTTCGAGGATCCGCTGGGGGTCGCGCTGGCCCTGTTTTCCACCCTGCTCTGGGCCGGTTACTGGATTTTGAGTGCACGCAACCAGGACGATCCGCTGGTGGCGCTGACCCTGAGTTTTCTGCTGGCGCTGCCGCTGGTGGTGCTGGCCACGGCGCTGTGGTCCGACTTTGAACTCACCGCCTGGCAGGGCTGGGTCGGCGCCATCTATGTAGGCATGTTCGAGATGGGCTTCGCCTTCGTGATGTGGCTGCTGGCCATGCGCTATGCGGAAAACACCGCCCGCATCTCCAACCTGATTTTCATTTCGCCCTTCGCCTCGCTGTTGCTGCTGCGTTTTCTGGTGGGCGAAGAAATCTACCCCGCCACCCTGGTCGGGCTGTCGATGATAGTGGCGGCGCTGTTGATCCAGCAGCTGAAAGTAGGGGCCAAAAGGCCCCATGAGCAGGGGTCGGGAACATCCTGACCCGGGTCTCAATGGCCCCGTTTGCCAACCGTATCAAGGCAGAGTAGAGTGACTCCATCGCAAACCGTATACGATTTCAGATGAGCCGAACGCCTTACAAAACCCTGACCCAGTCGGTGGTCGAAACGCTTCGCGCCCTCATCCTCAAAGGCGAATTCGGCGCCGGAGCCCCCCAGCGTCAGGACACCCTGGCGCTGGTGGATCAGATCAACCTGAGCTGTGACCGCTATATACAGCTGGAGCTGCTTCATTCCCGCCAGGGCATCATTACCGCCGAGCGGGAACACACCCGACTGCTGACACTGTGCCGGTAACGGCGCAAATTTGAAGCCGCCGCCCTGTTGAAACAGCATATCGAATCGGCGGGCCAGTCCATCAAGCAACTAACTGCTTACTTCTCGCTAAGGAGACACCATGACGCATGCCTCTCGCCTCTCTGCCGTGCGCAACAGCATGGCACAACAGGGTCTGAACGCTTTTATCGTGCCCCACGACGACGAACACCTGGGCGAATACATTCCCCCCTATGCCGAGCGGCTGGACTGGATCAGCGGCTTCAACGGCTCTGCCGGCGCCGCCGTGGTGCTGGCCGACAAGGCTGCCGTGTTCGTGGATGGGCGCTACACGGTTCAGGTGCGTCATCAGTGTGATCCCGCGCTGTTTGAATATCACCACCTGATTGCCGAACCTTATCTGGACTGGCTGCTCGCCGAGCTGGCGCCCGGCAGCCGGGTAGGCTTCGATCCCCGGTTGCACAGCCATCACTGGCACAAAAATGCCGAGACCCGGCTGGCCGCCAACAGCATTACTCTGGTGCCGGTGACGGAAAACCTGATTGATCTGCACTGGCACGACCGTCCGGTACCGGGCTGCCACCCCGCCTTGCTGCTCGACCAGGAATACAGCGGCCAGCACAGCGAGGCCAAGCGCAGCCGCATTGCCGATACCCTGGCCGCCGGCAAGATCAATGCCCAGCTGCTGACTCAGGCCGAGCCCATCAACTGGCTGCTGAACATTCGCGGCCGGGATATCGACTGCCTGCCGGTGGTACTGAGCTTCGCCCTGTTGCACCAGAATGGCGCCGTGCAGCTGTTTGCAGATCCGGCCAAATTCGAAGGCCTCGACCTGCAGCTTCACTGCGGCCAGAATGTGACTCTGGCGCCCGTCGGCAAGCTGGAAGCCGCCCTGCAGACCCTGGGTGAACAAGGTGCCCGGGTACAACTGGACCCGCACACCGCCAACGCCTGGAGCACCCTGATGCTGAGCCAGTCCGGGGCCAAGCTGGTGTTTGCCGAAGATCCCTGCATGCTGCCCAAGGCCTGCAAGAACCCGGTGGAAGTGAACGGCAGCCGCGCAGCTCATCTGCGCGATGGCGCCGCCGTGTGCCGTTTTCTGGCCTGGCTGGATCGCCGGGTAACCGAGCCGAATCCCGAGCAGGAAGACGAAGGCACCCTGGCCGACCGACTGGCGGCCTTCCGCCAGCAAAACCCGGAATTTGTGGAGCCCAGCTTCAACACCATATCGGCGCTGGGGCCCAATGCCGCCATGTGTCATTACCACCACGACAACGGCACCCCGCGCGCCTTGGGTCAGGACGCCATCTATCTGGTGGACTCCGGCGGACAGTATCTGGACGGCACCACCGACATTACCCGCACCATCGCCGTCGACCAGCCGGACGACGAGATGCGCAAACTGTTCACCCTGGTGCTACGCGGCCATATCGACCTGGCCTGCGCCCGCTTCCCCTCCGGTACCGGCGGCCTGCAGCTGGACGCCCTGGCCCGCATGCCCCTGTGGCAACAGGGTTACAACTTCGACCACGGCACCGGCCACGGCGTGGGTCATTACCTCAGCGTGCACGAAGGGCCGCAGCGCATTTCGCCCAAGGGCAGCATGGTGCCGCTGACCACCGGCATGATCGTCTCCAACGAGCCCGGTTATTACCGCGAAGATGGTTTCGGCATTCGCTGCGAAAACCTGCAGGTGGTACAGCCCGCCGACACCGACGGAGAGCTTCCGGTATTCGAGTTCGAGACCCTGACCTTGGTGCCCTTCGATACCAGGCTGGTTGATGTCGACTGGCTCGAACCCAAACATGTCCAGTGGCTGAATCACTACCACAAGACGGTATGGGAGCGGATCAGCCCGCAGCTGAGCGGCGATGATCTGACCTGGCTGGAGCAAGCCACCCGACCGTTGTAGGGTGAACGGCGGGGACTTGGGACTTGGGATTGGGGACGCTTCCCTAATCCCCAATCTCTAATCCCCGCACTAATTTGCTGCCCCTCCCCAAAATTCGGTAAACTGCTCCGAATCTTGTCGTGCGAGTATGGTCTTGCACGGCAGTCTTATTAACCGGGTCTATCTATGCCACTAGCCAATGACTACCGCGCCTTGCTGGAACGACTGCCCACACTGGCGGTGAATGCCGATCAGGTGCAGGTGCTGCACTCAGCCCGCAGCTTCAAGCAACGGTTGCTGGAACTGATCGCCACCGCGCATACCCGCATCTATCTGGCGGCGCTTTACCTGCAAGACGATGATGCCGGCCGTGAAATTCTGACCGCCCTCTATGAGGCCAAACAGGCCCGCCCCGGCCTGGATATCTGTCTGTTCGTCGACTTTCACCGGGCCCAGCGTGGCCTGATTGGCCATCAGGGCCAGGGTGGAAACCACCAGATGTATCAGGAATTTGCCGCCCGTTATCCGCAGCCTATCGCCATTTACGGTGTTCCGGTCAAGGGACGTGAGGTATTGGGCGTGTTGCACCTCAAAGGCTTCGTGTTCGACGATACCCTGCTTTATTCCGGCGCCAGCCTCAACGATATCTACCTGCATCAACAGGATCGCTATCGCTTCGATCGCTATCACCAGTTTACCGACGCCAGGCTGGCGGACACCATGATCGACTACATGGACCGGCTCTTTACCGATAACCCGGCGGTGCCCTTGCTGACGGCAGACTCCATCCCCAGTGCCCGTCAGCTGCGCCATGTTATTCGCCCGTTCAAACAGCATATGAAGCGTAACCGCTACGAGTTCGAGGCCATGCCACGCCGGGCGGGTCAGGTGGCGGTCACCCCCCTGGCTGGGCTGGGCAAACTCGGCAACCGGCTCAACCGCGCCATTCGTAACCTGCTGCGTAGCCCGCGAGAAAAGCTGTTTATCTGCACGCCCTACTTCAATCTGCCCAAGCCCCTGGCCAAGGATATTCGTGGCCTGCTGAAAAAAGGGATCGAAGTCACCCTGGTGATCGGCGACAAGACCGCCAACGACTTTTATATTCCACCGGAACAGCCATTTCGTACCATCGGCGGCCTGCCTTATCTGTACGAAACCAACCTGCGCCGCTTTGCTCGCGCCCATCAGACCGATATCTATCAGGGCAAGCTCAACATCATGCTGTGGCATCACGACCGCAACTCCTACCATCTCAAGGGGCTGTTCGTGGATGATGATCTGGCGTTGATTACCGGCAACAACCTCAACCCCCGCGCCTGGGGCCTGGATCTGGAAAACGGCCTGCTGCTGCAGGATCCGGATCGGCTGCTGCAGGACGAGTTCGAGGCAGAAAAAGCCAATATCCTCGAACATTGCCAACGCCTGGGGCACTTCTCCGAAATCGAAGAGCTCTGTGATTACCCTGCCCCGGTGCAAAAACTGCTCAAACGGGTACAGCGCACCCGCGCCAACGTGCTGCTCAAGCGGCTGCTGTAAAATTAGGGATTAGGGATTAGGGATTAGGGATTAGGGATTAGGGACTGGGGACTGGGGACTGGGGACTGGGGACTGGCCAGTCCCCAGTCCCCAGTCCCATTTTAATCCCGGCTTTGCTATCCTCTGTATATATTTACAGGGTGGGGCCGTTATGAATCTGGACAAGATGTCCCTCAGTCTGCTCAAGGGCGTGGGCGACAAGATGTTGGAAAAACTGCACCGGCTGGGTCTGGATACGGTGCAGGATCTGCTGTTTCACCTGCCGTTGCGCTACGAAGACCGCACTCGGGTCTGTCCCATCGCCGGGCTCATGCCCGGCATGCATGTTTCCGTGATCGGCGAAATCGTCGACAACAACATCAGCTATGGCCGCAAGCGCATGCTTGTCTGCCGCATGCGGGACCACAGCGGCACCCTGACCCTGCGTTTCTTCAACTTCGCCGCCGCCCAGAAAAACAATCTCACCGCCGGTACCCGGCTGCGGGCCTTCGGCGAAATCAGACCCGGCCATCACGGCCTGGAAATCATCCACCCGGAATACAGTCTGCAGCAGGACGACCAGCCGGTGGCCGCCGAAGCCAACCTGACCCCGGTGTACGGCACCACCGAAGGACTGCGCCAGATAAGCCTGCGTCAGCTCACCGATCAGGCGCTGGCGCTGCTGGAGGAGCAACCGCTGCAGGAATGGCTGCCCGATGGACTATACGACCGCCAGCTTGGCCTGAACGACGCCGTACGCCTGCTGCACCGACCGCCCGCAAACGTGGCCCTATTCGAGCTGGAGCAAGGAAAACACCCGGCCCAGCAACGGCTGGTGATGGAAGAACTGCTGGCCCATAACCTGTCGGTACTCAAGGTACGCGAGCAGAGTCAGTCCCATCGGGCCCGGGGCCTGTCTTATCCCCGCCCGTTGATTGACGACTTTCTGGCCCGGCTGCCTTTTTCTCCCACCGGCGCCCAGCAGCGGGTTGTCGCAGAAATAGGCGAAGATCTGCAGAAAGACGTGCCCATGATGCGGCTGGTACAGGGCGACGTCGGCTCAGGAAAAACCCTGGTGGCGGCGCTGGCGGCACTGCAGGTGATCGGCAATCAGGGGCAGGTGGCGCTGATGGCGCCCACCGAACTGCTGGCCGAGCAGCATGCCAACAACTTCGCCGCCTGGCTAGCCCCGCTCGGTATTCAGGTCGGCTGGCTGGCGGGCAAGGTCAAGGGCAAGGCTCGGGCCGAACAGCTGGAACGGCTGGCCAATGGCGAGCTGGGGATGATAGTCGGCACCCATGCACTGTTTCAGGAGCAGGTACAGTTCAACGCCCTGGAGCTGGTGATCATCGACGAACAGCACCGCTTCGGTGTGCACCAGCGGCTGGCCCTGCGCGAAAAGGGCAGTCAGGGCGAATTTTACCCGCATCAGCTGATCATGACCGCCACCCCCATTCCCCGCACCCTGGCGATGACCGCCTACGCGGATCTGGACACTTCCATCATCGACGAACTGCCGCCGGGGCGCACCCCGGTGACCACAGTCGCCATGCCCGATACCCGCCGCGACGACATCGTCGCCCGGGTGCGGGAAGTCTGTCGGGAGCAGGGTCGCCAGGCCTACTGGGTCTGCACCCTGATCGATGAATCCGAGGTGCTGGAGTGCCAGGCAGCGGAAGATGCCGCCGCCGAACTGACGGCTCAGTTGCCGGAGCTGAAGGTCGGCCTGGTACATGGCCGCATGAAGGCGGCAGAAAAACAGGCGGTGATGGCCGACTTCAAGGATGGCAGGCTGGACCTGCTGGTCGCCACCACAGTGATAGAAGTAGGGGTGGACGTACCCAATGCCTCGCTGATGATCATCGAAAACCCGGAACGTCTCGGCCTGGCCCAGCTGCATCAGCTGCGCGGTCGGGTCGGTCGCGGCGCCGTGGCCTCCCACTGCGTGCTGCTCTATCACGCCCCCCTGACCAAGACTGCCGGTCAGCGACTGGGGGTGCTGCGTGACACCAACGACGGTTTCATCATCGCCCAGAAGGATCTGGAAATTCGCGGCCCGGGTGAGCTGCTCGGTACCCGCCAGACCGGTCTGGCAGATCTTAAAATTGCCGATCTGGTGCGCGATCAGGCCCTGTTGCCCGAGGTACAGCAACTGGCCCGCTACCTGGCCGATCGCCACCCGGCGGTAGTAGAACCGCTAATCCATCGCTGGCTGGGACAACGGGATCACTACGGCAAGGTCTAGGGCTGCTTTGGGTCACCAATCGTGCATGCCGCGGCCAAAGGGCCCGCTCCGCCGACTCGCTACGAGTACATCCATGTAAGCTCAGACATGCCATCCATGGCATGTCATGGTCGGCGGAGCAGATCCCTTTGGCCTCCTGAAACGCCGATATCGCTTGATGGAGCCACCAGCAGGCGACTCTTTAGCGATGAAAAGACTGGCTATGCATGGCGGGCTATTTCCGCCCCAGTTCAAGCTATGTATGATACAAGTATCGGATTTTAAAGGGATACACCATGAAGAAGCTGGCCAAATATCTGCTGGTGCTAGTGCTGGTACTGCTGCTGGCCGGCTGGCTGCTGCTGAGTGTTTTTGATGCCAATCAGCTGAAAAAGCCGGTGCTGGGCTGGCTGAACGAACACACAGCGCTGGATCTCACCGTCGGCCGCCTGGAATTCAATCCGCTGCATCCCTATACCCTGCTGGCGGAAGACGTACGCCTGGGCGACTGGTTCAGCGCCCGCCAACTGTATCTGCAACTGGCGACACTGTCGCCGCTGTCGGGCCAGACCCGCATCGCCACCCTGGACGTGATCGACGGCAAGCTACAGTTGGATAACGCCACCGAGCTGGCGTTGCCGGACAACCTGGCCAACATCACCATCGACGAACTGAACACCAAAAACCTGAGCCTGACCTGGAATGGCTGGGAGGCCAGAGGCGCCGACCTCACCCTGAATCAGTGGCAGCCCAGGCGTGAGGGAACATGGCAATGGTGGTCGGATCTCGAGGTTGACGGCCAACTGCGTCAGCTGTCTCACCCCTCGCTGAACATGGCTCAGATCAACCTGGCTGGTCGTATCAGCCAGCAGCAACTGATGCTGGATCGGGTGCAGAGCCGCTTGTTCGACGGCCTGTTCGATTCGGCCGTAATACTGAATCTACCGGCCCGGGAGCTGACCCTGAACGAACCGCAATTCAGCCATAATAAGCTGCAATTCGAACGACTTCCCCGGCTCGATAAAGACTGGACTGTGCTGCTCAACCGCGGCCAAATCAAAGACGTCAGCATCACCAGCCCGGCACTGACCGCCAACGGCATCATCGGTGACATTCGCTATCTCGAATGGCAGGGTGGTGCCCTGCCCGAGGCCAGAGGCACCTGGCAGGCCAGCGAGGCGGTTCTGGACTGGCTGCGGCTGGATAACCATCAGGGACAGCTGTTGAGCAGCCGGGAACAACTGGGACTGACCCTCAGGGGCAAGGCCTATCAGGGCACCTTCGACACCGAGCTGCGCTGGTATCCGCAGCAGGGCAGACTGGATATCGATAACCTGCAGTTGCAGGACAACAAGCTGAACTGGCAGCCGGATCTGTACTGGCCGGTGCCGGATGTCCGCATTCACAAGCTCAACCTGAACCAGGGCGAGCTGTTGTCGCTGGATCCAAAGCTGCCGCTGTCGTTGCTGGGTGGAGAGCTGTTTATCGCCGATCTGGCCTGGTCTGCCGCCCAGTGGCGTCCGCTCAGCGAGCTGGCCCGTCTGGAAGGCAGCTGGAGCGAAATTGCCTTCGACAGCCTGATCGCCCGTCATGGCCATTTCAACGCCCGGCTCGATGATACCCGGCTGTTGCTGGACAAGCTGAGCACAGACGCCCTCGACGGCCGTATCAACCTCGATGGCAGCATAGGGCTCTACTCGCCTCATCAGGGCAAGCTCCGGCTGGAAGGGAAAGAGCTGGAATTGCGGCGGTTAAGCCACTGGCTACAGGCCGAACGCGACTTTTCCGGCCAACTGGATATCAATGCCGACCTCGCCGGGGCGATTCGCCAGCCCGTCAGCTGGGAAGGCTCCCTGGCGCTGGATGGCCGCGATATCTTCATCGAAAAACTGGGGCTGGATGAGTGGCTGAAACACCGGCTGGGCGAAGACTATCGTCGCCCGACCCGGGTCGACCCGATACTGGCGGCGCTGGATCTGGAGCAAAGCGACGGCTTTATCTATCGCGCCGATTTGAAAGGTCCGGTAAAACAAGGCAACTGGCAACTGGACGGCAGTGCGGTGCAAAGCGTACGCCACCTGCTGGCGGTTCGCGGGGCGCTAAACTTCGCCGGAAGCTGGCAGCTGGAGTTGGGCGCGGTCAATGATAAAGGCTGTCGAGAGCTGGCCATGCGGCTGAGTGAACACTGGCAGGCACCCCGATTACGACTACATCAACCATCGCTGACCACACCCTGTCAGCCTTGGTACAAAGGCCCTGTGCCCTATCCCGCCGCCGGTCTGCCCGGAGGACTCTTAGAGGCGGTACGCAAGCTCAAGAGCGGGGATTAGGGACTGGGGACTGGGGATTAGTGCGGCAGGATCACGTAGCGGCCGGTGAAGCTGGCGGACTTGTGTTCGCCGCTGTACAGAGTCACGTTAAGCTCTATTCGTACCCGTTCACCGACCTGCAACGGCATCAGCTGCTCCCGCAGCCGGCCCTGTACCTCGGCTATGGGTTCGTCCCATACCGGAGTCATGTATTTGATGTCGCCGTGGCCCTGCACTATGTCGCCGCTGAGTCCGAACTCCTGCATCTGCAGCCAGATAAGGCCCCAGCCGGTCAGCACGCACTGGCTGTAAATACTGCCGGCAAACATCGACTCGTGCATATTGAGGTTGGCGGTCAGATTGGCCTTGGTCTTTAATCTGCTGCCGGTGTACTGAATGATCTTGACGCCCATCTTCTCACTGATGGGAATGCGTCTGTGCCACTGGCGTTGCAGCTCGTCACAGAGCTCGGGACGGTGCCGGATCTGATGAATCGAGGTCAGCGCCTTGATCATCTGCCGGTGAGGGATCTTGCCGAAACTGATGGGGCCTTCGCCCACCACGGTAAAGCCGCAGCGACTGTAGAACGCCACCGCTTCCTCCCGGGCATTCATCACCAGCCGACGCACTCCCTGCTGTCGGGCCACCTGCTCCAGCGCCTGTACCATACGGGTACCCATGCCATGGTCGCGGCAATCGGGCACCACCGCCATAAAGCGGATCTGGGCCTCGTCACCACTGACATAAAGGCGACCCACGGCCACCAGATTATCGTTGTTATCCACCATCATGCGATGGTGGGCATATTCGTCGAACTCGTCTCGCTCCGAGCCTCGGGGCTGTTGCCAGGGCTTGCGCAGCAACAACCAGCGCAGCTGGTAATAGGCTTCAAGTTCCGCTTCCGATTGCGGGGTGACCACACGATACATGGTCTGCTCCTGTAAGGGTTATCTGGGGATATATTGCCGTGAGATGCGGCAGTGTACAATTTGTGGTTACTTCAGAGTAGCGGCTTCAAACCTGCAGCCAGAAGGTGACGGGGCCGTCGTTGGTCAGGCTGACCTGCATATCGGCGCCGAAGCGCCCCGACTCGGTCTTGATGCCCTGATCCCGCGCCGCCATCACGAAATAGTCATACCAGCGTTCGGCGTCTGCCGGCGCCGCCCCGCGGGAAAAGCCGGGCCGCAGGCCGCTGTGGGTATCGGCGGCCAGAGTGAATTGCGACACCACCAGCAGGCTGCCACCTGCCTGGCGCAGGTTCAGGTTCATCTTGCCCGCATCGTCACCGAATACCCGATAGCCGAGCACTTTGTTAAGCAGCTTGTCGGAGCGACCCTTGTCATCATCGCGTTCCACGCCCAGCAGCACCAGCAGGCCGGGGCCTATGGTGCCCACAGTGTTACCGGAGATACCGACCGACGCCGAACTCACTCTCTGGATCAGAGCTATCATGACTGCACCAACTCCTTCGCCATCTGATCGGTGGCTTTCACCAAGGCGTCTATAATACCCGGTTCGAAGGCGGAGTGTCCGGCTCCCGGTACGATTTGCAGCATTAATTCCGGCCAGTGCTCCGTCAGACTGACGGCACCGCCCAGCTTGCAGATGGCATCATAACGGCCGTGGACCAGTACGGCGGGTATATTGCGCACTTTTTCAAGATGCCTGATGATATAGTTTTCTTCTATAAAACAGTTATTTATAAAGTAGTGACATTCGATGCGTGCCAGCGCCAGGGCGGCATGCGCCTCGCCATAGTAGGCCTCTGCGTCTGTTCTCGGCAACAGGGTCGCGATACGCCCCTCCCAGATGGCCCAGGCCCGGGCCGCATTGAGCCGGGCCAGTTCGTTACTGCTGGTCAGCAGGCGATAATAACGGCTCAACAGGTGGCGGGCATCCCCCTCCAGCGGGACCAGAAAATCCCGATAATAATCGGGAAAAAGCTGGGCTGCACCGCCATCGGGTTGATAGAGCCAGTGCAGATCCTGCTGCCGGCCCAGAAAGAGACCGCGCAGCACCAGGCCTTTTACTCGCTCGGGATGATCGATGGCATAACACAGGGCCAGGGTCGAGCCCCAGGAGCCACCAAATACCAGCCAGGAGTCAATATTCAGCGCCTCGCGGATCTGCTCCATATCGGCGATCAGTGCCTGAGTGTGATTATCGGCCAACTCCGCATGGGGCTCTGACTGACCGGCCCCTCGCTGATCAAACAGTATGATGCGGTAGCACTCGGGGTCGAAAAAGCGCCTATGCTCGCCGCTGGTGCCGGCACCAGGCCCGCCGTGCACCAGCACGACCGGAATGCCGAGCGGGTTACCGCTTTCTTCCACATAGAGTCGATGTCGCGGCGACACCGATAACCACTGCTGGCGATGGGCACCAATACTCGGATACAGAGTTCTCATCAATCAATGTCCTCGGCAGAATCGGGATTCTCGTCTTCAAAGCTTAGCCCCTGTCGTCGCTCGTAGTCACCGAGGCTGGCGGTCAATTCGGCCCCCAGTAAGGCAATCATCCAGCTCAGATAGACCCAGACAAAGAGAATAGGAATGGTGGCCAGGGCGCCGTAAATCGCCTCATAGGACGGAAACTGGGTGATGTAGAAGGCGAAGGCGCGTTTGGCCATCTCAAACAATAATGCCGCCACCAGAGCCCCGCAGATGGCATGGCTGAAGCGCACCCGCACGTTGGGTACCACCATATAGAACACCACGAACATCAGGGTCGACAGCAGGAAGGGCAGAAACCCCAGCAGCAGAGTCCCTATCCCCAGCACGGTATCGGCCTGGAACACGCGCAGCGAGGTAACGTAGGAAGTCAGCGCCAGGCTGGCCCCGACCAGTATCGGGCCCAGAGTCAGTATCATCCAGTAGGTGGCAAAGGCCACCGACCAACGCCGCTTCTGGGTGACCCGCCAGATATGGTTGAAGTTCTCGTCGATGGCGGAGATCAGCATCATGGCGGTTACCGCCAGCGCCGCTACCCCAATCGCCGTCGTTTTGGACGCATTATTGATAAAGCCTTGAATGCTCTCCTGCACCACCTCCCCGGCGGCAGGCACGAAATTGCTGAATACGAACGTCTGAATGGTATCCCGCAGCTCGGCGAACATGGGGAAGGCCGACATCATGGCAAACACCACCGCCAGCATGGGTACCAGCGACAGCAGGGTGATATAGGCCAGGTAACCGGCGGTAATCTTCAGCCGATCCTTTTGTATCCGTTTCAGCATGAAGCCGCCGAAATCCGCGCCATGTTCACGTATGAATTGCAGTCGATGTCTGACTTGCGCGACAGCTTGACTCATAAGGACCTCGTTTCGCTACTAAGAGGTTTCCATTGTGGCAAATTAATCAGGCACAGTGCCAGTCGGATATCCTCATACCGGGGACTCCCTTCCCGAAATCACCCGCCAGCGCATAATAAAAAGGGCGCCTTAAGGCGCCCTTTATCGTTAGCTTAGCTAGTCGGGATTAATCGCGACCAGAACGCTTACGTTCGTTTTCAGTCAAACCACGCTTACGAATACGCAGGTGGTTTGGCGTCACTTCAACCAGCTCATCGTCACCGATAAACTCCAGTGACTGCTCCAGCGTCATCTTGATAGGCGTTACCAGAGTCAGCGCTTCATCGGTACCTGAAGCACGAACGTTGGTCAGCTGCTTACCTTTAATGCAGTTAACAGTCAGGTCGTTAGCACGGCTATGAATACCAATTACCATGCCTTCGTACACTTCGGTGGCGTGATCGATAAACAGACGGCCACGTTCCTGTATGTTAAACAGCGAATAGGCAGAAGCCTTGCCCTTGCCGTTGGAAATCAGTACGCCGTTGGTACGAGCACCGATAGTGCCGCCTTTATGAGGACCGTAATGGTCGAAGCTGTGGTTCATCAGACCAGAGCCTGACGTCAGCGTCATAAATTCGGTCTGGAAACCGATCAAACCACGGGCCGGGATAATAAAGTCGATACGTACACGGCCTTTACCATCTGGCACCATATCGGTCATTTCGCCTTTACGCTCACCCAGCTTCTCCATGATGGAGCCCTGGTGCTCTTCTTCCACGTCTACGGTCAGGTTCTCGAAAGGTTCCAGCTTGACGCCGTCTTCTGTTTTCAAGATAACTTCCGGGCGAGATACCGCCAGTTCGTAGCCTTCACGACGCATGTTTTCGATCAGGATGCCCAGGTGCAGTTCACCACGACCAGATACGCGGAATTTATCCGGATCCGCGCCTTGCTCAACACGCAATGCTACGTTGTGCACCAGCTCAGACGTCAGACGCTCCATGATGTTACGCGAGGTAACATACTTGCCGTCTTTGCCGGCAAACGGTGAGTTGTTAACCTGGAAGGTCATGGTCACGGTCGGTTCGTCTACAGACAACGGCGGCAGTGCTTCTACTTCGCCCTGGGCACACACGGTGTCAGAGATTTTCAGTTCGCCCAGGCCGGTAATGGCCACGATGTCACCGGCGTTACCTTCGCTCGCTTCGGTACGCTGCAAGCCCAGGTAGCCCATTACCATGCCAACTTTACCGTTACGAGTCTTACCATCGGCACCCACTATGGTGACCTGCTGGTTAGTTCTAACGGTACCGCGCTTGATACGACCAATGCCGATTACACCTACATAAGAGGAGTAATCTATCTGAGAAATCTGCATCTGTAACGGACCATCCTGGTTCGCATCAGGTACCGGTACTTGATCGACTATGGTCTGGAACAGTGCTGTCATGTCTGGCTCTGGCGCATCCACATCCAAGGATGCCCAACCGTTGATGCCAGAAGCATAAATGACCTGGAAATCGAGCTGGTCGTCGGTAGCACCCAGGTTATCGAACAAGTCAAAAATCTGGTCCAATACCCAGTCAGGGCGCGCGCCTGGCTTGTCGACCTTGTTGATGACAACGATAGGCTTAAGGCCTTGGGCAAACGCTTTCTGTGTTACAAAGCGAGTCTGCGGCATAGGGCCTTCCTGGGCATCAACCAGCAGCAACACTGAGTCAACCATAGACATAACACGTTCCACTTCACCACCGAAATCGGCGTGTCCTGGGGTGTCTACGATGTTGATGCGGTATTCTTGTGCGTCGGGAGCCTTCCAGCGAAGAGCGGTGTTCTTGGCAAGAATGGTAATGCCGCGCTCCCGCTCTATATCGTTGGAGTCCATGACCCGCTCTTCCGCTTCGCCACGGCTTTCCAGGGTGCCGGACTGTTGCAGCAGCTTGTCCACCAGGGTGGTCTTGCCATGGTCAACGTGAGCGATGATAGCGATATTACGTAAGTTTTCTAACATTCCTGCCTCAAAATACCGGGGGTGGATAAAAAATCGTCGGTCATTTTACTCGGCCACCACGGATCTGCCTAGCATAATTGAAAATTACTGCTCGACAACTTCCCAAGTGGCATCGAATGCACCATGATGATCTGCGCCAGATCCAAATGCACCAAAAAGATCCACCAATGCACCAATGTAGTGCAAATCAGTGCGGCGTAGTCGTTACTGGTTCCCGAACATCAGGGTAAAACACTAGTATGACAAGCATTTGGCAATGTGGCACAGTTTTCGCTTTATACTTCGTTGTATATGATGAATTTGTTCATCAAACCCTAGGATGATTATTTTTGGAGGTCGAAATCCATGTCAGTAGAAAACGTAATGGACATGATCAAGGAACACGATGTCAAATTCATCGATCTGCGTTTTACCGATATCAAGGGTAAAGAGCAGCATATCAGCATTCCGGTCAATCAGATAAACGACGACTTCTTCGAAGAAGGCAAGATGTTCGATGGCTCTTCCATGACCGCCTGGAAGACCATTCATGAGTCCGACATGGTACTGATGCCCGACCCGGCCTCCGCGGTGATGGACCCCTTCACCGAAGACGCCACCATGAATATTCGCTGTGACGTGCTCGAGCCAGCCACCATGCAGGGCTACGACCGTGATCCGCGCTCCATCGCGCGCCGCGCAGAAGAATACCTGGTGTCTACCGGCATCGCCGACACCGTGCTGATCGGCCCCGAGCCCGAATTCTTCATGTTCGACGACGTGCGTTTCCACACCGACATGGCCGGCAGCTTCTTCAAGATTGATGATCAAGAAGCCAAGTGGAACTCCGGCAGCGAATATGCCGAAGGTAACAAGGGCCACCGTCCGGGCGTGAAGGGCGGCTACTTCCCGGTTGCCCCTATCGACTCCTCTCAGGACATCCGCTCCGCCATGTGTCTGATCATGGAAGAGATGGGCCTGGTGGTTGAAGCCCATCACCACGAAGTGGCGACCGCGGGCCAGAACGAAATCGCCTGCAAGTTCAACACCCTGACCCTGAAGGCCGACGAAATCCAGATCTACAAGTATGTAGTTCACAACGTCGCCCACGCCTTCAACAAAACCGCCACCTTCATGCCCAAGCCGCTGGTAGGTGATAACGGTTCCGGCATGCATGTGCACCAGTCTCTGGCCAAGAACGGCGAAAACCTGTTCGCCGGCGACCTGTACGGTGGCCTGTCCGAAATAGCACTGTTCTACATCGGCGGTATCATCAAGCACGCCCGCGCCCTGAACGCCATCACCAACCCGGCCACCAACTCCTACAAGCGTCTGGTGCCCGGCTTCGAAGCCCCGGTAATGCTGGCCTACTCTGCCCGTAACCGTTCCGCGTCCATCCGTATCCCTCTGGTCAGCTCGCCCAAGGCCCGCCGTATCGAGACTCGCTTCCCGGATCCGGCTGCCAACCCTTACCTGTGCTTCGCCGCACTGCTGATGGCCGGTCTGGACGGTATTCAGAACAAGATCCACCCGGGCGATGCCATGGACAAGGACTTGTACGATCTGCCAGCCGAAGAAGCCGCCGGTATCCCGACCGTGGCCGTGTCTCTCGATAATGCGTTGGATTGCCTGAATGAAGATCGCGAGTTCCTGACCCGTGGTGGCGTGTTCAGCGACGAGTTCATCGACGCCTACATCAAGTACAAGCGTGTTGAAACCGAAACCATCAACATGGCGACGCACCCGCTGGAATACGACCTGTACTACTCCGTATAAGGACAGCCACAGGCGCTTCCGTCTAAATACAGACGCAAGCATCTTGGTTTAAGTCAGGCGGACAGCTATAGGCTGAAAAGTGAAAAGGCCCGGGAAACCGGGCCTTTTTTGTTTGTTATCTGGTCGCATTTTGGAGCCATAGTCCAGAGGCAACAAGGTTGCCTCTGGACTATGGCTCACGCCTCCCCCCTCACACAGAATTACCCCAGAATCTCGTGCCGGGTGGAGGGAAACAGGTTGAGCACCTTGTGCACCAGGTACACACAGCACAGGGTCAGCAGTATGGCCACCGTCATCGAGCTCATCCGGTACAGGGCGCTGTACACCAGATCGTGCTCCGGTGACACATACTGGCCGAACAGTATGCCGACCGTGGTCAGGCCGGCAAAACCCACTCCCGGCATGCCCTCCTTGACGTGCCAGCGCGCAAATACCATGACACACACCCAGAATGACAGCATCAGCAGCAACAGGTTGTGATAGTGGCTATATAGAAACAGCTGGCTCAGCAAGCCCAGGGCGCAACCGAGCAGGGTTCCCATGCAACGCTGGCGGCCCGATTGTACCGCCCCGACAAAACTCATGGGGAACAACACCAACACCGTCGCCACTTGGGCCGAAAGCGAGTCCACCAGATCGACCGTCTGAAACACCACAAAACTGAACGTAGCCACTATGGCCCCCAGCAACACCTGATGGCGAACAAGATTGTCGCTCTTGGCCGGCAGCGCCCTTACCACCGGCGGCTCACGAGCAGGAAATACCCAATAGGCGATATAGGCCATCGCCACCGATAACACCGAGGCGGTGATATTGCTCATCGCCATGTCGGCCAGGTCGAAATGCGCGTAGCTGGAAAAATGCAGCATGATGCTGAGGCTGACGCAACCCGAGGCACCAAACAGCAGCAGCGGCCCCCTGGCCATCAGCAGGAAGCGCCACAAAAACAAGCAAAATACCACCACAGTAAAGGCGGGGGGCCAATGATTGAGCAGGCCGGGCAGCACCATGATCTCGAGCGAAGTCAGCAGCGACGAGCCGATAAACTGAAGGCTGACGAAGCGGTTCAGCACCGGCACCATACCCAGCAACAACATGGGGTAGACGGTGAAGAATACCCCGAAGTTCCAGTTCATCATCTTGGCAATCAGCATGCCGGCGGCGCTGCCGAAGGCGATACGCAGGCAGACTCGCAGCCGATCCGGAGTCAGTTCCATGGTTTATTCCTCAGTACAGGTAACGCAGCAGGCTGACCACTCGGGCCTGCATGGCAGCCAGGCCATGGAGCACAGGGTTGTCCACCGGATACAGCTGCACCGTGGCCTTGGCACCGGTGGCCAACGGCGGCCACGCTTCATCCAGCGTAATATGAGTACGCAGGCGCTGGGCGTCACGTACCCAGCGATCGGAATTGACCGGCTGGGCCAGCAGCCCGTCGGCCGCCTGCTGGCCTTCCCTTACCCCGCTGTCGATGCTGGTGACGTGGCCGGCAAAAACCTGTCCCGGCAGGGCATCGAAGATGATCTCTACCGGGGTGCCGGATTGCACATGGCGCAGACTTTTCTCGCGCAGGTCCGCACTCACCCAAGCCTGATCCGAAATCAGCGCCAGCAGGGGCTGGCCGGCGGTGGCATGCTGACCCTGGCGCAACTGCAGATTGCCGATGCGGCCACGACTTTCCGCCTGAACCCGGGTGCGGGCCAGCTCGAGTCGGGCCTGGCGCAAGGCCACCTCGGCCTGTTCGACGGCGATACCCGCCGCCGTCACCGCCTGACCGACTTCCTGCTGTCGGGCGTTGGCCACGGTGAGCGCATCACGCGCCAGGCTGGTGCTGGTGTTGGCCTGCTCCAGCTGTTGCTGTGACATATGACCCTGTCGATGCAAGCGGGCTATCCGCGCCGCCTCCCGCTCCTGTTCATTCACCTGCAATTCGGCCTTGTGGACTTCGGCCTTCACTTCCGCCAGACCGGATTGCGCTCTTTGTTGTTCCACTCTTGCCTGACTCAGCGCCAGCTCGGCCCGCTGCACCGCCAAACGGTAATCGCTGTCGTCCAGCTCAAACAGCAGCTGCCCCGGCTCCACCAACTGATTGTTGGTGACATGCACCCGGCTGACCTGGCCGGACACCCGGGCCGAGACCGGCACCACATAGCGCTGGATACGGGCTTCCGGAGTCATCGGCATGTAGTTATCGGCAATCACGAAATAGACAAAAAACAGAAAAAAGGCGCTCAGCGCTATTTTTATCCAGCGACTAAAACTCTGTTCTGGCGTCATTGTTACCTCGGTAAGGGGTTATTCTTTGTGTCCACAGAGCCCGTGCAGGTTCTGATTGATGTGTTCTGCCACGCGGCTGAATTCCCGGATTTCCTGCTCGCTCAGACCGGCCAGCACCTGATTACGTGTACTTTCCAGAATAGTATCCATTTCGTTCATCAGCGGACTGACTTGTGCAGTCAGGTGAACCGTCTTGCCTCGCCTGTCGTTGATACAGGGCCGACGCTCCACCAGGCCGAGCTGCTCCAGCCCGTCCAGGGTGCGTACCAGTGACGGGCTTTCCACCCCGACCCGGCGCGCCAGCTGATGCTGCTGAATGCCATCTTCGTATTTCAGATGCGTCAGGGTTATCCAACGGCTTTGGGTCAGCCCCAGCGGTTTGAGTCGTTCATCGTTGAGCCAGCGCCATTGCCGAACCAGACAGGACAGAGACATTCCCAGGGTTTTCATTGCCACCTCCGAATTAGTTAGCATGCTAATTATGCTCTTGCTAACTATATTATTCAAATTCCTGACGACATCATTCACACCCTTTGTGCTTTCTGGCAAACCGGCAGGTTTATTGCATCATTCCGATACAAGTACCGGCACCAGTACGGGGCATACCAGAGCCACAGTGCCCCCGAGCGGCAACGACGCCGAATTCGGGTTAGAATGCATGCACCATGGTGGTGCAAATGCAGACGAGAGGACAAAACGGTGTCGGGATCCCAACCAGACGTACAAGCGATTATCGATAACCTGCTCACGGCGGTGCTGGTGGTAGACGCCGAGCTGCAGGTGCTGTTTGCCAATACCGCGGCCGAGCAGTTGCTGCCCCTGAGCAAGCGCCGGCTGCAGGCGATGCCGCTCAACCTGGTGGAAGAAGATATTTCACTGGATCTGGCCCGTATCAGACACTGCATCGACAACGAGCAGAGTTTTACCGACAGCGAGGTGCAGTTGATGATCGACGGGGTGCCGCGCTGGGTCGAGGTCAGCGTCACCCCCCTGCCCTTGTCGTTACCCTCTTCTGGCCGGGGGCAGACCCAGGCGCTGATAGAGCTTCGGCTTATCGATCAGCAGAAGAGGATCAGCCAGGAGCTGCAGCAACGCACTCAGCAGCAGGCGGCCCGGGAGCTGGTGCGCGGCCTGGCCCACGAAATCAAGAACCCCCTAGGTGGCCTGCGCGGTGCGGCCCAGCTGCTGGAACGGGAACTGCCTCGGGAAGAGCTGAAGGAATTCACCCAGCTGATCATCGCCCAGGCGGACAGGCTGCGTAACCTGGTGGACCGGCTACTGGGTCCCCAGCGGCCCGGCCAACGCAAGGTCACCAACCTGCATTCGGTACTGGAGCAGGTACGCCGGCTGGTGGCGATGGAAATTCCGCCCGGCATTACCCTCGAGCGGGACTACGATCCCAGCATCCCCGATTTCGAGATGGATTCGGAGCAACTGCAGCAGGCCCTGCTCAACATAGTACGCAACGCCGTCGAGGCGCTGAGCGAACACGGCCATATTCAACTAAAAACCCGTACCGCCTTTCAGGTGATGCTGCAGGGCCGCCGCTACCGGCTGGCCGCCGAAATCCGCATTATCGACG
This sequence comes from Oceanisphaera arctica, assembly GCF_002936955.1. Classification (GTDB taxonomy): domain Bacteria; phylum Pseudomonadota; class Gammaproteobacteria; order Enterobacterales; family Aeromonadaceae; genus Oceanimonas; species Oceanimonas arctica. Next base: position 20,636 of record NZ_MPZM01000016.1, on the reverse strand, counting down.
ACGGCCCCGGTATTCCCGAGCCCCTGCGCGATACCCTGTTCTACCCCATGGTAACCGGACGTGATGGCGGCACCGGCCTGGGGCTGTCTATCGCTCAGGATCTGATCCATCAGCATCAGGGCCGTATCGAGAGCCAGAGCCGCCCCGGACGCACCGAATTTATTATCTATCTGCCGTTACGACGATAGGAGAACTTTATGACCGAACAGGTATGGATAGTCGATGACGACAGCTCGATTCGCTGGGTACTGGAACGCGCCCTGGGTCAGGCCGGCTTCGACTGCAAGAGCTTCGCCGACGGCGAAAGCGTGCTGACGGCACTGTCCCAAAGCCAGCCCAGCGTGGTGGTGTCCGACATTCGCATGGGTGGCATGGATGGCCTGACCCTGCTGGGTGCCATTCATGAACAGGTTCCCCAGTTGCCCGTGATCATCATGACCGCCCATTCTGATCTGGACAGCGCTGTCAGTGCCTATCAGCACGGCGCCTTCGAATATCTGCCCAAGCCCTTCGATATCGACGACGCCGTCGCCCTGGTACAAAGGGCCATGGCCCACCTGCGGGAAAGCAAATCAAAAGGCCGGGTCGCCGAGCAGGAGAGCATCAATGCCCCGGAGATCATCGGCGAAGCCCCGGCCATGCAGGAGGTGTTCCGCGCCATCGGTCGCCTGGCCCGCTCTTCCATCTCGGTACTGATCAACGGCCAGAGCGGCACCGGCAAAGAGCTGGTGGCCCATGCACTGCACAAGCACAGCCCCCGCGCCAAGAGCCCCTTTATCGCCCTGAACATGGCCGCCATCCCGAAAGATTTGATTGAATCCGAATTATTCGGCCATGAAAAGGGCGCCTTCACCGGCGCCAACAGCATTCGCCAGGGTCGCTTCGAGCAGGCCAATGGCGGCACCCTCTTCCTCGACGAAATCGGCGACATGCCGCTGGATATTCAGACCCGGCTGTTACGGGTGCTGTCGGACGGCCAGTTTTACCGGGTGGGCGGTCATCAGCCGATCAAAGTGGATGTGCGCATCATCGCCGCCACCCACCAGGATCTGGAGCTAAAGGTAGAGGATGGCGACTTTCGTGAGGATCTGTTCCACCGGCTCAACGTCATTCGCATCCATATGCCGTCGCTGAAAGACCGAAGAGAAGACATTCCCAAGCTGGCCCGTCACTTTCTGGCCAAGGCTGCCAGAGAGCTGAGCGTGGATGCCAAGGGTCTGCACCCGGATGCCCAGACCTATCTGCAGTCTCTGTCCTGGCCCGGTAACGTACGCCAGCTCGAAAACGTCTGCCGCTGGCTAACGGTGATGGCCTCGGGCCAGGAAGTGCTGGTCGCCGACCTGCCTCCCGAGCTGATGCAGAAAGAACGGGAGAAAGAAAAAAGCGGCATCGGGCAAGACTGGCGCCAGGCGCTGCAAGACTGGGCACGGCAGGAACTGGCCCGCGGCCAGCAGAATTTATTGGCCGATGCCCAGCCCGACTTCGAGCGCATCCTGCTCGACTGCGCCCTGGACCATACTCAGGGTCACAAGCAGGATGCGGCCCGACTGCTCGGCTGGGGCCGCAACACCCTGACCCGCAAGCTGAAAGAGTTGCATGGTGAAGACCATCTGGCCGAGGATAAAGACTAGGGTGCGCCCCGATACTGCTCATGCACAGTATCGGGGTGCACCCCATCCTGATTCAATATCACGAGGAAAACGCCATGATCGATCCCAGCCTGCCCCTACTCGACCTGCACCGTCATCTGGATGGCAATATTCGCCCCGCCACCATACTGGAGCTGGGTCGGTCTTTTAACATGACGCTGCCCGCCACCACCCTGGAGGGGCTGCTCCCTCATGTAAAGGTACTGGATAACGCCCCGGATCTGATGTCTTTTCTCGCCAAGCTGGACTGGGGTGTCAAGGTACTGGGCAGTTACGACGCCTGTCGCCGGGTCGCCTATGAAAACATCGAGGATCTGCAACGCGCCGGTATCGATTATGCCGAGCTGCGCTTCAGCCCGGGTTATATGGCGATGAGCCACCGGCTTGAACCAGAGGGTGTAGTGGAAGCGGTCATCGATGGCGTGGCCGCCGGCAGCCGAGACTTCGGCATTCCGGCCAAACTCATCGGCATCATGAGCCGCACCTTCGGCCAGCAGGCCTGCGAACGGGAACTGGCCGCCTGTCTGGCTCATAAAGACCGCCTCATCGCCATGGATCTGGCCGGCGACGAACTGGGCTTTCCCGGTGATTTGTTCGAGGGGCATTTCAGGCGGGTGCGCGACGCCTGTTTGCATATCACGGTACATGCAGGTGAAGCAGCAGGCAGTGACAGCATCTGGCAGGCCATTCGGGAGCTGGGCGCCGAGCGCATCGGCCACGGGGTCAAGGCGGTGCAGGACGAATCCCTGCTCGACTATCTGGCCGAGCATCGCATCGGCATCGAAACCTGCCTGACCTCCAACCTGCAAACCAGCACGGTGGCCGAGTTGAGCAGCCATCCCATTCACCGCTTTTTGGCCCACGGCATACCTGTGTGCCTGAATACCGACGATCCGGCGGTAGAAGGCATAGAGCTGCGCCATGAATACACCGATGCCTCCCTTGCCGCCGGCCTGACAAAGGCTCAGACCCGCCAGTGTCAGGAAAACGCCCTGAAAATGGCCTTTATCAGCGCCGAGGAAAAGGCCGCCCTGCTGCTGGCCAGCGCCGAGCGGGAATGACCATTATGGGGAATAGGGAATAGGGAATAGGGAATAGGGAATGATTAATCCCGAATCCCTATTCCCCAATCCCTGCAGTTAATCAGATCACCCGCGAAAATTGCTGCATCCGGGCCTGACGGCGCAGGTGCACGTCGAAGCACATGCAAATGTTACGGATCAGCAGCTGGCCCTTGGGCGCAACCTTGATGGCGTCGTCAGTCAGGGTCACCAGACCATCGTCGACGAAGGTCTGCAGCAGCTTGAGATCTTCGGCGAAATAATCGGCGAAGCGGATACCGTATTGCCGCTCCAGCGGTGCGAAGGGCAGCTCGAAGTTGCATATCAGGGTCTTGATCAGATCCCGGCGCAAACAGTCGTCTTCGTTCAGCGCATAGCCGACGGTCTGGGCATGACCCAGTTCGTCCAGCTGGCCGTAATAGCGCTTCAGCTCTTTGTGATTCTGGGAATAGGCGTCGCCAATCATGCTGATGGCCGACACGCCCAAGCCCAGCAGATCACAGTCGCCCTGGGTGGTATAGCCCTGAAAGTTACGGTGCAGTTCGCCTTCCCGCTGGGCCACCGCCAGGCTGTCGTCCGGCAGCGCGAAGTGATCCATGCCGATGAACTGATACCCCTGCCCGGTAAGGTAGGCGATGCTGTTCTGCAGCATCGCCAGCTTCTTCGCCGGTGCCGGCATATCGGCTTCGTTCAGCTTGCGCTGGGCGGAAAAGCGGCTCGGCAGGTGGGCATAGTTGAACACCGATAAGCGGGCCGGCGCCATGGCAACGACTTGCTCCAGAGTATGGTGAAAGCTTTCCGGGGTCTGCAACGGCAGGCCGTAGATAAGATCCAGGTTGGTGGAGCCAAAGTCCAGTTCGGCGGCCCGGCTGACCAGCGCCTTGATGAAATCGTTGTCCTGCTCCCGGTTGACCACCCGTTGCACGTCTTTATTGAAGTCCTGTACGCCCAGGCTGATGCGATTGAAGCCTTCTTCTTTCAGCACGTCCAGCAGACTCAATTCGATTCTGCGCGGATCGATTTCGATGCTGAACTCGCCCTGTTCGGAAAAACAGAAGTGACTGCGCAGCAGACCGTTCAGTCGACGGATTTGGGGGTCGGTCAAAAAGGTGGGGGTACCGCCGCCCCAGTGCAACTGGGTCACGGTTCTATCGGCGAAGAGCGGCGCCAGGCGCGCGATTTCCCGCTCCAGATAATCCAGATAAATGTCGGCCTTGCCCTGATGACGGGTGATGACCTTGTTGCAGCCGCAGTAGTAGCACAGCTTGTGGCAGAAGGGGATATGGACATAGAGCGACAGCGGTCGCCCGGGATAACGGCCGGCGGCGGCTTCGAGTTCCGCCATGCCAAAGCCGTTATTAAACTCCAGCGCCGTGGGGTAAGACGTATAACGCGGCCCCGAATAGTTGTACTTTTCGATCAGGGCCTGATCCCATTCAATCTGTGCTGACATTACCTCTCCCCGGTCAGCGACCGGGCAGTTCCAGGCTGGCCAGCCGCGTTACCTCAATTTTTATTTGTGCTTCCAGTTCCTGTTCGAAACCGGCTCGTTGCAAATCCATACGCATGATTTCGTTGCGCTTGAATTGCTTGCGGGCATCGTGGGTCGGCATTTCCCTGACCCGTTCATACAGCTCGTACAGGCCCGGATATTCGCCGGAAAATTCTTTCGGCTGTGCAAACTGCAGGGCGTTGAGCAGGTTGGTCAGACGAATGGCGCCTTCCGACAGGTTGCACTGGTCTTCGCGCATCGCCATGGCGATGGTGCGAATGCTGTCCAGAATACGCTCGTTACGCCGGGTAACGGCCTGTTGTTGCCGCTGGGTTTGCAGCTTCAGCCGGGCCAGCAATTTACCCGCGTAAACCGCCAGCCCCACTATGATGACGCCGCCCACAAGGACGGCTATCAACCAAGGTGAGATCATGACTTATCTTCCTTGTCCTCGTATTGCGCAGGATCAAGATCTGCGTCCATAAAGCGGGTCCAGAGATCGTCGCCTTCTGCCGGCTCTTCTTCATCTTCTTCCAGCAGGCCAAGCTCTTCCAGCAGCTGCTGATGGCGAGCCAGGGTCTTGTCCAGCCAGGCGGCATCGTCTTTGCCCAGCTTCTCGTCCGCATCCACTCTGTCCAGCAGGGTGTTGAGTCGTTCGTTGTTTTCCAGCTGTTCCAGCTCCTGTTCCGGCGTCAGCGTCTGAACATTGGCCGCTATCACCGGCTCCGCCTTGGCCAGTTTTGCCGGTTTTGCCGTCTTGGCTGGCTTGGCCGTTTTGGGAGCGGCGGCTTCAGGCACCAGAGCTATCGGCTTTTTCGAACCCAGACGCGGATCCTGAGGTGCCTTGCCGCCGGTATTGTGCTGACCTGACTCACCGGTGTTGTGCCGGGAGCCGGGCGCCAGCCCCTTGCGTTTAGCCTTGCGCTTGCGATCCTTGCTCTGCTCGGCAGTTTCCCGACTGTCCTTGCGGGTTCCGATTTGACCCGGGGAACGGGCCTTTTTTATGCGTGTCATAGAGACTCCGGTATTTGCAGAAGTATCACATCGGCACCGATGAATTCGATGCCGAGCCCGTCCCGTGCCGCCAGCCAGAGAAAGGTTTCCCGGCTGAAAAAGCTGACATGGGTGGGATCCTGTTTGTAATGCCAGTTGGCAAAAGCCGCCTGGTCTCGGGCCAGCTTGGTCATGATGGCCAGCCAGCCTCCCGGTCGGAGCAGGGTCAGCAACTGCTGCCATTCCCTGCCCGGCCGGTAAAAATGTTCTATCGCTTCGGTGCAGCAGACGAAGTCGTATTTCTGCTGTAGCCGGGCCGGATAGTGCGCATAGTAAGGATCATAGGTGGTGGTGGCAAAGCCTGCTTCGTTCAGCATGGCCGCCAGCGCCGGGCCAGGCCCACAGCCGAAATCCAGCCCCTGGCTACCGGCGGGCAGGCGGGCCATCAGCGGGTCCGCCAGCCGCGCCAGAAAACGCCGATAACCCTCATCGTCTGTCTGATTCTCATGCAGATCATATTCCGCCTTCTCCGCCGTTGCATCCAGCCGACATCCGGGATCGACAAATATCAGCCGGCATCGGTCACAGCGATGGTAGCGACGCCGCTCATCCTGCCAGAACAGGGGAGTCTCGATATGATCACAGAGGGGGCAACTGAGGTCGTGCGACAGGGCAGACATGGGGGAAACCAGATAAAGCAGGGGGCACCAGGCCCCCGGAGTGATAGTATTAACGCAGACCAGCTACGTACTGAGACAGTACGTCGATATCGTTGTCGGTCAGCTTGGCCGCGACGCCACGCATCATGCCGTTTTGATCATTGTTACGTTCGCCACTGCGGAACATCTTCAACTGAGCCGCAATATAGGCCGGATGCTGGCCGGACAGGCTCGGGAACTTGGCCGATTCCAGACCCTCGCCTCGAGGACCGTGACAGGCCATGCAGGCGGTAACGCCACGCTCCATGTCGCCGCCCTGATACAGAGCTGCGCCCTGCTCGATCACCTCTTCCGGGGTGGCGATGGGCGTAATCGCCTGGCTGGCGAAATAGGCAGCTACATCGGCCATATCCTGTTCGGACAAGGCCATGGACATGCCGCCCATGATGGCGTTGGCACGACCTTCACCACCGGTGGCAGCAGCCTTGAATTCGACCAGCTGCTTGGTCAGATAAGAGGCATGCTGACCGGCCAGTTTGGGATACATATCGGTCGGGCTGTTACCATCGGCACCGTGACAGGCCACGCAGGTGGCGGCTTTGGCCTTACCTGCTTCGACGTCGCCCTGGGCCTGGGCAACACCGACCACTCCGAGCATTAAGGCTAGCGTGAAAATAATTTTTTTCATGACGTTCCGCGTTCTCGTTGATAAGAGCTTCCAGATCACATACCTGCGAGGGCATGTTACAATGCGATTCAAAAAACGGCACCATTCTACAATGATTTTGCGAGAAAGTAAGCAAAGCGGGTCCAGAACCCAGGGGAATTCATATTGAATAACAAGCAGATAAATTTTAACACCGCCCGCTTTATTACCAGCGCGCCCGATATCAACCAGATGCCGGCAGACAGCGGAATAGAGATAGCCTTTGCCGGGCGCTCAAACGCCGGTAAATCATCCGCTTTGAACACCATCACTCAGCAGAAAAGCCTGGCACGGACCAGTAAAACTCCGGGCCGTACCCAGCTGATCAACGTGTTCGAACTGAGCGAAGGCAAGCGGCTGATCGATCTGCCCGGCTACGGCTATGCCAAGGTGCCGGAAGAAATGAAGCTGAAATGGCAGCAAGCGCTGTCGGTCTATCTGCAACAGCGCGAAAGCCTCAAGGGGCTGGTGGTACTGATGGATATCCGTCATCCGCTCAAGGACATCGATCAGCAACTGCTGCAGTGGGCCAGCGAAAGCAATCTGCCGGTGCTGGCACTGCTGACCAAGTGCGACAAGCTCAAGCCGGGCCCGCGCAAGTCCGAAGTGCTGCGGGTACGCGAAGCCGTTACCGTCTTCGGTGGCGACATCAGAGTCGAGTCTTTCAGTTCACTCAAGGGCCTGGGCCTGGACAGAGCCAGGGAAATCCTGAGCGAATGGTTGCTGCAGGATGATGAGCCGGCGGCAGACGCAAAGTAATATCTGTTCAACCTACCCACCTTTCTCAGGCGATAATATGCATATTACTAGAACTCAATTTGTGGCCGACGCCATCAGAAGCAAACTTCTAAAAGGTGAGATAAAAGGTGGGTCAGCCCTGCGCCAGGACGCCTTGGCAAAAGAGTTTAATGTCAGCCGGATCCCGGTGCGCGAGGCGCTACTCATCCTGGAAGCAGAAGGTCTGGTGGAATTCGAAGCCCACAAGGGCGCTTACGCCACCGAACTGTCGGCCCCCAAAATCCTGGAGCTGTTCGAACTGCGGGTATTGCTGGAGTGCCACATCCTGGCAGCGGCTATCCCCAGGTTGACCAAAGAAAAGCTGGATGATGCCGAAGCCCTGCTCATAGAGCTGGATCATCTACTGGAAACCTCCAGCCAGATCGATCACTGGAGCGATCATAACTTCGCATTTCACCGAGCTCTGTACGAGGCTGCCGACAAACCAGAAACCATGGCGTTGATCACCCAGCTGAATACCCAGTCCGACCGTTATATCCGGATTCACTTATTGCATGCCGCCGGGGTCAAAAAAGCCGAGGCTGAACACGGAGAACTGTTGGAACTGTGCCGCCGCGGCGATATTACTTCGGCCTGTGATCTGCTGCGACGCCATATTCTGGTTGCGGCCGATGATATCGTCGCCCTACTACATCAACAGCAGCAACAGGATTGCTGACAATATTGGAAACCTAATGCGCCTCGATCGTTTTTTATCTGAAAGCACCGGCCTGACCCGCTCTGTGGCCAAAAAAGCCCTGCATCGGGGTGACGTCACCGTCGACGGCATCGTAGTCAAAAAGAGCGATGAGCAGATCGATGGCCAGGAAGTACGCCTCGAAGGTCGCCTGCTTGCTGCGCCGGGGCCGCGCTATCTGCTGCTGCACAAGCCCGCCGGTTATATCAGCTCCACCCAGGATGAAGATCACCCCTGTGTGCTGCAACTGCTACCACCGGAGCTACGCCGCAGCATGCAATGCGCCGGTCGCCTGGATGTGGACACCACAGGCCTACTGTTACTGACTGACGACGGCAAGTGGTCGCACCGTCTGCGCTCCCCGAAAAAAGCCTGCAACAAGGTCTATCAGGTCGACCTGGCCGAACCGCTGGCGGAAGATGTCGCCGAGCGCTTCGCACAAGGGATAGACTTACACGGTGAAGACAAGGCTACTCTGCCTGCCACTCTGGAGGTTATCACCCCTACCCGGGTACTGCTGACCATACAGGAAGGCAAATACCACCAGGTGAAACGGATGTTTGCCGCCGTCGGCAACCACGTCTCGGGCCTGCACCGGCTGCAAATAGGGGGCATAGTGCTGGATGACAGTCTGGCTCCGGCCGAGTGGCGACATCTGACACCGGAAGAAGTCGCCAGTATATAAGTATCAACCCATAAAAATGGCGCCTGTTGGCGCCATTTTTATCCGCAATACCGGCGTTGTTTCCTAAATCAGGGAACTATCTGCTTCTCCCGTGATCCGATCTCCTGACAAACGGACTCAGGAGCAGAGCGATAGGCAAAGCACGAAATCAGTAACTGGCGGCAGTGCAATCGAGCACTGATTAATCGCGGTTCGCTCACCTTCTGGGTCGATGAACAGGCCATCAAGCAATGGCATTGCCATGAGCGCCATGGCCATCGAGGCCGAAGTTTCCAATACAACGATAGCGCCACCGAAACGGGCCGTTGTTGATAAAATCAAAGCCGGCACAGAAGTTGGAACCTTTCAGATCTCTTCCTTGGCCGCTACAGCCGGTGCGGAAAGAAGAACACAAGCTGTAATAATGGCGTCATCCATTTGTCTGACGCCATGCTATTAACTCATTACTCAGGCTTGGTTATACCAGATGGTTTTCTTTTGCAGATATTGATCCATGGCTTCAAGGCCGTTGTCTCTGCCACCAAAACCGGACTGACCATAACCACCGAAGGGAGTGGAGATATCTCCTTCGCTGAAACAGTTGATGGAAACGGTACCCGCTTTCAATGCCCGGGAGACACGATGGGCTCGCCCCATATGGCTGGTATAGAGGGAAGCGGCCAGGCCGTACTGAGTCTGGTTGGCCAGAGATACCGCCTCTTCTTCAGTGGAAAACTCGGTGACAGCCAGTACCGGGCCAAACACCTCGTCTCGGAACAGTGTCATGTCGGAACTGACGTCATCGAAGATGGTGGGCTCCACAAAGAGGCCTGCGCCTAAGGCCGGCATATTGCCGCCATAACGCAGCCGGGCACCCTGTTCCCTGGCCTGTTCGACCATAGCTTTTACCTTATTGAAGTGAGCCGGCTCCACCATAGGGCCGATCATGGTGGCCGCTTCCTTGGGGTCTCCCAGCTTCCAGCCGGACAGACGGGAACACAGCTTGTCCAGCAGCGGTTCCTTGATGCCCTTCTGCACCAGCAAACGGGATCCACAGCTGCAGTTTTCACCCATGTTCCAGAATGCTGCCGCCAGCACATCGTCGACGATAGAGTCCAGGTCTTCTACATCATCGAATACCAGCTGCGGACTCTTGCCGCCACATTCCAGCACTATTTCTTTCAGATTACTTTGAGCCGAATACTGCAGGAACAGACGGCCGACCTCGGTCGAGCCGGTGAAAGACACCATGTCCACATCAGAATGTAGCCCCAGCGGCATACCGGTTTGCTCCCCCAGACCCGTTACCAGCTGCAGAGCACCCTCCGGGATCCCTGCCTGATGAGCCAGCTGCACCATGCGCCAGGCGCTCAGTGAGGTTTGCTCGGCCGGCTTAACAATCACCGAGTTACCGGTTACCAGCGCCGGACCCACCTTCCAGGCAAACATCTGCGCCGGAAAGTTCCAGGGCAATACGGCGGCAACCACACCTATGGGCTCATTGACGACCAGGCCCAGAGTGTCATCCCCGGTTGGCGCCACCTTGCCAAACACCTTGTCTACCGCTTCCGCATACCAGGCCAGGGTGTTGATGGTTTCCGGAATATCGGTGTTCAGGCACTCGGTGATCGGCTTACCGCCATCCACACAATCCAGCGCCGCCAGCTCTTCCCGGTTTTGTTCTAGCAGCGAAACCCAGGCTTGCATGCGTTGCTTGCGCTCGGCCGGGGCCAGTTTGCGCCATTCGCCTTGCTCGAAGCTCTCACGAGCGGCAGCCACCGCCAGGTTAACTTGTTCTTCGGTACAGGCTTCAACCTGACCGATAACGGATTCATCAAAGGGATCTCGAGATTCCAGTGTCTGATTACCAGGCGTATAGCCGACGATAATGGCATCGGCCCGTAATTCACCCTGCTTTGCCCTGGCAAAAACATTTTCCACTTGTACTGACATGCCGAATCTCCTTATTTCAGTGCCTGGGTCAGCAGAGCCAGGAAGTCTTCTTCATCCTGCTTGCTCACCGGATACAGAGGCGCTCTGACCGGGCCCACCGGATAACCGATATGGCCGCAACCCAGCTTGGCTTTCTGGTTATAACCACCGGACTCCATGTTCTGCAGCACCGGCAGAATACGAGCCATGATGCTCCTGACCTGCTGCCAGTCGTCGGCCTTGGCCGCTTCGATCATGTTGACGTGATCGCCGGCCAGGTAATTGGCGCCGCCGCCAATCCAGGAGCGAGCCCCCCAGAACAAGTAGTCAGCGGCCTGATCATCGGAGCCACACACCACTTCAAAGTCTTCCAGACCCAGATTGAGCAGGGTCACGGCGCGGGTAAAATCGCCGCTGCTTTCCTTGATGCCGACGATGTTGGGATCCCTGGCCAGTACCTTGATGACCTCGATGCCGATCTCCACCCCGGAGCGAGCCGGGAAGTTGTACATGATGATCGGCATGTCTGCTTCGCGACTCACGGTCTGATAATGGGCGATAATTTCGTCCTGCTCTGGCAAACAATAGATGGGTGGAGCCAGCATCAGTGCCTGATAGCCCAACTCCTTTGCCTCCAGCGCCTTGACGATGGACCCTGCAGAATGAGTGTCGTTAACACCTGCTATCAGTAACGCCTTGTCTCCCACTTCCTTTGCAATAAAGGCCATCAGCTCGCGGCGCTCGGTCTGGCTCAGTGCGTAATACTCTCCTGTGGTACCACAAGCGACGATGCCGCTTACGCCCGCTTCCAGCTGATGGGCCAGCAGGGCCGCCAATGCCGGGTAATCGATATGGCCGTCTTGAGCAAACGGGGTGACTACCGGAACCATTACACCTTGAATTTTCATTATGTATATCCTTATCGTGATAAAGGGCCTGAGCACAGGCCCGGAAAAGTAAGTTATAAGAGTGAGTTATGAAGAAGTCTTAGCCAGAGCCAGGCTATCTTCGGATTCGTCGACAGGCAGGGTGCTGCCGGTACCGGTGCGCCAGATAGCAATATTGCAGTAGCCGTAAATCAGCGAGATGATCAGCACCAGAAAATGGAACCAGAGGAAAGGCAGATAGCTGAGGGTGCTGACCCCCAGAGTGGCGGCCATGAAGACACCACCATCGGACCAGGGCACCATGGGCGTGGTGATGGTACCGCCGGCCTCGGCGTTGCGGGACAACACCCGACGGTCGATACCCTGCTTGTCGTAGTTTTTCTCGGTGATGGTGCTGGCGGTGATCAACGACACATAGGCCGCACCACCGAAGAAGTTGCCGAAGAAACCGCCCAACAGGGTCGACAAGGTCAACCGACCGGCGTTGTTTGCCCAAGACAGGAAGCCATTACAGATAACCGTCAGGACGCCGATGCGGTCCATCAGCCCACCCAATCCGAGGGCGAACAACACCAGGGCGATGACGCCGAACATGGACTCGATACCGCCCCGATTCAGCAGGGTATTGAGGAAGTCCACCTCTGAACTCATGGCGTTACCGAAGTAGGCAGTGTTGACCGCATCCAGCGCCGCCATGTCCTGGAACAACACGGCACAAACGATGCCCATTACGGCGCCGAAGCTGATCACCGGAATGGATGGCTTGCGCATGGCCAGCAGGATGATCACCATCAGCGTCGGCAGCAGCAGATACCAGCTGATGTTGAACTGCTCGGCCAGGGCTACCATGGCCGCATCAGCCCGACTGGTGTCGGCGGCACCGTCAACATAGAAATACCCCACTCCCAGGAATAACAGGCCGGCAATCAGGGCGGAAGGCGCGCTGACGTAGAGCATGGACTTGATATGATCGATCAGGTCGACCCGGCAAAGGGAAGCCGTCATCACGGTGGTGTCGGACAAAGGTGACAGCTTGTCACCCACATAGGCACCGGAAATAACAGCCCCGGCCACCAGCGGCATCGGGATGCCGAAGCTGTGGCCGATCCCCATCATGGCGATACCAGCGGTGCCTGCGGTACCGAACGAGGTTCCGGTCGCCAGCGATGTCAGGGCACAGATGATAAAGGCCGCAAACAGGAAGATACTGGGGCTCATCACCGACAGGCCGTAATAGATGATGCTGGGCACTATGCCGCCGGCAATCCAGGTACCGATCAGGGCACCGACGGTGATCAGCACCAGCACGGCTTCCATACCGTTGTTAATCCCGTTCAGCAAACCTTTCTGGATGGTTTCATACCCTAGTCCCAAGCGAACACCCAAGACGATCACCAGAAACCAGGACACGAACAGTGCCAGTTGTATGGGGAGGGCCCACACATTCAAAAACAAATACATGACGCCGACAAAGGCCGCCAGCAGGCCCAGCACTTCAAAGCTGCTGGGTAAGCGAATCCTATTCGCCGGAGTTGACTGATTGATATCCATATACATTCTCCCTGTTGTGACGCGAGTCCGGTCAGCCTTCTGAACCGGGCAGACAAACACTGTTATTAAAGGTATGCGTGGGTGGTAGTTGCCCAAACCGCGCCAGGCGGAAAGGAGCTATATCGAGCCCGGACGGTTTTCCCGACAACAGGCTCAAAATGAGTTGGGCGGTGACTGCGGCTTGTGTCAGGCCCAGATGATGATGACCCAGGGCCAACAGCAGGCGGCCCTGCGGGCCAACCCGGTCAATCACCGGCAATGAATCGGGTAAAGAAGGACGGCAGCCCATCCAGGGGGTCGCACTCTGGGTATCCAGCTGCCGCTCGAACAGCGCATCCGCGTGACGTACCAGCCCCTCGGCCCGACGGTAATCCGGCGCCTTATGCAGGCCGGCAAATTCCACCGTGCCGGCCAGGCGCAGCCCGCCCGTCATTGGCGTCATGATGAATTTTCGCTCCAGGGAGCTGACCGCCATCGGCAGGCGAGCGGGTTCGGCCGGTAGCATCAGGTGATAGCCCCGCTCGGTATCCATAGGGATCTTGATACCGGCCAGCTCCCTGACCAGAGGCGCGGACCAGGCACCGGCGGCAACCAGCACCCGTTTGGCGAACAGCTTGCCTTTGCTGGTATTAAGCTCGATGCCGTTGTCCTGGCAGCGCCCGCCGTAAACTTCGGCCTGCTGTCGTTCCATACCTGCGGCTTGCGCCTGTGCAAAAAGCTGCGCCACCAGTTGATAAGGGTCGGTCACATGGCCGGTCGCGGGGAAAAACAGACCACCACTGACCGCAGGTGCCAAACCGTTAACCTGCCGATGTAATGTCTGTGCGGACCAGGGGTCACTTGACACACCCAACTCGCCCAGCACTTGCGAATGCCGCTGCAACTCGGCGAAGGCAGACTCGCTTTCACACACCAGCAAAGAGCCATCTTCCTTCAGCAACCGGCTTAGACCCGCCTGTTGTAACAATTGCTGCCAGGCCGGAAGACTGGCCTCATTGAGCAGGCGCAACCCGGCGCTGCTGTTGCGCTGGGCCTGAGGGCGCATATTGGCCACCAGTTTCAGCAACCAGGGGGCGATACGGGGCAGATAACGCCAGTCCAGGCGCAGAGGTCCCAGCGGATCCAGCAACATGCGCGGCAACTGCTTCAGCACGGCAGGCGAGGCGAGCGGCAATACCTGCTCTGTGGCGATATGACCGGCATTTCCGAATGAAGCTCCCTGTCCGACTTCATCCTTTTCCAGCAGCAATACCTTGTAACCCGCCTGGGTCAGCTGCCAGGCGCAGGTAACGCCGATAATTCCACCACCGATGACCACTAAATCGTGATTCAGGTCTTGCATCTGAGTATCCCTTCACCAAATTCCTTGATTGTATAAAATATACAACTTATACCTAGATGCCAGAGATACTGGTTAAACATTTGTAAAATCATGATCCAGATCTCACAAGTCGATATCATTAACAGGAGAGACACTAGATGCGTGAAGGAACTTTTTTCTGTATAGATGCCCACACATGCGGCAACCCGGTAAGGTTGGTAGCAGGAGGTTATCCTGCTTTACAAGGCAGCAACATGAGCGAAAAGCGGCAGGATTTTCTGGCTCATCACGACTGGATTCGCCAGGCACTGATGTTCGAGCCTCGTGGACATTCAATGATGTCCGGCTCTGTTCTTTACCCCCCGTGCAGCGACCAGGCCGATGCTTCCATCCTGTTTATCGAGACCAGCGGCTGCCTGCCCATGTGTGGTCACGGCACCATAGGCACCGTCACCAGCGCCATCGAGCATGGCCTGATCAGGCCGAAAACACCGGGTAAACTGATCCTGGACGTGCCTGCCGGGCAGATCCGTATCGACTATGAGCAGAGCGGTAGCAAGGTAGAAAAGGTGCGTATCTATAACGTGGCCAGCTACCTGGCACACAAGGATGTCACCATAGAGGTGGAAGGGTTGGGAGAGCTGACCGTGGATGTCTCTTATGGCGGAAATTACTACACCATTGTCGATCCCCAGGCCAACTTTCCGGGGTTAGAGTCATTCAGTGCCGATCAGGTGTTGCATTACTCACCCAAGGTGCGGGAAGCGATAAACAAGGTGGTAGATTGCGTGCACCCGCTGGATCCAACGGTACGCGGAGCCAGTCATGTAATGTGGACCGGCCAGCCGACTCAGCCGGGTGCCCATGCCCGCAATGCGGTGTTCTATGGCGATCGCGCTATCGACCGCTCTCCCTGCGGTACCGGCACCAGCGCCCGCATGGCGCAATGGGTAGCCAGAGGCCGGCTTGGGGTTGGTGAAGAGTTTGTACACGAGAGCATTATCGGCAGCCTGTTCGTCGGCCGGGTGGAAAGCGAGGCCAGTGTCGGAGATTATCCCGCCATCATGCCCAGTGTTCAGGGCTGGGCCCGGGTCACCGGACACAATACCATCTGGGTAGACAGTGAAGATCCCTACGCCTACGGCTTTGAAGTGAAGTAATAAAAACCGGAAAGGATCCCATGACGATGGGATCCTTTCCGATCAGCAAAATGGATTATCTTGCCAGTGTGGTCAGGGCGCCGCCGGGTGCCATTAGCGGTAATTCCACCCACAGATGGGCACCGTCACTGTTGTAATAACCAATTTGACCCTGCATCAGATCCACCAGCTCCTTGCAGATGGTCAGCCCCAGGCCGGTGCCCTGGCTCGCCCGCATGGTGCCATTTTCGGCCTGCGCGAAACGTTCGAACAGACGGTTCCTGAACTCGCCGGGAATGCCCAGTCCCTGATCGCTGACGGTAATCCGCAGCCTGTCCTGTTTGACTCGGTCGGCCCGGACCGTCACCCAGCCACCGGAGGGAGAATACTTGATGGCATTGCTGATCAGATTATTCAGTATTTGCCGCAGGCGCAGCGGGTCGACCCTGGCTCGCAGCGAAGAGGCTACCTGCCGGCGCAGCTGCACCCGATATGCAGCCGCCATGGGCTCGTTGCCGGATACAGCATCATCCACCAGCTCGGCCACACTACTGAGCACCGGGGTCAGCGCCATCTTGCCGGTACTCAGTTTGTTGAAGTCCAGCAGGTCGTTGATGATGATCTGCAATCGCTCGCCGTTACGTAATGCCAGCGTCGTCAGCTGGCCGGTTTTTTCCGGCAACGCCCCGGTCGCCCCCGACTGTATCAATTTCAAGGCGCCATTGATGGAGGTCAGCGGCGTACGCAGCTCGTGACTGACCACGGCGACAAAGTCATCCTTGATCTCGCTCAGTGCCTTTCGCTCCGCCGTCAGCCGATTGAAGGCCCGGGCCAGTCGCGCCACCTCGCTCACTCCAGTTTCCGGCAACGGCTGATTGTTTCGCGCCTGGGTCGCCATGACCCGAATTTGCCGGGTCATGGACTCGAGTGGTCGCATCGCCGTCCAGGCCAGCCAGAAGGCCACCAGCGCCAGAGCACCACCAATCAGCACGCTGATGCCCGCAAAATGCAGAAAAAAAGCCTTGGCCGGCGCTATCGCCTGCTCATAAGGCACGGCGCGTACAAAGATCCAGCCCAGTTGTTGCAGGTGCGTGCTGGCAAACACCAGCCGTTGCCCGGCACCCTGTTCCGTCACACCGGCACCGAAGCCGGACAGGGCCGCATCGACCAGCGGGTTTTCTCGGGGGGAAGGCAGAGGTTGCAGTTCGGTAGACAAGTCGGCGCCGTTGTAGACATAGACCAGATTGTCGGTATCCAGAATCTTGAAGATAACTCCGTCGCGCAGCGCTTCGGCGAGCCGCTGCTCCGGCAGAATGGAGGTTTGCGCCAGATTGATTACCCCACTCAGAACACCCAGCAAGTCGCCGTCATCCGACAGAATCGGACTCAGGAAGGAAATCAGCGGCGCCCCCGTGGTGCGGCCGATAACGGGATGACTGATCACCGACTGTCTGGTTTCAAACAGCTGCCGGAAGTGGGCTCTGTCCGCATAATTGGTGCCCAGCCGCCCCGGCACCAAGATGCTTTCGGCGATGGCGGTACCGTCGCTGTCCAGCACCACCAGCCCGTCCGGAAAAAATCGCCGCAGATTGCGTTGCCGTTCCATCTTCGTGGTAAGCCTGGTCGTGGTATTCAGAGTCAGTCCGTCAGAGAGCTGGGCGCTGACGCTTTCCAGGGCGTTCATGCGCAATGTCAGCGCCTGCTCTACCTGTTCCGCCGCCCTGACCGTTTCCTCGGTCTGACGCTGGCTAAGCTGCTGCTCGAAATCATCTACCAGAGAGTGATAGGCGGTGGCCAGCACCGCCATGACCGTGAGCAAGGCCCCGGCCAGAATAATGAGTGCGATGCGTCCCTTCAGCGATAACCGCATGAGTGTTCTCTTCCTTGTGATGACATGAAGCAGCAGATATGGTGTCGCAAGTCCTTGCACACCAGAATAAGATTCATATGATTCCTCATCAGCATATACTGGCCTGACTATCTTCGCCCACATGAGATGATTTAATTCAGGATTAACATGGAGAACCAGATATCGTCTGACTTGACCGCTATTGACCATCGACTAACCCTGCTGAAAACCCGGTTTGCCGACAGAACGGCCAGTCAGCTGGACACCATGCTCAGGGAGCTACAAGGCGGGCAGCACGAGACCTTCTCCCATGGCAACCTGATGGCCCTTTATCAGTTACTCGATCGGCTGGCCGAATCCTCCGGCACCTTTGGTTTTATCGAACTGGAGCAACAGGCGGGTAAACTGGAACAGCGTATCAAACCGTTGCTGGATAGCCCCGATTGTTCTGCCTCCCGAGTCCGGAATATCGTCGATGCCGATCACATGGGCCGTTACGGGGGTAAGGTACGAATTCCAACCTTGTGGCTGACTGCTTAACGGTGCCCTTCAGTCTTCTTCCCGCTTGCGCGCCGAGCTGCCCAGCCGGTGGGTCTTGAGGTCGTAACGTTCCTTGATCACGTCCTTGACCGTGCCTTCCCACAGCTTGATACCGACAAAATAACCGGCCCGAGCCAGCACGTGGGCCGCCACCGGCGCCGTGACGATCACAAACAGCACCATCGCCAGGGCCCGGACCACCACGCTGGTATCGTCGCCGTAAAACACCGCAAAACCACAGGCCATCAGACCAATTCCCAGGGCACCCGCCTTGCTGGTGGCGTGCATCCGGGTCAGCAGATCCGGCATGCGCATGATACCGATGCCGGACAACAGCATCAGAAAAGAGCCGAGCAGCAGCAACAGGCTGGTGATGATTTCAGTCATCATGGCGCTCGCCTCCCCGTTCCAGGTAGCGGGCAAAACCCACGGCTGCCATGAAGGAGGTCAGCGCCAGCACTATGGCTACATCGATAAACTGGGGCACCTTGTAACTAACGCTGTAGAGCAGAATAAACCCCACCGTCAACGAGGCGATCACCTCCAGCGCCACCACCCGGTCCGGCAGGGTCGGGCCACGCAGCAGCCGCGCTGCCGCCAGCACCAGCCCGATACTCAAAAAAACAAAGGATAACGTAATCGCAATATCAAGCATCGGCTTACCTCAACAAGTTCAGTACACGGGCCTCCAGGGCCTTCAATTCCGCCAGCTGGCGGGACTCGTCATCCAGATACATCATGTGCACATAAAGCACCTTGCGATCGCTGGACACATCCAGCGCCAGCGAGCCCGGGGTGACGGTGATCAGGTTGGCATACAGGGTGATACCGGCGTCATCCTTGAGATCCAGCGGAATGGCGATCACCCCGGGTCGCATCAGGTGAGTGGGCGTCAGCACATCGTAAGCCACCCGGGCGTTGGCCTTGATCAGATCCCAGATAAAAAACAGGATGAAACTGAAAATTTGCGGCAGTTTGCCGAAGTAACTGGCAAACATCGGCTTGTCCCGCGCCACAAAAGCCAGCACCAGATAGCTCAGCAGCATGCCGGCCACCAGGTTGCTGATACTGTAGCTGCCGGACAAAATGACCCAGAACAGGGCCAGCAACATATTCCAACCAAAGGCTTTCATCGGCTTACTCCCAGTACCGCCTCGATATAACCGGCCGGCGTCAGCAGCTGATCCGCCGTTTCCAGCGCCAGCTGCACAAACCACTCGGCACCGAAGCCGATGGTCAGCGTCAGCAGGGCCAGCATCAACACCGGCAGATACAAGACATAAAGGTGCGGGTCTGTGTCACCGCGCAGAGGCTTGGCCTCTTCCGGCAAGGGCTTCCAGAAGGCCTCGGCCCAGATCTTGACCATGGAATACAGGGTCAGCAGACCCACGATCAGGGCGATGGCCACCATAAACCAGGACTCGGCTGCTATACCGGCCTTGATCACAGTGTATTTGGCGAAAAAGCCCGACAAGGGCGGCAGCCCCGCCAGCGACATGGCCGGGATCAGGAACAGCAGCGCCAGCCAGGGAGCGGAGCGATACAGGCCCCCCAGTCGCGCCAGATCATAGCTGCCATGATAGCGGTACATGATGCCGCTGATCAGGAACAGATTGGTCTTCACTATGATGTGATGGAAGATGTAGAAGACGCCGCCGGCGATGGCCAGCGGGGTAAAGAGCGCCAGCCCCACCAGCATGTAGCCAATCTGGCTGACAATATGGAAAGAGAGGATGCGACGCACCTCGAACTGGGCCGCCGCCCCCAGCACCCCGGTCAGCATGGTGAAGATGCCCATGCCCATCAATACCGTATGGTGAGTCAGCTCCACATCCTGTACGAAGATCAGGCTGAACACCCGATACAGGGCATAGACCCCGACCTTGGTCAGCAGACCGGCGAACACCGCCGAAATTGCCACCGGCGGCGTGTGATAGGAGGCCGGCAGCCAGAAGAACAGCGGAAAGGCCGCCGCCTTGATGCCGAAGGCCACCAGAAACAGCATGGCGATCACCGTCACCAGCCCTGGCTGTTCGCCATTGCCCAGCTTCAGCGCCAGATCCGCCATGTTCAGGGTGCCGGCATAGCCGTACAGCAGGCCCACGGCGGTCAGAAACAGCGCCGACGAGAGCAGGTTCAGGGTCACGTACTTGAGCGCCCCCTCCATCTGGGCCCGCTCGCCGCCCAGAATCATCAGTCCGAACGAGGCCACCAGCATGATCTCGAACCAGACATAGAGGTTGAAGATGTCGCCGGTCAGAAAGGCGCCCACCACCCCGGCCAGCATCAGGTGCAGCAAGGGGTAATAACCGAAGGCCTCGTGGTTGCGGCTCATGGTGGCCAGCGAATAAATCGCCACCGCCAGGCCTATGATGCCGGTGACCAGCACCATGATGGCGCTGAGCAAATCTGCAACCAGGGTGATGCCGTAAGGTGCCGACCAGTTACCGACGTAGGCCACCAGAATGCCTTGCTGGCGCACCTGGCTGAACAGATAGAGGGCGGCCAGCAAGAGGCCGGTGCCGGACAGCACCGAAATCCAGCGCTGCACCAGTCGCCAGCGCCAACAGGTGAGCGTCAGGGCACCGGCCAGCATGGGAATAAAAATGGGTAGGATAACGGCTATATTCACGAGTCGGTGCTCTTCATTTCGTTCATGTCATCGGCGCCGATGACTTCATAGGCCCGGTGGATCAACACCACGGCGAAGGCCAGCACA
>NZ_MPZM01000015.1 GCF_002936955.1 Oceanisphaera arctica | reverse complement strand
AACAAGATGTGTGGCTCGGGTATGAAGGCACTGATGCTGGCCCACGACCAGCTCAGGGCGGGCAGCGCCGAACTGATGATCGCCGGTGGCATGGAGAGCATGAGCCTGGCGCCCTACCTGTTGCCGAAGGTGCGGGCGGGCTTGCGCATGGGACATGCCCAGTTGCTAGACCACATGTTTTTCGACGGACTCGAAGACGCCTATGAAGGCGGTCTGATGGGCTCGTTCGCCCAGCAGACGGCGGACAAGTACGGCGTCAGTCGGGAGGCGATGGACGACTTCGCGCTCGAATCGCTAAGCCGGGCGCAAAGGGCCATTACCGAGGGGGATTTTGCCGAGGAAATCATCCCCGTGCAGGTGGTAAGTCGCCATGGTGCAGTGGCGGTCGAGACCGACGAACAGCCGGGCAAGGCCAGACCGGAAAAAATCCGCCGGCTTAATCCGGCCTTCGCCAAAGACGGTACCGTCACGGCCGCCAATTCCAGCTCCATCTCCGATGGCGCCGCCGCCCTGGTGGTGACCACCGCCGAGCACGCCCGGACGCTGGGACTCCCCCCCCTGGCCCGGGTGCTGACCCACTCCACCCATGCCCGGTTGCCTGCCGAGTTCACTCTGGCACCGATTGGTGCCATTCGAAAAGTGCTCGAGAAAGTGGGCTGGCAGGTGGGCGAGGTGGACCTTTATGAAATCAATGAAGCCTTCGCGGTAGTGACTCTGCTGGCGATCAACGAGCTCAAGCTCGATGCCGCCAAGGTGAATGTCAACGGTGGCGCCTGCGCCCTGGGCCACCCCATCGGTGCCAGCGGTGCCCGCATTGTGGTGACCCTGCTGCATGCCTTGCGTCGGCGGGGGTTGAAAAGAGGGGTAGCGGCACTGTGCATCGGTGGCGGCGAAGCCACGGCGGTGGCACTGGAGCTGCTTTAACCTGAGGCTGATTTAACTGGTAACGGATGAAACCTAGAGGGAGTAAAGCCATGGCGTATCAGGTTCCGCTGCTGATTGGCGGCAAAATGGTGCCCAGCCGCACCGAACAGTGGCTGGAGGTGAACAATCCGGCCACCCAGAAGGTGATTGCCCGTCTGCCCTGCGCTACCGAGGCGGAAGTAGAGGCGGCGGTGGTGGCGGCCAGTGCCGCCTTTGTGGAGTGGAAAGAGACGCCGGTGCCGGAGCGAGCCCGGCTGATGCTGCGTTATCAGGCGTTGCTGAAAGAGCACCACGACGAAATCGCTTGCCTGCTCAGCCGGGATACCGGCAAGACGCTCGAGGATGCCAAAGGCGATGTGTGGCGTGGCATCGAGGTGGTGGAGCAGGCCGCCAATATCGCTTCGCTCAGCATGGGGGAAACCCAGGAAAACGTGGCCCGCGGGGTCGACTGTTACAGCTTTACCCAACCTCTGGGCGTCTGCGTGGGCATCACACCATTCAACTTTCCGGCGATGATACCGTTGTGGATGTTTCCGCTCGCCATCGCCTGCGGCAACACCTTCGTGCTCAAGCCCTCGGAACAGGACCCTCTGGTGCCGATGCGGCTGGCGGAGCTGTTTATGGCCGCAGGGGCACCCGACGGCCTGCTGCAGGTGATACACGGGGGCAAGGAGGTGGTCGATTTGCTGCTGGTGCACCCGCAGGTGCGCGCCATTTCCTTCGTCGGCTCGGTGGCGGCGGGACAGCATATCTACCGCACCGGCACCGACCATCTGAAGCGGGTACAGGCCTTCGCCGGTGCCAAGAACCACATGGTGGTACTGCCCGATGCCAACCGGCAGCAGGCAATCAACAACCTGGTCGGCGCCTCGGTCGGTGCCGCTGGTCAGCGCTGCATGGCCATTTCGGTGGCGGTGCTGGTGGGCGAGGCCAGGGAGTTGCTCCCCGAGCTGCAGGCGGCGATGGCCAAGGTGCGGCCCGGTATCTGGAATGACCCCGACGCCGGATATGGCCCCTTGATCAGCCCGGCGGCCAAAACACGGGTATTGCAGTTGATCGCCGAGGGCAAGCGCGAGGGGGCCGACTGCCTGCTCGACGGCAGCCATGTCCGGGTGAGTGGCTACCCGGACGGCAACTGGCTGGGACCGACTCTGTTCGGCGGCGTGACCACCGACATGACTATTTACAAGGAAGAGATCTTCGGCCCCGTGCTATTGGTGATAATGGTAGACAACCTGGATGAAGCCATTGCCCTGGTGAACGCCAATCCCTATGGCAATGGCACCTCGATATTCACCGCCTCGGGGGCGGCGGCGCGCAAATATCAGCACGAAATCCAGGTCGGACAGGTCGGCATCAACGTACCCATACCGGTGCCGCTGCCGTTTTTCTCTTTCACCGGCTGGCGCAATTCCTTCTACGGCGACCTGCACGCCTACGGCAAGCAGGCGGTGCGTTTCTACACCGAAACCAAGACCATCACAGCCCGCTGGTTTGATGACGAGGCCGTGGCCGACCCCAATATGTCGATTCACCTTAAATGAAAACCTACAAGTTAGAGTTATTGGTTTTTATATGGAGTCGCAAGCTTCAGCCGATTGTTGGAGTGTGCAAGTTCGTCGGCCAAGGGGCACTGCTTCGCCGACACGCCGTGAGGGTATGCCACTCGCCATTTCAACCCGCTGCGAATATTCACCGAATATTCGGTCGGGTCGAAATGCCTCGTTTTGGCGAGCAAGCTCGCCCCATGGGGGCTCCGGGCGCATCTGACCGCCAGGGATGGTGGGAATGCCGAAAATGCAGGAGCAATTTTCGGCCAGGGCACAGAGGGTGCGGCGAAGCAGACACCCCTTGCCCTCCTTGTTTGCCATCGAGTTCCCAGACAGCCTTCAACAGGCACTGCGGGCGTAGGGCGACGCAACAGCAGGGATTGCTGTATTCGACCGTCACATGCCAGGGATGGCATGTGCCGAGCGACACAGGGATGTGCTCGAAGCGTGTCGAAGGAAGCAACCCTGCTGATGCGTCGCTTTGCCCGGACTGTCGGTGGCTTGTTATCAGGCTTGAAGCCAAGCCCAAAGGGAGATCTTATGGACTTTGAACTGAGTGACGAACAGCGCGCCTTCGTCGAGCTGGCCGGTGACTTTGCCCGTAACGAACTGGAGCCCCATGCGGCCGACTGGGACCGTGACCATTATTTTCCGGTCGAGGTGCTGTACAAGGCCGGAGGGCTCGGCTTTTGCGGCCTTTACACCCCCGAGTCGGCCGGTGGTCTGGGTCTGAGCAGGCTCGACGCCAGCCTGATCTTCGAACGCCTGTCCATGGGCTGCACCTCTACCACCGCCTTCCTCACCATTCACAACATGGTTACCTGGATGATAGCGAGCTTCGGAGCACAGGACTGCTGGGCCCGCTGGGGCGAAGGATTGGTCAGCGGGCAGCTGCTGGGCTCCTACTGTTTGACCGAAGCCAATGCCGGCTCCGATGCCGTAGCCCTGAAAACCAGTGCCCGCCGGGTAGGGGATCATTACGAGCTCAACGGCAGCAAGATGTTTATTTCCGGCGCCGGCAGCACCCAGGTGCTGGTGGTGATGGCCCGTACCGGCGGCGAGGGGGCAGGCGGTATTTCCTCTTTCGCGCTGGATGCCGACAGCCCCGGCATCACCTATGGCCGACCCGAAGACAAGATGGGCTGGAACAGTCAGCCGACCCGCACCGTCACCTTCGAGGGGGTCAAAGTACCGGCGGGGCAGCTGCTGGGGCGGGAAGGTGAGGGCTTCAAGATAGCGATGAAGGGGCTGGATGGCGGGCGTATCAACATTGCCAGCTGCTCGCTGGGCACGGCCCAGCAGGCCTTGAACAAGGCGCGGCAGTACCTGCAGGAGCGTAGCCAGTTCGGCCGAAAACTGGCCGAGTTTCAGGCTTTGCAGTTTACGCTGGCCGATATGGCGACCGAGCTGGTGGCGGCCCGCCAGCTGGTACGGTTGGCCGCCTGCAGGCTGGACGGGGGGCATGCGGATGCCACCACTTATTGCGCCATGGCCAAGCGGTTTGCCACCGACGTGGGGTTTAGGGTGTGCGATCAGGCACTGCAGTTGTATGGTGGCTACGGTTATATCCGGGAGTATCCGCTGGAGCGTTATCTGCGCGATACCCGGGTACATCGTATTCTGGAGGGCACCAACGAGATCATGAAGTTGTTGATCGCCCGCCGGGTGCTGGCGGAAGGGAGCGGGGAGTTGTGATGACGGTTGTGGAAAAGGGGACGCCAGTCGGACAAAGGGCCTGCTCCTCCGACACGCTGTGGATACTTCCATGTACGCTCTCCGTTTCGTCCCTGAAACGGAAGGTCGGCAGAGCAGATCCCTTTGTCCTCTTCGGGACAGAAGAGTCTCCGGATGGCACCTTCAACAGACAGCTCCGAGTCGTTCAAGAGGCAACAGGGATTGCTTCTGAGAAAGCGGAATAAGGAGAATGTATGAGCGGCCTGATCATCGAAGAATACCCGACTGAAGATGGTAAACGCATCGGTCATATCCGGCTGAATGCCGAGCGCAGTCTCAATGCTTTGACTCTGGAGATGATCGAACAGATGCTGCCGACCCTGAGGGCCTGGCAGCAGGAGCCGCAGCTGGTGGCGGTGCTGCTCGATGGTGCCGGTGACAGGGCCTTCTGCGCCGGCGGCGATGTGGTAAGTCTGTATCACGCCATACGTGAAACCGGGCCTGCCGATGAGCGGGGGCTGACGGCCATACCTGAATTGGCGGCGCGCTTCTTCGAGCAGGAATATCGGCTCGATTACCTGCTGCATACCTTCGGCAAGCCGGTGCTGTGCTGGGGGGGCGGCATCGTCATGGGCGGCGGCCTGGGGCTGTTCAGCGGTAGCTCGCAGCGTATCGTCACCGAAACCAGTCGGCTGGCAATGCCGGAGGTGACCATAGCGCTGTATCCGGATGTGGGCGGCAGCTGGTTTATCAATCATTTTCCGCCGGGGCTGGGGGAATTTATCGCCCTGACCGGGTGCGCCATCAACGGGAACGACGCCCATTGGCTGGGGCTTGGTAACAGGGCCATCGCCGTCAACAAGCGGGGCGAGCTCCTGCCGGCGCTGTTGGCGGTGACGGAGTGGAGCAAGCCCGAGGCGGCGGTGAATGCCGTGCTGCGCCAGCTTGAGGTAGACTCGGTGGAGGCCTTTTCCGACTTGCCGTCCCCCCTGAGGTCGCATCAGCCGCAGATCCGCAGCCTGCTGGATAAAGACAGCCTGGC
This sequence comes from Oceanisphaera arctica, assembly GCF_002936955.1. Taxonomy (GTDB): domain Bacteria; phylum Pseudomonadota; class Gammaproteobacteria; order Enterobacterales; family Aeromonadaceae; genus Oceanimonas; species Oceanimonas arctica. Next base: position 71,360 of record NZ_MPZM01000015.1, on the reverse strand, counting down.
GGACAAGGTGGCGGCGATACTCGGCGCCGAGTGCGAAGACCCCTGGTATCACAAGACCCGGCAAAGTCTGGCGGCGGGCAGTCCGCTGGCCATAGCGGTGATTGCCGAACAGTTGCGCCGCAGCCGGCATTGTTCGCTGGCCGAGGTGTTTCGCCGAGAGCTGGCGCTGTCGGTGCAGCTGTGCCGGTTTCCGGAATTTGCCGAAGGCGTGCGGGCCCGATTGATCGACAAGGATAACCGACCCGACTGGACTTTCGGCAGTCTGGATGAGGTGGACGAGGCGCTGCTGGCGGCGTTGTTCGAATCGCCCTGGCCGGTCAACCCGCTATCCGATCTGTAACGGAGGTGAACACATGACAAGCATCGCATTTATCGGCCTGGGCAACATGGGCGGCCCCATGGTGGTGAACCTGCTCAAGGCGGGGCTCCGGGTGCGGGTATTCGACTTGCAGCCCGAGGCTGTTCTGCGTGCTGCCAAGCACGGGGCCGAAGCGGCCGAGTCTGCTGCCGAGGTGGTGCAGCAGGCGGAGGTGGTGATCTCCATGCTGCAAAGCGGCGCCCAGGTGGACTCACTCTATGTGAGCGGTCCGGATCCCCTGTTCAGGCATCTGGCGGCGGGTACCCTGGTGATCGACTGTTCTACCATAGATGCGGCTACCGCCAGGGCCACGGCCGCTCAGGCCATGACCCATGGTTTGGAATTTGTCGACGCCCCCGTGTCCGGCGGGGTAGCAGGTGCCGAAGCCGGTACTCTTACCTTTATCGTCGGTGGCACGGCGGCGCAATTTGCCCGGGCCGAGCCCATACTGGGCCAGATGGGGCAGAAGATACTGCATGCAGGAGAGCACGGCGCGGGGCAGATAGCCAAGGCCTGCAATAACATGCTTCTGGCGGTGCAGATGGCGGGAACCTGCGAGGCGCTCAACATGGGCATCAACAACGGCCTGGATCCCAAGGTGCTGTCGGAGATCATCAAGCAGAGCTCGGGTAACAACTGGGTGCTGCAGGTATATAACCCGGTGCCGGGCGTGATGGAGAAGGTGCCAGCATCCCGTGGTTATCAGGGCGGCTTTCAGGTCAAACTGATGTGCAAGGATCTGAATATCGCCATGGATCTTAGCCGGGACAGCGGCTCGCCGGTCCCCATGGGATCTGCCGCAAAGGCGCTGTTCAACCTGCATCAGGTGGCGGGCTTTGATGAACTGGATTTTTCCAGCCTGCTGAGGTTATTCCGGCAAGGGGAATAACGCCTTTTTGCTGGATAGCCAATTTGTTATTGCGCATAAAGAGGCCGCAGGGTTACCTCCTCCGACACGCTTCGGTGAAATGACACTTACTGTTTCAACCTGCTGCGAACATTCACTGGATGTTCGGTCAGGCTGAAACAGTTCGTCACGGCGAGACAAGATCGCCCCCTGTGACGCTCAGCAAATGCCATCTGACCGCCAGGGACGGCGGGAATGCCGAAATGGCAGGAGCATTTTTCGGCCCTGGCATTTGATGGTCGGCTGAGGAAATCCCCGCAGCCTCTTTGATAACCCGGAGCCGTCTGTCGGAGGTGCCATCGGGCGACTATGCTTCCTCGAAGATGGCTTTAGCCCACGGCGAGTTGGCGGATCAGACCCTTGGCCGATACTGCAAGAGTGACAGGCAAGTAAAGTTATCAACTGGCTCCTGTTGTAAACGGAGGTAAACGATGGATATCAAAGGCAAGGTGGTGGCGATTACCGGTGCGGGCCGGGGACTGGGGCAGGCGATGGCTCATCATCTGGCCCGCAGAGGCGCGACGCTGGCGCTGATCGACAATGACGAGCCGGCGCTGGCCAAAAGCGGAGAAATGGTGGCGGCCACCGGCTCCCGGGTGGGTGTGTATTTGTGTGATATCACCGATGAAACCCAGGTGACGGACACCTTCGGTCATCTGGCGCGAGAGCTGGGCGGGCTGGATGTGTTGGTCAACAACGCGGGCCTGATGCGAGATGCCCTGCTGGTCAAACTGGAAGAGGGCAAGATCGTCAGCAGGATGAGCCTGCAACAGTGGCAGCAGGTGGTGGATGTCAATCTCACCGGCACCTTTCTCTGCGGTCGGGAGGCGGCGGCGATCATGGTCGAGCGGGGAGAGGGTGGCCTTATCGTCAATATTTCTTCGGTGGCCCGGGCCGGGAATCGGGGCCAGAGTAACTATGCGGCCACCAAGGCCGGGGTGGCCGCGCTGGTGGTGTGCTGGGCCGGCGAGCTGAGTCGCTATGGCATCCGGGTGACGGGTATCGCCCCCGGGGTGATCGACACCCCCATGACCGCCCAGATGAAGCCGGAGGCGATGGCGCGAATCACCCGTAATATTCCCTTGGGCCGACTGGCCGAGACAGACGAGCTGGTACATAGCCTGCAGTACATCATCGACAACGATTATTTTCATGGCAGGGTGCTGGAAATGGACGGCGGCTTGCGGCTGTAGGATTGATAACAAGCGCTGCCACCTCCCCGAAGCGGTGATTCCTCCAGATGATGGGAATCACCGCTTCGGGGATTTTTTATGCTCGTTTGTTACATATTGGGGTAGTTGGGGCCGCTGCCGCCTTCCGGTGGTGTCCAGCGGATATTCTGCGCCGGATCCTTGATGTCGCAGGCTTTGCAGTGCACACAGTTGGCGGCGTTGATCTGAAACCTGGGCTCACCATCCGTGGTGACGATCTCGTAGACCCCGGCCGGGCAATAACGCTGGGCGGGCTCCTGGTAGCGTGGCAGGCTATCACGCAGCGGCAGGGCGGGATCGGTCAGCACCAGATGACAGGGCTGATCCTCGTCGTGACCGGTATTGGCCAGATATACCGACGATAGCCGGTCGAACGACAACTGGCCGTCGGGCCTGGGGTAGTCTATTTTCCGGCACCGGGCGGCAGGCGTCAGAGTTGCGTGATCGGGAATGCGGTTGTGCAGGGTAAAGGGCAGCTTTCCCCCCAGCAAGTTGTGGTTCAGATAGTTGAAGGCGCCGCCCAGCCAGGGTCCGAATTTATGCAATGCGGGAATGAAGTTTCGGCTTTGCTTCAGCTCCTTGTAGAGCCAGCTGTCTTTGAAGGTCGCGTCAAAATCGGTGAGGGTGCGAGCGCCTGGAATACCAGCGGCCAGGGTCCGCACCAGGGTGTCGGCGGCCAGGATGCCGGATTTCATGGCGGTATGAATGCCCTTGATCCTGGCACCATCCAGGGTGCCCGCATCGCAGCCCAGCAGCAGGGCACCTGGCATGGTCATGCGCGGCAGCGAGTTCAGGCCTCCCTTGGTAATTGCGCGGGCGCCGAAGGCCAGCCGTTTGCCGCCATAAAGGTGGCGGGACAGCAGCGGATGCTGCTTGAGCCGCTGGCATTCCTCGAAGGGGCTGAGCCAGGGGTTGGTGTAGTCGAGATCCACGATCAGACCCACCGATACCTGGTTGTCATCCCCGTGATACATGAAAAAACCACCCTGAGCTTCTTTCAATGGCCAGCCACTGCCGTGTATCACCAGGCCGGGCTTGTGGCGTTCTGGCGCCAGCTGCCATAACTCCTTGATACCGAGTGCATAGTGCTGGGGATCCCGGGCCTGGTCGAGCTTGAAGCGGCTGATCAACTCCTTGCCGATATGGCCGCGGCTGCCCTCGGCAAAGAGGGTGTATCGGGCGCGCAGCTCCATGCCCGGCACATGATTGAGCTTGGGGGTACCATCTGCCGCCAGCCCCATGTCGCCGGTGATAATGCCGCATACCGAGCCCTGATCGTCGTAAAGCGGTGCCTGGGCGGCAAAGCCCGGGAATATCGCTACCCCCAGTTGCTCGGCCTGTTCCGCCAGCCAGCGGCACAGGTTACCCAGGCTGATGATGTAATTGCCCTGGTTGTGCATGGGTGAGGGCACCAGGGCGGGGGGCAACTCTATGCCTCCGGTCTGTCCTGTCAGCATATAGACACGGTCGTCGCCGACGGCGGTGTGAACTGGCGCGCCCCTGGCTTGCCAGTCGGGAAACAGCTCGGCCAGGGCGCGAATGTCGAGCAGGGCGCCGGACAGAATATGCGCTCCCACCTCGGCGCCTTTTTCCACCACGCAGACGCTGAGCGTCAGCCCGGCGTCTGCGGCCTGCTGCATCAGCCGGCAGGCCGAGGCCAGTCCGGCGGGGCCGGCCCCCACTATCACCACATCAAACTCCATCGATTCCCGTTGCATCATCCGATCTCGCTGTCGTTGGGGTATGGCTAAAGTATTGTATTGGTTGCGATATTTAACAAAGGTGAAAACGGCAGGATCCGAGGTCATGGAGTAGTATTAAGGCAGATCCGAAAGCGTCCGGAGGCAAGGATGAAGGTGCTGGTCACGATCAAGCGAGTTATCGATTACCACGTCAGGGTCAGGGTACTGAATGATGAGAGCAACGTGGATCTGAACAATGTGAAGATGGCGGCAAACCCCTTCTGCGAGATCGCGCTGGAAGAGGCGGTGCGCATGAAGGAAGCGGGCTGGGTATCGGAAATCGTAGCAGTGTCCATTGGGCCGCAGACGGCGCAGGAGCAATTGCGCATGGCGCTGGCGCTGGGCGCAGACCGGGCCTTGCTGGTGCCGGTCGAGGGCCTTGTAGAGCCGCTGACGGTAGCCAAGCTGCTGGCAAAGTTGGTAGATCGGGAACAGCCCGGGCTGGTGTTGCTCGGCAAACAGTCCATCGACACCGACAACAATCAGGTCGGTCAGATGCTGGCAGCGCTTACCGGTTGGCCTCAGGGTACCTTCGCCTCTCGCATCGAACGGGATGGCGACGAGCTGCGGGTGACACGGGAAGTGGATGGCGGCCTGCAGACCCTGGCGCTTACGCTGCCGGCGGTGGTCACCACGGATCTGCGACTGAACGAGCCGCGCTATGCCTCCCTGCCCAATATAATGAAGGCCAAACAGAAGCCACTGGAAACCCTCACGCTTGACGATCTTGGCGTGGAATGCCGGGCGCATAGCCGACTGCTGAAGGTGACGGCACCTCCGGTGCGCAAGGCGGGCATCCGGCTGGCCGATGTGACCGAGCTGGTGGATAAACTGAAAAACGACGCAAAGGTGATCTGATGGCGACTCTGGTGATAGCGGAACACGATAACGGCGAAATAAAGCCCGCCACACTGCACTCCCTGACCGCCGCCACCGGGCTGGGTGGTGAGATCGATCTCCTGATCATGGGGCATGACTGTCGCGTGGTAGCCGAGGCCGCTCGTGGCCTTGGCATCCGAAAGGTATTGCTGGCGGATGATGCGAGTCATGAGCATCAGCTGGCCGAGCCCTGCGCCGCCCTAGTGGTGTCGCTGGCCGGTGATTACAGTCATGTGCTGGCGGCGGCTACTACTCAAGGCAAGAATCTGTTGCCCCGGGTGGCGGCGCTGCTGGATGTAGGCATGGTGTCGGATGTGATTGGCATCGAAGCCGCCGACACCTTCCGCCGGCCCATCTATGCGGGCAACGCTATCGCCACGGTGCAATCGCTGGACCCCATCAAGGTGCTGACCGTGCGTGCCACCGCCTTTGAGGCCATGCCCCCCGGTGATGGACAGGCGGAACTTGAAGTGCTGGCGCCGGTGGCCGGTCCCAGTGGCAGTTGCTTTGTCGGTGAGGAGCTGGCGACCAGCGAGCGGCCCGAGCTGACCGCGGCGCGGGTGGTGATCTCCGGCGGTCGGGGTATGGGCTCGAAAGAGAATTTTGCCTTGCTGGAACAAGTGGCCGACAAGCTGAACGCGGCGGTGGGCGCCACCCGGGCGGCGGTGGATGCGGGCTTTGCCGCCAACGACATGCAGGTAGGGCAAACCGGCAAGATAGTGGCGCCCGAGCTTTACATTGCCGTGGGCCTGTCAGGCGCCATCCAGCATCTGGCAGGGATGAAAGATTCGAAAATCATCGTCGCCATCAACAAGGATGGCGAGGCCCCCATCTTCGAGGTGGCCGATTATGGGCTGGTGGCCGATCTGTTCGATGTGCTGCCAGAGTTGGACAAGGAGTTGGGTAAGGAGTTGGATAAGCTGTAGTGAGTTGTGCAACCGAATGTCCGGATTCAAGCCACACTTTGTTGTAATAAAACAACTAAAGCCGCTATAGTGGTGCTCAGTCTGCCGCCGGCAGCCGGTTCGAATGGACTCTTACATGAGAACAAGGGGAAATATGGCAAAAAATAATCACCCTACCGCCGGTACCCGTACATTGTTTCATTGTCGTTATCGGCCATCTTGCGTATACTTTTACCCCGTCTTGAATTCCACATTTCATTCGTTCCCTAGCTTTCTTCAGGTTCTGCATGACGACTAAATATATTTTTGTTACTGGTGGGGTTGTTTCCTCCCTGGGTAAAGGCATTGCTGCCGGCTCCCTGGCGGCCATCCTCGAGGCTCGTGGTCTTAATGTGACCATTATGAAGCTGGATCCTTACATTAACGTAGATCCGGGAACCATGAGCCCGACCCAGCACGGTGAAGTCTTCGTGACGGATGACGGTGCTGAAACCGACCTGGATCTTGGTCATTACGAGCGTTTCATTCGTACCAAAATGACTCGCCGCAACAACTTCACCTCCGGCCGTGTTTATGCGGACGTGCTGCGCAAGGAACGACGTGGCGACTACCTGGGGGCGACCATTCAGGTGATCCCGCACATCACCAATGCCATCAAGGACAGAGTGATTGCCGGTGCCGAAGGGCACCAGGTAGCTATTGTGGAAGTCGGCGGCACTGTTGGTGATATCGAATCGCTGCCGTTCCTCGAGGCGCTGCGTCAGCTGGCGGTGGTTGTGGGCCGGGAAAATACCCTGTTCATGCACCTGACTCTGGTGCCTTATCTGGCGGCGGCCGGCGAGGTGAAAACCAAGCCGACCCAGCACTCGGTCAAAGAGCTGCTTTCTATCGGCATTCAGCCCGATATTCTGATTTGCCGCAGTGACAGAGTCATTCCGCCTCACGAACGCGCCAAGATTGCGCTGTTCTGTAACGTGTCCGAAAAGGCCGTTATCTCGCTGAAAGACGTGGATTCCATCTACAAGATCCCGGCGCTGCTGAGATCTCAGGGGCTGGACGAACTGGTGGTCAAGCGCTTCGGACTGGATTGCCCGCCCTCGGATTTGTCCGAATGGGAACAGGTGATCTACGAAGAAGCCAACCCCATGGGTGAAGTCACCATCGGCATGGTCGGCAAATATATCGAGCTGCCCGATGCCTACAAGTCGGTGAACGAGGCGCTCAAGCACGGCGGCCTGAAAAACCGGTTGACCGTCAACATCAAATACATCGACTCCCAGGATCTGGAAAGCAAGGGTCTGGGTCTGCTCGAAGGTCTGGACGCCATTCTGGTGCCCGGTGGCTTCGGCGAGCGCGGTGTAGAAGGCAAGATCATGGCGGCCCGTTATGCGCGTGAAAATCGCGTGCCTTACCTGGGTATCTGCCTGGGAATGCAGGTGGCGTTGATCGAATACGCTCGCAACGTGGCCGGCCTGGAAGGCGCCCATTCGTCCGAGTTCGACAAGCAAAGCCCCTATCCGGTGGTGGGTCTGATCACCGAATGGATTGACGAAGAAGGCAATGTCGAAGTGCGTGACGAACAGTCTGATCTGGGCGGCACCATGCGCCTGGGCGCACAGCTGTGCCACCTGGAGCCTGGCTCCAAGGTGCACGCCCTGTACGGCTCCGACACCATCTATGAGCGTCATCGCCACCGTTATGAAGTGAACAATCGCCTGCTGCCGAAGATTGAAGCAGCCGGCCTGAAAGTGACCGGTCGTTCCGCCGACAAGAAGTTGGTCGAGATCATCGAAAATCCGGATCATCCCTGGTTTGTGGCGGCGCAGTTCCATCCGGAATTCACCTCCACCCCGCGTGATGGCCATGGCCTCTTTGCCGGTTTCGTGAAGGCGGCGGGTCAATACCAGCGGGGCGAGCTGGAATAATCTGATACAACGGCTGAGCCTGAGGCTCAGCCGCATTTTTTAGTGCTTTATCTCGTTTTTACCTTTCAACTATTTTTACCTTTAAACTAAGAGGAAGTTAGAGAATGGCTAAGATCGTTAAAGTGATCGGTCGTGAAATCATCGACTCTCGTGGCAACCCTACCGTAGAAGCAGATGTGTTCCTGGAAGGCGGCTTCATGGGCCGCGCTGCGGCGCCGTCTGGCGCTTCTACCGGTTCCCGCGAGGCCCTGGAACTGCGTGACGGCGACAAGTCCCGCTTTCTGGGCAAAGGCGTGCAAATTGCCGTCGCCAACATCAACGACCAGATTGCTGCCGCTCTGATTGGCAAGGATGCAACCCAACAGGCCGAGATTGATCAGATCATGATCGACCTGGACGGTACCGATAACAAAGCCACGCTGGGTGCCAACGCCATCCTGGCCGTGTCCCTGGCCACCGCCAAGGCCGCCGCCGCCGCCAAGGGCCTGCCGCTGTACGCCTGGATCGCCGAACTGAACGGTACCCCGGGTCAGTACTCCATGCCGTTGCCGATGATGAATATCATCAACGGCGGTGAGCATGCCGACAACAACGTCGACATTCAGGAATTCATGATTCAGCCGGTCGGCGCCAAGAACATCAAGGAAGCGCTGCGTATCGGTGCCGAGGTGTTCCACAACCTGGCCAAGGTACTGAAGGCCAAGGGCCTGAGCACTGCCGTGGGTGACGAAGGTGGCTTCGCGCCGGACCTGGAGTCCAACGCGGCCGCCTTGGCCTCCATCAAGGAAGCGGTAGAGCAAGCCGGTTACGTGCTGGGTAAAGACGTGACTCTGGCCATGGACTGCGCGGCTTCCGAGTTCTTCGACAAGGAAGCGGGTAACTACAATCTGAAAGGCGAAGGCAAGATCTTCACCTCCCAGGAGTTCACCCATTACCTGGAAGAGCTGACCAAGCAGTATCCGATCGTATCTATCGAAGATGGACTGGACGAGTCTGACTGGGACGGTTTCGCTTATCAGACCAAGATCCTGGGCGACAAGATCCAGTTGGTAGGTGACGATCTGTTCGTGACCAACACCAAGATCCTGAAAGAAGGTATCGACAAGGGCATCGCCAACAGCATTCTGATCAAGTTCAACCAGATTGGCTCCCTGACCGAAACCCTGAATGCCATCAAGATGGCCAAGGACGCCGGTTACACCGCAGTGATTTCTCACCGCTCCGGTGAAACCGAAGATGCCACCATCGCCGATCTGGCGGTAGGCACCTGTGCCGGCCAGATCAAGACCGGCTCCATGAGCCGCTCCGATCGCGTTGCCAAGTACAATCAGCTGATCCGCATCGAAGAAGAGCTGGACGGCAAGGCCCCGTACCACGGCCTGTCCGAGGTAAAAGGCCAGGCTTAATGCCTGCCCTGAAATGAACAAAGCCCCGCCTTGAGCGGGGCTTTTTGTTCATTATTGGTATGGTGCGCAATGCGAAGCATCAGCAGGTTATACCAATCTGTAAAACTAACTGATCTGTTTAGCTGCCCTGTAAAGGTCGGACGAAAGGTCTACTCCACCGACACGCTGCAAGCACCTCCATGTGGCGCTCAGCACATGACGTCCTGTCATGTGATGGTCGGTAGAGTAGAACCCTTCATCCGCCCCTCTGCTGCGGAGTCGCCAGTGGGAGCGAACTGCAGACAACTCGGTGCTTAAGGAGAGGCAACAGAGATCGGCTCCCACGACCGTGAAATGCCATGGCCGGAAAATGCTCCTGCCGTTCCGGCATTCCCGCCTTCCCTGGCGGTCAGACGGCATTTCCCGAGCCCTCAGGGGGCGAGCTTGTCTCGCCGTGACGAACGGTTGCAGCCTGACCGAACATCCAGTGAATGTTCGCAGTAGGCTGCAACGGTGAGTGTCATTTACCAGTGGCGTGTCGTGGGAGGTGGCTCTGTTTCCTCGAGTATCCAGTTTAACCTAGATCATATTTTTATTTAGTTTGGTATTACTTTGGTCGACGAATGTTCTCGTCGTGGTCTGGCCCCGCCCCGTGCGGGGTTTCTTTTGTTCGGCTCCCGAATATGGGAAACTAGCGCGCTACTTTTGGAGGATTGATGCGCACCCTGACGCTGATACTGCTCGCCCTGTTAGGCGCCCTGCAATACCACCTGTGGTGGGGCAAGAACGGCCTGGCCGAATATAACGAAGCAAAGGCCAATGTCGCCCGCCAGGTGACCGATAACGAACAGCTGGTTGCCCGTAACGCCTTGCTGTACCGGGAGATCGAGGATCTCAACAAGGGGCTGGCGGCGGTGGAAGAGCTGGCACGAAACGACCTCGGCATGATCAAGCCCGGAGAAACCTTTTACCGCCTGCTGTTGGCGGAAGAACCATCACCATGATACCTGACCTGTCTTTTACCGCCGTGGTGCCCGCGGCCGGGATCGGTAGCCGCATGGCGGCCGACATACCCAAGCAATACCTGCCGCTGGGTGGCAGCACCGTGCTGGAACAGACCCTGGCACGCCTGCTGGATCACCCGGCCATCGCCCGTATCATCGTGGCCACTGCCGAGCAGGACCCCTGGTTTGAAAATCTGGATATCGCCCGGCATCCTCGGGTGTTGCGGGTCATCGGTGGGCGCGAACGGGCCGATTCTGTGCTCAATGCGCTGGCTCAGGTAAAAACCGACTGGGTGCTGGTACACGATGCGGCCCGGCCCTGTCTGCACAGAGTCGATCTCGATGCGGTATTGGCGGCGGGTCGGCAACCTCACGGCGGCCTGTTGGCCTGCCGGGTGCGCGACACCATGAAGCGGGGTGATGGCCAGGGCGCCATCAGTACCAGCGTGTCCAGGGATGAACTCTGGCACGCCCTGACGCCCCAATGCTTTGCCACTGAGCCACTGCAACAGGCTCTGAGCGCGTCCCTGGCGGCCGGCGCTATCATCACCGACGAAGCCTCGGCCATGGAGTGGGCCGGTTTTCATCCTCGACTGGTGGAAGGGCGTGCCGACAATATCAAGATAACCCGCCCGGAAGACCTTGGCCTGGCGGGCTTTTTTCTGCAGCAGATGAGCGAGAGCAAGATATGATGCGAATCGGGCACGGTTTCGACGTGCACAAGTTTGGTGGTCAGGGTCCCTGTATCCTGGCCGGCGTGGCGGTGCCTTATACACAAGGGCTGTTGGCCCATTCCGATGGTGACGTGGTGCTGCACGCCCTGAGCGATGCCCTGCTCGGTGCCATCGGCGCCGGCGATATCGGCCGCCACTTCCCGGATACCGATGCGGCCTATGCCGGTATAGACAGCCGTATACTGCTGCGCGACGTGTTCGAACGGGTCATGCAGGCCGGCTTTACACTTGGCAATGCGGATATTACCGTACTGGCCCAGGCGCCCAAACTGGCGCCTTTCATCGGGGACATGGTGGCCAATATCGCCGCCGATCTGCACGCGGATCCCACCCTCATCAACGTCAAGGCCACCACCACCGAGCAGCTCGGTTTTGTGGGCCGTAAAGAAGGCATAGCGGCAGAAGCCGTAGTGCTGCTGGTAAAAGCATGAACAACTGGCATTATCTGCACGGACAACCCGAATACCGCGGCCGCCTGAAGGCGGCACCGGAAGATTTTATCGTACGCGAAGACTTAGGGTTTGGCCCCGGCGGCGAGGGTGAGCATATACTGCTGCATATTCGCAAGCGCGGCCAGAATACTCAGTGGGTGGCGCGCGAGCTGTCTCGGCTGGCGGGTGTGACTCAGCGGGAAGTAACCTGGGCCGGACTCAAGGACCGGCATGCGGTGACCGAACAGTGGTTCGGGGTGCATTTGCCAGGCAAGGAGATGCCGGACTTTTCGAGCCTCGAAAACGACGACGTGCAGATTCTGGCCGTCGCCCGCCATAACAAGAAACTGAAAACCGGCGCCCTCAAGGGCAACTGGTTCGAGCTCAGGATCACCGAGCTGGAAGGGCAAGGAGATCTGGAGTCCCGCTTGACCGCCATTGCCGAACGCGGTGTACCCAATTATTACGGGGACCAGCGTTTTGGCCGTGAGTTCGGTAACCTGGATCAGGCCAGGGCCATGTTCAACGGTCGTCGTGTCAAAGACCGCAATAAGCGATCCCTTTATCTGTCTTCTGCCCGCAGTTACCTGTTCAACCTGGCGGCCAGCCACCGACTGGCTGCTGGTCTCGGTGAGCAGTTGCTGGACGGCGACTGTGTGATGCTGTCGGGCACCCAGTCTTTCTTCACCCTGGGAGAAGACAATCCGCTGGACGACGCCATGCAGGCCCGTTTTGACGAAGGCGATGTACGCCTGAGCGCCCCGCTGTGGGGCCGGGGGCGGCTGGCGAGCAGTGGTAAACCCGGCGAGTTGGAACAGGCGGCGATCGCCGGACAGGAAGACTTGTGTGAGGGGCTGGAAGCTAACGGCCTGAAGCAGGAACGGCGGCCTTTGCTGCTTATCCCCAGGCAGATGAGTTGGAATAGGGAAGGCGACAGCCTGACGCTGTCGTTCTGGTTACCGGCAGGAAGCTATGCCACCAGCCTGGTGCGGGAATTAGTCAAGGATAATGGAATCGATGAAAATACTGGTGAGTAATGATGATGGTGTGAATGCCTTGGGCATTCGTACCCTGAGCCGGGCGCTGGCGGAATTTGCCGAGGTGGTGACGGTGGCGCCTGACCGTAATCGCAGCGGGGCGAGCCATTCCCTGACGCTGGAAGTGCCCTTGCGGGCCGACAAGCTGGATGACAGCGGCTTCTATTCGGTCAAGGGCACGCCCACCGATTGCGTGCACTGGGCGGTGAACAGCCTGCTCGATCCGGACCCCGATATGGTAGTGGCCGGTATCAACCACGGTGCCAACCTGGGCGACGACGTGCTCTACTCCGGCACGGTCGCGGCGGCTACCGAAGGGCGTCACCTGGGCTTGCCCTCGGTGGCGGTGTCACTGTGTGGCGATCGGTATTTCGAAACCGCAGCTCATTATGCCAGCCTGCTGGTGCAGGGGTTGTTGCGGGCGCCGTTGTCGTCCAATCAGATCCTGAATGTGAATGTGCCCGACTTGCCCCTGGAAGAAATTCGGGGTATCAAAGTGACTCGATTGGGTAATCGCCATCGCTGTGATGCCGTGCTAAAAGAGTACGACCCTCGTGGTCGGCCCATTTACTGGATTGGGCCTCCGGGCGCCATCCAGGATGCGGGCGAAGGCACCGACTTTGATGCGGTGGAGCGGGGCTATGTTTCCATAACCCCATTGACCATAGATATGACGGCTTATGCGCAGATGGCGGCGCTGGCCAGCTGGATTAAAGAAGTGGAGTAACGGGTGCTCACGTTAGCGGGACAGCAACTCTATCGCTTGTTGCTACAGCAGGGCATCAGGGACGAACGGGTATTGCAGGCCATTGCCGGCCTGCCAAGAGCCCAGTTTGTCGACGAGGCCATGGCCCACAAGGCCTGGGAAAACAGTGCTTTGCCTATCGGTTTTGGCCAGACCATTTCTCAGCCCTATATCGTCGCGCGCATGACGGAGGAGGTGCTGGCCCAGAATCCAAAGCGGGTGCTGGAGGTGGGCACTGGGTCGGGCTTTCAGACCGCAGTGCTGGCGCAACTGGTGGAGCAGGTTTTTACCGTTGAGCGGATTAAGTCGCTGCAATATCAGGCCCGGCGCCGGTTGCAGCGGCTGGATTTGCACAATGTCTCGACCAAGCATGGCGATGGCTGGCTGGGCTGGGCCAGCAAGGCGCCCTTCGACGCCATTATGGTGACGGCGGCGGCGCAGGAAACCCCCCAGGCGCTGTTGTCACAACTGGCTGATGGCGGGCGCATGGTGATCCCGGTGGGGCAGAGTCAGCAGTCACTGTGGCTCTATCAACGTCATGGTGATCAATTTTCTCGTACCGAGCTGGAATCGGTGCGTTTTGTACCTTTGGTGAAGGGTGATCTTGAGTGAAGATTTTTTCTCGGTTGTATCGGCAGGTCATGATGTGGGCCGTACACCGGCATGCGCCGGTTTATTTGTCTTTGAACAGTTTTGCCGAGTCCATTTTCTGGCCGGTGCCGGTGGATGTGATGCTGGCGCCCATGGCGTTGTCCAAGCCGGAGCGAGCCTGGCATTATGCCGCCCTCGCCACTTTCTTCTCGGTGCTGGGCGCGGCCTTCGGTTACCTGCTGGGTTATGCCCTGTGGGAGCCGGTGGTGCAGCCCTTTATCGCGACCATGGGTTATGAAGGCAAGATGGCGATCGCCCAGCAGTGGTTTGATGACTGGGGCATCTGGGTCATCTTCATTGCCAGCTTTACCCCTATTCCTTACAAGGTCTTTACGGTCACGGCTGGCCTGCTGCAGATGGCCTTCCTTCCCTTTCTGCTGATTTCCCTGGTAGGGCGGGGCCTGCGCTTCTTCCTGGTATCGGGCCTGATGGTCTGGGGCGGAGTCAGAATGGAAGCCAGGCTGATCCGATATATCGATATCCTCGGCTGGCTCTGCCTGGCGGCTGCGGTGGTGGCCTATCTGTTGCTGAAGCAGTGAAGCACTGATGCAACGGCGGAGCGATACATTCAGACTGGCGTGTTTCAACCTGATGTTGATCACCCTGTTGACGGCCTGCTCCGCCTCTCGTCCGGCGCCGGTGGTGGGGGTGCATGCCCGTGGCCAGATCAAGGCCGATGGCCGCCATTATGTGGTAGCCAAGGGCGATACCCTGTATTCCATCGCCTGGCAGGCCGGTACCGATGTGCCGACCCTGGCACGACATAACCGGATTCCGGCACCTTACTCTATTTATCCCGGTCAGACCCTACGGCTGGATGTTCCCGGCGCCACTCGTGTGGTATATCGGGTTCGCCGGGGTGATACCCTCAGTATCATTGCACACAACACCGGCCATTCGGTAGCCGACTTGGCGACGCTGAATGGCCTCAAACCCCCTTATCGTATTTATGTCGGTCAGCCGTTGAACCTGCGCGCGCACAGCGCCACCGCCGATGAAGGGCAAGTTTCATCCTCCGCCGTACCTCGTACGGGACCGGGAAAGACCCGGATAAACCCGAGCAGAACAGCTGGTACGAGCACTCCGGCAAAAGCAACCAAGCCACTTGCACCCGCTCCGGGAAAAGCATACGCTGGGTCTGGAGTACAAAAAAACGCCGCTGTCAATGCAACCATTGGCTGGCAATGGCCAACCGCAGGCCCGGTTATAACCGGGTTTTCGCTGGCCGAAACCGGTAATAAAGGAATTGATATCAGAGGCAGCAGGGGCCAGGCCATCAAGGCGGCCGCTGCGGGCAAGGTTGTTTACGCAGGGAATGCGCTACGTGGTTACGGCAATCTTATCATCATCAAACACAATGATGATTACTTGTCTGCCTACGCTCACAATGAAGTGCTCCGGGTAAAGGAGCAACAATCGGTGAGTGTCGGTCAGCACATAGCGGATATGGGCAGCAGTGATACCACAGATGTGCGATTGCATTTCGAAATCCGGTATCAGGGATCTTCGGTTAATCCGATGAAATATCTGCCAAAGCGATAGATTCCGGGAAACAGGTAGTACCCGGATTAAGGGAGAACTGCCATGAGCCATAGTAAAAAAGCAAGCCACCAGGATGAGGTGGATTTGAATACCGATGCTGAACAGGATGTGATCACCGGTAGCGATGAAAAGGAAAGTATTCAGGAAGAAGAAATCCTCAAGGTACCCAGCGCTCGCACGCTGGATGTTACCCAGCTTTATCTGGGAGAAATCGGCTTTTCCCCCCTGCTGACGGCAGAGGAAGAAGTGCTCTATTCTCGCCGCGCCCTGCGCGGTGATCTGATCGCTCGCAAGCGGATGATTGAGTCCAACCTGCGGCTAGTGGTCAAGATATCCCGCCGTTACAACAACAGGGGCCTGGCGCTGCTGGACTTGATTGAAGAGGGTAACCTCGGCCTGATCCGCGCCGTCGAGAAATTCGATCCCGAGCGGGGTTTCCGTTTCTCGACCTATGCCACCTGGTGGATCCGTCAGACCATAGAGCGGGCCA
The DNA here is from genome assembly GCF_002936955.1 of Oceanisphaera arctica. GTDB lineage: Bacteria > Pseudomonadota > Gammaproteobacteria > Enterobacterales > Aeromonadaceae > Oceanimonas > Oceanimonas arctica. The sequence continues at coordinate 55,414 of NZ_MPZM01000015.1, read as the reverse complement.
TCATGAACCAGACCCGCACCATTCGTCTGCCCATTCATGTGGTCAAGGAACTCAACGTTTATCTGCGTACCGCCCGTGAGCTGGCCCATCGTCTCGATCATGAACCTACCGCCGAAGAAATAGCCGGAGCCCTCGACAAGCCGGTGGCAGACGTTTCTCGCATGCTCAAGCTGAACGAAAAAATCAGTTCGGTCGACACCCCCATCGGTGGTGATGGCGACAAGGCACTGCTTGATGTGATCACCGACGAAAATGATCTAGATCCGGAAACCGAAATTCAGGACGACGACATTCGTATGAGCCTGGTTCGCTGGCTGGAAGAACTCAATCCCAAGCAGCGGGAAGTGCTGGCCCGTCGTTTCGGCCTACTCGGCTACGAGGCTTCAACGCTGGAAGATGTGGGCAGAGAGATAGGTCTGACCCGGGAGCGGGTACGGCAGATACAGGTGGAAGCCCTGCGTCGGCTGAAGGAAGTGCTCACCCAGCAGGGGCTGTCGATAGACACCCTGTTCTACAGCGATTAATCACCGAAGAGCAGACGTAAGCCTGTCTCTTAGCCACAGATCAATTTGCGGAATAAAGAGGCAACAGGGTTGCCTCCTCCGACACGCTGCAAGCACATCCCTGTGACGCTCAGCAAATACCATCCCTGGCATTTGACGGTCGGCTGAGGCAATCCCTGTAGCCTTTTCTTGACTCCCGAGTTAGCTGTTGGCATCACAAACAGGCGACGTCGGAGCTTCAGGAGGACAAAGGGATCTGCTCAGCCGACCTTCCGTTTCAGGGACGAAACGGAGAGCGTACATGGATGTATTCATAGCGAGTCGGCAGAGCTGGCCCTTTGTCCGAAGTGCAACTGCTTACCGCTCTGTTTGACGCGCCTGTTTCAGTTGATACAGCAGTGCCAGTGCCTGGCGTGGGCTGAGTTCGTCCGGATCCAGTTCATCGAGCATCATCAGTGCAGGATCCGGCTCCGCTTCTGTTTCGAACAGGGGCAGCGACGGCTGCAGGGCTTCGTCATCCGGCTGCCGGGACAGGGCCTTTTTCACCTCTCTTGCCGGTAGCGTCTGCCCGCTTTCCAGCTCGGCCAGTTTCTGGCGGGCCAGGGTCAGTACCGCTTTCGGCACGCCCGCCAGGGCGGCCACCTGCAAGCCGTAAGAGCGGCTGGCCGCGCCTTCCTGTACCGCATGCATGAAGGCGATGGTGTCTTCATGCTCTACCGCATCCAGGTGCACGTTAACCACCTCGGACCACAAGCCCGCCAGCTCGGTCAGCTCGAAGTAATGAGTGGCGAACAGGGTGTAGGCATGCAGCCGATTGGCCAATGCGTCGGCGCAGGACCAGGCCAGGGCCAGACCGTCGTAGGTGCTGGTGCCCCGGCCAATTTCATCCATCAGCACCAGGCTGTGGCGGCTGGCGTTGTTGAGGATATTGGCGGTTTCGGTCATCTCCACCATGAAGGTCGAACGGCCCGAAGCCAGGTCGTCCGAGGCACCGATACGGGTGAAAATACGGTCAACCTTGCCGATACGGGCGCGCTGGGCCGGCACGAAAGAGCCGATGTAAGCCATCAGCACGATCAGCGCCGTTTGCCGCATATAGGTGGATTTACCCCCCATGTTCGGCCCGGTGATCACCAGCATCTTGCGCTGCTCCGACATCAGCAGCGGGTTGGCGATAAAGGGCTCGCTCATTACCTGCTCCACCACCGGATGGCGACCCTCTTCTATGTCGATCACCTCGTCGCCGGTCAGTTGTGGGCGGCAGTAATTCAGGCTTTCGGCCCGCTCGGCCAGGTTGGCGAACACATCCAGCTGGGCCAGGGCGATGGCGCTGTGTTGCAGCGGCTGTAGTTGTTCCAGCAAGCGGTCCAGCAGCGCCTCGTAGAGTTTTTTTTCCAGCGCCAAGCCCTTGCTTTGGGCGTTGAGCACCTTGTCTTCGTATTCCTTCAGCTCGGGAATAATGTAGCGTTCGTTGTTCTTCAGGGTCTGGCGGCGCACATAGTGCATCGGCACCAGATGGGCGCTGGCCCGGCTGACTTCGATATAAAAACCGTGCACCCGGTTGTAGGCCACCTTGAGAGTGCTGATACCGGTAGCGGCTTTTTCCCGGGCTTCCAGCTCCTCCAGATAACGGTGGGCACCGGCGGCCAGCTCGCGAAGCTCGTCCAGCTCTGGGCTGAAGCCATCGCGAATGACGCCGCCGTCGCGGATCAGTACCGGTGGGGTATCGACCACTGCCTGCTCCAGCAGCTCGGCCAGCTCCGGAAATTGGCCGATGCGAGCGGCCAGGGCGTCCAGGCAGGAAGGGGTAGTGTCACCCAGCTGTTGCTGGATCTCGGGCTGCGCTTGCAGCGCGGCGCGCAGCCGGCTCAGATCCCGGGGGCGGCCGAGCGCAGCGCCAGTCGCGCCAGCACCCGCTCCATATCCCCGACCTGACGCAGCAGCGGGCGCACGTCTTCATGGCGGCCCTGCTCCATCAGCAGGGCAATTACATCCTGACGCCGGTTGAGTTCTTCGATATCGCGGCTGGGCTGGTGGATCCAGCGCTTGAGCAGGCGGCTGCCCATGGGGGTGGTGGTGTTGTCCAGCACCTCTGCCAGGGTATTTTCCATGGTGCCGGACAGGTTCAGGGTCAGTTCCAGGTTGCGGCGGGTGGCGGCATCCATGATCACCATGTCCTGACTGCGCTCCAGACTCACGCTGCTTATATGGGGCAGGGCGGTGCGCTGGGTGTCTTTTACATATTGCAGCAGGCAACCGGCGGCGCAAAGTGCCGTGGTCGACTGTTCGACGCCGAAACCCACCAGATCCCGGGTGCCGAACTGCTGGCACAGCAGATGACGGGCGGTGCCCAGATCGAACTCCCATTCCGGCCGGCGACGCAGCCCCTTGCGTTGCTCGATAAGCGGATACCAGTGAAAGCCTTCCGGATACAGCAGTTCGGCGGGCTGGGTGCGCTGTAGCTCGGCGACCAGCGCCTCTTCGGTGTCGAACTGGTTAAGCACGAAGCGGCCGGTACTGACATCTATGATGCCGTAACCGAACTGCTGGCCATCGTGATACACAGCCGCCAGGCAGTTGTCCTGACGGTCGGCCAGCAGCGCCTCGTCTGACAGGGTGCCGGGGGTAATAATACGTACCACCTGGCGCTCCACCGGTCCCTTGCTGGTGGCCGGGTCGCCAATCTGTTCGCAAATGGCCACCGACTCGCCCATCTGTACCAGCCGCGCCAGATAGTTTTCCGCCGCATGATGGGGCACCCCCGCCATGGGAATGGCGTTGCCGCCGGACTTGCCGCGCTTGGTCAGGGAAATATCCAGCAGGCGCGAGGCCTTCCTGGCATCATCAAAGAACAGCTCATAAAAATCGCCCATGCGGTAGAACAGCAGTATGTCCGGATGCTGTGCCTTCAGTGCCAGATATTGCTGCATCATGGGGGTATGTTGGGTGTTGTCTTGATTCATAGCTAAATCAATACCTTATATCTTTATGAGACTGTTTCTGGAAACGGTGAGGCGAGCGAGGGCGGACCCGCTGCCGGGGCGGGATCATACCAGCATATTGCCCTGAACACATGACCCGGGAAGGCGATGGGGACGGATGGCGGTGACACCCCAAGGCATGGCTCAATGAGCTTGAAGGTCGGATTATCAGCTAGATAAAGAGTGACGCTATTGGCGCGGGTGATGAGGGGGGCGTGCTGAATTAGAAAAGGCGGCCCGAACGATGTTTTACCGGCGTTCAGGCTCCCTTCAGGTTTGCTGTTGTCAGATCAGAGCATCAACGAACAAGGGCGATGCTTTCTTTAGATGAAAGCGTAGTCCTTTAGAGCTGGATAAATCAGGGCTGGGCGGCGTAGGCCACGATTTCGCAGAGCATTTCTTCCCGGGCCAGACCGGCGACGATCATTGCCGCGCGGTTGGGGTAGGGGGCTTCAAAGTACTCGGCATAGACCTTGTTGAATACCGGCAGCTGGTCGCGGGCGGTGACGTAGATCAGCACCTGGGTCACGTCCGCCATGGTCAGGCCTGCTGCTTCCACCGTGTGTTTGAAGTTGTTCATGGTCTGGCGGGCCTGGGCCTCGATGCCGCCGTCAACCACCTTGCCTTCGGCATCGATGGGGATCTGGGCGGTATAAAACTGACCATTGGCCATTACGGCCCATTCCAGCGGCGCCTTGGAAGCGAAGAGTTCGGTTTTTACGGCTGTTTTCATCGATTGTTCCTTTACTTGATGCAGTGAAAAAAGAGCGGCTATTGCCGCTCAAAAGAGGTTGCACCGGACAATGCTCGGTGCCGGCAGCGGCTTAGAGCCCCTGTTCCGCCGCCATTTTTTTAATGATTTGCGGCGCCGTCCACAGAGTGGGCAGCAACACCAGCGACACAGGTACCGCCGTGACCACGATGAAGGACTGCAGGGCGGTGATACCGCCGGAGCCAATGGAAATCAGGATGGCGGCGACCACCCCCATCATGATGCCCCAGAACACCCGTACACCCGCATGAGGATGGTCGGAGCCGGTCATTACCATGGATACCGCAAAGGTCATGGAGTCACCGGTGGTGGCGACGAAGATAGTGGTCAGTATCATGAACAGTACCGAGATGATAAAGCCGAAGGGCAGTTGCTCGGTAATGGCCAGCAATGCCGCAGGCAGGTTGAAACCGGTGAAAGGACCGGAGACACTGCCGGGGTTGGACAGCTCGAAGGCCAGGCCGCTACCCCCCATGATGGTGAACCAGAAGCAGGTGATCATGGGTGCTACGAGGGAAATCAGCACTATCACCTGACGTACGGTGCGACCGCGGGAAATACGCGCCACAAACATCGCCATCAGCGGGCCATAACCCAGGAACCAGCCCCAGAAGAATACCGTCCACCAGTCCAGCCATGCAGGATCGGCGCGGAAGGTGGCCATCGGGATGAAGTTGTTCAGATAGATGCCAAAGGCATGCAGGTAGGTATTAACGATAAAGGCGGTCGGACCGAACAACAGGATAAACAGCATCAAAAAGGCGGCCAGCACCACATTGATGTTACTCAGGATCTGAATGCCGCGGGTTACACCACTTACCGCCGACAGGGTATAGATGCAGATCAGACCGACCAGAATGGCGACCTGGGTGCTGTAGACATCGGGAATGCCGAACAGTTTTTCCAGACCGAAGCTGACCTGCAGACCCAAGAAGCCGATGGGGCCCACGGTACCGGCGACCACCGCCAGTACGCAGCAGGCATCGACCAGGGATCCGAACCAGCCTTTCATCACCTTGTCGCCAAACACCGGATACAGCAGGGTGCGCGGCTTCAGCGGCAGTCCCTTGTCGTAATGCAGGTGCATGAACACGATGCCGGTCAGGCCGCCGAGAATGGCCCAGGCCAGAAAGCCCCAGTGCATGAAGCTCTGGGCCATGGCGTTGATGGCCATGTTCATCTTGTCGGTCTCGCCGGCATACATGGGAGGGGGTGACATGAAGTGTGCCATGGGCTCGGCGGCAGCCCAGAAGACCCCGCCTCCGGCCAGCAGGGTACACATGATGATCGACATCCACTGAAAGGTGGACATCTCGGGCTTGCTCAGATTACCCAGGCGAACATGGCCGCCACGGCCCACGGCCATGACCAGGCCTATCAGAAAGGTCATCAGCAGCAGCACCTGCCAGTAGGCGCCGAACAGTCGGGTCGAGACCGCAAAGGCGCTATTGACCCAGGTCGAGACCAGCTCGATGTCATACAGTGCCATTACCACGAACAGCAGCAGGGCGCCGCCGCTGAGCAGAAACACCGGTATATCGAGACCGGTGAAAAAGCCGGATGGGGCTTTGATGTCCTTATCTTTGTCCATGGCCAGGGTTGCCTCTGTTTTATTGCTCATGTTCGCCTCCATTATGGAACATCTGAACGGGGGAGCCATGGCTCCCCCGTCATCCTTATCGAGCGATGGCCTGCGGCTGCAGGCCATCATCCAGGAAGTTGAGCCAGTTCAGGCCCATGATTTTGGCCACGTCTTCCTGGCTGAAGCCCCGGGCAAGCAGACCCTGGGTCAGGTTGGGGAAGTCGCGGCTGTCGCGGAACCAGGACAGCGGGCGCGGCCAGTCGGCATTGGAGCTGGAGCCCTCACCGTAATCCATGGCCTTGGACCAGCGACCGTTGCGCATCCATTCCAGCACCGACAGCGGCTGGTTCTGACACAGGTCGGTGCCAATGCCCAGCCGGTCAACGCCCATCAGCTCGGCGGTGTCGGCAATCATGTCGCAGTACTCTTCCAGGGTACAGTCGGGGCCGTTCTTCAGGTGGAAGGGATAGGCACTGAAACCCAGCAGACCGCCGGACTCGGCCAGTGCCTTCAGCACCGCATCCGACTTGTTGCGCTTGGCGTCGTGAAAGCTCAGAGGGTTGGCGTGAGAGATCACTATGGGACGCTCGGAGATTTCGATCGCCTCCAGGGTGCTGCGCTCGGCGCTGTGGCTCATGTCCACCACCATGCCGACCCGGTTCATTTCCTTGATCACCTGACGACCGAAGCGGGTTACCCCGCTGTCGACCGCTTCGTAGCAGCCGCAGGCCAGCAGGCTCTGGTTATTATAGGTCAGCTGCATGATCATCAGGTTCAGATCACGCATCACCTCGACCATGCCGATATCATCTTCGATAGGGGAGCAGTTCTGCGCCCCGAACATGACACCGACCTTGCCTTCGGCCTTGGCACGCCGAATATCGGCGGCGCTGCGTACCGGCATGATGAGATCGCCGTGCTGCTCGAACTGACGATTCCACTCGGCAACGCGCATCAGGGTTTCGCGAATCTGTTCGTGGTAGACGATGGTGGCGTGCACCATGGTGACCCCGCCTTCGTGCAGCTGTTCGAAAATCTCACGGTTCCAGTTGGAATACTGGAGACCGTCGATCACTATCATGTCGTTATGCAATTCTCTGCTCATGGCCCCGTCCCCGTTACGCGCGGATGTAGGTGGTTTTCACGATGGTGTAGAATTCCTTGGCGTAGGTACCCTGTTCACGAGGGCCGAAGCTGGAATCTTTACGACCGCCGAACGGCACATGGTAATCGGTACCGGCCGTCGGCAGGTTGACCATGACACAGCCGGTCTTGGCGTTGCGTTTGAAGTCGGTGGCGTATTTCAGCGACTCGGTGCAGATGCCGCCGGTCAGGCCGAAGTTGGTGTCGTTCAGGGTCGCCAGTGCTTCGGCGTAATCCTTCACCTTGATGACGCAGGCGATGGGTGCGAAGGCTTCTTCCCGGTTGATGGTCATGTCGTTGGTGGTGTCGGTGAACAGCGCCGGCTGCATGTAGTAGCCTTCGGTGTCTTCGGTGATTACTTCACCGCCATAGACCAGCTTGCCGCCTTCGCTCTTGGCCAGTTCCAGGTATTTCAGGTTGGACTCCATCTGGCGGGCATCGGCCACGGCACCGATGTGCACGCCTTCCTTCAGCGGGTTACCGACTACCAGCTTCTTCATGCGTTCGATTACGGCGGCGACGAAGCGGTCGTGAATGCCTTCGGTGACGATCAGGCGGGAAGATGCAGTACACTTTTGACCGGTGCCGCCGTAGGCGCCGCCCACTGCACACTCGACCGCGTTGTCCAGATCCGCATCATCCAGCACCACCAGGGCGTTCTTGCTGCCCATTTCCAGCTGGCACTTGACCAGATTGACAGCGGTGGCCGCGGCAACCTTGCGACCGGTTTCCAGCGAGCCGGTAAAGGTCAGGGCATTGATATCGCGGGAGTTGATCAGCACATCACCGACCTCTGCACCGGGTCCCATGACCAGGTTGAAGGTACCGGCAGGCAGGTTCTGGCGCGAGATGATCTCGGTCAGCGCCCAGGCAGAGGCGGGCACCTGATTGGCCGGCTTCCACACCACGGCATTGCCGAAGGCCAGGGCCGGGGCAATTTTCCAGGCGCCGGTAGCGGTCGGGAAGTTCCAGGGAGTGATGATGCCGACCACACCGACGGGCTCGCGGCGGGTTTCGATTTCGACGCCGGGGCGCACGGAATCGGCGGTTTCGCCCATCTGGCGCAGCACTTCGGCGGCGTAGTAGTGGAAGAACTGACCGGAACGGTAGACTTCACCGGCGCCTTCGGCCAGGGTCTTGCCTTCTTCACGGGCGAGGATCCGGCCCAATTCGTCTTTGCGGGCGATGAGTTCGTCACCGATGGCCATCAGCACGGCGTAGCGCTGTTCCAGACCGCTTTTCTGCCATTCCAGCTGGCCGTTAACGGCGGCGGCGATGGCGGCTTTGGTCTGGGCGGCATCGGCCTGGGCGTAGTGACCTATTACATCGCTGAGGTCGGAAGGGCTGACGTTGGCAATTGAGCTTGAACCTTCAACCCACTCACCGGCAATGTAGTTGTGAAATACTGAAACAGACATAATAGATCTCCTATACCAAGTTGGATTCATGATAGGAGCTGTGATTTAATAATAAAAATTAATAAATAATATTGATTGATAAGGAAGACTTATCTTGTTGCCGGAGTTCAAGATCACACAGCTGCGTCACTTCGTCTGGGTTGCCGAGTTGAAAGGCTTTCACGTTGCTGCCGAAAAGGCACACCGGACCCAGCCGGCCATCTCTCTTTCTATTCGCGATCTGGAAAACAAGCTGGGCGAGTCGCTGTTCGAGAAACGCAACAGCCGAGCCGCCAAGACCGAACTGACGCCTTTTGGCAAGCATTTTCTGCCCAGGGCCAAAGAGCTGATTGCCCATCATGACCGCATTGCCGAAGACATGACGCTGCTGGCCGAGCACAAGACCGGTCATTTGCGGCTGGCCTCGGTGCCGTCCATCGCCAGTCGCTTTCTACCCGAGCTGTTGATGAACTTTATCGGCGATAGTGAACTGTACGTCAGTGTGTTCGACGATAACTCGGGCGCCGTGCTGAAGATGGTGGAAAACCAGCAGGTAGATTTCGGTATCGCCAGCCTGTTCGACGAGCATGACCAGAGTGAAAAGCACTTTACCCCGGTGTGGGAAGATAAATTAGGCGTGGTGTGTCCCCATGACCACCCATTGGCCAGCCACAGCGAGTTGCATTGGCAGGCGTTGCAGCAATATCGATTAATCAGTAATGGCACTTCTCGTTTGCTGGAGGGCAGTGAGGCGGAGTCGCTATTGGCCCACTCTCAATACTATATTTCCAACATGATCTCGTTGGTTGCCATGTTGGAGGCGGGCTTTGGCGTGACCACGCTACCCTGGTATGCCTTTCCAAAAGACAACTCTCGACTCACCTTTATTCCCCTGCACACTCCGGTGATCACGCGGCGCATCGGTATCATTCGGCTGAATAACAAGTCGTTGACCCCACCGGCTCAGGCGCTGGTCGATTTCATCCTGGCCAGTCGACCAGACTGAATCGCTAATCCCTGCCGGGCTCCCCGCCCTGCCGGGCTCCCCGCCCTGCCGGGCTCCCCGCCCGGCAGGAGAGCATCTTCATAACCAGCCAGCCTCTCATTTTTGTTAATTATTTTCACTGATAAAACAGTCGGCTATTTACATGATCATCAGGATTTATGCGCCCCGTTAGCACCTTGATAAACTTTTCTTATCAATTGATATATCCATTTAACTTGTCTGGTTTTATCGCTTTGTCCGATGATGCGCTCCATGAGGCAGGAAGTAGGCCGATCATTCGAAACAAAAATCCGATGCCGTCTTCTCTTCCAAACCCTGTGTCGTGTCGGGCTGCGTGTCCGATGAATGGCGCAATAAGGACATGTAGCAATAATCGAGGGTAGAAACATGATGAGGTTAGCTGCGATCAAAGCCTCCCTGCGGGGTCCGAATGCACTGCCGCTGCGACCCGTTGATCAGGTGATGGATCTGGAACGGCTGGGCGCTATGCACCAGAGTCGACTGAGTTTCATGCGTATACTGGTGCGTCGCATCATGCTGGAACGCTGGCAGATCGATACCGCCCGTCTGGACTTGTGTGCCGACGGTTACGGCACCGTTATTTATGAAATCAACACCCCCCAGGGTCTGTTCAGCTTCGTCATTTTTTCCGATTACCTGAGCCCGGATGAGCGTAACGACAGGGTGATCGCCAGCAAATGGGATCTGACCATGGCGCTGGTGGAAGGCCGGGTCGAAGACGATTATCTGGCGTTTTTGCGCCAGAATGTACCCCTGCAGGAGGCGGGTCGGGTGGACTCGCGGGTGTTCGTGTTGTCTCGTGCCAATCGCAGCGCCCGCAACTTCGATTATGTGGTCGATCAGCTGGCTAAAGGCGAGCAGCCCGATGTGGCCAAAATAGCCAAAGTCGGTTATCTCTATCGCACCACCGCCGTCTATGGCAGCGGCAAGTTGGGCATGGCCGACTGGGACAAGGTCAGCAGCCGCTATCCGGACTTTGCCCGTCCCTTTGCCGCCGAGATGTTTGCCTGTTTCATGCTGAGAAACTTCAGTCTGCTGCAGGTGGAGCATATCGCCCAAAGCCGCAATCCGCAGCAATACAATCCCATGCAGCCGGACATAAAACGTTACTTCGGCATCGGTAACTCCACCGGTCTCGGCATGGCGCCTTATCTGATCAACCACCCCATGCTGATCAACCGGTGGGTGGAGCTGCGCGAGCTGGCGCTGGCGCTGGTGCGTAGCCTGGGGCATATCGACGAGCCGGTGCGCCGTCAGTTCGATACCCTGCTGGCCCGCTGTGCCCGGCACATGGCTGAAACCCTGACCGAAGATCCCTGGCAGACCGAGAATAACAAAAGGGTGATCGAGGATCTGGTGGCCTTGCAGCAAGAGGCCAGTCGGTCTCTGAGCAACTGGAATGAACTGCTGGCCTGGAGCGAGCAACATTGCTCGCTGCAAGGGCAGGAGCTGCTGATTTCTGTGTTGCTGGAGCTGTACCCGCAACTGGTGGACGGGCTCGATGACTACTATTGCGTGGAAGAGTTTCTCGATCTGGATCCGCTGATGCCGCTGCAGAAGCTGAAAGAGGTGATCGAGCGGCGCTACGACTGGACGCTGAAAATCGACTTCAGCAAGGCGGGAGCCCGGGATATTTTCTGGTATCGCTCGGAAGAAAAAATGGAGCCTCGGCTGGGTGAAAGTGCCCTCGACAGTGGTAAGGAAAAACAGATGGCGCTGGGCGTGGGCTACGCGGTGTACAAGTGTTACGAGCAGCTGTGCCAGTACATTAAGGAATATCCCGAACACACCACGGCCCGCTTCATGGTGGCCCGGCCTAAGCTGCGCGGCATAGTGCGCCGCATCCAGAGCATGGACCGATGCGTGTACGGTGATATTCAGGCCAACCTGCTGGCGCGGGACATACTGCCCATGCACCTGCTGCGCTGCAAGCTGTCATTCTTCGGGGTCAGCAAGTTCGATCCGCGCTCCAAGCTGTGGGTACGCAATACCATGTATCAGGGCGCGCCCTTGCTGGAAGACATCGGCAACATCTATAACGACGACTGGTTTATGCCCCTGGCGCCCGTATCGCAAGGAGAAATCTGATGCAGGTCTCGATGAATGAGCTGAAGGCGGCCCTGCGTCGCTGTTTTGAAGCCTCCGGTTACTTCGTGGGCAATTACGAAGATGCCGCCAACATGGTGTTATGGCTGGAAAAACACGGCCTCAACGGGCTGGAAGAGCTGAAGCGGGCACTGCCCTATATCGGCCTGGATGCCGACAAACCGCTGAGCACTGTGGTCTATGAAGACAGCACCTCGGCCATTATCGACAGCAACGGCCGCAGTGCGCTGAACTGCATCGCCTCTTCGGTCGATCTGGCCCACGCCAAGGCGCTGGAAAGCGGCATCGCCACCATTACCGTGCATAACTGCCATAATCGCATGTTTGCACTCAAGGCCATGACCGACTGTGGCCGGCGCGGTATCAGCGTAACCGCCTACTGGCAGAATGGCAGCAAGACGGTCAAAGAGTATGCGGCGGCCATCAAGGCGGGGGAGCGTTACCCCAGCTTCAGCGAGGCGGCCACCAACCTGGTGTCCAGCCCGGATGAACACCAGGCGCTGACCATCGTCTGCAGCTCGCGAGTGGATCTGGCCGGATCGCTGCAGCGCTCCAAGGGCAACCGCAACGCCCGCTACATGAGCCCCGAGGATCTGGCCGAGAACAAGGAATATATCATCGACAACGGCATCGAGATTGACGAGGCGCTGTGGGCCGAGATCAACCGTCTCGGTGCCGGTATTCTGGTGGAAAACAGCGATCGTTCCCGCCAGGGAGCCGGCAGCAGGTAACAATACCAGGCACTCAGCACTCAGCACTCAGCACTCAGCTTAAAAACAGGCACCTTTCTTTATAGAATAGATTGGTGCCTTTTTCGTTTAAGTCATCCGTTGATACGGCACAGGAACTTGCCCTTTGCCGTCATCCTGACGGAGGTCAGGATCTCGGTTTGGTTTCTTCGATGGCTCGGGGCTGACCTGTGCATCAGATCCGGCGTTGCCGGATTTAGCAGCTGAAGCAGCTACTACATTCGTGCAATATGCAAATTTCGGCGCCGCCTGTGACCGTCTTTCTGGCAGTGAGCCATGTCTTCGGCTTGGTGCCATTATTGCGTGCTAGAATAGCCGCTTTTTACGCAGGATAACGGCATGCTGTATTCTCCCGATGATCTGCTGGCGCTGCTGATCGTGACCGGCGGTATTGTGGTGCAGGCCTGGGTAGGCATCGGCTTTGGCCTGCTGGCCGCGCCCCTGCTGTATCTGATCGATCCCGCCTATGTGCCGGGCCCCGTATTGGTGCTGGGCTGGATGCTGTCTATCGTGGTGGTACTCAAACAGCGGCACTCGCTGAACTGGCGGCGTGTACTGCCCGCCATAGTGGCGCGGCTGCCCGGCTCCTGGTGCGGCGCCCTCTTGCTGGTGAGCATAGCGCCCTGGCAACTGAGCCTGTTTTTTGGCACAGCCCTGTTGTTGGCGGTGTGGTTGAGCCTGCGTCGCTATGGGCTGGCGCTGACCCCGGTCAGCCTGACGGTGGCGGGATTTTTTTCCGGCGTGCTGGGCACCGCGACCTCGGTCGGAGGGCCGCCCATGGCCTTGCTCTATCAACATGAGTCACGATTAACGACCCGCAACGAGATTGCCGCTTTTTTCCTGATAGGGACGCCACTGTCGGTATTGATGTTGTTGCTCAATGGCGGTCTTGACCTGCTTGCTCCCTCGCTGATCCTGAAGATGATTCCCGGCGTGCTGCTGGGATTCTGGCTATCACGGCGGCTTGAAAAGGTCTTTCAGAAAGACAGTGCCCGGCCGGCAATACTGCTGATTTCCGCCCTGTCGGCGCTGGTGGTGTTGTGGCAGGGGGTAACCGGCGGCCTGAACGGATAAAGGTTCACTGACAGGGCGCCGATAGCCGTTGGCGATGCCGACCCGGATCGGCATAATAACCGTCTGTTTTCGGCAATAGATGGAACCGGGGAGGGCGCTTTGAATCTGGCTACACTGGCACAACAACTGGGTGAAGTATTACTGAGTCGAGGGCTGACGGTGACCACGGCCGAATCCTGTACCGGGGGCGGCATTGCCTGTACCATCACCGATATTGCCGGCAGTTCGGCCTGGTTCGAGCGGGGCTTTGTAACCTACTCCAATGCGGCCAAGAGCGAGATGCTGGGCGTCGAGCCGGCTATTATCGAGCGCGATGGTGCAGTCAGCGAGGCGGTGGTGATCGCCATGGCCAGGGGAGCTTGTGCCGCCGCCGGCGACTCGCTCGGGGTAGCGGTCAGCGGTATCGCAGGCCCTGGCGGTGGCAGCCCGGAAAAACCGGTCGGCACCGTCTGGCTGGCCTGTTACCTGGCGGCGGAAGATAAAACCCATTGCCGCCTGCTGCAGCTCGAGGGTGACCGCCTGGCCGTGCGCCGACAAACCATAGCGGCGGCGCTGCAGGATTGTCTGGCCCTGCTGGCCTCTTCTCGCACTTGATACTGTACGAATAACCAGTATACTCAACCTTATATTTTTCGACGCATTAGCTTAATCAGCGGAGTTCCTCATGGATCAGAACAAAGAAAAAGCCTTGGCTGCGGCCCTGGGTCAGATTGAAAAGCAATTTGGCAAAGGCTCTATCATGCGACTGGGCGACAACAAGGCGTTGAATATCGAGTCCATTTCTACCGGCTCCCTGTCGCTGGATATTGCGCTCGGTATCGGCGGCCTGCCCACCGGTCGTATTGTCGAGATCTATGGTCCCGAGTCCTCCGGTAAAACCACCCTGACTCTGCAGGTGATAGCCGAGGCACAGCGTGCCGGCAAGGTCTGTGCCTTCGTGGATGCAGAGCACGCGCTGGATCCGCAGTATGCGGGTAAGCTGGGTGTGAACGTCGACGATTTGCTGGTCTCTCAGCCGGATACCGGTGAGCAGGCGCTGGAAATCTGCGACATGCTGGTGCGTTCCGGTGCCGTCGACGTCATCATCGTCGACTCGGTGGCGGCTCTGACGCCACGTGCCGAAATTGAAGGCGAAATGGGCGACTCCCATGTGGGTCTTCAGGCTCGTCTGATGTCGCAGGCGCTGCGCAAGCTGACCGGTAACATCAAGAGCGCCAACTGCCTGGTGATCTTCATCAACCAAATCCGGATGAAAATCGGGGTCATGTTTGGCAGCCCGGAAACCACCACTGGTGGTAACGCGCTCAAGTTCTACGCCTCGGTGCGCCTGGACATCCGCCGTATCGGCGCGGTCAAGGAAGGTGACGAAGTCATCGGTAACGAAACCCGGGTCAAGGTGGTCAAGAACAAGGTGGCGCCGCCGTTCAAGCAGGCCGAGTTCCAGATAGTGTATGGCGCCGGTATCTCGAAGGAAGGCGAACTGATCGAGCTGGGCGTCAAGCACAAGCTGGTTGAAAAAGCCGGTGCCTGGTATAGCTATAAAGGCAACAAGATCGGTCAGGGCAAGGCGAACTCGATGAAATACCTGTTGGAGCATAAAGACATCTCCAATGAAATCGAGCGTCTGTTGCGCGAAATGCTGTTGCTGGCGCCGGGAACCGCCAAAGACGAGGTAAAAGGCGAGGCGCTGGCCGAGCTGGATAGCCCGGACAACAACGAAGAATTTTAATGAAAAGGCCGGGATTTCCCGGCCTTTGCTTTTATCGGTTTTTGTTTTAGCAGAACATGATGGAATCACCACTTACCCCTCAACAGCTGTGGGATTGCGCCCTCAGGCTGCTCTCCCGCCGGGATCATAGCCGCCGTGAGCTGGCCCAGAAGCTGCGCCAGCGGCAGTTTGATGCCGAGCTTATCGAGCTGGCGCTGGATAAACTGGAACAGCAACAATGGCTGGCCGACAGCCGTTATGCCGCTGTGCAGGTGCGTCAGCATATCTTCAAGAAGCACGGTCCGTTGCGTATTCGTGTCGAGCTGCAGCGCAAGGGCGTAACTCAGGCCGATATCGAGCAGGCGCTGGAAGAGGAAGCCCCCGACTGGTTTGAGCTGGCACTGGCCTGCTACCGGTCCCGCTTCGCCTTTGCAGACCGGCTGGATATCAAGGAAAAAGCCAGGCGCGTGCGTTATCTGCAGAGCCGGGGCTTCACTTCAGACCATGTTCGCTACGCCCTGGAGACACCGCCGGAGTAGCCCTTTCTGCCCCGCCGTTGCAAGGCGCGTTTTACATTAGCCCGGATACCTTTTAAATTATCCGGGTTAACGCCTATGAACCCAGCAATAGAACAGGATTATCCATGCAGATGACCACATCTGAGTTACGCACCGCGTTTCTCGAGTATTTCCGCCAGCAGGGCCACCAGGTGGTGGCATCCAGCTCGCTGGTTCCCCACAACGACCCGACCCTGCTGTTTACCAATGCCGGCATGAACCAGTTCAAGGATCTGTTCCTGGGACTGGAGCAGCGGGCCTACAACCGGGCGACCAGCTCTCAGCGTTGCGTGCGCGCCGGCGGCAAGCACAACGATCTGGAGAATGTGGGTTATACCGCGCGTCACCATACTTTTTTCGAAATGCTGGGTAACTTCAGTTTTGGTGACTACTTCAAGCAGGATGCCATTCGCTTCGCCTGGGAGTTTCTGACCGACGTGGTCAAGTTGCCCACAGACAAACTGTGGGTAACCGTTTACGCCACCGACGACGAAGCCTTCGATATCTGGTCGAAGGAAGTCGGCGTGCCGGTCGAGCGCATCGTGCGTATCGGCGACAACAAGGGCGCCCAGTATGCGTCCGACAACTTCTGGACCATGGGTGATACCGGTCCCTGCGGCCCCTGTACCGAAATTTTCTACGATCACGGTGAACACATCTGGGGCGGCCCTCCCGGCAGCCCGGAAGAAGACGGCGATCGTTATATCGAGATCTGGAACCTGGTGTTCATGCAGTTTAACCGCCAGGCAGACGGCACCATGGAGCCGCTGCCCAAGCCGTCGGTTGACACCGGCATGGGACTGGAGCGTATCGCCACCATTTTGCAGGGCGTGCATTCCAACTACGAAATCGACCTGTTCCAGGCACTGATCAAGGCGGCGGCCCGGGCCGTGGGCACACAAGATCTGGACAACAAGTCACTGCGGGTCATCGCCGATCATATCCGTTCCTGCTCTTTCCTTATCGCCGATGGTGTCATGCCGTCCAACGAAGGCCGGGGCTATGTGTTGCGCCGTATCATTCGCCGTGCCGTGCGCCATGGTCGCAAGCTGGGTGCCGAGCAGTCCTTCTTCTATACCCTTGTGGGCGCCCTGTGCGAGCAGATGGCCGATGCCTACCCGGAGCTGAACACCCAGCGCGCTATTATCGAGAAGGTGCTGCGGCTGGAAGAAGAGCAGTTTGCCCGTACCCTGGGTCGCGGTCTGCAGCTGCTGGAAGATGCCATCGGTGAGCTGGGCGACGCCAAGGTGCTGCCGGGCGAGGTGGTGTTCAAGCTGTACGATACCTACGGTTTTCCGGCGGATCTGACTGCCGACGTGCTGCGCGACCGCGAGCTGAGCATCGATGAAGCCGGTTTCGAAATCCTGATGCAGCAGCAGCGGGAGCGGGCCAAGGAAGCCTCCAACTTCGGTGTGGATTACTCCAAGGTGATCAAGGTGGATGGCGAGACCGACTTTACCGGTTACCAGCACCTGGCCGAGTCGGCCAGGGTGACGGCGCTGTTCAAGGACGGCGAGCAGGTATCGGCGCTGATTGCGGGTGAAGAAGGCGCCGTGGTGCTGGACAAGACCCCCTTCTATGGTGAGTCCGGTGGTCAGGTCGGTGATACCGGTGTGATCAAGCTCGACGACGGCCTCTTCGTGGTCAGAGACACCCAGAAAGCCGGTAAGGGGATACTGCACCTGGGTCAGCTGGAGCTGGGCACCCTGGAAGTGGGAGAGGCGGTCACAGCAGCGGTAGACAGCTATCGTCGTCAGGCCACGGCCCTCAACCACTCGGTCACTCACCTGATGCACGACTGCCTGCGCAAGCTGCTGGGTGACCACGTCATTCAGAAAGGCTCTCTGGTAGGCCCGGATCGTCTGCGCTTCGATTTTTCCCATCTGGAAGCAATGACAGCGCAGGAAATTCGTGAAATCGAAGACATGGTCAACAAGGAGATCCGTGCCAACCACGCGGTTTCTACCCAGCTAATGGATTTGGACTCTGCCAAGGACGCCGGCGCCATGGCGCTGTTCGGCGAGAAATACGACGACGAAGTACGAGTGGTGTCGATGGGCGATGCTTCCACCGAATTGTGTGGTGGTACCCACGTACAGCGTACCGGTGATATCGGCCTGTTCAAAATCCTGTCCGAAAGCGGTATTGCCGCCGGGGTTCGTCGCATCGAAGCCGTCACCGGTGATGCGGCTCAGGCCTATCTGTATCAGCTGAATCAGGAACTGGCCCAGACGGCCAGCCTGGTGAAGGGAGACTTGTTCTCGGTGTCGGACAAGGTCCGGCAGGTACTGGATCGCAGCCGTCAGCTCGAAAAGGAAATCGAGCAGCTCAAGGCCAAGCTGACCGCCCATGCGGGCACGGCGCTGCTGGAGCAGGTTATCGAGGTGAACGGTACCAAGGTACTGGTGGCCAACCTGGAAGGCGTCGACAGCAAGTCGCTGCGCGGCTCTCTGGACGATCTCAAGGTCAAGCTGCAATCCGGTATCGTGGTGCTGGCGACCGTGACCGAGGGTAAGGTCAGCCTGATTGCCGGCGTGACCAAGGATCTGACTGGCAAGGTCAAGGCCGGTGAGCTGGTTAACCTGGTGGCCCAGCAGGTGGGTGGCAAGGGCGGCGGCCGACCGGATATGGCTCAGGCCGGCGGTACCGAACCGGCCCAGCTGCCGGCGGCCCTGGCTTCCGTCACCCCCTGGTTGACAGAACGGCTATAATGTCAAAAGGGTAAAAATACGCCGCTGTGGCAACAAGTGGCAATAAAAGAGGCCTGTCTTCGACAGGCCTCTTGATTTGGAAACGAGGGCACCCCATCTGTTAATAGGGGAAAAGCTAGGTTTTTGAACACCTTTATCGGATAATAAAAAACATTTTCGACTATTACATAACGTATACAGGAGCAGCCAGATGCTGATTTTGACTCGACGAGTAGGGGAAACCCTGATGATTGGTGACGAAGTCACCGTAACCGTACTAGGTGTTAAGGGTAACCAGGTTCGTATCGGTGTAAATGCGCCGAAAGAAGTATCTGTGCACCGTGAAGAGATTTATATGCGGATACAGGCCGAGAAAGGCACCGCAGAAGACAGCCAGTTCTAATCTATTTTGGGGTGTTTTTTGTTCTTGATGGCTGCTTTTAACCCATTGTGTTTAAAGAGTGTTCGAACAAAAGAATCAGGTGAGAAAAGTGTTTGACTTATTTTGGCCTGACGTTAATATACGCCCCGCAAACACGGTGAGGTGGCCGAGAGGCTGAAGGCGCTCCCCTGCTAAGGGAGTATGCGGCTTATACCCGCATCGAGGGTTCGAATCCCTCCTTCACCGCCATTTAAAGCATCCGTAGCTCAGCTGGATAGAGTACTCGGCTACGAACCGAGCGGTCGGAGGTTCGAATCCTCCCGGATGCGCCATATTTAGAAAGCAGTACCAGGTTAGATAAGTTTCAGAAAAGCATCCGTAGCTCAGCTGGATAGAGTACTCGGCTACGAACCGAGCGGTCGGAGGTTCGAATCCTCCCGGATGCGCCATCTGAATCTTACAAGAGTTTAAAATGCATCCGTAGCTCAGCTGGATAGAGTACTCGGCTACGAACCGAGCGGTCGGAGGTTCGAATCCTCCCGGATGCGCCATATTGAAAGGCCGGCTCTGAGCCGGCCTTTCCATTTACATTGTTTGTCTGCAAACACGGTGAGGTGGCCGAGAGGCTGAAGGCGCTCCCCTGCTAAGGGAGTATGCGGCTTATACCCGCATCGAGGGTTCGAATCCCTCCTTCACCGCCATTTAAAGCATCCGTAGCTCAGCTGGATAGAGTACTCGGCTACGAACCGAGCGGTCGGAGGTTCGAATCCTCCCGGATGCGCCATATTGAAAGCCGGCCCAGTGCCGGCTTTTTCATGTCTGTTGTTCTCAATTCCCATCGTATTCTCCTTTCTATTGTTTTCAATTATAGTCGTATTACCATCCATTTTTCAGCACAAGTCCTTTTATTTTTGTATTCAAATTACCTTTTTAGAGTGTTAGTGAATTTTTATGTTTATTTTTTGGTTTTAAATGTGACTTTAATCACCTGAGTGAAATTTTTTTGTAATCTTTACAACACTTTTGAACATGCACCGTTGCCAATGCCTCTGCAAGCTGGGTATGCTCGTGGCCGAATCGCAGACAGCAAGGAGCATGCTGATGAATAATGTATCTTCTCAACTAGTTGAAGCCGCCGGACTGATGGGGCTGGGCATGATGTTTGTCTTTGCCTTTCTCTCACTCACCATTCTGGCCATCAAGATATTGTCGCTGGTCGCCGCCGAACCAGCACCCAGACCGGCTGCCGCCGCAGCCATGCCTGTCGGCAATGGCCTGAGTCCACAAAAAATGGCCGCCATCAGCGCCGCCATCAATCACTATAAAAAAATAAAAAAGACTGAGTCAGCAGTATCGAACGGACTGACCAAAACGGAACTTAACGGAAACTAACGGAACTTAAATGGAGCTCGTCAAATGACCAAACCTCTTGCCATTACCGATGTGGTATTGCGTGACGCCCATCAATCTCTGCTCGCCACCCGTTTACGGCTGGAAGACATGCTACCCATTGCCGAAAAGCTGGATGATATCGGCTACTGGTCGCTGGAAACCTGGGGTGGTGCCACCTTCGATTCCTGTATTCGCTATCTCGGCGAAGATCCCTGGGAACGCCTGCGCGCCCTGAAAAAAGCCATGCCGAAAACCCCCCAGCAGATGCTGCTGCGGGGCCAGAACCTGCTGGGCTACCGTCATTACGCCGATGATCTGGTATACAAATTTGTAGAGCGGGCCCGTACCAACGGCATGGATGTGTTCCGCATCTTCGATGCCATGAACGACGTGCGCAATCTGGAAACCGCTATCAAGGCCACGGTGGCGGTCGAAGGCCATGCCCAGGGCACCATTTCCTATACCACCTCCAAGGTGCACACCCTGGAGATGTGGGTGGACATGGCGAAAAAGCTGGAAGACATGGGCTGTCACTCTATCTGCATCAAGGACATGGCCGGTCTGCTCAAACCCTATGAAGCCGAGAAGCTGATCAAGCGCATCAAGGCCGAGGTCAAGCTGCCGTTGGCATTGCATTGCCATGCCACCACCGGCCTGAGCCTGCCGACCCACATGAAAGCCATCGATGCCGGTATCGACATCCTGGACACATCTATTTCCTCCATGAGCATGACCTACGGTCATTCGCCTACAGAGACCCTGGTGGCCATGGTAGAGGGCTCAGAGCGCGATACCGGCCTGGATCTGCTCAAGCTGGAAGAGATTGCCGCCTATTTTCGCGAGGTGCGCAAGAAATACGCCAAATTCGAAGGCAGCCTCAAGGGGATCGATTCCCGGATTCTGCTGTCTCAGGTGCCGGGTGGCATGCTCACCAATATGGAAGGCCAGCTGAAAGAGCAGGGCGCGGCCGACAGAATGGACGAGGTACTGAAAGAGATTCCCCGGGTGCGTGAAGATCTCGGCTTTATCCCGCTGGTGACCCCGACCTCTCAGATTGTCGGTACTCAGGCGGTGATCAACGTCCTGACCGGTGAACGTTACAAGAGCATCACCAAGGAAACTGCCGGCGTACTGAAAGGCGAATACGGCGCCGCCCCGGCCCCGGTGAATGCCGAGCTGCAACAGCGGGTGCTGGACGGCGCCGAGCCGATAACCTGTCGCCCCGCGGATTTGCTGACCGATGAGCTGGCAAAGCTGACCGGTGAGTTCCAGGCATTGGCGAAAGAAGAAAAGCTGCGGGTCGCCACCGACGAGGTGGACGACGTGCTGACCTACGCCCTGTTCCCGCAGATCGGCCTCAAGTTTATCCGTCATCGCGATGATGCTTCCGCCTTCGAGCCGGCCCCGGGCACCGAGCCCGAGCCGGTAGCGGCACCTGCATCCGTTGCCAGCCAGCCGGCGGGTGGTTCCAAGGTCTATGCGGTCAAGGTCGATGGACAGGTCTATGAAGTGGAAGTGGGTCCTGCCGGCAGCATCAGCGCCGTACACAGTGCCCAGAGTACAACCGCACCGGTTGCTGCAGCCCCGCAAGTCGCCCCTGCGCCCGCCGGCTCCGGTGAGGCTGTTCCGGCTCCGCTGGCCGGTAATATCTTCAAGGTGGTCGCCAAGGCAGGCACTCAGGTAGCTGCCGGTGATGTGCTGCTGATCCTGGAAGCCATGAAGATGGAAACTGAAGTGCGTGCGGCCCGGGCCGGTCAGGTGTTGAATGTGCTGGTGAAAGAGGGCGATGCCGTATCCGTTGGCGACCCTCTGGTCAGCCTGGCCTAAGGAGCTGAAATGGACTCGTTACTGACTCTGTGGCAGGAAACCGGCCTGGCCAACTTTCACTGGAAGCAGCTGGTGATGATAGCGGTGGGCCTGGGCCTCATCTATCTCGCCATCGCCAGGGGCTTCGAGCCCCTGCTGTTGCTGCCCATCGGCTTCGGCGGTGTGCTGGCCAACATTCCCAATGCGGGCATGGCCGATCCGGGCGGGCTGCTGTATTACATCTATGAAGTGGGTATCGGCACCGGCGTCTTTCCGTTGCTGATCTTCATGGGGGTGGGCGCCATGACCGACTTTGGCGCCCTGATTGCCAACCCCAAGACCCTGTTGCTGGGGGCGGCGGCGCAGTTTGGCATCTTTGCCACCCTGTTCGGTGCCATTGCCCTGAACGCGTTGCCCGGCTTTGATTTTACCCTGGCGGATGCGTCGGCTATCGCCATCATAGGGGGGGCGGATGGTCCAACGGCCATCTTCCTGGCCTCCAAGCTGGCGCCGGATCTGCTCGGTGCCATCGCGGTGGCGGCCTATTCCTATATGGCGTTGGTGCCCATTATTCAGCCGCCGATCATGAAGCTGCTGACCACCAAGGCAGAGCGTGAAATCAAGATGGAGCAGCTGCGCCACGTAAGCAAGCGGGAGAAAGTGTTGTTCCCGTTGATGGTGCTGACCCTGACCATACTGTTTCTGCCGGCCGCGGCTCCGCTTATCGGCATGTTCTGTCTGGGTAACCTGATGAAGGAATCCGGGGTGGTGGACAGGTTGTCCAAGACGGCACAGAACGAGCTGATCAACATAGTCACCATCTTTCTCGGTCTGGCGGTGGGTTCCAAGCTGTCGGCGGAAAAGTTCCTGACCATCGACACCCTGGGCATTCTGGCGCTGGGCGCGGTGGCGTTTTCCATCGGCACCGCCGGTGGTGTGCTGATGGCCAAGCTGATGTGCAAGCTGTCCGGTGGCAAGGTCAACCCGCTGATCGGTGCAGCCGGTGTCTCGGCGGTACCCATGGCGGCCCGGGTGGTCAACAAGGTGGGGCTGGAAGCCAACAACCAGAACTTCCTGCTGATGCATGCCATGGGCCCGAACGTGGCCGGTGTGCTGGGGTCGGCCGTTGCCGCCGGTGTACTGCTGGCACTGGTCGGTTAATCCGGCTTTTCCGAACGTTTTTACAGATGTAAACAAGGCGCCTGCGGGCGCCTTTTGTTTTTCTACTGTTTGATAGCAGAGCAAGCGTCGGACAAAGGGCCCGCTCCGCCGACTCGCTATAAATACCTCCATGTACGCTCTCTGTTTCATCCCTGAAACAGAAGGTCGGCGGAGCAGATCCCTTTGCCCTCCTCGATGCATTGGAGTCATCGGGTGGTGCTTTCGGGAAGCTTGGTGCCCAAGAAGAGGCAACAGAGCACGGTTCCCACGACCGTGACATGCCATGGCCGGAAAATGCTCCTGCCGTTCCGGCATTCCCGCCATCCCTGTGTTGCCTCCGGGGGACAGGCAAACATACTGATCAGATGATTAGTGTAATTGGTGTTATGTTTATCCCAAAGACCAACAGAGGAGTGAGCAACCCATGGCGACCCCCCATATCAAGGCCGAACGAGGTGACTTTGCCGATACCGTGCTGATGCCGGGTGATCCGTTGCGGGCGAAGTATATCGCCGATACCTTTCTGTCCGACGTCAGACAGGTAAATCAGGTACGAAACATGCTTGGTTTTACCGGCACCTACAAGGGCCGGGCTATCTCGGTAATGGGCCATGGAATGGGCATTCCGTCGGTGTCCATCTATGCCAAGGAGCTGATCACCGAGTTTGGCGTCAACACCCTGATCCGGGTGGGATCCTGCGGTGCCGTGCGTGATGACGTGGCGCTCAGGGATGTGGTGATCGGCCTGGGCGCCAGTACCGACTCCCGGGTCAATCGCATTCGCTTTATGGAGCACGACTTTGCCGCCCTTGCGGACTTCGAGCTGGTCAGTCAGGCGGTGGCGACGGCGAAGGCCTGCAAGGTGCCGGTCAAGGTGGGAAATATTTTTTCGGCCGATCTGTTCTATTCGCCCCAGCCCGAGCTGTTCGAGCTGATGAAGCGTTACGGCATCCTGGGGGTAGAGATGGAAGCGGCGGGGCTGTATGGCGTGGCCGCCGAATACGGCGCTCGGGCGCTGACCATCTGTACCGTGTCGGATCATATCCTGCGTCACGAGGCGCTGAGTGCCGACGAGCGCCAGACCAGCTTCAACGACATGATGGAGGTGGCGTTGGAGTCGGTGTTACTCGGCGGTGCCTGATTGCTCTTGTGGCGGCGGTGTGTCTGCCGCTGGCTGCTGTCTTTTCCGCCGGCGATTGAGTCCCAGGCCGGCCAGAATACCCAGCAGCGCACACAGCGGTAACAGCCAGCTTAAATGATGCAGCAGTTGTTGCCATATACTGCGTTGCGCTTCCGTTAGCGACGACGGCGCCAACTGCAGGCGCAAGAAGCCGACGGGCCGATTCTCCCGGTATAATGGGCGTATGTAGGGGAGTTCGCCATCGCCGAGGATGCCGGCTTCGGCCAGTAGCTGGCCGCCACCATCGTACAGTTGTGCCGCTACCACCAGCTTGGCGCTGACCAGTTCCTCCACCAGCTGGCGGCGGCTCTCGGCGTCATCGGTCTGCAGGGATTTTATCGCCTGCAGTTCGGCATAATCGGCAAGCGGGGCGGCCAGCGTTCGCTGGGGTAACTGTCGCCAATGATAGCCAAGTTGTGTGACTTGCAGCCACTGCCAGCCGGTGAACGACACCAGTAGCAGGAGCAGGAGCGACAGCAGCGGTTTGTGTATTACAGGGTGTTTTTTCCACATGGCGGCAATATTGTCTCTTGCCTGGCGAAAAAGCAATACGCTACCCTGAGCGCCGGTCTTTGTGAGCATAGGAATAGCGAGTGGCACTGTTAATGGATGTTTTACCCGAGCAAGTCCGTGACTGGACCGATATGCTGTCTTGCGGCGCCTATCTTTGGCAGCCGGGGCAGCAAGGTGAAAAGGAGCAACTGACGCCGGGTCGGCTGGCCGCGCC
This sequence comes from Oceanisphaera arctica, assembly GCF_002936955.1. GTDB lineage: Bacteria > Pseudomonadota > Gammaproteobacteria > Enterobacterales > Aeromonadaceae > Oceanimonas > Oceanimonas arctica. The sequence continues at coordinate 30,477 of NZ_MPZM01000015.1, read as the reverse complement.
TGCCGGACATCTGATCCTGCTGGCGGAGAAACTGAATAAATCCGCACTGCAATCCAGCCTGCAAATCCTGGATGAGGCTGGCGTGCAGGTGGAAGTCTCCGGGGTAAAACGCGTGGCCGAACGAGATCTGTTGAGCCTGCGCCTGTCTGCCTGGTCGCCGGCGCTCAAGTCCCGTTTGCAGGCGGTGGCCGATGACTGGGATCTGGCCTGTGTGCCTGCCCTGCCGCAGGCGGACAAGCCAGGTCTGGTGTTGATGGACATGGACTCGACTGCCATCGAGATGGAGTGCATCGATGAAATCGCCCTGTTGGCCGGGGTAGGAGAAGAAGTGGCCGCCGTTACCCGGGCGGCGATGGAAGGCTCCCTGCCGTTTGCCGAAAGCCTGCGCCGACGCGTCAGGGCGCTGGCCGGTGCCGATGCCGCCATTATCGAGCAGGTGATAGCGCGCATGCCGCTGATGCCGGGCCTGATTGTTCTGGTGGAAGGGCTGAAAGCCATGGGCTGGAAAGTGGCGCTGGCTTCCGGTGGTTTTACGCCCTTTACCGGCCATCTGCGGCAGACCCTGGGGCTGGATGCGGACTTTGCCAATACCCTGGAAATCCGGGACGGCCGTTTTACCGGTGAAGTGCTGGGCGACATCGTCGATGCCGAGGCCAAGGCCCGTATTCTGGTCGAGCTGGCCGCCCGCTACGATATTCCCCTCAGCCAGACGGTGGCCATCGGTGATGGTGCCAACGACCTTCTGATGCTGGCTCAGGCCGGGCTGGGGGTTGCCTTGCATGCCAAGCCGCTGGTGCAGGAAAAGGCGCCAGTGTGTCTTAATCTTCTGAGTCTGGAAGGGGTGTTGGCGTTGCTGCAGGCGCGGTGATCGTCTGCTGTCCTTTGACCGTATTGATGATGTCACAGCGCTGGACTCGGGCCGACAGCTCCACCAGTGGTGTGACTCAATAAATGAGTGAGTATGCATGGCCAAGTCCAAAACGGCGTTTGTCTGTGGTGAATGTGGTGCCGAGTTCCCCCGCTGGCAGGGACAGTGCTCCGAATGCAAAGAGTGGAATACCATCACCGAGATACGACTGGCACCGGCCAACGCCGTCAGCCGTAACAGTCGCTTTGTCGGTTATGCCGGCACCCAGGACAACAAGGTACAGACCCTGGATGAGGTTGCGCTGACCGAGATCCCCCGGCTCAACAGTGGTTTCAATGAGCTGGACCGGGTACTGGGTGGTGGCATGGTGGCCGGCTCGGCGATTCTGATCGGCGGTAATCCGGGGGCGGGCAAGAGTACCTTGTTGTTGCAGGTCATGTGTGGCCTGGCTGGCCGGGTGAAAACCCTGTACGTCACCGGTGAAGAGTCACTGCAACAGGTGGCGATGCGGGCGCAGCGGCTAGGGCTGCCTCGTGATCAGCTGCGCATGCTGTCGGAAACCAACGTCGAGCAGATTTGTCATGTAGCCAGGGAAGAGCGACCTGCGGTGATGGTGATCGACTCTATTCAGGTGATGCACGTGCCAGAGGTGCAGTCGGCACCAGGCTCGGTAAGTCAGGTACGGGAGGCGGCGGCCCAGCTGACCCGCTTTGCCAAACAGCAGGGCGTGGTGGTCCTGATGGTGGGACACGTGACCAAAGACGGCGCCCTGGCCGGCCCCAAGGTACTGGAGCATTGCATCGATTGCTCCATCATGCTGGATGGCGCCAGCGACAGTCGTTTTCGAACCCTGCGCAGCCACAAGAACCGCTTCGGCGCGGTGAATGAGCTGGGGGTTTTTGCCATGACCGAAACCGGCATGAAAGAAGTGAGTAACCCCTCGGCCATTTTTCTGAACAGGGGCGAAGAGCAGACTACGGGATCCGTGGTGATGGTGATCTGGGAAGGTACCCGGCCCTTGCTGGTGGAGCTGCAGGCACTGGTGGATTATTCCCAGCTGGGCAACCCGCGGCGGGTGACGGTGGGGCTGGAACACAACCGTCTGGCCATGCTGCTGGCGGTATTGCACCGGCACGGCGGTTTGCAGATGGCGGATCAGGATGTGTACGTCAATGTCGTCGGCGGGGTGCGGGTCGAAGATACCAGTGCCGATCTGGCGCTGCTGCTGGCGCTGGTGTCGAGCTTTCGTGACAAGGCCTTGCCGCAAGAGCTGGTCGTGTTCGGCGAAGTAGGGCTGTCGGGAGAAATCCGGCCGGTGCCCTCAGGTCAGGAGCGACTGATGGAAGCGGCCAAGCACGGCTTTACCCGCGCCATAGTACCTTGGGCGAACAGACCCAAGCAGGCACCAGCCGGCATGGAAGTGATCGCCGTCAAGAAGCTGGACGAGGCGCTCGAGGCGCTATAATCCGTCGCTAATGGGGCTCTTTGCCCCGCCGCTGAGCCAGCCTGCGTTCAGCCATGATTGGCTCCTGTCAGGCGGGCTCGCCGGTATCCAGATGATTCAGCAGCGAGATGGCCGACACTAGTCGGTCTTCCAGCTCGAACCGCTCTTCGAGCATTTCGCCGAGCTGACCGAGATCCTGGTCTAGCTCCAGTTCCAGCAGGGTGTCTTCGTCGACCTGGGCGTACTTGTCATGGAAATTCAGCGCCTCGCCGGCACTTTGCTTGAGGCGCGGATAAATGCGTTCGGCCAGGATGCGGGCGTTGCCCCGGGATGCCTCGTAGGCGGCCATGACATAATCGTAGATCTCGAAATGACCGGCGCAGACATAGTCGACCAGCTGACCACAGAATTCGGACAGCTCTTCCGGTGTCGGCTGGGTCTTTTGGTTGGTGGAAAGGCGGATGTATTCGACCAGCAGGTTCTGGCGGGCATTGATAAAGGCGTCCAGTGCCTGATGCTTGCCGGCCAGTTGTTCTTTGGTTTGTTCCATTTTCCTGAGCATGATTCCCTCCTTGGGCGACCTGAGCAGGTGGCTGCCTCCCATCATTAAAGAAAAGAATAGTCCGGGTCAATAGCATTGCTCACAACTTGTGCATTTTGGCATCATTAGCTGCATGGGGACGGCGGGGACGACGCAGTTTTTCCGATTCCTACATCTGATGTTACAATGCGGGCAATTTGCCACCTGATCTGGAACGACGGGATGAAACCACTCAAGAATGATAGTTACTTACGTGCCCTTTTACGCCAGCCGGTAGACTATACCCCGGTATGGATGATGCGCCAGGCTGGTCGCTATCTGCCCGAGTACAAGGCGACCCGGGCCGAAGCTGGTGATTTTATGTCGCTGTGCAAGAATGCCGATCTGGCCTGTGAAGTGACGCTGCAGCCGCTGCGTCGTTTCCCGCTCGATGCGGCCATCCTGTTTTCCGATATTCTGACCATTCCCGACGCCATGGGGCTGGGCCTGTATTTCGAAACCGGAGAGGGCCCCAAGTTCGAGCGGCCGATCGCCTCCATGGCCGATGTGCAGAAAATCGGCATTCCCGATCCGGAAGGCGAGCTGCAATATGTGATGAATGCGGTACGCACCATTCGTCGCGAGCTGAACGGCGAAGTGCCGCTGATCGGCTTCTCCGGCAGCCCCTGGACTCTGGCCACCTATATGGTTGAAGGCGGCAGTTCCAAGGCCTTCACCAAGATCAAGAAGATGATGTATGCGGAGCCTCAGGCCCTGCACCTGCTGCTCGACAAGCTGGCCGACAGCGTGACCAGCTACCTCAACGCCCAGGTGGCGGCCGGTGCCCAGTCCCTGATGATCTTCGATACCTGGGGTGGCGTACTGACCCCGCGTGACTACAACGACTTCTCGCTGCAGTACATGGCCAGGATTGTCGATGGCCTGACCCGCGAAAACGAAGGTCGTCGGGTGCCGGTAACCCTGTTCACCAAAAACGGTGGCCAGTGGCTGGAAGCGATTGCCGCCACCGGCTGTGATGCGGTGGGTCTGGACTGGACCATCAACATTGCCGACGCCAAGCGTCGCGTCGGCGACAAGGTTGCCCTGCAGGGCAACATGGACCCGTCCATGCTCTATGCGCCGATTCCGCGTATCGAGCAGGAAGTGGCCACCATTCTGGAAGGCTTTGGTGAAGGTCCCGGCCATGTGTTCAACCTGGGCCATGGCATTCATCTGGATGTGGATCCAGAGCACGCCGGCGCCTTTATCGAGTCGGTACACCGTCTGTCACGGCCCTATCACGCCAAGTAACAGTCGTCCTGAATTGCATGCAATAAAAAAGCGCCTTAACGGCGCTTTTTTCATGGGGATGAGTCAGGCGGTTAGCCGGCCATTTCCCGCTTGTATTTTTCTACTGTGGCGAGGAAGGTGCGCTTCTCGTTATCGCCCAGGCCATCGGCCATCGGCAACTTGACCTGCATGGCGTCTACCGCTCTGTTGTTGACGAGGAACTCGTAGTGCAGGTGCGGACCGGTAGAGCGGCCCGTGTTGCCGGACAGCGCAATACGCTGGCCACGGCGTACCGTATCACCCTGTTTCACCAGGAACTTGCTGAGGTGCAGGAAGCGGGTGGTGTACTGGCGGCCATGGCGGATCACCAGATAGTTGCCGGCCAGGCGATGGCGTACGGCCTTGACCACCACACCGTCGCCCGGGGCCAGCACAGGGGTACCGACAGGAACGGCGAAGTCGGTGCCCTTGTGGGGCTGAACCCGGCCGGTAATGGGGTGTTTGCGGTTCAGGTTGAAGTTGGAGCTGAGCCGGGCACGACGTTCCAGCGGAATGCGAATAAAGCCCCGTTCCAGGCTTTCACCCTTTGCATCGTAAAACTTGCCGTCTTCGTAGCGGAAGGCGTGATAGGTGCGGCCTTTGTTGGTAATTTCCACCGCCTGCAGCTCGGACTTGCCGGTACTTTTTCCTTCGACAAACTCACGTTGTACCAGCACCTTGAAGCTGTCGCCCTGACGCAAGTCCCGGGCAAAATTGAGCTGCCACTGAAACAGGTTGGCAATCCGCTGGATCTGGGGGGCAGAGAGGCCGGCATCCCGGGCACTGATATAGAAACTGCCGTTGATAACTCCGCTCAGGGCGCGCCTTTCCCAGTTGCTTTCTTCCGTTCTGAGGCGACTTTGATAGCCATCTCCGTCGCGGGTAAAGATGCGGGTGTGCAGCAGATCCCGCTGGATCTTGAATTCCTGCAGCAGGTTGTCCTGATCGATCAGCAACGACAGGGTCTGGCCTGGCTTGAGGCCGTCCAGCACCTTGCTCTTGTCGGCCTCCAGCATCTTGTACATGGTGGCCAGCGGCAGCCCCAGGCCGTTGAAAATGGTGCTCAGGGTATCGCCGTTTTGCACCACGTATTCCTGCCATTCGGGTTCGGTGGCGGCGATTTCATCCAGGGCGTCGACAGGCTCTACTTCATCGCTGGGCAGGGTGTAGAACTCGGTGTTGTCTACTTGCTCTTTGGCGGCTTTTTGCGGCAGATTCAGGCTGGCAGGGATGCTGATTTTGAGCGGCTGCTTGATGAGGTCGGGCGAGGGCAGCATCACCGCGGTTGTCAGCGTCAGGCCGCCGAGAAGGATGATGCCATACAGGTGTCGCTTGGGTAACTGCGCCGGCATACCTTGCAGTTTTGATTGTATCGGGCGGAGAGGATTCATCCGGATTACCTATGCCTGTTGATGACGAAATAATGAATGCAAAAACCGCTTTATCTATCCAGGCATAGATCCAAAGATAATAAAGCGGTTAATATTTCTTACTAAATAGCCCTTATACGGACAACTCAAGTTAGAACATGCGTTGATAGTAAAGTTCCGCATTGTACCGGATTTTATTGCAAATATTTAGGTCTCGTTGAGCAGGCATCCGGCCATGGCGTCTGCCAGTTGGTGCATAAAGGCAAAGTAGCCTCGGGGGCCCACTTCAATATCGGCTCCCAAAGGGTCCAGTATGCCGATGCGAGCCTTTGTATCACGTACTACGGCCTTCACCACGGCAGGCCTGAACTGGGGTTCGGCAAAGACGCATTGTGCCTGAGATTCCTTCAATGCCTGATGGATTCGTGACACCGTTCTGGCGCCGGGAGAGCGTTCCGGGTTAACGGTAAAATACCCGAGTGACGGTAACTGGTAATGATCTTCCCAGTAGCCGTAGGCATCGTGGAACACGAAGTAACCGATGCCGGCGGTCGGAGCCAGACGTTCGACCACCTGTTGGTCGGCCTCGGTCAAGCCAGCCCGAAAGGCGGCCAGATTACGTTGATATCGATCAGTATTGGCAGGGTCCAGCTGACTCAGACGCTCGGCCAGCAGGCTGGCAATTTTTTCTGCGTGATGAGGATCCAGCCAGATGTGGGTATCCTGCTCACCATGCTGATGGCCGTGTCCGTCATCGTCGTCTCCGACGGTGATTTTATCGGAATAATGTTCGTCATGATGGCGATTCGGGTGATCATCATGGTCTGCATGGTCTGCATGGTCTGCATGGTCTGCATGGTCTGCATGGTCTGCATGGTCTGCATGGTCTGCATGGTCTGCATGGTCTGCATGGTCATGACCTGGTTGTGGGTGATGTTCCTCGGTATCGATCTGGGCCATCAGCGGCAGGCTGCCGGGATGCTTGTCGAGCAGCGACGTCAGAAAGCCCTCCAGCTCGGGGCCGACCCAGAGCACCAAATCTGCCTTTTTTATCCGGCGCACATCCGACGGGCGCAGGGCATAGTCGTGGGGTGAAGTGCCCGGTGTCAGCAACAACTCGGGAGCCTCGCCACCTTCGGTAATGGCACTGGCAATCAGTTGCAGTGGCTTGATGGTGGTCAGTACTTCCAGCGCGCGGGCCTGGCCGCTCAGCAGCAGGGTCAACGTCAGCAACAACAGGGCTCTCATGATGGATTTCGTCCGGATTGGTGATAGAGTTCGGCAAGCAGGCAATGTTATAATATTACAAATTGAGATGTAAAGGCGTAAAGCGAATGACCAAGCTGGTTGAACTGACCGACGTCGGACTGGAAATCGAGGGCAATATCATTCTCGAACGAATTTCACTGACTCTGCACAGCAGCGAAATACTGACCATAGTCGGACCGAATGGAGCCGGCAAGAGCTCGCTGATGAAACTGGTACTACGCCTGAACGAGGGCAATACCGGCCAGTTGTGGCGAAAGCCGGGGCTTCGCATCGGCTATGTGCCGCAAAAATTGCACCTTGACCCGGTACTACCACTGACCGTGGCCCGTTTCATGAGCCTGTCTCATGGTCGTCGGTTGACTGTGGCTCAGTCACTGGCCCGAGTGGGGGCCGAACGGCTGGCGGACCGGGCCATGCAGGCCTTGTCCGGCGGCGAAATGCAGCGCATCTTGCTGGCGCGGGCCCTGATGATGGAGCCGGAGTTACTGATTCTGGACGAACCGGCACAAGGCGTGGACGTGCATGGGCAGACCGAGCTCTACACCCTGATCAAGCAGCTCAGCGACGAGTTGCAATGCGGGGTACTGATGGTGTCTCACGATCTGCACCTGGTGATGGCCAGCACCCACAGGGTGATTTGCCTGAATCAGCATATCTGTTGCCATGGCGAGCCGGAGCATGTGGCGCGTCATCCGGAGTTTGCCCGTCTGTTCGGCCGGCCCGAACTGGCTCAGCTGGCGGTGTACACCCACCACCATGATTGTGACGACGACCACCACGGAGACGTACGCCATGTGGGATAGTTTTCTGCTTTATGCGCTGCTGGCCGGCCTCGGCATCGCCCTGCTGGCGGGCCCGCTCGGCAGCTTTGTGGTCTGGCGGCGCATGGCCTATTTCGGTGATACCCTGGCCCATTCTTCCCTGCTGGGGGTCGCGCTCGGCCTCTTGTTGCAAATCGATCTGACGCTGGCGGTGCTGGTGGCCTGTTTATGCCTTGGTATCCTGCTGGCGGCGCTGCAACGATCCAGCTGGCTGGCGACCGACACCCTGCTCGGCATTCTGGCCCATACCTCCCTGTCGCTGGGGCTGGTGGCTCTGGCCTTTATGGATAATGTCCGCGTCGATTTAATGGCTTATCTATTCGGTGATCTGCTGGCGATCCAGTTGGTGGACTTGTACTGGATCTACGGTGGCGGCCTGGTGTTACTGTTGATACTGCGTCATTACTGGAGTCAGCTGTTGTCGATCACCGTGAGTGAAGAGCTGGCGCGGGTGGAGGGGATCCGGGTCGAGCCGCTGAAACTCTTGCTGCTGATGATGATAAGCGTCCTGATAGCGGTGGCGATGAAGTTTGTGGGGGCCCTGATCATCACCTCTCTGCTGATCATTCCCGCCGCCACCGCTCGGCGTTTCAGCCGCACACCGGAACAAATGGCCCTGTATGCCAGTGGCCTGGGCATGATCGCCGTTGTTGGCGGTCTGCAACTGTCGATCAGTCACGATACCCCCGCCGGCCCCTCGGTGGTAGTGGTGGCCGCCAGTCTGTTTATGTTGTCTCATTTGGTGCCTAAGCGGGGCTGAAAATAGCAGCCAAAAATAGCTGTCAGCGATAAGCTTTAAGCTGTCAGAAAAACACAGAGCCAAGCTAAAGAAGGTGTCTATCTTTAGCTGATCGCTTATAGCTGACGGCTTATACCAAACAGATTAAAGAACTGATCTATTTGGTTGCTCTGCAAAGGTCGGACAAATGGCCCGCTCCGCCGACACGCCGTGAATACCTCCATGTAGGCTCCGCCGCGCCCTCCTTGGCGCGGAGGGTCGGCGGAGCAGATCCCTTTATCCTCCCTGATGCCAGGGAGTTGCCTGTTGGCATCGTCTACAGACAACTCGGTGCTCGAGAAGAGGCAACAGAGATCGACTACCACGACCGTGAAATGCCATGGACGGCATTTCCCGAGCCCTCAGGGATGAGTTTATGGCGAGTCGTGGGAGGTGGCTGTGTTGCCTCTGGAGCCTAAATCTAAAAGGTGAGCAGATCTTTACTGGGATTGGTATTACAGCTCTAACACTTGATGTACCCGAGCCCGCAATGCCGGTAGTTCTTCCTGCTCGAACCAGGGGTTCTGGCTCAGCCAGCGACGATTACGCGGAGAGGGATGGGGCAGGGGCAGTCGGTCGGGCGCAAAGTCTCGCCAGTGACGTACCGTTTCGGTCAGGGAGCGATACTGGTTGCCCAGGTAATAACGCTGGGCATACTGGCCAATCAGCAGGGTGAGTCGGATATGGGGCAGGGCGGCCAGTAGTTGCTCATGCCAGGCGGGCGCGCATTCTGGGCGGGGCGGCAGATCGCCACTCTTGCCCCGGCCCGGATAGCAGAAACCCATGGGCATGATGGCGATGACATTCGGGTCGTAGAATTGCTCCCGGCTCAGCTGCAGCCAGCGGCGCAGGGTGTCGCCACTGGGGTCGTTCCAGGGAACCCCCGTCTCGTGGACGCGGGTGCCCGGCGCCTGACCGATGATCATGATGCGGGCCTGTGGCGCCATTTGCACAACAGGGCGAGGCCCTAGCGGCAGCAGGGCTTCACACAATCGGCAGACCCGAACCTGCTGCAGCAGCCGTTCGCACTCGGCGTCCATCAGTATCCCAGATTGAAATTCACCAGGCCTTCCATCGGTTTGCCCTCTATGTATTTCAGGTAGTTACGGCTAAAGCGAGTGACAATCTGATCCGGAAAGCTGTAGCCGGCGTTGTGGGGGGTTATCACCACGTTGGGCATGTCCCACAAGGGGCTGGCGGCGGGCAGCGGCTCGGTGGCAAACACATCCAGCACAGCCGCCCCTACGTTGCCGTGACGCAGTGCCTGGATCAGGGCGCTTTCATCCACCACATCGCCCCGGCCCACGTTGAAGAAGATGGCGCCGGGCTTGAAAAATTCCATGCGTTCGCTGTTGAACAGGCCCCGGGTCTGGGGCGTAGAGGGCAGTACGCTCACCACCACATCGGCCCTGGGCAGCACCTTGTTCAATGCGGGTAGCTGATAGATATGATCAAAGCCGGGAGCTTCTCGCCCGGAACGGCTGATGCCCAGCACGGTCAGCCCGAAGTTAGCCGCTGTACTGGCCACATGCTGGCCTATGCTGCCGGTGCCGATGATCAGCATCGTCTTGCCGCGAATGCTGTGATAGGGCAGCGGTTGCCAGTTGTGTAACCGCTGCTGTTCCCGGTAGTGGCCCAGATGGCGGGTCAGTGATAGCAGATGAGCAAAGACATATTCACTGATCAGGGGGCCGAAGATCCCTCTGATATTGGTGAGCTGATAATCCTGGCGGCAGTCGGAGCTGAGCAGCAGATCGACCCCGGCATAGGTGGACTGAGCCCACTTGAGGGAGCGCGCTTCCTTCAGTCGGGCGCGAAGCCGGGCCGGTTCGCCCAGCAGGATGTCGGCCCTAGCCAGTGCCGCCTGAATATCCGCTTCCTGCTCGGGCGCCAGAATAGTCAGCCCGGGCAGGTAGGCCTGCTGCAACAGCGCCTGATATTCGGCGTTATCCTGACTGAGCAGTAACAGGGTATGATTGGCCATACCTTCTCTCCTCAACATGCTTTTTGTATCAGCGTTTTATGAGACAATGGCACAAGCAAAAACTTATACCAGTGTTTCCCGCATAAAATGTGAGCCTTGGCCGCAAACGGTCATATTGGCCACAAGGCGGCAGCCCCAACCACAAGGAAATATCCGTGTTCGGTGATAAATTTTATAAAAAAATCAACAAGCTGGCCCCATGGCAGCAAACGGTGTTTGCGCTGGCGCTGGCCGAGCGGATGTATCCCAATTATCAACTTTTTTCCGATACATCCGGGTTCGGTAACGGAGATCGCTTGCGCTCGACACTGGACACACTCTGGACCTATCTGACGGTCAAGGGATCCCGGGTGGATCTGACCTCCGAGCTGGAATCATTCGAATCATTCATCCCCGATCCTACTCGCTTTGAAAGTTACGGCGCCTACCCGGCACTGGATGCCTGCGTCGCCCTGGGAGCCGCCTATAATTCGGTGATTTGTCGTATCGGTGAAGAAGCCATCGAAGCCAGCAGTGCCTCGCTCGGTACCGTGGCCGGTTTTGCCGAACTGCTGGCAGAGCGGGATCTGAGTGAAGAAGAGCTGTACGAAGATGAGCTGATGATGGCGGAGATGGAATTTCAGGTAGAGCTGCTGGAGCGAGTAGGCCAACAGAGAGAGGCCGAAACCATTCTGGCTATTCGGGATTTCGCCGCTCAGGGCGGTGTTTCCAATATCGGCATTAGTTTGGAATAGTAAGGCGTAAGGCGTAAAGATAAGTGGCTAAACCTAAAGTCTAAAACCCGCGAGGAAGTTGTTGTGCCGAGCTTGTCCCGGCATATTTTTCTAACAAAACACCGAGCCTATTGATTCGGTGTTTTACGCTTCACTCTTCACGCCTAACCCCTCACATCACCTCATTCGTGCAGCAGGCTGCCGACCTGCAGCAGCGGGGCCACGTCCAGAGCGTCGGCGTTCATCATCGACGAAATCCGCTGTACCGAAGACAGCAGCAGGTTCTGCTCCCAGGCTTCCAGTGACTGAAAACGCTGGAGAAAGCTTTCCTGCAACGGCCGTGGTGCCGTTTTGAGCTTGGTTTTGCCATCCTCGGTCAGCACGGCGTGTACCTTGCGCTTGTCGGTCTGACTGCGTTCCCGCCGTACCAGCTGCTTCTGCTCCAGCCTGTCGATAATGGTGGTGGCGGTGGCCTGGCTCATGTGCGTGGCCTGGGCCAGCTTGCGCATGGTGATGTCGCCATGCTCGCTGATGGACTGCAACAGCAACAGCTGAGGGCCGGTCAGGCCGGAGGCCTTGCTGAGCTGACGGGAGTGAAGGTCGATGGCACGGATGATCTGGCGCAGCGCCACCAGCACTTCTTCATGTTTTTCCAAGGTATTCCTGCCGATGGCTGACTGAATTTGCGCGCACCATAGCGTAAATCGATGGTTGTTTAAAGCCCTGGTGGGATCCGGTTCATGGTTTAACCCAGCTTGTATGTGACTCACTGGCAATTGTATGTACAATTAAAATTGTTACAGGAGGCTACGTGACCCAATCCATTCCCCTTTATCAGCAGATCAAACAGCATATCCTGGTTCGAATCGAGTCGGGGGAGTATCCGCTGCATCAGCAGATACCACCCGAGCAGGAGCTGGCCGGGCAATTCAAGGTCAGCCGGATGACGGCTCACAAGGCGATTCGGGATCTGGTACAGGAAGGCTACCTGATGCGTCGGGCCGGGCTGGGTACCTTCGTAACCGAGCCCAAGGCCGAATCACCCTTGGCGGATATCAGCAATATTGCCGACGAGGTGCGAAGCCGAGGCCACGAATACAGTAATAGCGTCATCGTGCTGGAAGCGATGCGTGCCAACGAGGAAGTGGCCTTGCATATGGGCATGCGGCTCAACTCCCGGGTGTTTCATTCGGTGATGGTGCACAAGGAGAACGGTGCTCCCATCCAGGTGGAAGAACGCTTCGTGCATCCGACGCTGGCGCCCGGCTATCTGCAGTGCGATTTCGGCCAGCAGACCCCCAACGCCTATCTGGTAGAGCATTGCCCGCTGTCGGATCTGGAGCATATCGTCGAGGCCCGTATGGCGCCCGCCAACATTGGCGACTGGCTGCAGATATCGCCAGATTCCCCCTGCCTGCTGGTAACCCGGCGCACCTGGTCTTTGCATCAGCTGGTCAGTTTTGCCCGGCTCTGGCATCCGGGCGATAAATACAAGCTGCGCTCTACCCTCAAGCTGGGATAAGCAGACCGGCGAGTTCGCCGGTCATTGCCAAGGTGGGGCGGAACGGCGATTCTGTCCGCATCAAGCCTCATACCAACCCCATTAAGTATCTGATCATATTGAAGCATCAGGTATTAGAGGCAACACAGCCGCCTCCCACGACACGCTATGAACCCTCCCTGGAGGCTCGGGAAATGCCGTCCATGGCATTTCACGGTCGTGGTAGTCGATCTCTGTTGCCTCTTCTTGAACACCGAGTTGCCTGCAGACAGCGCCAATAGGCAACGCCGGAGCATCAGGAGGACAAAGGGATCTGCTTCACCTACCAGCACATGACAGGGATGTCATGTGCTGAGCGTCACAGGGAGGTGCTTGAGCGGGGCGGAGAAGCGGGCCCTTTGTCCGGGATTGATATGACAGTCAAAAAGATCGAATATTTAATCCGATGGGTAACACGTCTCAGCGCCACTGATCGAGCATCAAATCCAGACTGTGTTCACCGTCGGTGAGCTGCACTTCACTTTCCTGCAGGGTGGCAAACAGGTCGATGCTGCGAGCACATAGCTCGGACAGCTGCGCCGGTTGGGGGTCGGCCAGGTGATAAATCTGCAGCCGGGGCAACAGGCCCAGCTCGGTCTGATGCTTGTTCCACCATTCCTGGGCGCTGCGCCCGCCGTAGCTGTAAACCACCACCTGTTCTGCCCGAGACAGCGCCTGCTTGATGCGCTTAACGCTGGGCTCACCCAACTCCACCCATAGCAGGATGCGACCATCCGGCGATTTCTGCCATAGCTCCGGCTCGTCGTCGGTGCTCAGGCCCTTGGTAAAGCTCAAATCTTCATCTGCGTGGCGCATAAAGGCCAGCAGGCGCACCATCAGCCGGGTGTTTGTTTCGGACGGATGCTGAGCCACAGTAAGGCTGTGTTCTTGATAGTAGTGTCGGTGCAAGTCGCTGATATTCATGCGGACTTTATGCAGGGTGGCAGTCAGGGCCATGAGGTCGTCTCGTGTAAAAGGCGACATCTTAACGGTAAGCTGCAGTTGGAGCCAGCCCGGCACGCCGCAGCGGCCGGGCGGAAAGGAGAGGTGAGGGCTTAAGGGGCGATCAGCATGGCTACGGGTATGGCCAGCAGCAAGCTTAGAAAGGCGCGGATAAACCACACCAGCACCAGGGTACCCACTTTCAGCGGGAGTCGGGTCGCCAGAATGCAGGGGATGGACGCCGAGAAGAAGAGTATCGACGACACGCACACCACACCGGCGGCGAAGCGGGCGACAAAGTCGGCTTCTGCCATCAGCAAGGCCGGCAGAAACATTTCCGCCAGTCCCGAGGCGGTCGCCTTGGACAGCAGCATGCCGTCTTCCACACCCCACAGCCAGGTCACCGGGTAGAACAGATAACCCAGCCAGTCGAACATCGGCGTGTACTTGGCCACCAGCAGACCAATCAGCCCCACCGACATGATGGATGGCAGTATGCTGATGGTCATCACCAGGCCATCTTTGAAATTGTCGACGACGTTCCTGCCGAGACTTGGCGCCTTTTCGGCAATCTCCAGACCATTCTGCCAGGCAATACCCAAGCGGTTGCCGTCTTCACAGGCCGGCTCTCTGTGCTCAGCCTGGTTATCCAGCCGTGACAGTGGGGGTAGCCGCACCGTGATGGCGGTGACTACGAAGGTGATCAGCAGGGTCAGCCAGAAGTACTGGTTCCAGATTTCCATCAGCCCCAGGGTCTTGGCCACGATAATCATGAAGGTGGCGGACACGGTGGAAAAGCCGGTGGCGATAATGGCCGCTTCCCGAGCCGAGTAATGACCGGACACATAGACCCGGTTGGTGATCAGCAGGCCGATGGAGTAGCTGCCGACGAAGGAGGCTACCGCATCGATGGCGGAGCGGCCCGGCGTGCGCCAGATAGGCTGCATCAGTTTCTGTACCAGAATACCGATGGCTTCCAGCAGGCCGTACCCCACCAGAAAGGCCAGAAACACCGAACCGATGGGCACGATCAGCCCAACCGAAATCACCAGTTTGTTGAACAGAAACGGCAGCATGTCCGGCGTCTGCAGGGCGGCGGGGCCGGCGCCGGTGAGCGCCAGCACGCCGGCGATGACGCCCAGCCACTTCAGCACCAGAAAAATTTGGTCGGTCAGGCTCTGCTTCCAGCGGCCGGTGATCAGCGGATAGAGGGCACCCGCCAGGATCATCACCATGGCATACCAGCCAGCGCCGGTTTCACCCAAGGCGGCGCGCAGCCAGCCGACCATATGATCCAGCGGTATGCTGGTCTTGCCCTGCTGGCTGATGGGAATAAAAAAGATAAATATGCCGACAGCGCTTAACCCGAGCAGCCGGCCGATGGCCTTGCCGGGGGCTTGTGATTGCTCCGTAACCTGATTCATGAGTACTCCTTGTAACTGGCGATGTGTAAGCCGTGATGGTGATTAGTGGTCAATGTATATACAAAATAAGTAAAAGTTAATGGTGTGTATACTTTTAATGTGGTTTTGGTCAAATATTTTGGTGAATTTAGTTTAAAGGGGTTGCCAGAGAAAAAAATAGGTTTAAATGTATATACAAATATCGCATCAAGGACGCTTTCATGAATCAGTCATCACCTCTTCTCTGGGTAAACGCCTCTCTGTTTGATGGCCTGAACGGTGCCGCCGAGCCGATGGCAGTTGCGGTGAAAGAGGGCCGGATTGCCTGGCTCAAGCCGATGAGCGAACTGAAAGCCGACGACAAGTCCGGCTTCGAGTGCATCGATGTGAAGGGTGCCCTGATGACCCCCGGACTGATTGACTGCCATACCCATCTGGTGTTTGGCGGCAACCGCTCTGGCGAGTTTGAAGCCCGGCTGGAAGGTGCGAGCTACGAAGAAATCGCCCGTGCCGGCGGCGGCATCATCAGCACGGTGCGCGCTACCCGCGCCGCCTGTGAAGACGAACTGTTCGAGAGCGCCAAGCCCCGCCTGCAGGCACTGATGGCCGACGGCGTGACCACAGTTGAAATCAAGTCCGGTTACGGCCTGGATCTGGAAAACGAATTGAAGATGCTGCGGGTGGCGCGTCGGCTTGGCCGCGAGCTGCCGGTTCGGGTGGTGACCACCCTGCTCGGCGCCCATGCTTTGCCGCCGGAATATAAAAACGATGCCGACGGCTACATCAGTCTGGTGTGCAGCAAGATGATTCCGGCTGCGGCCGCCGAAGGGCTTGCCGACGCGGTAGATGTGTTCTGTGAAAACATCGCCTTCTCGGTCGAACAGTGCGAGCGGGTCTATGCCGCTGCCAAAGCCCATGGCCTGGCCATCAAGGGTCACACCGAACAGTTGTCCAATCTGGGGGGCAGCGCTGCCGCCGCCCGGGCCGGCGCGCTTTCGGTGGATCATATCGAATATCTGGACGAAGCCGGGGTCAAGGCCCTGGCCGAGGCCGGCACAGTAGCCACCCTGTTGCCCGGCGCCTTTTTCATATTGCGCGAGACCAAGGTGCCGCCCATCGAGCTGCTGCGTCGTTACCAGGTGCCGATGGCGCTGGCCACCGATGCCAACCCGGGCACTTCGCCGATCTTCAGCCTGAAACTGATGCTGAATATGGCCTGCACCCTATTTCGCCTGACCCCCATTGAGGCCCTGCGCGGTGTCACCGCCCACGGTGCCCAGGCGCTGGGATTACAGGCAGAAGTGGGTCGCATCGCGCCCGGACTGCAGGCGGACTTCTGCCTGTGGGATACCAATAATCCGGCGGAGCTGGCCTACAGCGTGGGTCTGCCCCGGTTAACGCACCGTGTAGTTGCAGGAATGGTTGCCGACAAAATGTCAGGAGGTGCAGCATGAAGCCGGACATGAATATCTGGAGCGGCCGAGTCGATCCCGAGGTGAATACCGCCCGCTGGCACCAGCAGGTACAGCCGTTTACCACGGCGGCCGAGCCGGGTACGACCCTGATTGGTTTTTGCAGCGACGAAGGCGTACGCCGCAACAAGGGACGAGTGGGGGCAGCCCTTGGGCCTGCTGCCATGCGCAAGTCGCTGGCGAGCCTGGCCTGGCACCAGTCGGGCCCGGTTTATGACGCCGGCGATGTGGTCTGTGAAGGCGAAGATCTTGAAGCGGCGCACAGCGCCCTGGCCGACCAGGTCGCCGAATGTCTGGCACACCGACAGTTGCCCATCGTGATGGGTGGCGGCCACGAGGTGGCCTTCGGCTCCTGGAGTGGTCTGGCGCAACATTTTATGACACAAGAGGCGACGCAAGAACAGCACCCGCGCATCGGCATTATCAATTTTGATGCCCACTTCGATCTGCGCGACCCGGGCGTGGTGGTGTCTTCCGGCACTCCCTTCGCCCAGATAGCCCAGGTTTGCGAGCAACAGAATTGGCCTTTTCAGTACGCCTGTCTGGGCGTTAGCCGGGCTTCCAATACCCGGGCATTGTTCGACAAAGCCGAACAGTTGCAAACACTGGTATGGGAAGACAGAGCCATGACCCAGGGCCGGTTGGCCGAGATGCAGAGCGAGTTAAACGCCTTTATCGGTCGCTGCGACCACCTGTACCTGACCATAGATATTGATGTGTTTCCCGCAGCTCAGGCACCCGGTGTAAGCGCACCGGCCGCCCGGGGGGTAGCACTGGATGTGATTGAACCATTGATTGAACAGATTACCGCGAGTGGCAAGTTACGACTTGCCGATCTGGCAGAGCTTAATCCCGAGTATGACGTTGATGGCCATACGGCCCGACTGGCGGCTCGGTTAATTCATACTTTGACACTGTAAGAGGGACATACCATGTCACAACAAGACAAGCGTCACGCACCAGGCCGTGTTACCAAATCACCGACCGGCGTTAACAAAATCTGTAAAAGCTGGCTGACCGAAGCCGCCTACCGCATGCTGCACAATAACCTGCACCCAGACGTGGCCGAGCGGCCCGAAGATCTGGTGGTGTACGGTGGTATCGGCCGCGCGGCCCGAGACTGGAACTGTTTCGACCGCATCGCAGAAGTACTGACTCGCCTGGAAGACGACGAGACCCTGCTGATACAATCCGGCAAGCCGGTTGGTGTGTTCAAGACCCACGCCGACGCCCCGCGAGTGCTGCTTGCCAACTCCAACCTGGTTCCCCATTGGGCCAACTGGGAACACTTTAACGAGCTGGATAAGAAAGGCCTGATGATGTACGGCCAGATGACTGCCGGCTCCTGGATCTACATCGGCTCTCAGGGCATAGTGCAGGGCACCTACGAAACCTTCGTCGCCGTGGCCAAGCAGCACTTCAACGGTGAAGCCAAGGGGCGCTGGGTACTGACCGGTGGTCTGGGTGGCATGGGTGGCGCTCAGCCGCTGGCCGCCACCATGGCCGGTTTCAACTGTATTACCGTTGAATGTGACGAAACCCGTATCGACTTCCGTATGCGCACTCGTTACGTCGACAAGAAGGCCTACAGCCTGGACGAAGCGCTGGGTATGCTCGATGAAGCGAAAGCCAAGGGCGACGTGATTTCCGTCGGCCTGCTGGGTAACGCCGCCGACGTATTCAAGGAGCTGGTCGCGCGTAATATCACGCCGGACGTGGTCACCGACCAGACATCCGCCCACGATCCGCTGAATGGCTACCTGCCCCAGGGCTGGACCATGG
This sequence comes from Oceanisphaera arctica, assembly GCF_002936955.1. Taxonomy (GTDB): domain Bacteria; phylum Pseudomonadota; class Gammaproteobacteria; order Enterobacterales; family Aeromonadaceae; genus Oceanimonas; species Oceanimonas arctica. Next base: position 12,242 of record NZ_MPZM01000015.1, on the reverse strand, counting down.
AACACGCTGCCGACATGCGCAAGCAGGACGAGGCCGCCGTGGTCAAGGCCGCCAAGCAGTCGATGGCGGTACAGGTACAAGCGATGCTGGATCTGCAGGATCGTGGTGCCGCTACCCTCGATTACGGTAACAACATCCGCCAGATGGCGCTGGAAGAAGGCGTGAAGAATGCCTTTGATTTCCCCGGCTTCGTACCCGCCTATGTGCGTCCGCTGTTCTGCGAAGGCATAGGTCCTTTCCGCTGGGTGGCACTGAGTGGCGATCCGGAAGACATCTACAAGACCGACGCCAAGGTGAAGGAACTGATCCCCGACAACCCGCACCTGCATAACTGGCTGGACATGGCGCGTGAGCGTATCGCCTTCCAGGGTCTGCCTGCCCGTATCTGCTGGGTCGGCCTGAAAGACCGCGCCCGTCTGGCGCTGGCCTTCAACGAAATGGTCAAGAGCGGCGAACTGAAAGCGCCCATCGTGATCGGTCGTGACCACCTGGACTCCGGCTCCGTCGCCAGCCCCAATCGTGAAACCGAAGCCATGCTCGACGGCTCCGATGCCGTTTCCGACTGGCCGCTGCTGAACGCCCTGCTGAACACCGCAGGCGGCGCGACCTGGGTTTCTCTGCACCACGGTGGTGGTGTGGGCATGGGCTTCAGCCAGCACTCGGGTGTGGTGATCGTGGCCGACGGCACCGATGCCGCCGCCGCCCGCCTGGGGCGTGTACTGCGCAACGACCCGGGTACCGGAGTCATGCGTCACGCCGATGCCGGTTATGATATCGCTATCGATTGTGCCCGTGAACAGGGTCTGGATCTGCCAATGGTTAACAAGGATTAATGTGATGACAACGCTGACTATCAACCCCGGAAAAATGACCCTGGCCGAGATGCGCAAGGTCTACGAACAGCCGGTCCAGCTCAAGCTGGCCCCCAGCTGCCACGACGCGATTCAGGCATCAGTTGACTGCGTTAACCGCATGGTCGCCGAAGATCGCACCGTATACGGCATCAATACCGGTTTTGGCCTGCTGGCCAGCACCCGTATCAAACCGGAAGATCTGGAAACCCTGCAGCGCTCTTTGGTGCTGTCCCACGCCACCGGCCTGGGCGAACTGATCAGCGACGAGCTGGTACGACTGATTATGGTGCTGAAGATCAACGGCCTGGCCCGTGGCTTCTCCGGCATCCGTCTGCAGGTACTGGAAGCGCTGATGACCCTGGTCAATCACGAAGTGTATCCCTGCATCCCGGGCAAGGGCTCCGTCGGCGCCTCCGGCGACCTGGCGCCGCTGGCCCACATGAGCTGTGTGCTGCTGGGCGAAGGTACTGCCCGTTATAAAGGTGAAGTAATCAGTGCCGGCCAGGCACTGGAAATTGCCGGCCTCAAGCCGATGGCACTGGCACCGAAAGAGGGCCTGGCCCTGCTGAACGGCACCCAGGTGTCCACCGCCTTCGCCCTGCGCGGCCTGTTTGAAGCGGAAGACCTGTTCGCCAGCGCCATCGTGATCGGCGGCCTGACCGTCGAAGCCACCCTGAGCTCGCGCCGTCCGTTCGACCCGCGCATCCATGAAGTACGTGGCCAGCAGGGACAAATCGACGCCGCCGCCGGTTACCGTCATGTGCTGGGTGAGTCCAGCGCAGTCAGCCAGTCTCACAGCAACTGCTCCAAAGTGCAGGACCCGTACTCTCTGCGCTGTCAGCCCCAGGTGATGGGTGCCTGTCTGACTCAGTTGCGCCAGGTCGCCGACGTGCTGTTGGTGGAAGGCAACGCCGTGTCCGACAACCCGCTGGTGTTTGCCGAAGACAACGACGTGATTTCCGGCGGCAACTTCCACGCCGAACCGGTGGCCATGGCGGCGGATAACCTGGCGCTGGCGATTGCCGAAATCGGCTCCTTGAGCGAACGCCGAGTGTCCCTGATGATGGATACCCACATGTCCGGTCTGCCTCCTTTCCTGGTGGAAAACGGTGGCGTCAACTCCGGCTTCATGATCGCCCAGGTTACTGCCGCGGCGCTGGCTTCCGACAACAAGGCATTGTCGCACCCGCACTCGGTCGACTCGCTGCCGACGTCAGCCAACCAGGAAGACCATGTGTCCATGGCCCCCAACGGTGGACGTCGTCTGTGGCCGATGGCGGAAAACAGCCGCGGCGTGCTGGCCATCGAATGGCTGGCCGCCTGTCAGGGGCTGGACTTCCGCGGTGGCCTCAATACCACCGAAACGCTGGAGCAGGCGCGTCAGACCCTGCGTGAAGTTGTTACTTATTACGATAAAGACCGCTTCTTCGCCCCGGATATCGAAAAGGCCGATGCCCTGCTCAAGTCCAATACCTTGAGCCATCTGGTACAGCCGGGCCTGTTGCCCAGCCATTGAACATGAGTTGATTGTTTGGGGATTTTCAGGGGTTGCTTCGGCAACCCCTTTTTTGTCGGCGAAATCCGGTGAGCAAGCCCCTGTGTCTTCCTTCAAGTATCTATATCTTCGGTGTGTACTGTCAGCCGTCATCCCGGGTGTAGGGCGAGGCCGGGCCTGACCCGCATGGTATGGATGCCGGAGATAGCTCTACACTCTAATGAGTAACGGTGAAGGCGGACGACGGGGGCATGAGTGACACCAAACCAGGACAACAAGCAGGATGCCAATACCGGTGTGGTGGTCTCGGTGCGCGGTAGCGTGGTGGATATCCGTTTCGATGAGCGGCTGCCGCCGATCTATTCGCTGCTGCGGACGGGGGAGCAACAGCACATTCAGATTGAAGTGCTGGCCCAGCGTGATGCGTGTCATGTGCGCGGTATTGCCCTGACACCCACCCGGGGCCTGGCCCGTGGCATGGTGGTCACCGACACCGGCGGCCCACTGACCGCGCCGGTGGGCAAGGGGATTATGTCTCGCATGTTCGACGTGTTCGGCAACACCATCGACCGCGAAGGCGACTTGTCCGATGTGCAATGGCGCTCGATACACCAGGCGCCCCCCCCATTGGCGCGGCGTTCTACCAGTGCCGAGATTTTTGAGACCGGTATCAAGGTCATCGATGTGTTGCTGCCGCTGGAGCGGGGAGGCAAGGCGGGCCTGTTTGGCGGTGCCGGGGTCGGCAAGACGGTGCTGCTCACCGAAATGATCCACAACATGATCGGCCACCAGGAGGGCATCAGTATTTTTTGCGGTATCGGCGAGCGCTGTCGTGAAGGCGAAGAATTGTATCGCGAAATGAAGCAGGCCGGCGTGCTGCCGAGCATGGTGATGATTTTCGGCCAGATGAACGAGCCGCCGGGCAGCCGTTTTCGGGTGGGGCATGCAGCACTGACCATGGCCGAGTATTTTCGCGACGACGAGCACAAAGATGTACTACTGCTGATTGATAATATTTTCCGTTTCATTCAGGCGGGCATGGAAGTGTCCGGCTTGATGGGGCAGATGCCGTCACGGCTGGGGTATCAGCCGACCATGGGCACCGAGTTGTCGCAACTCGAAGAGCGTATTGCCAATACCGACACCGGTGCCATTACCTCGATTCAGGCGGTGTATGTGCCTGCCGATGATTTTACCGATCCGGCGGCGGTACATACCTTCTCCCACCTTTCTGCCTCCATCGTGCTGTCGCGCAAAAGAGCCGGCGAAGGGCTGTTTCCGGCCATCGATCCGCTGCAGTCCAGCTCCAAAATGGCCACCCCGGGTATTGTCGGCGAACGACATTACCAGCTTGCACAGGAGATTCGGCGCACCCTGGCGCAATATGCCGAGCTCAAGGACATTATTGCCATGTTGGGGCTGGAGCAGCTGTCTGCAGAAGATCGCAAGGTGGTTGCCCGGGCCCGGCGGCTGGAGCGTTTTCTGACCCAACCCTTTTTTACCACCGAGCAGTTCACCGGGCTGACCGGCAAGCTGGTTAGCCTGGAGCAGTCACTGGACGGTTGTGAGCGCATTCTCGACGATGAGTTCGAGGACTATCCGGAGAGTGCGCTGTACATGATAGGCGCGGTGGACGAGGCGAAACAAAAAACGGACGCCGACGATTCGGCCCCCGATATTTCTGCTGCCACGGAGGCGAAGCATGTCACCGATAACGATGAAACTTAAGATCCTGTTGCCTCATGGCATCTTCGCCGAACAAAGCGGGGTGTTGCGCATGGTGGCCGAAACGACGACCGGCGCCGTTGGGCTCTGGCCCCGTCGTCTGGACTGCGTGGCGGCCTTGATGCCGGGCATTTTTACCTACGAAACCGAGGCCGGGGGCGAAGTCTTTGTGGCGGTGGATGAAGGTGTACTGGTAAAGACCGGTAGTGAGGTACGGCTGTCGGTGCGCCAGGCCCTGGGCGGTGCCAGTCTGGCACAACTGCGCCAGCAGGTAGAGCAGGAATTCCTGTCCCGGGATGAGAATGAGCAAAACCTGCGCTCGGTGATGACCCGGCTGGAAAGCGGGATTCTGCGCCGGCTGGTGAGCGTCAAACATGGCTGACGATCCCGAAAAAAAGCCGGACTTTTCCAGCCAGGTTGGCGCCAAGGCCACGCGCAAGCTCAGGGCCCGTCGGCATCGAACCCCCGGCTTGTGGTTTGGTCTGGGCATGATGGGATTGATTGGCTGGTCGGTAGTGGTGCCCACGCTGCTGGGGGCCGCCATCGGCTACTGGCTCGATAAGCATGAACCGGGCCAGTATTCCTGGACACTGGCACTGCTGATGGCCGGGTTGATGCTCGGTTGTTTCAATGCCTGGTTCTGGGTGTCGAGGGAAGATGAAGCCATGCGTGACGAGCAGGAGGACAAGGATGAGTAACACGCTGATGTGGGCATGGTCCGGGGGCGCGGGGCTGGCGCTGGGGCTGTTTTTTTTTGGCGGCCTGTGGTGGACGGTTCGACGAGGTGTGTCGTCGGCGCATCCCGCCTTGCTGTTTCTCGCCAGCCTGCTGCTGCGCACCAGTATCCTTCTGGCGGGCTTTTATCTGGTTGCCGACAGCGATTGGCGGCGATGGCTGGCGTGTCTGGTTGGGTTTGTTATCGGGCGCTTGCTGCTGATACGGCTGATCGGCCCGCCGGGTACTCGCCCGATACCATCCGACACGCCGAGCGCACAAAAGGATAAGGGCCATGCACCTTAGTCCCGATGAAGTCCTGTTCTGGCAATATGGCTTCTTGCAGCTGAATGCCACCATAGTGTTCACCTGGGGAGTGATGCTGGTGTTGGTGGTGGGGGCTAAGCTTATCACCCGTAATCTGTCCACCGGGCAGGCGCGTTCTCGCTGGCAAAACCTGCTGGAAATCATCGTCATCACCATCGTCAGTCAGATGAAAGAGGTCGGTTTGCATCATCCCCGTACCTATCTCGGTTTTCTGGGCACCCTGTTCCTGTTTGTGGCCATCTCCAGTCTGCTGACCATAGTGCCCGGCTTCGAGCCGCCTACCGGCTCATTATCTACCACGGTGGCGTTGGCGCTGTGTGTGCTGGTGGCGGTACCGCTGTTCGGTATTGAAGAGCAGGGGCTGCGCGGCTACCTCGCCTCCTATGTGCAGCCGACCGTCGTAATGTTGCCGTTCAATCTGATCGGCGAGCTGTCGCGCACCCTGGCCCTGGCCGTGCGTTTGTTCGGCAACATGATGAGCGGGGCTATGATTGTCGCGATTTTGCTGAGCATCACGCCCTTTATTTTTCCCGTGGTGATGACGGTGCTCGGTCTGCTGACCGGCATGGTGCAGGCTTATATTTTCAGTATTCTGGCTGCGGTTTACATCGCGGCCGCCACCCGGGTCCGTAAAGGGACTTCGGCTCAGGAAACAGAACCCGATTCGTGACACCCCGACCGGGTAAGCCAAGGAGAACATATGGACAGCATGACCCTGATTGCGATGACTTCCATTTTCATTGCCGGCCTGACCACCGGCTTTGGCACCATGGGGCCGGCACTGGCTGAAGGCCGGGCGGTTGCCACGGCGCTGACGTCGCTGGCACAACAACCCGACGCTTCGGCCACCATTACCCGCACCCTGTTTGTCGGCCTGGCAATGATTGAGTCCACCGCCATCTATTGCTTTGTGGTATCGATGATCGTGATTTTTGCCAACCCGTTCTGGAATTACGCGGTGGCCCAGGCTGCAGGACAGTAATCCATGCTGATCAACTGGTTTACCGTCGGCGCCCAGATACTCAACTTTCTGATTCTGGTGTGGCTGATGAAGCGATTTTTGTACCAGCCGATTCTGGATGCCATCGATGCGCGGGAAAAACGGATTGCCGCCAAGCTGGCCGACGCCGCGGAAAAACAGGCCAGTGCCTTACAGGAACGCGACGAATTTCGCCATAAGAACAGTGAATTCGAGCAGCAACGAGCCGAGCAACTGGAACAGGTAGCTGCTGAAGCCACGGCCGAGCGGCGACGACTGCTTGAGGAAGCGAAGCAGGCGGCCGATGCCCAGAGCGCACAACGACAGCAGGCGCTGCAGCGCGAACAGAAAAACCTGAACGAGGCGCTGGTTCGTCACACCCGGGAGGAAGTGTTTGCCATTGCGCGCAAGACACTGACAGATCTGGCCGACATCAGCCTGGAGCAGCGCATGGCCGAGGTACTGGTGGAGCGCCTGCAAACGCTGAGCCCGGAGCAACGCGCGCAACTTGATCCGGCGCTTGCCTCTGCGACCGTGCAGGTACGCAGTGCCTTTGCGTTGCCGGAGCCGCAGCGTCGCGAGATCCAGACCGTGCTGAGTGAGGTGTTCTCGGCTGATATTCAGCCGACGTTCGAGACCGCTCCGCAGCTGATCAGCGGCATCGAGCTTGGTGCCAATGGCTGCAAGGTCGCCTGGAGCATTGATGAATACCTGACGGCGATGGAAAAGCACATCGGTGAGCGGCTGGCAGAGCCGCCGCCGGCAGAGACCGATGTGGATTCGGCGGCACCACCACAACCGGAGCCGCGCGAATGAGTGAGACCGAGAATCCGTTGCAGCGGGTGTTTGATAGCGCTTTTGCCGGTTTGAATCGGGAGCGGGAAAGCTTCACGCCGACGTTAAGCTCCCGCGAGGTGGGCGTGATCGCCAGCCTGTCGACCAGTATCGCCCGGGTCCACGGTTTGCCCGGGGTGGGTGCCGATGAACTGCTCGTTTTTCCGGGAAAGGTATTCGGTATCGCCTTCAACGTGGATGAGCAGGACATCGGGGTGGTGCTGCTCGGCGAATACTGGCGTCTGCAGGTGGGGGACGAGGTCGAACGCACCGGCCGGGTGATGGATGTGGCGGTGGGCGAGGGCCTGTTAGGGCGGGTGATCGACCCGCTGGGGCGACCGCTGGACGGCAAGGGCCCGGTGCACAGTAGTGAGCGGCTGCCTATTGAACAGCCAGCGGCGCCGATCATGGACCGGGCGCCGGTCACGGTGCCGCTGCAGACCGGCCTGAAAGTGGTGGATGCCCTTATTCCCATCGGCCGCGGCCAGCGTGAATTGATCCTCGGGGATCGGCAAACCGGTAAAACCGCCCTGGCTATCGACACTATTCTCAATCAGCGCGGCAAGAATGTGCTTTGTGTGTACTGCGCCATTGGCCAGCGCGCCTCTGCGGTGGCCAAGGTGGTGGCGACCCTGCGAGAAAAGGGCGCCATGGAATACAGCGTGGTGGTGCTGACCGAGGGTAATGATCCGCCGGGGCTGGCCTATATAGCGCCTTATGCCGCCACCAGTATTGCCGAGTATTTTATGACGAAGGGGCGGGATCTGTTGATCGTGTACGACGATCTGACCCACCACGCCCGGGCCTATCGCGAGCTGTCCCTGCTGCTGCGTCGCCCGCCCGGTCGCGAAGCTTTTCCCGGTGATATCTTCTACATTCATGCACGGCTGCTTGAACGGGCCACCCGGCTGCGGGCGGAATGCGGCGGCGGCTCGCTGACCGCGCTGCCGATTATCGAAACCGAAGCGCAGAATATCTCTGCCTATATTCCCACCAACCTGATTTCCATTACCGATGGGCAAATCTACCTGTCGCCGTCGCTGTTCGAGCTGGGGGTGCTGCCGGCGGTGGATGTGGGCAAGTCGGTGTCGCGGGTAGGGGGCAAGGCACAACGAGCGGCTTACCGGGCGGTGGCGGGCGATCTCAAACTGGCCTATGCCCAGTTTGAAGAGCTTGAAACCTTTGCCCGCTTCGGTGCCCGGCTGGATGAACATACCCGCAAGATCATCGCTCACGGGCGCCGGATCCGCGCCTGTCTCAAGCAATCCGAATCGGCACCGGTTGCCATGCCCGCCCAAATCACCGTGCTGCTGGCGCTCACCTCGGCGCTGTTCGCCCCGGTCCCGTTGGCGAACATGGCCGAGGCCGAAGCGGCGGTACGCGATGCCGCCGCTCAGCTCCTGGATGCCCTATGCGAGCGGCTGAATGGCACCGAGGCGTTAACGGAGCAGGATAGCGAGACCATTATCAGCACCGCCCGTGAGGCCCTGTCCCCTTTCTGTGATATTCCCCCTCCAGCAGCAAAAGCCTCGGCTGGTGATGACCCGAGCTCGCCCGAGGCGCCGTCATGAGCAATACCACCGCCAGCCTGGGTCGCCAAATCGACAGCGCCGTCGAGCTGCAATCGGTGGTGCGCACCATGAAGGCGCTGGCGGCGTCGAGCATCGGTCAGTACGAGCAGGCGGTACGTGCGCTGGCCGATTATGCCGACAGCGTGGAGCTGGGGCTCAGCGTCTGCATTCGCAGTGCCGCCGCTGCGCATCTGATCACGGCCGACTCGGCAACACCGGTAGAAGGTGCCATTGGTGCCCTGGTGTTCGGCTCGGATCAGGGTCTGGTCGGTCAGTTTAATGATGTGGTTGCCGATCATGCGGGTGAAGCACTGGCTGGTCTGTCGCCGCCGCCGATGATCTGGGCAGTGGGCGAGCGGGTTCAGGCTCGTCTGGCCGATGCGGGTCTGTCGCTGACGGGAAGCTTTGCGGTGCCGCAGTCCGTTACCGGGATCACGGCGCTGGTGGCGAACATTCTTATGGCGAGCGAAGCGCATATCAGTGCGGGCGACATCGGCGGGCTTTATCTGTTTTACAACCAGCTCAGCCCCGAGGGAGGGTACGGGCCGGTCAGCCATCGCGTGCTGCCACTGGATGGATGCTGGCGTCGAAAGCTGGCGGAACGCACCTGGCCAACGGACAAGCTGCCGGAGGTGATAGGCACCAGCACGGCCACGCTGCAGGCGCTGATCCGGGAATATCTGTTTGTCTCCCTGTTTCGGGCCTGTGCCGAGTCGCTGGCCAGCGAAAACGCCAGTCGGCTGGCGGCCATGCAGCGTGCCGACAGCAACATCGACCAGCTACTGGAAGAGTTCAGGGTCACTTTTCATCGCGTGCGCCAGGCCGAGATTGACGAAGAGCTGTTTGATGTCATTGCCGGCTTTGAGGCGCTGCCCAGGGAGTTTTAATATCGGACCTTGTCAGAGTGAGGTCCGGAGCAGATGAACAAAGCCCCGGGATTTGCGACGTATCGGCCTGAAATCTGACCGCTATCTGCGACCAGAATAGCGATAATCAGCCCTGTGGTTGGTCACCAAGGAAAATCTGCTCCGGCGCCGGGTGCATCAGAAAGTGCTGGTGGGAGATATTCCAGGCGTAGGCACCCGCATGGCGGAATACCAGCCAGTCGCCGATGGCCAGCTCGCGGATAGGCTGGTTGCGCGCCAGTACATCCTTGGGGGTGCATAGCTGGCCCACCAGAGTGACGCTGGCGTCCTGCAGCCGAGAGGGTTGCCTGCCGCGCAACACATAAAAGGGATGGTCATGGCTCTGGGCGGCCGGGGTACGAAAGTGGTGGGTGCCGCCGCGGGCGATGGCAAACCATTCCCCGAGATTGCGTTTGATATCCAGCACTTCCATCACATAGTAGCCGCATCCTGCGCTGATAAAGCGACCACATTCGAAGCGCAGGCGGGTCCCGGTCATCTGCTCGGCGGCGATCAATGCCTCCAGATCCCGACAGAATTCGGGCCAGTCGAACAGCCGGTCCGGATGCTGGTAGTCGACACCGATACCGCCGCCCACATTCAGCACCTTCACCTTTAGCCCGTATTGCCTCTGCCAGCCCTTGACGGTGCGAAAGTAATGTCGCATCAGCTCAATGTGCGCCTGGCGGTCTAGCTGGTGGGACATCAGATGAAAGTGAAAGCCCAGCAACGCGAGGCGGGGCTGCTCGGCCACCCGCGCCAGCGCCTCGGGCAGATCGAGCGGATCCAGGCCGAAAGGGGTAGGCTTGCCGCCCATGGCGAGTCGGGTGCTGGGCAGTCCGTCGAGCGGGATATTCATGCGCAGCATGATGCTTGCGGTGCAGCCGAGCCTGGCACAGAGGCTGGCCAGCCGCTCCAGCTCGGTCAGGCTTTCCACATGAATGCATTCCACTCCCAGCCGCAGGGCGGCCTCCAGTTCGGACTCCAGCTTGCCGGGGCCGCCGAACAGCAGTCGCTGACGGGGATGCCGCTCGGCCAGCCAGGTCAGCTCGCCGCCCGATGCGGCCTCGAAGCCGTCGACGATGGGCGCCAGGGTAGCGAGGATCGGCGCCATGGGATTGGCCTTGGCGGCGTAGAACAGTTCACAGTTGGCGGGCAGGGCCTCGCGCATCTGCCGGGCGTGGGCGGCCAGGGCGTTCAGATCGTAGAGGTAGGCGCAGAAAGGCTCGGGGGCCGTTTGTTGCAGCTGCAGCAGTTTTTGCTCAATCAAAGGGGTCATAGGGAAGCTCTTATTGGGTGGGGGAGCATCGGGTGGGGAAGCAGGGTGTAGTCGGCCAGGCGATCCGCCTTTTGCAGCAGCCGGGTCTTGAGGTTGTTCTTGGATGGCAGTGGGCCGCCTGCCAGCAGTTCGGCAATCTCTGCCGGGCGGCCGTTGGCGCTGGCCCAGCTCTGCAAGGTTGACGCCAATTGCTGCCAGGCAGTCAGCTCCAGATCGGCATCGCCGTCGGCCAGATGGAAGATGGCTTCCGATATGTTGTTGACCAGCAGACAGTAGCCGATGCGGTTCCAGCCCTGGTCTCTGGAATAGTGGACGGAGGCCCGGGCCCGCTCCGATAACCCCTGCAGGCGCTGTGCTGGCCAGTGCTCCGGGAGCAGCTTGGTGCCTTCGAGATCTCGGATCCAGACCCGGTTCGGAAGGCCATGTTCGAAGCCTATCAGGGTGTTTTGCAGATGCGGCTCGAACACCACCCCATGGTTGAAGCAGGCGTCCAGCACTCCGGGCACCAAGGCGTTCAGGTAGGCGCTGAACCAGTTCAGGGCGGCGTCTTGATAACTCCAGCTTCGCTCCCGGGCAAGATCGTTCAGCCGCTGCACCAGCTGGCTCTGGCCGAAGCGACCCCAGGCGAACAAGGCGCCGGCCAGGGTCGGCTCGCAAGATGACTGTTCGCTCTGAGACAGGTTGTGGCGATAGAGCAGGCCGAAGCACTCCTGCAGGTGGCGTACCTGCTCCTGCTCTTCAGGCTCGGCCAGTGAAGAAAAATCCAGGCTGGTGGCCGCCGGTTCGCGCATCAGGGCAAAGCCCGGGTTGGCCTGTTCCAGACTGTTCAGCACCGGAGTCAGGCATTCGCTCATGAAGACGGCACTTTCCAGCTCGTACCAGGCGTTCTTGCGCACGCAGTTAGTCAGGCGCACATGAATGGAGCACTTGAGGAAGTAGGGCAAGTCGGCCCGATACAGGGTGCGCACCGATGAGGTGGGGTACATCGGCAGGCCCCGGGGGCCCAGATAGGCGATTAGCCCGCTTTGTTCCGCCTTGTGGTAGAGCGGTGAAGCCAGGATATGGCGAACCTCCCAGGGGTGACAGGGGTAGAGGCCAGGAGCCTCGGCCAGCTGCTCCAGCATGGTGAGGGCTGCGGATTCGCCTCTGTGTTGCCACAGGGCCTCATCGACCCGGAACCAGCAGAGCGGGAAACTGGCCCCCACTTCCGGTGAGCAGGCCAGCAGTTCGTCCATGGGCACGCCATGGCGGCTCTTGGGGCTGGGATGCATGGGGTGTCCCCAAAGCAGGGCCTGTTCGCTTTCCAGCAGACTGTCGGCCTGGGCGGTGCGGGCCTGGGCCAGAAAGGCACGGGTGATGCCGGTGCTGTTGGCTATCTGGTCGTCGAGCTCCCGGTTGTAGGGGGTGCCGGTCTGCAGCGCCATCTCCTGCAGCAGCAGGCGACAGGCCTCCATGGCCGACAGAAGGCGCCAGGGCTGGCCGAAGCGTTTGATAAAGGGCGCGGAGCTAAACCTGGCCCGACCCAGCAGGCTGATGCGGTCCGCCTTCAGGGCCAGCTT